>DAOUAE010000079.1:0-2068 GCA_034433795.1 Chloroflexota bacterium
CATCTTGTCGGCGAAGGCGCTGTAGAAGGCCAGCGGCTCGTAGAAGATCCCCGGCCCGTTCTGGTGGTTGGCGCCGATGGCGTAGGGATTCCAGAGGTCGTGGTCGATGTGACGGCCCTCCCGACCGCCCCAGATGAGAACGAGCGTGCGGTTGCGGGGGACATCGCGGACCTTGGCGACGGCGGCGGGGGTGGGGGTGGGCTGGGCCGGCTTTTCGGCGGGTTTGGCGGCGGGGGCGGGGGTGGCGGTGGGTGTGGGCTGGGCGGGTTTTTCGGCCGGTTTCTCGGCGGGCTTGGGGGTCGGTGTGGGCTGGGGGGCCGGGGCGCAGGCCGCCGCCAGCGGCCCCAGCGCCGCCAGAATCGCCAGCTGCTTGACCAGGCGTCGCCGGGTCACCCGAACAGACATAAAATGCCTCCTTCCACTGTGCGCGGAATCCAAACGGCTGGGCGGGCCAGCCCTCTCTTCTGGCCGCACCACGGTTCGGTAGCCCCGTCGACCTGGGCTCAGACCGCCCGTCGCAGGCGGGGGTTGGCGATCTCGTCCAGCCCGGCGGCCAGATTGAACAGGCCGATGAAGAGGATGGCGATGATGACCACCGGCGGCAGGAACCACCACCACATGCCGTGCAGCAGGGCCGAGTAGTAGTTGACCCAGTAGATGGTCATGCCCAGGGTGGGGGCGTCCATCGGGCCGAGGCCCAGCACCTCCAGCCCGATGGAGGAGAGAACCGCGCTGCCCACCGCGCCCACGTAGGTGGCCGCCAGGTAGGGCAGGAGATTGGGCATCAGTTCTTTCACAATGATCTCCGGTCCGCTCATGCCCGAGAGGCGGGCGACCTGGACAAAGGCGCGCTCTTTGAGCGAGAGGACCTGGGAGCGAATGGTGCGGGTCGGCCAGAGCCAGGCCAGCGAGGCGATGACCAGCGCCATCTGTTCGACCGTCAGGCTGGAGCGGACCGAGACGGCCACGATGATAAGCACCAGCAGGCCGGGCACGGTCAGCAGGATATCGACGACGCTGCGGATAATGGTGTCAACCACCCCGCCGTAGTAGGCCGAGACGAAGGCCAGAGTGGTGCCGATCCCCAGCCCGATGGCGCCGGCCAGCAGCCCAATCCAGAGGGTCAGCGGTGTCCCGGCGATCATCGTGGCCAGGAGGTCGCGCCCCTGGCGATCGGTCCCCAGCGGGTACTGCCAGGAGGGCGGCTGGTTGGGCATCACCGACAGCGGTCGGGCCCGGCTGGTGTCCACAAAGAGGCTGCCCACCAGCCAGAACAGGAGCAGCGCCGAGAGGAGCACGATCCCCACCACCAGGCTCGGGTTGCGGCGCATGTACCGGAGCACACCGCGTCCCCGGGCGGCGAGCCCGGCCAGTGGGTGGGCAGGGGATGGGACTGGTTGGACGGCGACCGCGCCCGGTTCCGTGACTTTGGCCATTCTTACGCCCTCCGGTAGCTGATCCGTGGGTCAATGAGCGGATAGGCCAGGTCGAGGATCAGGGTGGCCAGACCGATGCCCACAATCACCGTGAAGATGATCCCCTGAATCAGGAAATAGTCGACCTCGCGGATGGCGTGGTAGAGCACCGTGCCGATGCCCGGATAGCCGAAGATCACCTCGACCAGGACCGATCCCGAAGTGATGTGCCCCAGGGCCAGAGCCAGTGAGGTCACCTGGGGCAGAATAGCATTACGCATAGCGTAGCGCAGGAAAAGCGTCGAGCCCTTCAGGCCTTTGGCCTCGGCGAACGTCATAAAGTCCTCGCCCTGAACGGTGACCATCATCCCCCGCATCCCCAGGGCCCAGAAGCCGATCGAGACCAGGAGAATCGAGAGGGCGGGGAGCACAGAGTGCCAGAGCACATCCAGCCAGAAGTTCAGGCTGCTCCAGTCGGGGAACGTCCCCGGGGTGTAGCCCCCGGAGAGGGGAAACCACTTGTTCTGGAAGGCGAAGAGATAGAGCAGCCCCAGGCCGAGCAGAAAGTAGGGCACGGCCGAGAGCGTGAGAAGCGGCGGCAGCAGGAACTGCAGGAAGCGCGGCGCCCGTGGCCAGGCCAGGAGCGCGCCCAG
>DAOUAE010000080.1:0-28349 GCA_034433795.1 Chloroflexota bacterium
TGCGGAGGGTTATCCTGGCCATGGGGCAGGCCTCCTGGGGTGTGGTGGTGTGTTACCTGTATTCCAGGAGAGTCTGCCCCGTCTTGTCCAGTCCCCTACCCACCACCTGTGGGACAGTCACGCGACCAGGGGACCGGATCGGTCCCCTGGTCGGTTGGCCTACGGCCGGATGATCACCGGCGTGCCGATGGTGGCGAAGCGCCAGAAGAACTGGGCGGCGGCCAGGTCCATTCCCACACAGCCCCGGCTGGTCGGCCGCCGGCCGAAGACCTCGCGCGACGACCACCAGTTGTAGTGGAGAGCGTGGCCGTAGGGGGTGAAGTACTGGGTGTAGAGGACGTTGGTCAGGTAGTAGCCCTCGGGCGACTCCCGCGGAATGCCGACGGTCGCCGAGTCCATGGTCTCATTGGCCACCCGCCGCAGGATCCGGAACGTCCCCACCGGCGTCTCCCAGCCGGGACGACCGGTGGTGACGGCCGCCGTGTAGACCGGGCGACCATCCTCGTAGGCCGTCGCCTGCTGAGCGCCCAGACGCACCTCGATCCAGCGGCCGGCGCGCGCGGTCTCAGCCGGTCGGGCTTGGCCTGACCGGCTGGCGGCCGTGACGAAGGCGCTGTGGACGTAGCCCCCGTCGACCAGCCGGTACCAGGTGGCATTCCCCGCGACCGCCTGGCCGCTGGTCTCGGCCACCACCTCCACGGAGGTCCCCGGCGGAAGCACGGTCAGAACCGCGGCGCGGGTGGTCGGCGCCGCCCGGACGTTCAGCGCCTCGCTGGTCACCCCCGTCCAGGCCGCCACCGGGCTGGCCGGCCCCAACACGGCCAGGGCCAGGCCGACCGCCAGGAGAAGCGACCACCATCGTCGGACCATCGAGCCCTCCTTGCCCGTGCTGATCCCGTTCTCCGGGCCCCTGGCTGGAGAACGAGGCCGAGGCGTGGGCACGTGGCGTGCCAGGGACGCTGGCGACCGTTTCACCTGCGGAGAGGTACGGGCCGCAGTCCCACCACCACCGCCACCGGGGCGACAGCGCGCCCCCGGAGGCGGGACCACGGCCGGCGACCGGGAAGGGCCTCTTGACAGCCTCGCCCTGGCCGACTACCCTCCCCGCTGGGACGATCGCTTGCCGGCCAGCGGCCGTGCCGTTCAGCGGTGCTGAGGCCTCACGGGAGGTGGACCATGAAGGTCGGTTTGTACACCATCACCTATCTCGGGATCTGGTACCGGGGGCGGGCCCTGACCCTGCCGGAGATCGTCGAGCGGGCGGTGGCCTACGGCTTCGATGGCATTGAGATCGACGGCAAACGCCCCCACGGCAACCCGATGGACTGGGACGACCGGCGGCGTCGGGAGTTCCGCGACCTCTGCGCCAGCCAGGGGATCGAGATCATCGGCGTGGCGGCCAATAACGACTTCTCCAGCCCCATCCCCGAGCACCGCGAGTGCCAGATCCTGATGGTCCGGGAGATCATCCGGCTCTGCGCCGACCTCGGCGGCCGCATCGTCCGCGTCTTCTTCGCCTGGCCCGGCGTCACCCTCGATCCGACCGGCGTGGCGGCCTACGAGTTCGCCCGGACGATGTGGGCCGAGAACAGCCGCTACAGCACCCGCCGCGAGCAGTGGGCGGCGGTCCGGGCCAGCCTGAAGGAGCTCGCCCAGATCGCCCAGGACGCCGGCGTGACGCTGGCCCTCCAGAACCACACCCCGCTCCTGCGCCACTACCGCGATATGCTCGAGATGATCGCCGAGGTCGACTCGCCGGCCCTGCGGGCCTGCCTGGACGTGCCGATCCTGGAGCGCCAGGACGACGCCTACGTCTGGCAGGCGGTGCGCGAGACCGGCCGGCTGCAGGTCCACTCACACTTCGGCGGCGAATTCGAGCGCGGCCCCGACGGCGTCGTCCGCCAGCGGCCCATTGAGTTCGACCGCCCGCTGGCCAACTACCCGACCTTCATCCGGGCCCTCAAGGAGATCGGCTACGACGGCTACCTGGCCTTCGAATTCTGCCACCCGGCTCTGCGCCACCACGATCTGCAGGGGCTCGCGTTCATCGACGAGCAGACCCAGCTGGCCGCCGAGTACATGCGGAACCTGCTCCTCAGCGAAGGGGTCTACACCGGCCGCCTGACGACCCTGCCCCGCTGACCTCGAGCCGACGGCGGCGGAGTCCATCCCCGGCGCCTGTCGCGGCCGACGAGCGGGCCGAGCGCCGCGCGGGGCGGAGAGACGCCCCGGATGCTGCCGCGCGGCCCCGGCGGCCTGCCGGCCGGGCGCTCAGTCTCCGGCCGGCCCCACGTACCCCAGGAGCTCGATTTTGACCCCGTCGGGGTCCTCGATCCAGGCGACCCGGAGGGCAGCCCCGACCCAGCGCGACACCGACCGGATGGGACCGGTCAAGGGGTAGCCGGCGGCCGCCAGCCGGGCGGCCAGGCCCTCCAGGTCCTCGACCCAGACGGCCAAATGGTGGAGACCGAGGGGCTGGTCGGCGGCGCGCTCCGGCAGCGGGCCCTCCTCCGGCCGGCGCTCGAAGATCTCCAGATAGTTCTCCGGCGTGCCCAGGGCCGCGTAGGCGCGGGCCGGCGGATCGCGGCGCACGACCTCGACAATCGGCATTCCCAGGAGCCCGTGGTAGAGGGCCAGACTGCGGTCCAGATCGCGGACCATCAGACAGGTCTGGGCCAGCTGACCGGCAGAAGGCCTGGACATGCGTCTCTCCTCCTCAGCGGTGATCGGTCAGGCGGGCCGGGCTCTCCGACCCCGGCGGCCGTGCGGCCGGGGGCTCGCCGGCCGCCAGCCGGGCGGCCAGCAGCACCGCCTCTTCGATGGCGTAGTAGCTCCCGCAGCGGCAGAGGTTGCCGGCCAGGTACTGACGGATGAGGGCGCGGTCCGGCAGCGGGTGGGCGCGGAGCAGGGCCCTGGCGCTCAGGACAAACCCGGGTGTGCAGTAGCCGCACTGAAAGGCGTTGCCGGCCACAAAGGCCCGGAGCACCGGGTCGTCGGCCGGGAGCCCCTCCACGGTCAGAATCTCCCGACCGGCGGCCAGCGGGGCCAGCACCAGGCAACTGCTGACCGGCTGGCCGTCGAGCAGCACCGTGCAGACCCCGCAGAGCCCGATCCCGCAGGTCAGACGCACGCTGCTCAGCCCGCAGCGCCCGCGCAGGACCGACTGCAGGGTCTCGTCGGGATGGACGGTGAGCGTCTCCTCCCGGCCGTTCAGCCGCAGGCGAATCGTCAGGCTCATCAACCCTCCTCGCGGCGCTCCGGCTCGGCCAGGGCGGCCCGCAGCCGCTCTGGCGTGAGCGGGAGACGGGTGAGGTTCACCCCCAGGGCCCGGGCGACGGCGTTGCCGATGGCGGCCGGGGTGGGAGGGAGGGCCGTCTCGCCTAGGCCGTGGACCTCAGCCCCCGGTCGTTCCAGGAGCGTCACCGTGACCCGCGGCGGGATATCGGCGAACGAGGGGATGAGATAGTCGGAGAGGTTGGCGTTCAGCACCTGCCCCTCGCCGAAGACGATCTCCTCGAAGAGCGCCGTGCCGAGGCCGAAGACCACGTTGCCCTCGGTCTGCAGACGGGCCAGCACCGGGTTGACCACCCGGCCGGCGTAGACGGCGGCGTGGACGTGCTCGACCTCCACCCGGCCGGTCTCCGGGTCGACCCGGACCACCGCCCCGACGGCGCTCTGGTGCCAGTGCGAGGAGGCGACCCCCTGGCCGGTGTCGGGGTCGAGTCCCCCCTCGTTGGCGAAGGCGGCCTGGGCGGTCAGTTCGAACCGGCCGGTCCGGGCCACCACCTCGCCCAGCCGGAGCGCCCGCTCCGGCACGCCGGCGACGAAGATCCGGCCGGATCGGCACACCAGATCGCGCGGATCGGCCTCCAGGAGCTCGGCCGCCAGGTCGAGCAGGCGCTGGCGGAGGAGGGTGGCCGCCCGCTGGACGGCGGTCCCGAGCATATAGGTCGAGCGGCTGGAGGTCGTCCGGGTGTCGAAGGGAACGACCGCCGTGTCGGGGAAGACCACCTCGACCTGGTCGAGCGGCTGGTCCAGGACCGCCGCCGCCAGCCGGGCCAGAGCGGTCCGGCTGCCCTGGCCCATCTCGACCGTGCCGGCGTAGACCCGCAGCCGTCCCTCGGCGGTCAGCCCGACGCGGGCCTCACAGCGGCTCGGCGTCTGCATCCCCTTCAGGGTGACGGCCAGCCCCTTGGCCCGGATGGTCCCGTCGGGCAGGACCGTGCGCTGATCGTGCGGCCAGTCGATAGTCTGAGCGGCGGCCTGAAGCAGATCGGCGAAGTGGATGTCGTGGACGACCTCGCCGGTGGCGAAGGCGTCGCCGTCGCGCAGGAGGTTGCGCTGGCGAAACTCCAGCGGGTCGAGCCCCAGCCGCTCGGCGGCCAGGTCCATCATGCGCTCCGAGGCCCAGACGGCCTGGGTGGCCGAGTAGCCGCGGAAGGCGCCGTTTGGCGGGAGATGGGTGTAGACGCAGTAGGAGTCGACCCAGACGTGGGGGATGCGGTAGGGGCCGACGGCGTGGTAGCCGCCCTTGGTGGCCACGCCGGGGCCGCTGTCGGCGTAGGCGCCGGTGTTCCAGTAGGCCAGAACCTGCTTGGCGGTGATCGTGCCGTCGCGCCGGACGCCCAGACGGATGGTGATGGTGGCCGGATGCCGGTTGAGGGTGACGAACTCCTCCTCCCGGCTGAGGGCCAGGCGGACCGGTCGCCCGGCCTTGCGGGCCAGCAGGGCGGCCAGCGGCTCCAGCCGGGGGAACGTCTTGGCGCCATACCCCCCGCCCAGCGGGTGGACGATCACCCGCACCTGCTCGAGACCGAGCCGAAAGAGCCGGGCCAGCGCCCGCTGCACATCGAACGGCGTCTGGCTGGCGGTGTAGACGACCAGCCGGTCGCCCTCCCACCCGGCCACGGTCACGTGGGGCTCCATCGTCACGTGCTGGGCGCTGGGCGTGAAGAAGGTCTCCTCCAGAACCAGATCGGCTGCGGCCAGACCGGCCGCCAGGTCGCCCCGACGAATGCGGAAGTGGTGACAGATGTTGGTGCCCGGCACCGGCCGCAGGTCGAAGTTCAGCGACACCCCCGGATAGGCGGCGAGGTCGGGATGGACCAGCGGCGCCTCCGGGCGCGCCGCCGCGACAGCGTCGAAGACGGCCGGGAGCGGCTCGTACTCGACCAGGATGGCCTGGACGGCCGCCCGGGCGGTGGCCTCGTCCTCAGCCGCCACCGCCGCCACCCGGTCGCCGACGTAGCGCACCCGCTCCAGCGCCACGATGGGCTCGTCGGCGATCTGGGGGCCGTAGGTGCGCTCGAGGGTCGGGTCGCTCAGGATATCGTCGCGGGTGACCACCGCCACCACCCCGGGGATCGCCAGGGCCGGACGGGGGTCGATGTGCCGCAGACGGGCGTGCGGATAGGGACTGCGCAGGATGGCCCCGTGCAGCATGCCGGGCAGGCGCAGGTCCTCGGTCAGCGGGAGTCGGGCGGTGGCCCGCTCCCAGGCATCGATCATCGCTGGCGCCTCAGCGATCGCCATCGCGGACTCCTCCTTCCGGTGCGGCCGCGACCTGGTGCAGCGCCCGCTGGAGAAGCACCCGGACCAGGTGACGCCGGTAGTCGGCCGAGCCCCGCAGGTCGCTCACCAGATCCAGTCCCTCGACGAAGCGGCTGGCGATCTCCCGTATGAGGGCGGGTGTCAGCCGCTCGCCCCGCGCCAGCGCCGCAACCGCGGGCCGGACGACCGGGGTGCTGGCCACCGCCCCGACGGCCAGGGCGAGGTGCTGGCAGCGCCCCTCGGCATCGAGGCCGGCGACCGCCGCCACGGTGGCGCAGGGGCGGTCTTCACTCGAACGGGTGACGAACTTGAGGTAGACGCTCCGGGCTCCCGGCAGCGGCGGCGGAACGAGGAGATCGGTCACGATCTCCTCGGGCTGGACCTGGGTCTGGTAGTGGCCGACCAGAAACTCCTGGACGGGAAGCTCGCGAGTCCCCCGGGTGCTGGCCAGACGCACCCGGGCCCCCAGGGCCGCCAGCGCGGCCGGGGGGTCGGAGGCGTAATCGGCCTCGCAGAGATTGCCGCCGATGGTCCCCTGGGCGCGAATGCGGACGTTGGCCACCAGCCCGCAGGCCCGGGCCAGGACCGGCGCCCGCTCCCGGACCAGTGGATGGCTGGCCACCACGTTCAGCGGCAGGCCCGCTCCCAGACGGAGGGTGCCATCGGGCTCCAGGCCGATCCCGGTCAGATCGGCCAGGCGGTGGAGGGCCAGGAGAGCCCGGGGCCGGAGCAACCCCTGCTGGAGCAGGAGGGTCACCCAGACGCCGCCGCCAAGCGGGCGGGCCTCGTCGCCGTACGCCTGACGCAGGGCCAGGGCTTCGGCCAGGGTGGTCGGTTCGAGCCAGAGCAGGGTCGTCATCGCGCCGCGCTCAACCGGCTCTGCAGACAGGTGATGGTCTCGCGCGTCATCCGCTGGGCGACATCCTGGTAGACCGCCTGGCCCAGCTGGCCGAGCTTCCCCCGCAGGACCAGGTCGAGGGCGTAGGCGCCACGGGTCTCCTGGCCCACCGGCTCGAGCCGCACGACGAACGTCCCCTCGACCAGCGTGCCCGTCAGCCGCTCCCGCCCCTGGAGGTCCACCCGCAGCGTGCGGGTGGCGCCGTCCGGCTGGACCGTGCCGGTCAGGTCGAAGAGGGCCTGAATCGGCCCGAGCCGGACCCGGACCTGGCCGCTGTAACGGTCGGGCCCCAGCTGGCGGACCCCTTCCGCCCCCGGCAGGCAACCGCTGACGGTCTCCACCGCCTGCAGGGCCAGCCAGGCCTGGTCGACCGGAAGAGGCAGGGTGAACGTCCCCTCAAAGCGCACGGTTCGGTCCTCCCGCCCGGAGCGCCTCCTGCACCCGCGCGACGGCCTGGGCGTAGAGACGGGCGGCCAGCGGCCGGGCCTGGGGCAGACGGATCCGGTCGCGCATATAGCGCAGTTTGGCCAGGGCCTCGGCCGGCCCGACCCCGTGCTGACCGGTGGCCAGCCAGCGCAGCACCAGATCCACGTTGGTCTCCAGGAAACTCAGGCTGTCGGCCGCCTGGACCAGGTCGGCCTCGGGCCAGCCGCCCTCCTCGTGGGCGGCGATGAGGGCCTGGACCCGGGCGCTGAGCGCTGGCCCGGCCCCGAGATCGGCCAGGATCTGGCCGGCGATCCGGGCTGAGCGCTCGGCGTGCCGGCGGTTGTAGTCGGGGTCGTCGGGTCCGCGGGTCGCGTCCCAGACCGGGGCCTCCGGCCCGGGGAAGGCCCGCTCGATATCATGCAGGACGGTGGCCAGTTGCACCGCCTCATCGGCCGCCGGGTCCAGCTGCTCCAGCCACTCCAGGGCCCGCACCAGATGCGGGGCGTTCCAGTAGTGGGCCTGAACCCAGGCGACGGCGGCCTCAACCAGCGGGCTGCGCGCCATCGTGGCCGCTCCGGCGAAGGGTGGTGATGGGACGGCTCTGGAGCAGGTACAGGCGGTCGGCGATGGCCCACTCGATGTCCTGCGGCTGGCCAAAGAGCCGCTCCACCCGCAGACCGAGGTCGACCAGCGCCCGAAGGTCGGCGGCGGTCAGCAGGCCCGCCGGCGCCTCTCGCCCCTCGCGCGGCGGAATATAGGTGGCGACGACCGCCCCGGTCGCCCGGTCCACCGCGTAGTGGTCGGGGGTCACGGCCCCGCTGGCCAGCGCCTCGCCCAGGCCCGGCACCGCCTCGACCACCACCTGCGGCCGCCCCTGCACCGGGTCCACGGTGAAGAGGATGCCCGCCGCCCGTGGCTGGACCATCCGCTGGACCACCACCGCCAGGCCCAGGGTGGGCTGGTGCTGGCGATGCAGCCGGTAGAACAGCGCCCGCGGGAGAAAGAGCGAGGCCAGGCAGTCGCGGACCCGCGCGACCACCGCGGCCGGCCCGCAGACGTTGAGGTAGGTCTCCTGCTGGCCGGCGAAACTGGCGGTCTGCGAATCCTCGCCCAGGGCGCTGGAGCGGACCGCCACCGGCTCGTCCTGGGGGGCCAGGTGGCGGTAGGCGGCGACGATGGCCTGGACCAGGTCCGGGGGCAGCGCGCGCTCCCGGACCATCTGACGCAGGTCGTCGGCCAGGCGCTGCAGCTGCGCCGCGCTCACTGTCTCTCCGGCCAGGGCGCGCAGCCGGGCCGGGGCGTCCACCGCCGCCAGGATCGGCTGGAAGGCGGTGACCGGGACCACAAACCCCGGCGGCACCGGCAGCCCCCACCGGACCAGGCGGGCCAGATTGGCCCCCTTCCCGCCGGTCAGGGTGGGGTCGGTGGCGGTCGGATCGGTCAGCCAGAGGAGCACACGTCCCCCCTACCGCAGGATCTCGACCCGGCCCTCGCTGCCGTTGACGCGGATGCGGTCGCCGCTCCGGATGCGCTGGGTGGCGACAATGGTTCCGACAACCGCCGGGATGCCGAACTCGCGGGAGACGACGGCCGGGTGCGAGAGGACACCGCCGGCGTCGGTGACCAGCCCGCGGATCTTGGTGAAGACCACGATCCAGGCCGGACTGGTCATCTTGCAGACCAGGATGTCGCCCGGCCGCACCTGGTCGAACTCGGCCGGCGAGGCCACCACCCGCGCCACTCCCTCGGCCACCCCGGCCGAGGCCGCGAGCCCGGTGATGACATCGGCCACCGCCGCCTCCTGGCTGCGGAAGAACTTCTCGGGGTACCCCCACAGCGACTTGTACGGCTCGGTGTAGAGGTCCCACTCGGTTACGGTGCCCACCCATTCGCGCGGCCGGATCTGGAAAGCCCGCTCGCGGGCGGCCCGCCGCTCGGCCACCAGCGCCCGGGCATCGATGGCCGTGGGATTGGTCGCCACCACCCGGATCTCGTGATAGCGCAGGTAGAAGATGTCCTCCGGGTCGGCCAGGCGTCCCAGCGCGGCCAGTTTACGGCCGATGGCCAGGAAAACCAGCCGCAGCCGGGCGTACGTGCCCTGATCGATGTAGAAATGGTGGTCGGGGGTGAGCGGGGTCATCTTCAGCGCCAGTTCAAGCGCCTGCTCGATCTTCTGCCGGCCGGCCGTGTTCTCCGGCGGGATCCGGGCCAGGAGTTCCCGGATAGCCGCCTCGCGGGTCTCGCGCACCCGCCGCACCGCCTCCGGGTAGTCGTAGTCGGTCTCCAGGTAGCTCTTGATCATCTCGATGATCGGCGCCGGGTTCTCCCGCCAGAGGGGATAGATGTACTCGTGGGCGTAGATCGATTTGTTCCCGAACTCCCGCTGGTAGCGGGCCAGGGCGGTGCGGAAGGGCTCGGCCGCCGGGCCGAGGGCCTCCAGTCGCTGAAGGATCTCGGTGGCCGTCTCAGCGCCGAAGGCCTCGCGCAGGAGAGGGTCGGCCTTGACCTGCTCTTTCAACTCCCAGAGGGCGCGGATCGCGTCCCAGTTGCGGTCCTCATCGGAGACCAGGATGCGGCCCAGGAGGTCCTGATCGACGGTCCCCAGGACCTCCTTGATAGCCGCCTGCAGATCGAGCGAGGCCTGGAACTGGGCCAGATTGAGGATCCAGTGGATGCGCCAGTGGCGCTCCTGGATGTCCAGCGCGTCCTCCAGATGGATCAGGAGTTCGAGGAGCGTCGCTCTTTCGCTGTCGTAGCCGTCCAGATACGCGAAGTTGCGCTCGATCTCCGGGCGCAGTCGGGTCCGCCACCAGTCGAGGAAGTTGGCGGCGTAGACCGGCATGACGGTGGTGAAGTAGGGCCCGATCTGGGCGGCGTAGGTGGGGTCGGCCGGGACGATGGCGGTGTAGAGGTAGCCGTTGATGATCTTGGCCTTCCAGTCGACCGCCAGGGGGAAACCGAAGCGGCGGAAGAGGTAGTCGCAGGTGTGCCACCAGCCACCGACGTCGAACCAGAGAGGCGAGACCGGGTTGGGGCAGTGCAGATCGTCGTACCACCACATCAGGGTTCGCTCTTCGGGCGAGTCCCACTGGATGGGGAAGGACTCGTCGCCGAAGAAGGTGGCCAGGACCTTACCTCGGAAGGCGGGGACGCTGACCTCGCTCATCGCGCTCCTTTCCGGCCCGGCCCGCGGGACCGAGCCCGGCCGACCTGCTCAATCATCGATGATTTATCACCCGACCCTATCCTACAGCCCACCCGGCGGGCTGTCAAGACCCCGATCACGCCTCCATCATAGCCCAAAAGCGGCCCGGCGGAAAGCCGGCGCTCCGCGTCGCCGCCCCCTCTCCACCGCGCGGTTGCGCCGGACGCGCCCTTTCTGGTATCCTTGTCGCTGGAGAGAGCCCCCGTCGGCGAACGCCCGACGGGGGTGCCGTTTTGTCCTGGAAAGGTGGTTGTCTGACCGATGGCGCTGACGTTCGGTCTGGTCGGTCTCCCCAATGCGGGCAAGTCCACCCTCTTCAACGCCCTGACCCGAGCCGGGGCGGCGGTGGCCCCCTATCCTTTCACCACCATCGATCCGAACGTCGGCGTCGTGGCCGTGCCCGACGAGCGACTGGACCAGCTGCACGCCCTGCTCCAGACCGAGCGGAAGGTCCCGGCCACCATCGCGGTCGTCGACATCGCCGGCCTGGTCCAGGGCGCCAGCCAGGGCGAGGGACTGGGCAATCAGTTCCTGAGCCACATCCGGACCGTGGACGCGGTGATTGTCGTCCTCCGCTGCTTCGCCGACCCGGACGTGCCCCACCTCTACGGCAGCATCGACCCGGTCCGCGACGCCACGATCCTTCTGACCGAACTGGCCCTGGCCGATCTGGCGCTGATCGAGCGGCGACTGGAGCGCCTCCAGACCGCTGCCCGGACCGGCCAGCCAGCCGCCCGGCGCGAGGTCGACCTCCTGCGCCGGCTGCAGGCCCACCTCAACGCCGGCCAGCCGCTGCGCACCCTGGCCCTCGCTCCGGAGGAGCAGGCCCTGCTCCAGGGGTTCGGTCTGCTGACCCTCAAGCCCTGCCTGTACGTGGCCAACGTCGCCGAGGAGACGGCCCCGGACACACGCCCGGCGCTCGACCCCCTCCAGACGCTGGCCGCCCAGCAGGGCGCGCTCGTGGTGCTGATCTGCGCGGCCCTGGAGGCCGAACTGGCCGCCCTCAGCCCGGAGGAGGCCCGGGAGTACCGGGCGGCGCTGGGCCTGACCGTCTCGGGGCTCGAGACGCTGGTCCAGACCAGCTACCGTCTGCTCAACCTCATCACCTTCTACACTGCGGCCACCACCCGCGAGGTGCGGGCCTGGCCGGTCGTGGCCGGGACGAAGGCCCCGCAGGCCGCCGGCCGGGTCCACAGCGACATGGAGCGCGGCTTCATCCGGGCCGAGGTCGTCTCCTGGGCCGACCTGCTGGCCGCCGGGAGCCTGACCGCCGCCCGCGAACGGGGACTGGTCCGCCTGGAGGGCCGCGACTACGTCGTCCAGGACGGCGACGTCATCACCTTCCGCTTCCACGTCTAAGCCGACCCCGCCGGCGGCCCCCAGCCGCCCCCGCCCGGGGTGGCGATCCGCAGCCGGTCGCCGGGCTGCAGGCGCAGCGTCACCTTCCCCGGCAGGGGCGTCTCGCCCCCGTCGCGGATCAGCCAGTTCTCCCCCCGCGCCCCCGGCTGACCGCCCTGGAGTCCATAGGGGGCGAAGCGCCGCCGCTCGGTCAAAAGGGTCACCGTCGTCGGCACCAGGAACTCGTACTCGCGGACCACCCCGTCCCCGCCCCGGAAGCGGCCGGCGCCGCCCGAGCCCCAGCGCAGGGCGTAGCGCCGGATCCGGACCGGCAGGACGTGTTCGAGAGCCTCAACCGGGGTGTTGCGGGTGTTGCTCATGTGGACGTGGACGCCACTCAGCCCGTCCCCCTGCGGCGAGGCCCCCATCCCGCCGCCGATCGTCTCGTAGTAGGCGAAGGGCTGGCCGTGGACCACGCCCCCCAGCGCCACGTTGTTCATCGTCCCCTGGCCGGCCGCCGGGATACGGTCTGGCGCCGCCTGGGCCAGCGCCCCCAGCAGCACATCGACGATCCGCTGCGAGGTCTCGACGTTCCCTCCGGCCACCGCTCGTGGCGGCCGGGCGTTGACGATGGTCCCCGGCGGGGCGATGACCCGGATCGGCCGGAAGGCCCCGGCGTTGGCCGGCGGCGTCTCCCCGGTCAGGCAGCGGACCACGTAGTAGACGGCCGAACAGGTCACCGCCTCGACGGCGTTCAGACAGCCCAGACACTCCGGCGCCGAGCCGGTGAAATCGGCGGTCAGGGTGTCGCCGGCGATGGTCACGGTCACCCGGATCGGCAGCGGTGTGGGGTCCTGACCGTCATCGTCCAGATAGTCGGCAAACGCGTACTGGCCGTCGGGCAGGGCGGCGATGACCTGGCGGGTGAACCGTTCGGCGTAGTCCAGAAGGGCCTGGGCGTGGGCCAGGAGAGCAGCGATCCCGGTCCGGCGGGCGATCTCGCCCAGGCGGGCGGCCCCGACATCGTGGGCGGCGATCTGGGCCAGGAGATCGGCCCGCCGCTCGTCAGGGGTGCGGACGTTGCGGCAGATGAGGGCGAGCAGCGCCTCGTTCAGACGTCCGCCCTCCCGCAGCTTCAGCGGCGGGATAATCATCCCCTCCTGATAGATCTCGGTCGAAAGCGGCATCGACCCCGGCGCCATTCCGCCGACGTCGGCGTGATGGGCCCGCGAGGCCAGATACCCGACGAGCGTGGGGCCCTCGTAGACCGGCGAGACCATGGTGATGTCCGGCAGATGCGTTCCCCCCAGGAAAGGGTCGTTGAGGACGACGACATCGCCGGGGGCCAGCGGCCCCTGGGTCAGCGCCGCCCGGACCGCCGCCGGCATCGCCCCGAGATGCACCGGGATGTGGGCGGCCTGGGCCACCAGATCGCCCTCAGGGGTAAAGAGGGCGCAGCTGAAGTCCCGGCGCTCCCGAATGTTGGGCGAGAGCGCCGACCGCTCTAGGGCCGCCCCCATCGTCTCGGGCACACTGCTCAGCCGATGGCGGAAGACCTCCAGGCTGACCGGGTCCACGCTCGCCACTATGGCTATCCTCCGTTGCGCCGCAGCAGCAGGTGTCCGTAGCGGTCGACCCTGGCCCACCAGCCGGGCGGCACCAGCGTCGTGGCGTCGGCCTGAACGATGAGCGCCGGCCCGGCGAGGGCGTGGCCCGGCCCCAGCCGCGCCCGGTCGTAGACCGGCGTCTCCCGCCAGCCATCGGCCAGAAGAACCGGCTGGCGCGCGACCAGGGCCGCCTCGACCGGCGCGGTCGCCGCCGCCGCTTCGCCCTCCAGCGGCCGGGGCAGGGGGACGGTGACCCGAAGACGCACGGCCACCACCTCGACCGGCCGATCGGGCAGGTGGAAGGCGTAGCGCTGGCGGTGCAGCCCGTGAAAGCGCGCGACCACGGCGGCGAGCGCCTCTCCCAGCTGCCAGGGTGTGGTCAGTTCGTAGCCCTGCCCCGCAAAGCGCAGGTCCAGGGCGAAGGCCAGACGGGCCTGGTCCCAGTCGGCGGGTGAGAACTCCGCCCGGACCCGGTCGACGAGCCGGCGGGCCAGGGCCGGCAGCTGGTCGAAGACCGCGGTCAGCCGGGCCAGGACCGCCTGGCTCTCGTCGCGCACCAGATCGGCGCTGATGGCCCCGATAGCCGCCAGGACGCCGGGATAACGCGGCACCAGCACAGTGGTCATCCCCAGGGCCGTGGCCAGCGCGGCGGCGTGGAGCGGCCCGGCCCCGCCGAAGGCCACCAGCACGAAATCGCGCGGGTCGTAGCCCCGGGCGACCGAGACCTGCCAGAGGGCCCGCTCCATCGCCGCCTCGGCCACCGCCAGCACCCCCAGGGCCGTCTCCTCGGGCGACCAGCCGAGATCCCGACCGAGGCGTCCCAGCGCCGCTCGGGCCCGGGCGACGTCCAGCCGCAGCCGGCCGCCCAGGAAATATGTGGGCAGCAGACGGCCCGCCACCAGGTTGGCGTCGGTGACGGTGGGCTGATCGCCCCGGCCGTAGCAGGCCGGCCCGGGATCGGCCCCGGCGCTCTCCGGCCCGACCCGCAGCGCCCCGCCGGCGTCCAGCCGGGCGATGGATCCCCCGCCCGCCCCAACGCTCTGGACGGCCACCGCCGGCAGCCGGATGGGGAGATCACCGATTCGCGTCTCCTCGGTCCAGGGGATCTCGCCGGGGCAGAGGGCCACGTCGGTCGAGGTGCCACCCATATCGAACGTCATCACCTGGCTGAACCCGGCCTGGTGGGCCACGGCGAACCCCCCAACCACCCCGGCGGCCGGACCGGAGAGAACGGTCCGGACCGGCCAGCGCCGGGCGCCGGCGGCGGTCAGGACGCCACCGTTGGACTGGGTGATGAAGAGCGGCCCCCGCCCCTGGCCGGCCAGCCCCCGTTCGAGACGCTCCAGGTAGCGGGCGATCACCGGCCCAACGTAGGCGTTGAGCGTCACGGTCGCGGCCCGCTCGTACTCGCGAAACTCCGGCAGAACCTCATGCCCCACCGAGAGGAAGACGGCCGGCAGCGCCGCGCGAAGCGCCTGAGCGACCAGCCGCTCGTGCTCCGGATTGCGGTAGGCGAAGAGGAGGCAGAGGCTGACGGCCTCGACCCGGGCCGCCCGCAGTCGGGCGATGATCGCCGGAATCTGGGCCGTGTTCAGCGGCACCAGCACGGTGCCCTCGGCGCTCAGCCGCTCGTCGATCTCAAAGCAGAGGTCGGGCGGCACGAGCGGCGCCGGCCGTCGGGGGGCCAGATCGTAGAGGGCCGGCCGGTCCTGCCGGGCCAGCAACAAAAGGTCGCCGAAGCCGGCGGTGGTGAGAAAGGCGGTCCGGGCCCCCCGCCGCTCCAGCAGGGCGTTGGTGGCCACCGTGGTGCCGTGGACCACCCGTGTTCCCGGCGGGGCCAGCTCGCTCAGGCCCTCCAGAACCGCCCGCGCCGGGTCGGCAGGCGTGCTGGGGCGCTTGTCCACCCGCAGCCGGCCCGCGGCCAGAAGGGCGAAGTCGGTGAACGTCCCGCCGACGTCGACGCCGAGAACAGGTGCGCTCCTCAGGGACGGTCCCCCCCCTGCGATCTGGCGACCGGCCGCGCATCCTCCGCCCAGCCCGGCGCGCCGAGCGCCTCGATCGCGGCCACCAGTCGTGGCCCGAGCCCCTCCCAGAGACGGTGGCGCCGGACGAACTCCCGCGCCTGGGCCCCGAGCGTCCAGCGCCGGGCCGGGTCGTCCAGGAGCGCCAGGGCGGCGGTCGCCATCGCCACGGTATCACCGGGCGGGACGAGGATCCCGGTCTCGCCCGGGCGGATGAGAGCCTGTGCCTCACCCACCGCGTCGGCCACCACCGGCACGCCGGCGGCCAGCAGCTCCAGGAGCTTGACCGGGCATTTGGCCCGGTTGAGCAGCGTGTCGTCGAGGAGGTAGAGGGCCAGATCGGCGGCGGCGAAGTAGTCCGGCAGGTCGTCGGGCTGGACCCAGCCGGCGAAGACCACCCGGTCGGCCAGCCCCGCCCGGTCGACCAGACGGGCGCACGCCCGCTCTTCGCCCGCCAGCCCCCGGCCGACGATCAGCGCGGCGACCGGGGGCCGCGACCGGATAATGGCCGCCAGGGTGGCCACCAGCCGGTCGGGGGCGAACTCGACAAAGCGGGTGTAGATCAGCACCAGCGGACGGTCGCCCAGGCCGAACGCCCGGCGTACCCGGCGCCCATCGCCGGGCGTCCAGGCGGGCGCGGTCGCGGCCAGCCCGTTGGGCAGGTAGAGCACCCGCCGGGCGCCCAGGGCCCGGGCGCGGTCGGCCAGCGTCTGGCTGGCGGCGGTGACCAGATCGGCGTGGACCAGGCACCAGCGCTCGTGCCAGGCGATGAGACGCCGCTCCCAGGGCCGGAAGCGGGCCCGCTCGCGGTCGTTCCAGCCCCCGTCGCCCTCCCAGTCGTCGGTGTCCAGGACGAGCGGCCCGTGGAAACGTCCCAGGCGCCGCCCGAGCCAGAAGGCGAGGAGGACCGCCCCGGCGAAGGCCTTGGGCTTGAAACAGTAGACGAGGTCGGGCCGCAGGGTCCAGACCACCCGCAGGGTCCGCAGGGCCAGCCGGTAGGGCCAGAGCGGTCCGCCGGGCGCGGACAGGCCCAGGCAGGTCACCCCCTGGACCGACCAGGTCCGGTCGGTCCGCGCCGGCTCGTCCCAGGTCGGCAGGACGAGCCAGACCGTATGGCCGCGCTGGCCCAGGGCCTGCAGCAGGGGCAGCGCCCGCGCGGCCATGGTCTGTTTGGTAGTCAGGCCGAAGTTGCCGACGGCCACGATCCGCACACGCGCTCCTCAGCACCGCTGGCGGCCGGTCCGCGCGTCGCCGGTGGAGGCCATTGTAGCGCGGGCGGCCAGCCCGGTAAAGGGCGGGAGAGGGCGGTCGGTGGGCGCACGCCCGGCGCGGCGGGGGAGACCGGCGCCCTACCCGCCGCGCTCGCTCCGGGCTGGCGCCACCGACACCGATGGGGGCGCCGTGTGGTGGCTGCGGCGCAGCGGGACCTCGGGGATGAACAGCACCGCCACCAGGGCCAGGGCCATCACCAGCCCACCCAGGAAGAAGGCGTCGTGCAGGGCCCCGGCGAGGCCCGCCCGCAGGGCCTGGTGAACCTGGGCCGCCGCCTCCGCCGGGATCTGGCCGAACGGCGCCAGCGCGCTGCCGAGGGCCACGCCGCCCTCGCCCCCCAGGAAGAGGGCCCGGGGGTTAGAGAGGCGGGCCAGGCGGTCGGCCGGCAGGCTCGCCTGGAGCGCCGGCGGCAGAGCGGCCAGGAAGGCCGGCTGGAAACGGTTGGCCACCAGCGTCCCGAAGAGGGCCGAGCCGACCGTGCCACCCAGGGCGCGGGCGAACTGGGCGGTGGCGGTCCCGACGCCGAGGTACTCGTAGGGCAGGGCGTTCTGGACGATGATCGTGAAGGTCGGCATCGTCATGCCCATCCCCAGGCCGGTCCAGACGAGGTCGGCCACCACCAGCCAGCGGGGCGTCTCGGGACCCAGCGTCGCGAAGGCGAGCATGCCGCTCACCGCCAGCGCCAGGCCGCCGACCGCCTGGAGCTTGTAGCGGCCGGTGCGGGTGATCGTCTGGCCGGCCAGCAGCGCGCCGCCGACGAAGGCCAGCATCGTCGGCGTCATCATCTGACCGCTCTCGGTGGCCGAAGCCCCGAGCACGCCCTGGAGAAAGAGCGGCACGAAGAGGGCCGTGCCGAAGAAGCCTCCCGCGGTCAGGGCCATCACCAGGAGAGCGTTGCCGATGATCCGATGGCGGAAGAGCCCCAGCGGCAGGAGCGGCTCCGGGGCTCGCCGCTCGATCTGGATAAAGAGCAGGGCCGCCAGCACGGCGAGGACCAGCAGTCCCAGGACCGGGGCCGAAAGCCACGGGTAAACGGTGCCGCCCCACGAGAGCGCCAGCAGCAGCGGCCCCACCGCCAGGATGAAGACCCCGGCGCCGGCGTAGTCGATGCCCCGGTGGGGCCGGTGCGGCCGGAGCGGCGGGAAGAAAAGGGCCAGCGCCACCAGGGCCAGGAGCCCCAGCGGCAGGTTGATGTAGAAGACCCAGCGCCAGGACCAGTGGTCGGTGATGTAGCCGCCGACCATGGGGCCGACCAGCGACGAGAGACCGAAGGCCCCGGCGGTGGCCCCCTGAGCCCGACCACGCTGGGCCGGCGGGAAGAGGTCGCCGACCACCGTGAAGGCCATGGTCTGCATCACGCCGGCGCCGATCCCCTGGAAGGCCCGGGCCAGAATCAGCCAGTCCATGGACGGGCTGGCTCCGCAGAGGGCCGACCCCACCAGAAAAAGCCCAATCCCGCCCAGGTAGTACTTCTTGCGCCCGTAGAGGTCGGAGAGCCGCCCGACGATGGGGCCGACCACCGTGCCGGTGACCACGTAGGCGGTGGCCACCAGGGCGTAGCGCTCAAAGCCCCCCAGATCCGCCACCACCCGCGGCATGGCCGTGCCCACGACCGTGTTGTCCAGCGCCGCCAGGAGCAATCCCAGGAAGAGCCCGACCAGCGTCAGCCGGACCGTGTGCGGGGGAAGGTCGTGCAGACTGCGCAGGGTGGCTGTCTCGCGCACCGTGTCCTCTCCCGGCCCGGCCGGGCGCCCACCGACACCCGACCAGGAATCTCATGTTCGCCTAACAGTTTGCGATAGCCAAAGTATAGGCCGACCGGGAGACGGTGTCAAGGACGGTCCCGGACGGCCGCTGCACGACTCTTGCCCAGAGAGGGCGCGAGACTCACCGGAGGAGACCCGATGGCGGTGGAAGCGCTGGAGAAGATCGAACAGACCATCGAGCAGCAGTCGTTCCTCGACCGGCTGGCCGGCCCGCTGCAGCGGCCGCTCCACGAGTTCCTGGAGCACCGGCCCCGTCTGCGCTCGCTCGTGCACGGCACCTGGCTCGGCCACCCCCTGCACGCCGCCCTCACCGACTGGCCGGTCGGCGCCTGGACCGCGACCCTCTGCCTGGACCTGCTCGACTGGCTGCGTCCCGGGCGGGGACTGCGGTCGGCGGCGACCGCGACCACCGGGTTCGGCCTCGTCGGGGCGCTGGCGGCGGCCACGGCCGGGCTGGCCGACTGGACCTGGACCAGCCACGGCGCCCGCCGGCTGGGGCTGGTCCATGGGCTGGCCAACCTGGCGGTCACCGGCCTCTACACCGCCTCCCTCCTGGCCCGGCTCCGTGGCGACCGGGGGCGGGGGATCGGGCTGGCCGGGCTGGGCTACGGCCTCCTCGCCTTCAGCACCTGGCTGGGCGGACATCTGGCCTACCGCTGCGGCGTCGGGGTGAACCGGACCGCCTTCCAGAGCGGCCCCCGCGCCTGGACACCGGTCCTGCCCGCCGCCGATCTGGCCGAGGGCCAGCGCCGGCGGGTGGTCGTTGGCACCGTGCCCGTGCTCCTCAGCCGCCTCCAGGGCCGGGTCTACGCCATCGGGGCCACCTGTCCCCACCTGGGCGGCCCGCTCGACCAGGGCCGGGTGAGCGACCTGACCGTCACCTGTCCCTGGCACTACTCGCAGTTTCGCCTGACCGACGGCCAGGTGCTGGCCGGCCCGGCCACGGCCAGCGCCCTGCGCTTTGAGACGCGCGAGCGCGACGGCCAGATCGAGATCCGCCAGGCCGAGGAATCCTGCCAGCCCTAGCCGCTGCGCTTGAGCCGGCCGGTCCGCTTGGCGTAGCGCTCGGCGGCCAGGAAGACGCGCAGCCCCAGCGGGATGCTGAGCAGGCCCAGGCCGAGGAGCGGCAGGATCAGACCGGCCAGAGCCCCAAGATCGCGGCCGTAAAGCAGGCTCTCGCGGGCGGCGGCCAGGGCGTAGGTCGCCGGCGAGAGGCGAGCGAGGGTCTGCATCCAGCCGGGCATCACCTCGACCGGGTAGTAGATGCCGGAGAAAAGGAGCAGGCAGGCCTGAGCGATGTAGACCATCTGCGAGCCCCGCTCGGTGAAGAGGAGCGGCAGGGTGGCGACCATGATCCCCAGGCCGATGAAGCTCAGGCTGGCCACCACCAGGACCACGATCGCCGCCAGCAGGTTGGCCCGCGAGAGGTCGAGGTGGAAGAAGAGGGCCACGATCCCCAGGATCAGCCCGGTCCGCAGCAGCCCGTAGACCACGGCGAAAAGACAGGTGCCGAGCATGTGCACCAGCCGCGAGACCGGCGCCATGAACGTGTACTCGATGGTCCCCTCCCACCGCTCCCAGGCGATCATCTCGCCGATGGCGTCAAAGACCACCGCCAGGTAACTCCAGACCAGCGTCCCGACCAGGAGATACAGCACCACCTGACGGGTGTCCACCCGCTGGCCGCTCACCTGCTCCATCCCCAGACCGATGAAGCCGATGGCCAGCGAGTGGGCCACCGCGTAGACCAGCCAGACGATCTCCCAGCCCCAGTAGCGCTTGACCAGGTTGAAGTTGCGCTCGACAAAGGCGTAAGCGGCCTGGACCTCACGGGCCAGCGTCGCCATCCGTTCCTCCTCCTGCCGCCACGGTCGTCCGGGGCCGGCCCTACGAGGCCAGAGCGGCCTCGCTCTCCTCGTCGAGACGCCGGCCGGTGAGCCGGAGAAAGACCGTCTCCAGCGTGGCCCGCTCGTCGCCGACCACCTGACGCTTGAGGTCCGCCGGCCGGCCCACGGCGACGATCCGCCCACGGTCCATAATGGCCAGCCGGTCGCAGAGTCGCTCGGCCTCCTCCATGTCGTGGGTGGTGAGCAGGACCGTGGCGTCGTGCTGGGCCCGGATACGGCGGACGAACTCCTGGACCTCGCGCTTGGACTGCGGGTCCAGACCGGTCGTCGGCTCATCCAAAAGCAGCAGGACCGGCGCGGTCAGGAAGGCCCGGGCGATGGCCACCTTCTGCTGCATCCCGCGCGACATCTTCTCGAGCGGCTCGTGCACCCGGCGGGTCTCGATCCCCAGCTGCTCCAGGATCGCCACGATGCGCTGACGGGCGGTCCGGGCCTCCAGGCCGTAGAGGCGGGCGGCGTAGAGCAGGTTCTCCATCGGCGAGAGCTTCTTGAAGAAGGCCGCCTCAACGCTCACCCGATTGATCAACCGCTTGACCGTCATCTCCTCACGCCGGACGTCGTGGCCGAAGACGGTGATCGTCCCGCTGTCGGGAATGAGGAGCGTGGCGATCAGGCGGATGAGCGTCGATTTCCCGGAGCCGTTGGCCCCGAGCAGGCCGACGATCTCGCCACGAGCGACCGTGAGACTGACACGGTCGACGGCGACCACCCGGTCGGCCGCCCGCGCGGCCGGCCGCAGCCACCGCCAGAACGGTGTCTCGGCGAAGACCTTGGTGACCTCCTGGACACAGACAGCCGGCTCAGGCATCCCTTTCGCCCCTCTGACGCGTCCGCGGACGCGCCTTCACTGGTCTCCGACACAAAAAAACCGTGGACCGGCGGACCGGTCCACGGCCGTGGGGAAGCGGCCAACAGTCCTCAGGGTCTCCCCGGTAGGGGACCGGCGGACCCACGCCGTGGCCCGGACCGACCGACGCGGTCGCTGAGGCCTCCACGGTCGCGCACGGCACCCTCCCGGTGTGGCCGGGCTGAGCCACCCGGCCAGGCTCCCTCTGGCTCCAGTATACCCCGCCCCTCCCGGTCTGTCAAGGCGCGGGCGACCGGGGGTGTTCTATGCCAGTTCTAAGAAAGAAATTTGACAATACTTGGCTCAATTTTGTATCCTTCTGCTGACAGGAAGGGAGGTCGAGGCGATGACCGTGCGTGAGCAGACGCTGACCCAGACAACCGAACAGCTGGTCCTGCCGGTGGTCCCGCTGCGGGACTCGGTGTTGTTCCCGGGGGTGACGATGCCCCTGCGGGTGGGCCGGCCGGTCTCGGTCCAGGCGATCGAGGCGGCCGCCACGGCCGGGCAGCGGGTGCTCATCCTGGGCCAGCGCGAGCCGGCCGAGGAGGTGCGGCCGGAGATCCTGCCGGCGGTGGGGACGATCGCCCTGCTGGCCCAGGCGGTCCGGCTGCCGGACGGCACGTTGCAGGTGCTGGTCCAGGGCGAGCAGCGGGCCCAGGTCGTGGCGTTCGTTCAGACCGCGCCGTTCCTGGCGGCGGCGGTCCAGGCGCTGGAGGAGCCGACCGTGGCCCCGAGCCTGGAGGTCGAGGCCCTGCTCCGCACGGTCCGGGAGTTCTTCGACCGCTACGTCGAACTGAGCGGGGCCGTGCCGGAGGAGGCGGTCCGGGCGACGCGGGCGCTGACCGCGCCGGGGGCGCTGGCCGACGCCCTGGCCACCCTGCCGGAGTTCACCACCGCCGAGCGGCAGGAGGTGCTGGAGACGCTCGACCCGGTGGCCCGGCTGACGCGGGTGGCCCAGCTGCTCTCGACCAAACTGGAGGTCCTGGCGCTGAGCGCCAAGATCAAGAGCGAGGTCCAGAAGGGCGTGGAGAAGTCGCAGCGCGACTATCTCCTGCGCGAGCAGCTCAAGGCCATCCAGCGGGAGCTGGGCGAGCACAGCCCGGAGGAGGCGCTGGCCCAGGAACTGCGGGCCAAGATCGAGGCGGCCGGCATGCCGGAGGCGGTGCGCGAGCGCGCCCTGCGCGAGGTCGAGCGCCTGACCCAGATGCCGCTGGCCTCGCCGGAGACGGCCGTCATCCGCACCTACGTCGAGTGGCTGGTCTCGCTGCCGTGGAGCGTCCGGACCGAGGACAATCTGGACCTCAAGAAGGCGGCCGAGATCCTGGACGCCGAGCACGAGGGCCTGACCAAGGTCAAGGAGCGCATCCTGGAGTACCTGGCGGTGCGGAAGCTGAACGCCAACCCGCGGGCCCCGATCCTCTGCTTTGTCGGCCCGCCGGGGGTGGGCAAGACCAGCCTGGGCCGCTCCATCGCCCAGGCCCTGGGGCGGCGGTTCGTCCGCATCAGCCTGGGTGGCGTCCACGATGAGGCCGAGATCCGCGGCCACCGGCGGACCTACGTCGGGGCGCTTCCGGGCCGGATCATCCAGGGCATGCGGACGGCCGGCGCCAAGAATCCGGTCTTCGTCCTGGACGAACTGGACAAGGTGGGGGTGGACTTCCGGGGTGACCCGGCGGCGGCCTTGCTGGAGGTGCTGGACCCGGAGCAGAACCACGCCTTCAGCGACCACTATCTGGAGGTGCCGTTCGACCTCTCGGAGGTCATCTTCATCGCCACCGCCAACGTCCTGGACACGATCCCGCCGGCCCTGCGCGACCGGCTGGAGGTCATCTCCCTCCCCGGCTACACCGAGGAGGAGAAACTGGCCATCGCCCGCAAGCACCTGGTGCCGCGCCAGGTGCGGGCCCACGGTCTGACGCCGGAGCAGGTGCGCTTCGCCGAGAGCGCCCTGCGCGAGATCATCACCGGCTACACCCGGGAGGCCGGCGTGCGCAACCTGGACCGGGCGATCGGCGACATCTGCCGCAAGGTGGCGCGCCGCATCGCGGAGGGTCAGGTCCGTCGGGTGGTCGTGCGGGCCCGGGATGTGGCCCGCTACCTGGGGCCGCGCCGCTTCGAGCACGAGGTGGCCGAGGCGGCCGACGCGGTGGGTGTGGCCACCGGACTGGCCTGGACGCCGGTCGGAGGCGACGTCCTCTTCGTCGAGGTCTCGGTGATGCCGGGCCGGCGTGAACTCATCCTGACCGGACAGCTGGGCGAGGTCATGAAGGAGTCGGCCACGGCGGCCCTCTCCTACGCCCGGGCCCACGCGGCCGAGTGGGGCATCGCCCCCCACTTCTTCGAGCGGCACGCCATCCATATCCACGTGCCGGCCGGGGCGATCCCCAAGGACGGGCCGTCGGCCGGCATCACCATGGCCACCGCCCTCATCTCGGCCCTGACCGGGCGGCCGGTCCGCCGTGACGTGGCGATGACCGGCGAGATCACGCTGCGCGGTCGGGTCCTGCCGATCGGCGGCGTCAAAGAGAAACTGCTGGCGGCCCAGCGGGCGGGCATCACGACGGTGATCCTGCCGGCCAAGAACCGCAAGGACCTGGTGGACGTGCCGGCCAGCGTGCTGCGCTCGCTGCGGCTGGTCTTCGTCGAGCACCTGGACGAGGTGCTGCGGGTGGCGCTGCGGGCCGCCGACGAGGAGAAGGCGGCCTGAGCGCCGCCGGGCTGCGGTCCCGGGCAGCCCGGCCACCGACCCCAGGGCCTGGGGGACCGGGACGACACGGCCAGGCGCCGGCCCGGTCGGTTTGCCGACCCGCCTGGTTGAGAGGAGTTTGACCGATGCGGTTGGATCGGTTCACAGAGCGGGCCCAGGAGGCGTTGCAGCGGGCCCAGGAGATCATGGTCGAGCGGCGGCACAGCCAGCTCGACACCGAGCACCTGCTGCTGGCGCTGGTCGAGCAGCCGGACGGTCTGGTGCCCCAGATCTTCCGGCGGCTGAACGTGGACCCGGAGATCGTGCGCGAGCGGGTGACGCAGGTTCTGGAGCGCTTCCCGCGCGGGGGTGGCTTCTACCGTGGGAGCGGCACCGCGCAGGTGTACATCACTCCCCGGCTGAAGCGGGTCCTGGACCTGGCCGAGGCCGAGGCGCGGCGGCTGCGCGACGAGTACATCGGCACCGAGCATCTCTTCATCGCCATCACCAGCGACCGCGAGGGGCCGGCCGCCCGCATCCTGCGCGACCTGGGCATCGACCAGGAGGCGGTCTACCGGGCCCTGGCCGAGATCCGCGGGACCCAGCGGGTGACCGACCCGCGGGCCGAGTCCCGCTACCAGGTCCTGCGCAAGTACAGCCGCGACCTGACCGAACTGGCCCGGCGGGGTGAACTGGACCCGGTCATCGGCCGCGACGCCGAGATCCGCCGGGTGATCCAGATCCTGGTCCGCCGGACCAAGAACAACCCGGTGCTCATCGGCGAGCCGGGCGTGGGCAAGACGGCCATCGTCGAGGGCCTGGCCCAGCGGATCGTGGCCGGCGACGTCCCCGACCTGCTCAAGAACAAGCGGGTGCTGGCGCTGGACCTGCCGGGGCTGGTGGCCGGCTCGAAGTTCCGCGGCGAGTTCGAGGAGCGCCTCCAGGCGGTGATGGAGGAGATCCGCCGGGCCCGCCGCGAGATCATCCTGTTCATCGACGAGCTGCACACGGTGGTCGGCGCCGGCGCGGCCGAGGGAGCCATCGACGCCGCCAACATGCTCAAGCCGGCCCTGGCCCGGGGCGAACTCCAGTGCATCGGGGCGACCACGCTCGACGAGTATCGCGAGCACATCGAGCGCGACCCGGCGCTGGAGCGGCGCTTCCAGCCGGTCTACGTCGACGAGCCGACCGTCGAGGAGACCATTGAGATCCTGAAGGGGCTGCGGCCGCGCTACGAGGCCCATCACGGCGTCCAGATCACCGACGCCGCCCTGGAGGCGGCGGCCCGTCTCTCGGCCCGCTACATCACCGACCGCCATCTGCCGGACAAGGCCATCGACCTGGTGGATGAGGCGGCGGCCAAGGTGCGGGTGGACCTGGAGAGCCCGCCGGCCGACCTCAAGCAGCTGGAGGCGCGGCTGGCCGAGGTCCGGCAGGCCGAGGAGGCTGCGGTCGAGGCGCGCGACTACGAGCAGGCGGCCCGCCTGCGGGCCGAGGCCGTGCGCCTCGAACAGGACCTGGAGGCCGCCCGCCAGCGCTGGCAGAACGAGCGGCCGGTGGACAACGTGGTCGAGGCGGAGGACATCGCCGCCCTGATCGCCGAGTGGACCGGCGTGCCGGTTCAGCGGATGCTGGAGACCGAGGCCGAGCGGCTGCTCAACCTGGAGGAGCGGCTGCACCAGCGGGTGGTCGGTCAGGAGGCGGCGGTGGCGGCCCTGGCCGACGCCATCCGGCGGGCCCGGTCGGGCCTGAAGGACCCGCGCCGGCCGATCGGCAGCTTCATCTTCGTCGGCCCGACCGGCGTGGGCAAGACCGAACTGGCCAAGGCCCTGGCCGAGGTCCTCTTCGACAGCGACGAGGCCCTGCTGCGGGTCGATATGTCCGAGTATCAGGAGAAGCACACGGTCAGCCGGCTGATCGGCGCGCCTCCGGGCTACGTCGGCTACGAGGAGGGCGGGCAGCTGACCGAGGCGGTCCGGCGGCGGCCGTACCAGGTCATCCTCTTCGACGAGATCGAGAAGGCCCACCCGGAGGTCTTCAACGTGCTGCTCCAGGTGCTCGACGACGGTCGCCTGACCGATGGTCAGGGGCACACGGTGGACTTCCGCAACACCGTGATCATCATGACCTCGAACGTCGGCACCCAGCACGTCCGCCGGGGCGCGCTCGGCTTCGCCGTCCCCGAGGACACCCGGAGCGACCGCGAACGCCGGCGCCAGCAGATTGAGGAGGAACTCAAGCGGACCTTCCGGCCCGAGTTCCTGAACCGGATCGACGAGATCATCATCTTCGATCCGTTGACGCCGGAGCAGGTCCAGCAGATCGTCGACCTGATGGTGCGGGACCTGCAGAAGCGCCTGGCCGAGCAGAGCATCACGCTCGACCTGACGCCGGCGGCCCGGGCCTGGCTGGCCCGCGAGGGCTTCGACCCGCACTACGGGGCGCGGCCACTGCGGCGGACCATCCAGCGCCACCTCGAGAACCCGCTGGCGCGGCTGATCCTGCGCGGCGAGATCCGCGCCGGCGACCGGGTGGTGGTGGACGCCGGGCCGCAGGGCCTGACCATCCAGCCGGCGCGGGCCACCGCCGCCTGACCGGTGGCCGCAGATGCCGAGGGAACGGGCTCTGCCCGTTCCCTCTTTTTCTTTTAGTCCCAGCGCAGCAGGCGCTCGCTCTCGATCTTTTCGGGGTCGAGGTCCACCCCCAGACCGGGCCGGTCGGGGACGCGGATCAGGCCGTTCTGGGGCTTGAGGGGCTCTTTGAAGAAGAACTGATGGATCTCGTTCCACTTGATGAGGTACTCGAGGTAGGGGCTGGTGGTCGTCGGCAGAGCGGCGGTCAGGTGGGCGTTGGCCGGGACCGAGTGCCCGTGGGGGATGAGGACAAGGTCAGCGGCGGTGACCAGGGCCGCGATCTTCAGCATCTCCGTGATCCCTCCGGCCCAGTAGGTATCGGGCTGGAGGACATCGCAGGCCCCGGCGTCGAGGAGCGTCTTGATCCCCCAGCGGGTGTACTCGTGCTCGCCACCGGCGATGGGGATGGCCGAACGCTGGCGGATGGCGACGTAACTATCGATCTTATCCGGCATCACCGGCTCCTCCAGCCAGCGGGGCTCGTACTCGGCCAGCCGCTCGGCCATCGCGATGGCGTAGGGCACATCCCAGCTCATCCAGCAGTCGAGCATGATCTCGACATCGGGACCGACCGTCTCCCGGAGCGTCTGGACCAGGGCCAGGTTCCGGCGCATGCCCTCCGGACCGTCGGTCGGCCCGTAGCGGAAGAACCATTTGGTGGCCCGGTAACCCTGGGCGACGATCTCCCGGGCCCGCTGGCGGACCAGATCGGGGGCCAGCGCGTAGCCCAGCGCGCTGGCGTAGGCCGGGATCTCGGTGCGGATGGGTCCACCGAGCAGACGGTAGACCGGAGCGCCGGCCCAGCGGCCGCGCAGGTCCCAGAGGGCGCAGTCCAGTGCGCTCAGGGCCATCATCGTCGGGCCCTTCCGGCCGTGGACAGCGGCGCGGTAGAGTTTGTCCCAGATCCGCTCGGTGGCCCGGGGATCCTCGCCCAGGACCAGGCTCTTGAACTGGCGGTCGATGATGAACGCCTGATCGAGGGGGAGAGGACCACCGAGGCCGGTGACGCCCTCGTCTGTCAGGACCTCAACGAAGATCGACTCGACCCGATAGCGGCCCTCGGCCACCTTCGGCAGCCACTGGGGGCCCTCGGCCTTGTGCTCGGGGTAGACGTCGATAGGGCGGATCAGGCGTTCCTCCCAGAACTCGCCGGGGTGCTCCAGGGTGCCGGTCACCTGCCGCAGGCGGATGTCGACGATCTTCACCGGGCT
Organism: Chloroflexota bacterium; assembly: GCA_034433795.1. Classification (GTDB taxonomy): domain Bacteria; phylum Chloroflexota; class UBA6077; order FW602-bin22; family DAOUAE01; genus DAOUAE01. The sequence goes on from DAOUAE010000080.1 coordinate 27,368, forward strand.
ACCTCCGCAAGAGAATCTGGATCAGGACCAGCGCCGCCCAGAGGGCGACCACGCCGGGGGTCCCGGCGGTGCCGCCGGCGACGGCGGTCAAAGGGATGCCGAAGACCAGCGTCAGGATCAGGCGCCTGGTCGCCTCCTCGGCGGTTTTCCGGCGGGTCTGTTCCAGGTCGGCCAGACGGGCGGCCAGTTTGGCGTCGATCAGGCGGTCGATCTTCTCCAGGAAAGCGGCGGCGGCCGCCTCGCTGTACTCGGGCCCCAGTTCGCGCAGCGCCTCCAGATGGTAGCGGAGTTCGCGCGCGGCCTCGGTGGAGCGCGGCGCTGGTGGCGGTGACTGTTCGCCGGCCACGGCTTCTCCTCCCGGCCGGTTCGGGTCTCACCGGCCCAGGTCAGATCGTAACAGGTCCGGCGCGCCCGTCAAGGTGGGCGAGCGCCGGGGCGGCCGCTAAGAGACCTCTAAGCCCTCTTTGAGCGTTTTTCGCATTGACCGGTGCCATAAAAGAGCATGGACAGCGCACCGGGGTCACCCCGGTGGAGACCCGACCGGAAAGGAGGTGTCTCCTATGGCGATGGCTCTGGCTCGCTGGAACCCGATTCGGGAGATGCAGGAACTGCACCGGATGATCGACCGGTTCTTTGAGGAGTTCACGCCGTTCGCCGACACCTGGATGGCCCGGCGGACGATCTATCCGGTCGACCTCTATGAGACCGACAACGCCATCGTCATCCAGGCGGCTCTGCCCGGCGTCAAGCCGGAGGACATCCAGGTGACCTTTGAGAACGGCGTGGTGACGCTGCGGGCGAAGGTCGAGGAGGAGAAGAAGGAGGAGGCGCGCGGCTACTACCTGCGCGAGCGCGGCTACGGCGAGATCGTCCGCAGCTTCACGCTGCCGGTGCCGGTCGATCCGGAGCAGGCTGAGGCCAAGCTGGAGAACGGCCTGCTGACCATCACCCTGCCCAAGGCCCAGCACGCCCGGCCGAAGGC
>DAOUAE010000081.1:0-34529 GCA_034433795.1 Chloroflexota bacterium
GCCAACCCGGGCGTCTTCACCTTCCGGACGCCCTGCTACGAGACCCTGGACCCGCAGGACAGTCTGACCGTGGCCCGGCTGGCCGAGGATCTGGGATATGATAGCGTCTGGGTGGCCGACCTGCGGGATCTTTTGCGGCTGGCGACCCAGGCCTCCCCGGAGGAGTTTCGGGTGGTGCTGGCGTCTCTGCTGCGCGCCCGGGCGCGCCAGCTCGAGTCCGAGATCGCCGCGCTGGTCCGGCGACACGAGGAGTACCAGGCGCTGGTGCGGCGCCTGCTCGATGAGCACTTCCCCCCGCCTGGCCGCTGCGGCTGCGCCCGTGATCCGGTGACCTGCCGCTGCAGCCAGGTCGCCTGAGGAGCGGGAGAGACCGATGCTGGCGGTCACGACCCGCAACCGGCTGCGGGCGCCACACCTCTGCCTCCCGATGCTCTACGTCCGCTTCCTGATCAGCCGCCAGCTCTCGCAGACCCCGGGTCTGATCCGCTATGCCGGAGGCATCGCCAGCCCAACGGAGTTTCTGACCCTCACCGTCTGGACGGAGGCCGCCGCGGCGCAGGCCTTCGCCCGGTCGGGGGCCCACCGACGCTTTCTCTGGCTGGTCACCCGCTGGTCGGCCGCTTTCTGGAGCCTGCGCTGGGAGCCGACCCTGGACGAGTGGGGCACCTGGCGGGGCCGGTCGCTGGCCACGCGCGCGGCCTCCCGGCGGCCGGTCAGTCCGGTGGTGGCGGCCGGGCTGGCCCGGCCCGACCCCCCGCCGCGCTCGTCGCTGGCGGTCGAGCCCCGGGGTGCCCCGGTCGTTGGCGTGCTGGCCCGGGCCGAGGGGCCCCGGGCTCTGCCTCTGGCCACGACCACCCGCCGGACCTTGGCCCGGATCTCCCGGTCCGAGGGGGGACTGCTGCGCTGGGCGGTCGGCCTCGATCTGCCGCCTCAGGTCCTGGTGGTCAGCCTCTGGGTCGACCGTCCCGAGACCCGGCAGGCCGCGCTGGCCCTCCTGGGCCCGCAGCTGGGATATTCGTGGGCGATGTGCTGGACGCCCGGTGAGTACGAGGTCGGCCACTGGGCCGGACTGCGCCTGCGCCAGGCCGCACGCCGGCCGGTCGCCGGTTTGCCGGGAAGCTTGACATTCCCTTTAGGGGAAGGTTTAGACTAACGCCCAAGAGAAGAGAGGTGACGGCGGTCGGCTGGTCGCCTCGGGGAGGCAGGGCCATGCAGGCTCCGGAGCGTCAGGCGGAGAGTCCCTTCCGCGGTCTTTATACGGAGGTGCACGCCTTCTGGCTGGCCGGAATGAGTTGCGATGGCTGCTCGATCGCCGTGACCGGCGCGACCAACCCCTCGGTCGAGGACCTGCTGACCGGGGCGCTGCCGGGCCTGCCCCGGATCGTCCTGCACCACCCGGTCCTGGACGTCGACGCCGGGGAGCGCTTTGTCTCCTGGTACGAGCGGGCCGCGCGGGGCGAGCTGGGGGCGCCCTACGTGGTGATCTACGAGGGGTCGGTGCCCGACGAGGAGGTCGCGGCCGAGACCGGCGGCTACTGGTCGGGCATGGGGGTCCGCGAGGTCGGGGGCACGCGGCAGCCGATGCCGACGGCGGAATGGCTCCGGCGTCTGGCGCCGGGAGCGGCGGCGGTCATCGCCATCGGCACCTGTGCCACCTGGGGAGGGATTCCGGCGGCCATTGGGAACCCAACCGGGGCGATGAGCGTGATGGATTTCCTGGGCCCCGAGTACCGAAGCGCCCTCGGCCTGCCGGTGATCAACATCCCCGGCTGTTCGCCGGTGGGGGACAACTTCACCGAGACCGTCGCGGCCATCCTGCTCTTCCTGCAAGGGCTGGGGCCGCTGCCGGAGTTCGACGAACTGGGACGCCCGGCCTGGCTCTTCCGCGAGACCGTCCACCGCCAGTGCACGCGCGGGGGGTACTATGAAGAAGGGGTCTTCGCCGACGAGTACGGCGACCGCGAGTGCCTGGTCGAACTGGGATGCTGGGGCCCGGTGGTGCAGTGCAATATCACCGCGCGGGGGGCGATCAACCATCTGGGCGGCTGCATGAACGTCGGTGGGGTCTGTATCGGCTGCACGATGCCCGGTTTCCCCGACCGGTTCTCCCCCTTCTATAAAGCGCCCCCCGGCTCTCTCCTCTCCAGCACCCAGGCGAAGTTCTACGGGGCCCTCACCCGCCGTCTCCGGCGGCTCACCAACCTGTACATGAACCGCGAGACCGAGTGGGACGCGGCCGGGCGCGTTCCCTCGGGCTGGGGGCGGGTCGAGGAACCCTCACTCCCGGTGCGCCTGGTCCACACCATTTACGATCGGCTCCGGCTGCGCGGGGCCGAGCCGCCCGGACGGACCAAACCGGCGGAGCGCTACGCTGGCGGTTACGAGGTGCCGGCGGTGGTGGCCCGCCAGCGGAGGCAGAAGCGATGAGCCCGGTTGACCTGTGGGGGCTGGGTCTGGCCATTGGCCTGGTGGTCGCGCTGGTAGCGGCCCTCCTTCTCCTCTGGATCCGGGCGCTGGCCGGCCAGATCATCGCCCAGGCCGAGCAGGCGGTCGCTCAGGCCGAGGCGATCGCCCGTCACACCGCGCCTCTCTGGGACCTGCGGCTCCTCAACGCCCGGCTGGGCCGGGTGGCCGGCCATCTGGCCGCTCTCCCGCCCAGTCTGGCGGCGCAGGATGGAGGTCAGCATGCCTGAGGAGACGCTGGTGCAGCTCTGGGGCCTTACCCTCCTCCTGGCGCTGGGAGTGGCGGGGGTGGTCTGGGCGCTCCTGGAGTCGATCCGCCGTCGGGCCCAGACGATCCTGACGACGGTGGCCCGGCTCTGGACTGTGGGCCAGCAGGTCGCCAACAACACGATCCAGCTCGGCGCTCTGGAGTACACCAACCGCCTGGCGGCCGAGATCAGCGCCAGCGGACGGCGCCTGGTCCAGGCGCTGGGGGCGGCCGGCGTTCCATCGGGAGGGTCGCCGTGATCCTGCTTCTGACGCTCCTCTCGGTGCTGGTCGCGCTGGCGCTGCTGCTACTGCTCGCCCTCTACACCGCAGCCATCGCCCGCCTTCTGGACCAGATCGGCGGGGGGCCGACGAGCTACCTGGCCAGGATCCGTCTGGGCGTTCGGGCCATCGAGCGGGAGACCGGGCTGCTCGACCCGGAGCTGAGCCGTCTCAACCAGACGCTCGCCCAGCTCCGGGCCGCGCTCACGGCCGTTCAGCCCGGCCGGCCGCCGACCGTCTGAGGGCAAGGGAGGGACGATGTCTGCCGACCTGACCGCGGTTTTCGTCCTCTGGGGCCTGGCTCTGGTTCTGACCTACCTGGTCTTTCTCCCGCTCATCGCCCTGTCGCTCTGGCGGGCGGTGCGGGCGGCCCGCCGGATCGAGGAGTATGTCCAGGACACGCTGGTCGCCGCCCAGGGGATCCAGCGGAACCTGACGGCCGCCGCGCGCCTGGCCGAGACCCAGGCGCTGCTGGCCGATCTGGCCGCCGCCCTGCGCCGGCTGGAGGCGACGCTGGTCCAGCCGGCGGGGACCGGACCAGCCGAGGAGCGCCGCTGATGGTGACCGTGCTGCTGGTGCTCACGCTGATCGGGGCGGGGCTGCTCGTCGGACTGCTGGTGGTGGCGCTGGTCCAGATCGGGCTCAGCCTGCAGCAGACGGTGCGTCAGCTGCGGGCGGTCAACGAGGGGCTGGGCGCCATCCGCGAGGCGACCGCTCCGCTGGGGGAGATCCTGGGGGCGCTGGTCGCTCAGGCGGGGGCCCTCGACCAGGCCGCCGTTGCTCTCCACACCCGTCTGCACCGTGGACCGGGAGAAGGGAAGGACCGCGATGTGCTTCAAGAACCTGCCGATCGAATTTGACGCCGAAGGTCGGCCCCGCCTGCGCCCGGGCGTCGTCGACCCCTACCGCTACCAGGTCCGGTCGCTGGCGGAAGAGGAGGAGCGGATCGCCGCTCTGCTGGCCCGGAACGGGTATATCCGCAGCGTGGACTTCGACCCGGTCACGCGGGTGGCCGGGGCGCTGGCCTTTCACGCCGTGGTGGACCTGCGCGAGCGCCGGGTGCTGGCCGCCAATGCCATGGCCACGCTCTTCCGGGGCTACGAGGTCATTTTGAAAGGCCGCGACCCGCGCGACGCCGCCTTCATCAGCAGCCGGGCCTGTGGCGTCTGCGGGGGCGTGCACGCCACCTGCTCCTGTCTGGCTCTGGAGATGGCGCTGGGCGTTCAACCGCCCCCGCTGGGTATCGTTGTCCGGAACCTGCTCCTGGCCCTGGAGTTTCTCTACGACCATCCGCTGCACCTCTTTCTGCTGGCCGGGCCGGACTATTCCCAGGCCCTGGTCGAGCCGACCGCCCCCAGCCTGTGGGCCCAGGCCCAGCGAACGCCGGCGCCCAACGCTCACTGGCACGGGTTCCGGACCATCGCTGATATCATGACCGCCCTCAATCCCCTTAGCGGGACGCTCTACCTGGAAGCCCTGCACATGACGCGGGTGATCCGCGAGGCCTATGTGCTCCTGGGGGGCAAGTACCCGCACCCGGAGACGGTGATCCCCGGCGGGGTCACCACCACGGTCTCGCTCTCGACGTTCAACGAGATCTACTCCCGGCTGCTTCAGTTCATCGACTACGCCAAGAAGGCGGTGGCCATCTGGGACGACCTCTGCGACTTCTTCTACGCCGCCAACCCCCTCTACCGCCAGCTCGGCACCCGTCCCAAGAACCTAGCCGACCCCGGCATCTGGGACGACCCGGAGGCCTACGACGCGACCTACGCCCACTGCACGGCCTGGGGCGAGCGCCGCTGGGCCACCCCTGGCGTGATCCTCAACGGGGAGCTGGTGACCACCAGCCTGCAGGCCATCAATCTGGGGCTGGAGGAGTTCGTCGAGCACTCGTACTACGAGCCGTGGGAGACCTATCCGGTCCGGACCGACCCGCTGGGGGCGCCCCTGAGCCCGTACCACCCGTGGAACAAAGAGACCAAGCCCCGGCCGACTGGCCAGAGCTGGCGCGACCGCTACAGCTGGGCCACCTCTCCCCGCTGGGACCGGCAGGTGGTCGAGGCCGAGTGCACCGCCCGCATGTGGATCACGGCGGTGGCCCAGAAACTCCCCCACCGCCGCTTCCTGGAGCCGACCGGGACCAGTCTCCGGATGGCGCTCCCGGCCGGTCACCTGCCCGCCCGGGAACTGGAGTGGAAGGTCCCCGAGGTCTGGAACGCCTTTGAGCGGAACCGTGGCCGGGCCTACTGTATTCCTTATACGGCGCTGGTGGCGCTCGACAACTGGCTGTACGGCCTGGACCTCCTCAAGCGGGGCGAGACGAGGGTTCACACCCGGTTTACCATCCCCAAGACCGGCCGCCATATCGGCGTGGGGTTCTGGGGGGCCGGGCGCGGCTGGCTGACGCATCACGCGGTCATCGAGGACGGGGCGCTGGCCAACTACCAGATCATCACCCCCTCCACGATCAACGCCTCGCCCCGCGACCCGTGGGGAAATCCGGGCCCGTATGAGGAGGCGGTGCTGAACTCCCCGATTCTGGAGGAGTTCGAGCGGACCGAGGACTTCACCGGGATCGATATCCTGCGGGTCATCCGCAGTTTCGACCCCTGCATGCCCTGTACCACCCACGTCATGGTCGAGGGGCAGGATCGGGTCCTGACGACGGAGGTGAACACCTGCGCCTGTGGGCTTGATGACTAGGCGGGTGCTGGTCGGTGGGGTCGGCTACCACCACCTGTCGGACTACAGCCTGGGACCGCTGGTGGTCGCCCGGCTCCAGGCGGAGTCCTGGCCACCGGAGGTGGACCTGCGCGACCTGAGTTTCGGCCAGCTGGCCTTTGTCCAGGAGCAGCTGGCCCAGGAGGGGGTGTACCGGCGCGTGGTCCTGGTCGGCGCGCAGGCGCGGGGTGGACCCCCGGGCGCGGTCCGCTGCTACGCCTGGTCCTTCCGCCTGCCCCCTCCCCTGGAGATCCAGGCCCGGATCGCCGAAGCCTACACCGGCATCATCAGCCTGGAGAACCTGCTGGTCATCGGCACCCACTTCGCGATCTGGCCCCCAGACGTCCGCGTGGTCGAGGTCGAGCCGGCCTGGGAGACCTTCGGCGAGGCCCTCAGCCCGCCGGTGGCGGCGGCTCTGCCGGCGGTCGTCGAAGCTGTTCGCCAGGCGGCGTTGACCGGCTGGAGCGCATGATGAACGAGACCGAGGCGCGGCTCTTCTGGCGCGACGAACTGCTGCAGGTCATGTACTGGCTGCAGGGGGAGGGGTTCAGCGACCTCTGCACCCTGGCCGACCTGGCCCGCTTTCTTCAGGCCGAGAGCGGGCTCGTCGCCACCTGTCTGCACGATCTGGTTCAGGACGGCTATCTCGAGGTGGCCGCGGTCCGTCCGGACGGCCAGGCGCTGTACCGTCTGACCGCGGTCGGGCGGCGCGAAGGCGGGCGGCGCTTCGCCGAGGAGTTCGCCCACCTCCAGCGACCGGCCCATTTCGAGTGCAGCCCGGACTGCCCCTGTCGTCTGACCGGCGATCCGGCGGACTGCCCGACCCGCCGGGAGGGCGCCCATGAGTGACGCGCAGGAGTTCGACCGGCTCGCCCGACGGCTCGATCAGCTCGTCCGCCAGCTCGAGGCCGTTCCGTTTCCCCAGATTCGGCAGGCGGTGTTCGCGGCTCTTGAGGCCCTGGACCAGTTGCACCGACTGGCTCTGACCCGCCTGGTCACCCTGGCGCGGGCGGAGCCGGCCCTTTGGGAGCGACTGAGCGCCGACCCGGTGGTGCGCGAACTTCTGGCCCTCTACGACCTGATCGCCCCATCCGAGCCGGCCGACGACCCCCTGTACCAGGTCGAACAGGCGCTGGCGCCGGTCCGGGCCTACGTTCAGGCCCACGGCGGGACGCTGGAGGTGGTGGGCGTCAGCGAGGGCGTGGTCCAGGTCCGCCTGGCCGGGGCCTGTGTGGGCTGTCCGGGCTCGACGGTCACGGTCCGACGGGGGATCGAGCAGGCTCTGCGTCAGGGCCTGCCGGGCTTCCGTGGCCTGGTGGTGCTGCCCGCGACTGCCAGCCCTCAGCCGGCCCCCCGCCGTCCGCGGTGGCAGATGGCCTGTCGGGTCGAGGAGGTGCCGGAGGGAGGACTGCGGGGTCTGGTCCTGGAGGGCCAGCGGCTGGTGCTCTGTCGGGTGGAGGGGGAGATCTACGCCCTGCGCGACGCCTGTCCGGGGAGCATCCTGCCGCTTCATCTGGGTCGGCTGGTCGGCCCGGTGCTGACCTGTCCGTGGCACGGTTGTCGGTACGACGTCCGCACCGGTCGGCGTCTGGACCGGCCCGACGGTGAGCGGCTGGAGGTGCTGCCGGTCGCCGTTCAGGAGGGGGTGGTGTTGGTGGGGTTCGATGTGCCGGCCGGGGCGCCGCTGGAGCGACTGGACGATGTCGGCTGAGAGAGAGCGACGCCTGCTCATCGCCGGGCTGGGCAACGTCCTGTTGCGTGATGATGGATTCGGTAGTGTGGTGGCCGAGCGCCTGGCTCGCCGGGTGGCGGGGCCCCAGGTGACGGTCGCCACCTACGGGATCGCCGGGGTGGCTCTGGTGCAGGATCTGGTGGCTGGCTACGCCGGGCTTGTGCTCATCGACGTGGTGGTGCGCGGTGGGCCGCCGGGACGGCTCTACTGGCTGCGCCCGGTCGTGCCGGCGCCGGGGGAAGGGGAGGCCCGGTTTCTGGCCGAGCCCCACGCGGTGGGGGTCAGCCGGGCGCTGGTCCTGGCACGGGCACTGGGGGTGTTGCCGGATTATGTGCGGATCCTGGGCTGTCAGCCGGCGGCCGCCGACGATCTGGGCATCGGGTTGACCCCAGCGGTGGCGGCGGCCGCTGACCGGGCGGTGCAGGCGCTCGCCGACTGGGTGCCGCGCTGGTTGGAGGACCCGGCTGCCGAGCCGGCCCTCTGGGCCGCTCCGGTCGGCTGTCAGGGAGGATAGAACCGTGTGTCTGGCGATACCGGGTCAGGTGGTGCGGCTGGAGGCGGGCGGTCACTTCGCGGTGGTTGAGGTGAGCGGGGTGCGGCGCAAGGTCAACATCGATCTGCTCCAGCCCGAGGGGGTCGCGGTGGGCGACTGGGTCCTGATTCACGTGGGGTTCGCCCTGAGCAAGATCAGCGCCGCCGAGGCGCAGGCCCAGATGCGCTTGCTGGCGGCGCTGGGCGAGGACCGACAGGCGATGGACGAAATCCGGGGGTACCGCTTTGGCTGAACAGAGGTGGTCAGACGACCTGGAACGGTACGGGGGTGGCACGCTGGACCAGGACGGGTGTGTGACCTGTGGCGACCTGGCGGTGGCGGTCCGGGTGCTCAGGGTCGAGGGGCGGGAGGCGCTCTGCGTCGACCGGTGCGGTCGACAGGCGTGGGTGGCCATCGATTTTGTGCCGCAGGCGGCGCCGGGTGATGTCCTGCTCGTGCACCTGCGGGTGGCTCTCACCAGGATCGAGGGGGATGAGCCGTGAAGTATATCGACGAGTTTCGTGATCCCACGCTTATCCGGGTGGTGGCGGACGAGATCGCCCGGCTGGCCGACCCCGCCCGCCACTACCGTATTATGGAGGTCTGTGGGGGCCACACCCACGCGATCTACCGGCACGGGCTTGAACGGCTGCTGCCGCCGAACATCGAACTGGTCCACGGTCCGGGTTGCCCGGTCTGTGTGCTGCCGATGGGCCGGATCGACGACGGACTGGCCATGGCCGAACAGCCGGGGGTGATCTTCACGGCCTTCGGCGACATGATGCGGGTTCCCGGGACACGGGGGACTCCGCTGGAGTACCGGGCCCGGGGCTGTGACGTCCGCATGGTCTACTCTCCGCTCGACGCCCTCCGCCTGGCCCAGGAGAACCCTGATCGGCAGGTCGTGTTCTTCGCCATCGGTTTTGAGACCACCGCTCCCTCCACGGCGCTGACGCTGCAGCGGGCGAAGGCCCTGGGGGTGCGGAACTTCTCGGTCTTCTGCAACCATGTCCTGATCGTCCCGGCGATCCGGGCGATCCTCGACTCGCCGGACATGCGGCTCGATGCGTTTATCGGTCCGGGGCATGTTTCGACGGTCATCGGCTGTCGTCCCTATCAGTTCATCGCCCGCGAGTACGGCAAGCCGGTGGTCATCTCCGGCTTCGAGCCGCTGGATATCCTGCAGGCGATAGCGATGATTTTGCGTCAGCTGAGGGAGGGGCGGGCCGAGGTGGAGAACCAGTACAGCCGGGTGGTGCCGTGGAACGGGAACCTGGCGGCGCTGCGGGCGATGGCCGAGGTGTTCACCCTCCGGCCGTACTTCGAGTGGCGGGGGTTGGGCTTTATCTCGCAGTCGGCGCTCGCGATCGCCCCGGCCTACGCGGACTGGGACGCGGAGGCGCGGTTCAGCGTGCCAGGGGTTCGGGTGACCGACCCGAAGGCGGCCCAGTGCGGTGAGGTGCTGAAGGGCGTCTTGAAGCCGCCGCAGTGCAAGCTCTTCGGGCGGGAGTGCACGCCGGAGCGTCCGATCGGAGCGTTGATGGTCTCCAGCGAGGGTGCCTGTGCCGCCTACTACCACTATGTCCACCGTGTCGGTGCGGCGGGGGGTGGATGAGCGATGCGGCTCTCGGCGCGGGTCCGGTTCACCGACCCCCAGATCGAACTGGTGCATGGGGCCGGGGGCAAGGCGATGCGCCGGCTCATCGAGGGGCTCTTCCTGCCACGGCTGACCAGCCCGGCCCTGGCGGCGCTGGGCGACGCCGCGGTGCTGGAGGTCGGTGGGCTCCGGCTGGCGCTGACGACCGACGCTTTTGTCGTCACCCCGCACCGGTTTCCGGGGGGCTCGATCGGCGAACTGGCGGTCAACGGCACGGTCAACGACCTGGCGATGGCCGGGGCGCGGCCGCTGGCCCTGGTGGCAGCCTTTATTCTGGAGGCCGGCCTCCCGGTCGCCGCGCTTGAGGCCGAAGTGGAGGCGATGGCCCGGGCGGCCGCCCGGGCCGGGGTCGCGGTCGTCGGCGGCGATACCAAGGTGGTCGAGCACGGCCAGGCCGACGGCCTCTACATCGCCACCACGGGTCTGGGGCTGGTGGACCCGCGGGCAGAGCTGGGGCCGGCGCGGGTCCGACCGGGGGATAAGATCCTGGTCTCCGGGCCGATCGGCGACCACGGGGTCACGGTGCTGCTGGCCCGTGGGGAGCTCGACCTGGAGGCAGATCTGGTCTCAGACACCCGGCCACTCTGGCCGCTGGTCGAGGGGCTGCTGGCGGCGGTCGGACCGGGGCTGCGCTGGCTGCGTGACCCGACGCGGGGTGGGGTGGCGTCGGCGCTGAACGAACTGGCCCGCGACACGGGACTGGGGATCGTCCTGTGGGAGGAGGCGGTGCCGGTCCGGCCGGCGGTCCGGGGGGCCTGTGAGGTGCTGGGGCTGGATCCTCTGTACATCGCCTGTGAGGGCCAGTTTCTGGCGGTCGTCGACCCGGCCGTGGCGGAGTTGGCGCTCCGGGGCCTGCAGGCGCTCCCCGGCGGCGCCGAGGCGGTGCTGATCGGGGAGGTGCGGCCCGAGCCGGCCGCGACGCTGGTGGCGGTCACGGCCTATGGGGGAGCGCGGGTGGTCGATATGCTGGTCGGGGATCCGCTGCCCCGGATCTGTTGAGTAGCGGATGGGGGTGTGGCTGTGGCGCTGGAGGCTCTGGTCCGCGAACGCCTGCTGGCCCGTAACGCGGTCTCCCAGACGTTCTTTCCGGTCGAAGCGCCACGGCTGGCCGACGCCTGCCGGCGGATGGCCGAGCGGTTTCTGGAGGGGGGACGGCTGCTCGCCTTCGGGCGTGGCCCTTATCTCACCGACGCTCAGCACATCTCGGTGGAGTTCATCCACCCGGTCATCGTCGGCAAGCGGGCGCTGCCGGCCCTGGACCTGAGTGTGGCCTTTCGCCCCTGGCTGGCGGTGTTGCTCCGACCGACCGATATCGTTGTAGGCTTTGGGCCCCCAGAGGGGGACCCGGAGGTGGCCGCGGCGCTGGCCTGGGCCCGGGCCCAGGGGGCTCTGACCTTTGCCCTGCCGGGGCCGGACGCCGATTACGGGGTGGCGGCGCCCAGTCCTGACCCCTTCATCCATCAGGAGATGCTGGAGGTGCTCTACCACACCCTCTGGGAGACCGTCCATGTCTTCTTTGAGCACCGCCAGGTGTCGGGCGAGCCCGTCGGCGAGATGGCTGTCCTCTACCCGTTCCTGGGGGGAGAGCCGGTCGACCTGAGGACGGTGGTGCCCCAGGTGGCCGCCTCGATCGTGGCCAAAGCCCGCGAGGACGAGCGTCTGCGCGCGGAGGTGGCTGCCGAGCAGGCCGGGGTCATCGCGGCGGCTGCTCAGGCCATCGCCGAGCGGCTGCGACGTGGTGGTCGCCTGATCATTTTCGGCAATGGCGGGTCGGCCACGGACGCCAATGACCTGGCCCTCGACTGCGTGCTCCCGCCGGCCGGCTGGCGGCCGCTGCCGGCCATTTCGCTGGGGTTGGAGCCGGCGAACCTCTCGGCCATCGCCAACGATATCGGACCGGAGGTGCTCTTCCTCCGGCAACTGATTCCCCACGGCCGGCCGGAGGACGTGGCGGTCGGGATCTCGACCAGTGGGAGTTCACGCAACGTGGTGGTGGCGCTGGAGGAGGCCCGTCGGCGGGGCATGCTGACAGTGGGCCTGCTCGGCTACGACGGTGGAGAGATCGTTCGCCGGGGGCTGGTGGATTTCCCGCTGGTCGTGCATTCAGACTATGTGCCCCGGATCCAGGAGATCCAGGCCTCGATCTACCATGTGCTCCGTGAGGCGCTGGAGGTCATCGGGCGTGGCGCGCTTTGAGCTCTATGGCGCCTCGACCTGTCCCTACACTGCCGAGTTGCGGGCCGAGTTGGAGTGGCGGGGTGTGGATTTCGTCGAGTACGACGTGACCGCTGATCCGGCCGCCCGCGACCGGCTGCTCTGCCTGAGCGGGGGCGAGCGGCTGGTGCCGGTCCTGGTGGTCGAGGGGCGGATCGTCCAGCGGGGGTGGCAGGGGCGTGGCTGTCGGTTCTGAGCCAGACCGGGCTGCTCTTCGGCTCCAGGTCCGTGGTGTCGTCCAGGGGGTGGGGTTCCGGCCCTTTGTCTACCGGGTCGCGCGGGCCTACGGTCTGGCCGGCTGGGTGCTCAACGCCGAGGCCGGTGTTGAGATCTATCTGGAGGGGCCTCCGGACGCTCTGGCCGCCTTTGTGACCGCCCTGCAGCGGGAGCCGCCGCCGGCGGCCCGGGTCGCCGAGGTGATCGCGACCCCCGTGCCTCCTGAGGGGCTGACCGATTTCACCATTCGGGAGAGCCAGCGGCAGGACCGGCCGAGCGTGCGTGTCTCGCCCGACCTGCCGGTCTGTGCCCGCTGCCTGGCCGAGCTCTTCGATCCGGCTGACCGTCGCCACGGCTACCCTTACATCAACTGCACCGACTGCGGTCCTCGCTACAGCATCATCCTGGGGCTGCCCTACGACCGACCCCGGACGACGATGAAGGACTGGCCTCTCTGTCCCGACTGCGCCCGCGAGTATCACGACCCGGCCGATCGCCGTTTCCACGCCCAGCCGGTCGCCTGTCCACGGTGTGGGCCGACCTACATGCTCCTGTCTGGGGGGGTGGTTGTCGCCCGTGGGACCGCGGCTGTGGCTGTCGCGGCTCGGCACCTCAGCGCTGGCCGGATCCTGGCGATCAAGGGGATCGGGGGCTATCACCTGGCCTGCGATGCCCGACAACCGGCGGCGGTCTGGGCCCTCCGTGAGCGGAAGTTCCGGAAGGAGAAACCCTTCGCGCTGATGGTCCGCGACCTGGAGACGGCGCGGACTCTGGTGGCGCTGGAGCCGATGGCGGAGCGTCTCCTCACCTCGCCGGCGCGGCCGATCGTTCTGGCGCCGGCCCGGGTTTTCCTCGATGGGGTGGCGCCGGAGAACGGTGACCTGGGGGTTATGCTCCCCTACGCCCCGATACACTATCTTCTCTTTGCGGCGGGTGCTCCCGCGGTGCTGGTGATGACCAGTGCCAACCGCTCGGAGGAGCCCATCGCCTATGAGGACGCTGACGCGCTGGCCAGGCTGACCGGGATCGCCGACGATTTTCTGATTGGCGAGCGGCCGATCGCCCGACGGGTGGACGATTCGGTCGTCCGGGTGGGGCTCGATGGGCCGGTGATCCTCCGGCGATCGCGCGGCTATGCGCCGGGGGCGGTGGCGCGGCTGCCCACCGCGCGACCGGTGCTGGCGCTGGGGGCCGATCTCAAGAACGCGGTGACACTGGTGGTGGAGGGTCAGGCCTTCGTGAGCCAGCACATCGGTGACCTTGATCAGGCCGCCGCCTTCCGGGCCTTCCAGGAGACGGTCGCCGATCTCTGCCGGATGTATGACGTTGCGCTGGAGCGGCTCCTGGTGGTTCACGACCGGCACCCCGAGTACCGGTCGACGCAGTATGCGGCGGAGCTGCCCGCGGAGGAGCGGCGGGCGGTCCAGCACCATCGGGCCCATATCGCCAGTGTGCTGGCCGAGCGGGCGGCTTTGACGACGCCGGTGGTTGGCTTCGCCGGCGACGGCACCGGCTATGGAGATGATGGGACGATCTGGGGTGGCTAGGTCTTCACCGGGTCGCTGGCCGAGGGGCTGGTGCGACGGGCTTATCTCTGGCCGGCGGTGCTTCCAGGGGGTGACGCGGCGGCCCGGTTCCCGGTCCAGGCGGCCGCCGGGTTCCTGGCGCAGCTCCCGGTGGTGCCCGATCTGACCGGGCCGCCCTTTGCCTTTCCGGAGCGCTTCTGGCTGGCCCTGGCTCTCGTGCAGAAGGGGGTCCGGACTTTTCCGACGACCTCGCTGGGGCGGCTTTTCGACACGGTCGCTGCGCTGGTGGGGTTCACGCGGCCGATCACGTTTGAAGGGCAGGCGGCGATCTGGCTGGAGCATCTGGCGCGCCGGAGCCCGCCGGTGGCCGCCTATCCCTTCCCGTTGGTTGGGAACCGTCTGGACTTTCGGCCGTTGCTGGAGGCGGTCATTGTCGATCGGCGGCGTGGGCGCGATCCGGCGGAGATCGCGTGGGCTTTTCACGCTGCGGTGGCGGAGGCCGTTCTGACTGTGGCTCGCTGGCTGGCCGAGGAGGTGGGGACGCGGGTGCTGGTCCTGTCGGGCGGGGTCTTTCAGAATCTGCTCCTGCTCAGTCTGATCCGGGACCGGCTGGGGGATCGGCCAGACCTCGAGGTCTGGACCAATCGTGAGGTTCCCCCTAACGATGGGGGGATCAGTCTGGGACAGGCGGCCCTGGCGGTGGTTGACACTGGCTCTGCTTCGGTGTCCCCTATAGGAGGGGATGCGTAGATCCGCTGGCCGGCAGAGGCACCAGGGTGGCAGTGGGCCGTCGTGTGAGAAAATAGAGTGTGTCTTCGAAAAGTGCTTTTCGGGTGCGCTGATCAGCCGGGGATGGGCCGGCTAGACCAGCTGGAGATCAGGTCGGCGCCGGGCCAGATCCCGCAGCTGGTCGGTGCGGCCCAGCGCGCGCAGCCGCTCGACCATCACCGCCGGTGGGCAGTAAAGGTCCGGGCCGATCTCCATCATCGCCTGGAAGGGATCGCGCACGCTGCCCGGACCCGCGCAGTAGCGGTGCCACCAGGCTGAGAGCAGTCCCTCCAGTTCCGCCGCCTTCGCCGGATAAACCTCGGCCAGGTTCACCTGTTCATAGGGGTCCTCGGCCAGGTTGAAGAGATATACCGGGTCGTAAGGGTACAGGCCGGGGTGCAGAGTCCGGATAAGCAGCCACTGGTCCTTGAGGACCGCCCGTTGAAAGGTGTAGATGCCGCAGCCTCGCACAATGTGGTCACGACCGGCGAGCGGCTCTCCCCGCAGGGCCGGAGCGAACGACTGCCCGTCCCATCCCGACGGCACCGGCCAGCCCAGCAGGTCCAGCAGGGTCGGCGCCAGGTCCAGCTGGTAGAGAAGAGCCTCACAGCGCAGTCCGCCCGGCAACCCGGGCCAGTCGATGATAAGCGGCAGCCGGTGCACCCCCTCGGTCGCCGTTCCATGCTCGAAATACATCCCCAGTTCGCCGATCGCCTCGCCATGATCGCTGCTGACGATAATGGCCGTCTCCTCACGGACCCCCAGATCCTCCAGGGTCTCCAGGAGCTGGCCCACCGCCCAGTCAACGTAGGCGATCCCACCATCGTAGCCGTTGACAAACTGGATAAAACTGGCCCGGTCGCGGATCTGATCCGGCATGTTCTTATTGCGGCTGCGCCAATCGGTGGTCCGCCCGGACCACCAGTCCCGCGCAGTCCGGGGGCCATAGATGGTCTCATAGTGACGGGCGATCGTGGCCTCATCGGGGAAGGCCGGCGGTGGCTGGTCGGCCGCCTTCCGAATAAAGGCCTCGGGGGCGTTGTAGGGAGTGTGGACGTCCCAGTAATTGACGTGCAGAAACCAGCGGTCGCTCCGACCGTGCTGCCGCAGCCAGGGCAGCACCAGGGCGTTGACCTCCTCGGCGCTCTCCGGCCCTCCGGGCAACTGGTTCCCGTAGAACTCGGTGAAGCCGGCGCTGAACCACCAGGCCAGATGCCGCTGGGCGAAGCCCGAGAAACAAACGGTCCGCCAGCCAGCCTTCTGGAAGACCCGCATCAGCATCGGGGCCTCCGGATCGTGCCAGTGGCCCCGTCCGGCGTAGCGGAACTCAGCGCCCGGCCCTTCGTGACAGGTGACCCCATTGCGGATGCCCAGGCGGCCGCTGAAGAGCGCCGCCCGGGACGGCAGGCAGGGCGCATCCGAGGCGTAGCAGCGGGTGAAGAGCGTGCCGCGGGCGGCGATGGCGTCGATGGTGGGTGAGAGGTGTCGCCCATAGCCGTAACAGCCCAGGTGATCGGGCCGCAGCGAGTCGATATCGATATACAGAATGCGCATGGTCTTCCTCCCTGGATCCATGATGCGGTGCTACGGGGAGCGACGGACGCGCTGCAGAATCTCCTCGGCCGCCGCTGCCCGGCCAGTCTCGCGCAGGCGGGCGGCGAACTCGGCGTAGCGCTGCCGGGCGTACCAGGGGCCTCCCTCCGCCATCACCGTGAGCAGCGGGTCGGGGCCAGCCTCGTCCCCCGACAGGTTCTGGTGCCACCATTCGGCCAGGAGATGGTCGCAGTGGGCGACAACGTCTGGGCGCTCGGCCGCCACATCACGGGTCTCGTGCGGGTCGCGGTCGAGGTCAAACAGCATAGTCTCGGGGAAAGGATAGAGCCCGGGATGATACGTCCGGATAAAGAGCCAGGAACCGGTCCGAACGGCCCGCTGGCAGGTCCAGGCCCCCTGGCCCAGGACGAGGGCAGACCGGCCGGCGAAGGGCTCTCCCCGCAGAGCCGGGGCGAACGAGCGCCCGTCCCAGCGCGCCGGGGTGGGGAGCCCGAGCAGATCGCACAGCGTGGGCGCGAGGTCCAGCTGGTACACCAGTGTCTCCACCCGGCCGGGATGGGGCAAACCTGGCCAGGAGACGATCAACGGAACACGCGTGGTGAAGAAGTCGGCTGTCTGGTGGTCGCCGTAGACGTTCAGTTCCCCCTGGTTCTCGCCGTGGTCGGCGCTGATGATAATGGCTGTCTCCTCCAGCACCCCGAGGTCGGCCAGGGTGTCGAGCACCTGCGCGAGATGGTCGTCAACGTAGCGGATACCCACGTCGTAACCGTCGATCCACTGCTTGAAGTCGGCCAGCGTGCGGATCTTTTCGGGCATCCGTGGGTAGTCGGCGCTCCGAAAGGGCAGATCGCGGGCCGAGCGGGGGCCGTAACTCATCCACTGCTGGGCCAGGATCTCCTCGGTCAGCCAGGCTGGCGCCGGGTCGTCGGCGAACGGATTCCCATAGGTCAGTGGGGTCCGGTACGGCGTGTGGGGGTCCCAGTAATTGATATGGAGAAAGAGCCGCTCCCTCCGCCCATGGGCCCGCAGCCAGGGGATCACCGCCCGGTTGACCTCGTCGGCCGTCTCCAGGCCGTTCTTGTTGCTGTGCTTGTGGACCTCGTCCCAGCCAGCGTAGAAGTGCCAGGCCAGGTGGCGCTGGGCGAACGTGGTGAAGGTGACGGTGTGGTAGCCGTGGCGGCTGAGGAGCATCGGCAGCGGCAGCCGTTCCGGATCGGTCTGATGCCCGTCACCGGGGTAGCGCATGCGAGCGGCCGTGCCCCCGTGCCCGACCACGCCGGTGTGGAGACCGAAGCGGCCGCTGAACAGGGCGGTGCGCGAGGGCAGGCAGGGGGCGTCGCTGGTGTAGCAGTGGGTGAAGACCACCCCGCGCTGGGCGATCTGGTCGATGGTGGGTGAGGTCGCCCGGTGGTAGCCGTAGCAGCTCAGGTGGTCAGGCCGCAGCGAATCGATGTCGATGTAAAGAATGCGCATCTCTCCTCCTCAGGCGTGGGCCAGCCGCGCCGGCCAGCGGTCCTCGGTCTGGACCACCAGGTCGAGGGCCAGCCGGATCAGATCCTCGCGAATCGCCCGATAGGCGGGATCGGCAAAGAGATTGGTGAACTCATGGGGGTCGTGCTCCAGATCGTAGAGTTCGCCGTAGGGCTTGCCGGCGTAGTAGGTGAGTTTCCAGCGGTCCGTGCGGATGGTCTTGAGGGTGAGGTCCGGGCGGTAGCCCGAATGGAACTCGGTGAGGATGGCCTGACGCCAGGGGACCACCTGACCGGTGAGGAGCGGAACGAGGGAGAGCCCCTGGAACGGCCGGGCCGGGGTCACTCCGGCCAGGTCACAGAGCGTGGGAGCGAGATCGACCAGCCCGACCAGCTCCTCGCGCACCACTCCGGCGTTCTCCTGGTAGGCGCCGGTCAGCCGGCGCCCCCTCACCACGGGGCGCTGCCGGCGCAGGGATGCCGGCAGCCGCCAGATCAGCGGCACGCGCAGCAGCCCCTCGTAATGAAACGGCCCCTTGCACCAGAGGCCGTGGTCCCCGAGGAGTTCGCCGTGGTCCGAGAAAAAGCAGAGGACCGTCTGCTCCAGGAGGTCCAGCCGCTCCAGTTCGGCGAGGATCCGCCCTACCACCTCGTCGACCAGCGTGATCATGCCGTAGGTGTGGGCGATGATCTCCCGGGTCTGGGCCTCGGTCACTGCCGAGGGATTGGGGACGCCGGCGCCTTCGTGGCGCATCTGGCCGACGTAGTAGTCGCGGAAGAAGGGAGGCTTATCGGCCAGTTCGGCGGCCGCCGCCCCCGGCGCATAACCGTCCCGCCGCACCGGCATCACCACCGTCGCCGGATCGTACAGGTCGCAGTAGGGCCGGGGTGGACACCACGGATGGTGCGGGTCGGGAAACGAGACCCAGGCGCAGAAAGGCTGCGCGGGACGCTCCTGGACATGGCGGCGGAGGAACTGGACTGTCATCTCCCCGATCCAGGTCGAGGTGTGGCACTCCACCGGCAGGGCCGACTTCCAGGACCCTGGGGCCCCTGTCGGCGCCGCCAGCGCGGCCTCGCGGCCGAAGAGCGTCAGCGCCTCCGGGTGCGCGCGCCGCAGCCACTCCCCATAGTGGCCCCCCGGCCGGTTGTGGCCCAGCGTTAGCCACACCTCCTGGAAGCCGTAGTAGTCGCCGTCCCAGGCCGCCAGCGCCGTCTCCTCGTTCCAGGTGTCGAAGGTGTCCAGCCAGCCCGGTTGGGCTGGCGCTCCGTAGGGGGTGAAGTGCATCTTGCCGATGGCCACCGTCCAGTAGCCGGCCGTTCGCAGGGTCTGGGCGACGGTGGGGACGTCGGGCGGCAGCGGCACGCCGTTGCACCAGACCCGGTGGCCGCGGACGTAGAGGCCGGTGAGGATGGTGGCCCGCGAGGGCATGCAGAGCGGGTTCTGGACATAGCAGCGGGTGAAGCGGACGCCCTCACGGGCCAGCCGGTCGAGGTGGGGGGTGCGGACCACCGGGTTGCCGTAGCAGCCCAGACAGTCCGCCCGGTGCTGGTCGGTGGTCAGCAGCAGAAGATGGGGGCGCACCGGTGTCTCGGCCATGCTCTCCCTCCGGCCGCCGGCCGCCGGTTTAGACAAAGCCCGCCGCCGCCTCTTCGGGCCGTGGACGCGAGCCGAGGTAGAGCCGAATCGGGGCGATGCCGGGGGCGCCCCGGTCGGGGAGCGTCGCGGGCAGCGGCTGACCCAGCAGCGCCGCCAGCCGCTGCCGCTGCTGACGGACCACCTCCGGGAAACGGGCGGCGACGTTCACCTGCTCGGCCGGATCGCTGGGCAGGTGATAGAGCCGCTCGTCCTGGTCGGGCTGCTCGTAGTTCACGATGTAGTTCCAGGTGCGATCCCGCACGGAGGCGTAGCTGCCCCAGCCGACGATAACGTACTCCCGGCCGGCCGCACGCCCGTCGAGCACCGGCACCAGACTCTGGCCGTCGACCGGCAGGGCCGGCAGATCGAGCAGGTCGAGCAGTGTGGGCACCAGGTCGTGGTGCTGGACGAAGGCCTCGACCGTCCCGGCACCCCGTGGCGGGTATCGGAGGAACCAGACCACCTGCGTGTTGTGGGCGTAGAGGTGGGGGGCGCTCTTGCAGAAGCGCCCGTGGTCGAGGAGTTCGGTCCCGTGGTCGCTCAGGAGAACGAGGACGGTCTCCTCCAGCAGCCGCAGGTCAGCCAGGTGCTCGAGGAGGCGGCCGACCCAGCGGTCGACAAAGGTGACTTCGCCGAAGTACAGGGCTTTGATCCAGGCGGCCTCGGCCTCGTCGTAGGGGAACAGGTTGGGGAAGATGAGGTCCTTCCCCTGGTAGTCTGGGAGATAGCGGCGGGCGTACTGGCGGGGCGGGTCCCACGGCTCGTGGGGGTCGAAACAGTCGATCCAGAGAAAGAAGGGACGGTCGTCGGCGTTCTCGGTCAGCCAGGCCATCGCCTCGCGGAAGACGCGGGCCGAGGTCCAGTCCTCCTCTGAGCGGCGGTGGCGGTTGTTAAGCAGATACTGGATGAGCACCGCGTGCTGGGCCGGGTCGACCGGGCCCTTGACGAAGGGGGCGATCTCCTCCGGCCGGAGGCGGCCTCCGCGCCAGTTATCGCTCTCCTGGCCCCGGACGAACTCATAGGTAACAAAGCCGCGGGTGAAGTTCATCGTCGGCTTGAAGAGGTGGTAGGTGTCGCTGATAAGGGCGGTCTTGTAGCCGTGGCTGAGGAGGTGCTCGGCCAGCGTCGTCTGCTCGGGCGGGATCTTGTGCCAGCCTGGGGGGTTGGGCCAGCAGCCCCTGGTATCGAACTGGTAGCGCCAGGGGAAGGAGCGCCGGCCGGTGAAGAGGGCCCGACGGGCGGGGATGGTGGGCTCTCCCTCGCCATAGGCCTGGGTGCAGACCAGGCTTTCGCGGGCCAGGGCGTCGAGCGCCGGGGTCTCCACCCGATCTGGTGTCTGGTGCAGAACCAGGTCGGCCCGCAGGGTATCCAGGCAGATGACCACGACGTTCCAGCGGTCCGGGCGCATCCGGCTTCCTCCCGATGCTTTCTTGCAGTCTCAGGTCAGGTCGGCGAAGAAGGCCCGCTGGTGGGCGGGCACGCCGGCTGTCTCCAGCAGGGCCAGGAAGGCCTGGTGCAGCCGGGCCGCCTCTGCCGGGGCCTCGGCCAGCCGGTCGCGGGTGCAGTCCGGATCGGTGGGCCGGTGGTAGAGGCGGGGCACCAGCGGCGTGGGGTCCAGGATCTGGACCTGCCGGCCGATGCTGTCCACCATCAACGTGGTCTCCGGCTGGAGGTTCTCGGCCGACCGACAGCCGCAGATGAGCAGCCACTCCCCGTCGGTCACCGTCACCCGGCTGGCCGGGTGGGGCGCCTGGAGGTGCGGCCCGGCGATGGTGGGGGCGGCCACGGCGATCTCGCGGACCTGTGCGCGCTCGCCGGTCAGGACCGGCACCAGCGAGTGTCCCTGGAGGTGCGGCGGGATCGCCATCCCCAGCAGGTCGAGGATCGTGGGCAGCAGATCCACCGGTTGGGCCAGCGCCGGGACTCGACGCGGGGTGGCGCCGGGCAGGTAAATGAGGAGCGGGATGTGCGCCACCTCGGGGTAGAGCGGCAGCGGCTGGTGGACCCGGTCGCGGATGAGCGATTTGCCGATGTAACCGCGCTCCCCCAGGTAGAAGCCGTGGTCGGAGAGAAAAATGATCGCCGTATTCTGCAGCAGGCCCAGCGACTCGACCCGGTCGAGCAGAAATCCCACCCAGCGGTCGACCAGCGTGACCTCGCCGGCGTAGAGGGCGCGGCAGTGCTGGAGCTCCTCTGGTGTCAGGTAGTCGCAGCGGTCGTAGCGTGGGTAGATGACCTCCTCCCCCTGGTAGCCGGGGTCGTAGAGGTCAACATAGTGGCGTGGTGGGTCCCAGGGCTCGTGGGGGTCGAAGGTGTCCACGTAGAGGAAGAAGGGGGTGTCGTAGGTGTGCTCCAGCCACTCGGCGGCCAGACGCATGGTGCGGGCGACGAAGTAGTCGTGTTCGTGCTGGCGTCCGTGGACATTGCGGAGGTACTGGACCACCGTGGTCTCCGGGTTGCGGAGTTTGTGGGGCGCGCAGGGGAGCCGCACCGTGCGGGGGTAGCTCTTCCAGGGGTCGTGCTCCTGGCCCCGGACGATCTCCCAGGACTGGAAGCCCCGCTGGTAGTTGAAGCCGGGGGTGAAGGGGTGCGGAGTATCGGCGATGAGGCCGGTGACGAGGCCGGCCGGGCGCAGGAGTTCAGGCAGGGTCACGTCGTCGGGGCTCAGGGGGGCCCAGGGTTTGTAGGTGAAGGTGTAGCGCCCGGTTAAAAGGTCGTTGCGGCAGGGGACGGTGGGGAAGGAGCCGGTGTAGGCCTGGTCGAAGACCAGACACTGCTGGGCGAAGGCGGTGAGGTGCGGCGTGCGCACCGGGGTCTGGGCGTAGCAGCCCAGGTGATCGCGGCGCAGGGTGTCCGAGACGATAAGAATAACGTTGCGGACGAGCGGTGCGGACATCTCTCCTCCCTGGGTCTTTAGCCTTTGACGCCGGTGAAGACCACGCCCTGGATGAAGTAGCGCTGGGCGGCGAAGAAGACGACGATGACCGGCAGCATCGCCATCAGCGAGGCGGCCATCAGGAGGTGCCAGTCGGTCCCGTGCTCGCCCTGGAACATCCGCAGGCCCAGCGAGACGGTGAACTTATCCTTGCTGTGCAGGTAGATCAGCGGTCCCAGGAAGTCGTTCCACGTCCCCTGGAAAACAAAGATGGCCACCGCCGCCAGGGCCGGCTTGGAGAGCGGCAGGATGATGTTCCAGAAGATCCGGAACGTGCTGGCCCCATCGATCCGGGCCGCGTCGTCGAGATCGAGCGGGATTGTCATAAAGAACTGGCGCAGGAGGAAGGTCAGGAAGGGGCCGCCGAAGAAGTTTGGCACAATGAGCGGCAGGAAAGTGTCGACCCAGCCGAGATACTTGTAAAGAATGAACTGGGGGATCAGGGTCACATGGTGGGGGAGCATGAGGGTCGAGAGCATAACCAGGAAGACCACATCCCGTCCCCACCAGCGCAGACGGGCGAACGAGAAGGCGACGATAGAGCAGGAGAGCACTTTGCCGACAATATCGAAGCCGGTGATAATGGCCGTATTGAGGAAGTAGCGGGCGAAGGGAATGGTCTGGAAGACCTCGACGTAGTTTTGCCAGCGAACGGGATTCGGGATCCAGCTAGGTGGATAGGTGAAGATGTCCCCCGGTTCTTTCAGCGAGGTCGAGAGGCTCCAGCCCAGGGGAATAAAGATCACGACAACCCCGCTGAGGAGCACCAGATGGATGAGAAGATGCGTCAGCCGCTGGCGCCAGCGACGGCCGAGCAGGCCGGCCCGGGCCGGCGCGCGCACCTGAACCTGCGGTGTGGCCGGAGCGGTCATCCTAGCCCCTCCGCGCTTTCAATTCGCCTTCGTAGTAGACCCAGAGGGCCGAACTGCGGAAGACCAGCAACGTCAAGGCGAGGATGTAGAAGAAGAGCACCCAGGCCAGGGCGGCGGCGTAGCCCATTTTGAAGTACTGGAAGGCGTTGCGGTAGAGGTAGAGCATAAAGAAGAGGGTGGCGTCGTGGGGGCCGCCACCGGTCATGATGTAGGCCTGAGTGAAGACCTGGAGCGCCCGGATAATGCCGGTGACCAGCTGGAAGAAGAGAACAGGCGTCATCAGCGGCAGGGTGATATGACGCAGCCGGGGCCAGAACCCCGCGCCGTCCACCTGCGCCGCCTCATAGAGCTCGGTGGGAATCCCCTGCAGCCCAGCCAGATAGACGACCATCCCGCCGCCGATGCCCCAGAGGCTCATGAGAACCAGCGAGGGGAGTGCCCAGTTCTCGTCAGCCAGCCAGGCCGGCCCCCGGATGCCGAGGTAGCCGAGGAGGGTGTTGAGCAGGCCGAAGTCGGGCGAAAAGACCCAGCGCCAGAGGAGGGCGACGGCCACCCCGGAAAGGACCGCCGGGAGATAGTAGAGGGTCCGGTAGATCCGCAGGCCCCCGACGCCGCTGTTGAGGAGGAGGGCCAGCGCCATGGCAAAGGCGATGTCCAGGGGGACCGAGGTGAGGGCGTAGATCGTGGTCACCTTCAGGGCCTGGAGGACCGAGGGATCGGCGGCCATACGGCTGAAATTCTCGGTCCCGGCCCAGCGTGGCGGCGTCAGGAGGTCCCACTGGGTGAAAGCCAGCCCGGCGGCGGCCAGCATTGGGCCAGCGGTGAAGAGAAGAAAGCCAATAACCCAGGGCGAGGCGAAGAGCCATCCCTCGAGATTTTCCCGCCAGAGCAGACGCCGCCGTCGCGGCAAGGCACCGATGTTCATTGTTTCCCTCCGGCTTCAGCCTTTGAAGAGGGGGTCGGCTTTCTTCTTGATCTCCTGGGCCACCGCGCTGGCCGGAGCCTTATTGCCCCAGAGGGCGTCGAGTTCGCGGGTGATCACCTGCTGGAGGATCTCAGTCCAGCGGGCGTGGACCGGGTCGCGCACCACGTACTCCTGGGCCTGGGCGAACCCGCGGGCGTTGCGCGGCGGTTTGGTCGGGTCGAGGAACTCCGGCGAATTCACCACCGAACGCCGGGAGGGCGTGGTCCCACCGATCTTGACCTCGTCCAGCTGAGCCTCGCGACTGCTGATGAACTTCAAGAACTCCCAGGCGGCGTCTGGCTGTTTGGTCGGCCCGGCAATGGCCCAGCCGGTTCCCCCGCCGCCGACCCCGCGGCGTGACGCCTTGCCCAGGGGGAACGGCGCCACATCCCATTCGAAGGCCTTGATCTGGCGGAAGAATTGCACGGCGCTGGGGTTGTCGATGACCATGGCCAGACGGCCGGTGTTGAAGAGTTCTCGCGCCGGAGCATCGGTCTCCAGCTCCGGCGAAGGCGCCACTTTGTGCTTGTAGATGAGGTCCTGGAGAAACTGCAGGGCCTCGACGGCCGGCGGCTCGTGCAGGGCGATCTCGGTAGCCAGCCCGTCGGCGTCGGTCTTGACCACCGCTCCGCCGTTTGAGTAGACCCAGGAGGCCCAGGGACGCCAGGCCCGGTTGACAGCGCAGCCCCACTGAGTCACCCGTCCCCCCTCGCTCTTGGTCAGGGCCCGGGCGATCTCGAGGAAGCGCTCAAAGGTGAACGTGGTATCGGTCCAGTCGGTCGGGAGACGCCCGATGCCCGCCTTCTCTAGAAGAGTGACGTTGTAGAAAATGTTCTGGTTGCCGTAGTCGCGGGGGAGCGCATATAGGGTTCCCTTCCAGCGGTAGAGGTCGATGGCCTGGGGGAGAAAGTCCGAGAGATCGTAGTTATCGCGCTTGAGAAAGTCGTCGAGACGGTAGAGGAGGCGTTTGTCCACCGCCGCCACAATCGGAATAAGCTCCTGGAGATAGCGAAAAACGTCGGGGGGAACTCCACCGGCAAACATCGTGAGGAGTTTATCGTTGTAGTTCTGAACGACCGGCTGGTGCTCGACCTGGATACCAGTCTGCTCACTGAAGCGCTTAGCCCACTGGTCGCGCAGTTTGATGTGTTCTCCCCCGATATCGCTCATAAAGACGATCTTGGCTCCCGCCTGAGCGCCGGGCTTGGCTGTGGCTGGGGTGGGTGTCGCACCGGGCTGGGCCGGTGCTGGCGTCGGGGTTGGCCCGGTGGTCGGCGTCGGGGCCGGGGCCCCGCAGGCCGTGAGCAGAATACCGCCCCCAGCCAGAAGTCCTTTAAGGAACTGCCGTCGTCTCATCGTGCCCTCCTCTCCACGCATTACGCTTTCAACAGCGGGTCAACGGCCTGCTTAATGGCCGTGGCCACCTCTCGCGCGGGGCGGCGCCCTGTCCAGAGGTAGTCCAGTTCGCGGTTAATAGCGGTGTTCACCTCGTCCCAGCGCAGGAGTTGCGGGTCCGTCCGCATCAGCGCCAGATTGTCGGCGTAGACGCGCATATTGACTGGCGTGCCGTCGGCCAGGCGGAAATCGAGGAAGGCTGGGGAATAGGTGATCGAGAGACGGGGCGTCGTGGTCGTGCCCGCCTCCTGCTCCCGCAGCATGAACTCCTTACTGGTCAGCCATTTGAAGAGCCGCCAGCCGGCCTCGGGCTGCTGGCTCCGGGCCGAGAGTACCCACCCAGCCCCGCCGCCTCCTGGCACCCGGCCGGCCTTGCCCTTCGGCAGAACGGCGCAATCCCAGCGGAACCTGGCCTCACGGCGTCGGGTGGCAAAGGTGAACGGCTCGGTGAAGTCCAGCGCGATGCGGCTGGTGGCGAAGAGGCTGAGGGCATTCTGCTCCTGTAAGACGTCAGGACGCGGGGCCACCTGATACTTATGGATAAGATCCTGGAGAAACTGCAGGGCCTCGACCGCCGGTGGCTCGTGGAGACGGACCTCCGTCCCATCGGCGCTGAACGCCTCGCCACCATTTGACCAGACGAACGAGAGCCAGAGCCTGAGGTTCCCAGGCTGGACCAGGAATCCGAACTGAGGTGGACGCCCCTCCCGGGCCGGCTGGGTCAGACGCCGGGCGGTCTCGACGAACTCCTGCCAGTCCCAGCCGGGGTGCTGCCAGTCTTGAGGGGGCGTGGTGACGCCGGCCCGGCGGAAGAGGTCGTCGTTGAACACCAGGCCCGACCGCCCGAGTCCACGGGGCAGGCCGTAGAGGCCACCCCTGACCCGGTACTGGGCGACGCCGGCGGGGATGAAGTCCTCGATATCGAACGCGTCTCGTTTGATATAGGCGCTGAGATCGGCGGAGACGCCGCGCACCGCGTAGGCCGTCGCGTAGGCGGCCCCGATGATGAAGACATCAGGGCCAACGCCTCCGGCCAGCATCGTCTGCAGTTTCTCGTAGTAGTTGGTTGGAACGTGGAGAAATTCGGTCTTCACATCTGGATTGCGTTCCTCGAAGGTCTTCAACCCCTCCGTGGTCACCTTCTGCTCATCCGGATTGCCCCAGCGCATCAGGACCACTTTCACAGGCTCCCCGCGGGAGGCAACGCGCGGCAGAGCCTGACAGCCGCCGGTCAGCGCCCCCAGGCCGAGGGCGGTCCACACGAGGTTGCGCAGGAGAGAACGACGGGTATAGCGCATGGCCGCCTGTCCTCCTTCCCCACGGGGCTACCCGGTCTCACGCAGGAGCGGGTCGACCTGCTGCTTGATCGCCGCGGGCCACCTCCTTCCCAGTGGCCTTACCGGCCCAGAGACGGTCGAGCTCGCGATTCATCGCCTGCTCGACCTCGTTCCAGCGGACGATCTGGGGATCTAGCCGCAAATAGTCGATGCCCCGCACGAAGAGCTCAACGTGCTCCGGCGGGCGTTTGAGGAAGGCGGGGGAGCGAAGGACCGAGAGCCGGGAGCCGATGGAGCTGCCGATCTCGACCGAGTGCAGCTGCATCTCAGCGCTGACCACGTGTTTGAGAAGTTCCCAGGTGGCCTCCGGCACCTTCGTCTGAGCGGAGATCGCCCAGCCTGCTCCCCCACCCGTGCAGACGTAGCGGCGGTCGGTCTTGCCGGGGCCGACCGGATGCATCACCACATCCCACTGGAAGCGGTCGCGGATGGCCTTCCGGTGCTCGCCCAGGAGCGCCGGAATCGATTCATACATGGCCACGCGCTGGTTGTAAAAGAGACCGTTGTAGCCCTGGTCCTGCACCAGTTCGGGCTCGGGCATCACCCGATGCTTATGGATAAGGTCCTGGAGGAATTGGAGCGCGGTCACGGTTTCGTCCTGGGTGGCCACGCACTCGGTGAGGTCGCGGTTGAAGAGCTCACCGCCGTTGGCGAAGATCCAGACGACCCATTGACGGTAGCCTCGCCCGGTGTTGAAACCGTAGGTGCTGGCCCGGCCACCGGCCTCGCGCACCGTCAGACGACGGGCTGCCTCCAGAAAAGCCTCCCAGGTCCAGTCCGGCCTCTCCCAGTCCGACCGGGGGCGCGGAACGTTCTGGCGTGCGAAGAGGTCGACATTGTAGAAGAGCTGGCGGGTGGGAAAGTCGCGGGGCAGGCCCCAGAGTTTGCCCCGAAACCGATACTGGGCTACCGCCTTCTCAGGGAAGTCGGTGAGGTCGTAGCGATCCCGGCTCACCAGATCGTCAAGTGGCCGGATCTGCCCTTTGGTCACAAACACCGCCACGTTGCGGGGTTCCCAGATAAACAGATCGGGGGCCTGGCCGGCAGCCATAAGCGTCTGCATTTTGTCCCAGTAGTTCTGGGGAGTGTGCAGGGTCTCCACCCGGATCGTGGGATGGCGCTCCATAAAGACCTGGGCCTTGTACTGGTAGCCCTGGGCGTTGGTCTGGTTGCCCCAGAACATCCAGCGGACGACGGTCGGCCTGGGCGTGGGACTCGGCCCGGGCTGCAGGGCCAGAGGACCGCAGCCTGTCAGCCAGAAGGTCCCGAGGGCGCCAAGGCGCAGGAGGGTGCGACGGGAGAGGGGCCGATTGGTTATCATGGGTGTTCCTCCGCCAGGAGGTCCCAGAGCACCGTCCCCTGGGCGTGCCGTGGCGGGCGCACGCCCAGCAGGGCGCAGAGCGTGGGCACGATGTCGATAGTCCGCGGCCAGCCCAGGCGCTGGTAGTCGCGCTCGTAGCCCGCTTTTACCCCCGGGCCGCGGATCAGGAAGGTGCCAGCGTTGCTGGACAGGGCGCTGGTGGCGGTCGGGGGCTGGGGTCCGTGGTTGGCGCTGGGCGGGGCCGGCGAGACCGAGCTCTCGCCCTGGACAGGCACCCAGGCGAAGCCCTGGTTGTAGAGGAAAACGACATCACCGGTCCGCGGTCCCCAGAACCCCAACAGAGCCGCGTCGCGCCTGGTCAGCGCCAGGGCGACCACGCGTTTTCCGGTGGCGGGTTCACGCCAGGTGAGCAGGGCGTCGATGATAGCCTCCTGGACCTTGGAATAATCGGCCGGCTCGACCAGACCGAAGGGATCGCGCCCTTTCAGGTTCACGCAGACCATCAGTCCCCCCAAAGGGTAGGCCAGCGAACGGGTATAGTCGATCTGGCCGCGCTGGCGGTCGGCGAAGACCAGAAGGTTGCATTCCGCAAGCCGTCGGGCGAGGTCGCAGGCGTAGGTGTTCGGGACATTGCCGTGGTCCGAGACCAGGGCGATATAGGTCTGGTCGCCGGCGAGCTCCCAGAACGCGCCGAGCATCGCATCGGCGATCTGATACGAGCGCCGGAGGGCTTCCATCGCCAGTGGAGCCCGCGCCGGGTCGAAGTGGGGCGAGGAGGGGTCGGCCAGGGCCAGATAAGCGTGCTGGGCGGTGTCCGGCCAGTGCCAGTGAGAGAAGTACAGATCCCAGCCGCCGTGCTCGAGGAGATAGGCGGCGGCGCGAGCATGCCAGAGCGCCTGGTCGCTGAGTTCCTCGAAGATCGCCGCCAGTTCCTGTGGCTCCTCGGAGGGGGGCAGGGCCGGGTGCTCGAAATAGGGGCCAAGAGCGTTCACCAGCGGCTCCGCCAGGTCGGCCGGCCAGGTGAACCCTCGGGTGGGATAGACCTCTGAGCGCAAAAGACGCAGGTGGGAGCCGTCAGGCGAGAGGTCCAGGAGCCGGAAACGGCAGGCCACGGGCAGTGGGCCCTCCGGCCGTGGCCAGTGAAAGAAGACCCAGGGGCTCCAGCGATCGGGTTGGTCCAGGACGACCAGCGGCCTCGCCGCATCAGGTTGGGCGGTGACCAGTACGGCAGGGCCATGGCCGGCTGACGCGGGAACAACCAGGAGGTAGAGGGTCGCGGGAGGGGTCACGGGATCGCTCGTTTTGGCGGCTTCGGGGATGTGCTCGAGCGCTGCTCCATCCTCCACCGCCCCGACGTGGGTGGCGGCTCGGCCACCGGAGCGTCGTGCCGCCTCCTGAGCTAGATCGAGGCGACCGGCGCGGACGTGGCCGGTGGGGAGGTGACGCCATCCCGCTGGCTCGTGCAGCGTCAGCGGACGCTCATGCGGACGCTGCGGGGGCGTTGTCGTATAAAGGGCTCCAGGGAGCACAGCCAGGGAGACCAGGCCATCCGGCAGGGGGGCGATGACGAAGCCTGAACGCAGACGCGGCGGCCAGGCCCCGGGAAAAGCGA
The DNA here is from genome assembly GCA_034433795.1 of Chloroflexota bacterium. Lineage (GTDB taxonomy): Bacteria > Chloroflexota > UBA6077 > FW602-bin22 > DAOUAE01 > DAOUAE01. Next base: position 29,459 of record DAOUAE010000081.1, read on the forward strand.
TAATCAGGCTGCGGAGGCCAGCGCGCTCTGCGGCCTCCCAGATCGATTCAGCAGTGATGGCCTCGGAGAAGAACGTCGAGCGAGGCTGACGGTTGGGCGGGTCACCAGGGGCGAGATCGTGCCAGTTGATCGCCCCGTGGGTGCCTGGCCAGGCGCCGGTGGCCAGGCAGGCCCAGTTGTTAGGGGTGTAGGCGGGGATGCAGGGCAGGACCTCGGCGCAGGCCCCTTGTTGGAACAGACGGGCGATGTGTGGCAGAGACCCCTCGTCGGCGAACCGCCGCAGAAGGCGGAGAGGGACGGCGTCCAGGCCGATGACGATCGCACGGGGTGCCGACGGCATCGTTTCTCCTCAGCGGCCAGTCGCCAGCAGCGGTTCGATAGCCTGTTTAATCGCCTGGGCCACTTCGCGGGCTGGACGGCGTCCGGTCCAGAGATAGTCTAGTTCGCGGACCAGCGCCTGGTTGATCTCGGGCCAGTTTACCAGTTGGGGTGGGACGCGCAGGATGTCCTGGGCGTCGATGAAGGTGGCCATGTGTTTGGGCGGCTTCCCTTGTGTATCGAGGAAAGCCGGTGAGCGGGCTACTGACCGGCGGGTCGGCGTCGTGTTGCCCAGTCGCGATTCGGTCTCCTGAGCCTCTTTACTGGTCAGAAACTGGCATAACCTCCAGGCGATCTCTTGATGTTTGCTCTGGGCGGCCACCGCCCAGGCCACTCCCCCGGAGCCCGTGATCGGGCGACCGGTTGCACCCACGGGCAAAAGCGCCACATCCCACTCGAACTTGCAGAACTTGCGGAAGTCACCGACCTGCCAGGCGCCGCCCATCGTCATTGCTACCTTACCGCTGTAGAACATCTGGAGGCCGCTCTGTTCCTGCAGAGCCTCAGGAGTAGGCGCCACACGGTGCTTGAAGCGCAGGTCCTGCAGGTACTGTAAGGCGGCCACCGCCGGCTCTTCGGTCAGGCGAACGCGGGTCAGAGATTCGTCGAAGAGGTCGCCGCCATTGGTATAAACAAACGAAATCCAGTAGGGAAAATCAGTCTGGATGTCTACACCGTATTGAACTATTCTCTTTTGGTTATCTGTAAGTGTTAGATTTTGTGCTGTCTGAAGAAAACGATCAAAGGGCCAGTATGGCCCTTTGATATCCGAGGAGGGTGGCTCGAGACCGGAACGAGCAAAGAGTTCGACATTATAGATAATGTGTCGCGAGTCGAGGTCGCGCGGGAGAGCATAGAGAACGTCTCTGTAGGTATAGTTGCGCAAAGCGAGAGGATGAAAATCCGAGAGGTCGAAGTTGTCTCGCTTTACCAGCGGTGTCAGGGCCAGAAGTACTCCCTTTGCGGCGTAGCTGGTGAAGAAGTAGGAGTTCATAAAGAACACATCCGGTGGAACCCCACCGGCCAGCATCGTTTGCAGTTTATCCCAGTAGTTTGTCGGAACGTGGACGAACTCGGCGATCACACCAGGGTTGCGCTCGGTGAAAGTCCGGGCGAATCCTTGGCGGATCTCTACGGCGGTGGGGATGCCCCAGGACATGAAGGTGACTTTTACAGGCTCTGATGACCGCCGGGTCTCTGGAGGGGCCGGCTGGCTGCATCCTCCCACCAGCCCGAGCCCCACCAGCGCAGCCGCCGATTCGAGAAAACGACGCCGCGAGACCAGAGATGGGGCTGGCATCCTGCTCCTCCTGGACGTCATTATGCGCGATTTTCTTTGATTCTGTTTTTTCCTGTGCGAGACCACTCTACCATGACCCGGTGCCGCTGTCAAGCGGGAGAGCGCAATGGTGTTGGACTGCCGATGGGATATCAGGGGGTTGGGCTTTCAGGCCAGGATCACGCGTAGCCCGGCCTGCTCCAGGGCGGCGATCTGGGCCGGGTCGGCCTCGCGGTCGGTAACCAGCACGTGCACCGCCTGGAGCGGTGCCACCCGATAGAGGGTGGTCCGGCCCAGTTTGCTGTGGTCGGCCACCAGAATGACCTCGCGCGCCGCCTGGATCATCGCCTGTTTGACCGGCACCAGCTGGTCCTGGGGCACGGTCACCCCACCCTCGACCGAGACGCCGCCCGCGCTCAGAATCACCCGGTCGGCGTGCACCTCCCGCAGGGTCTGGAGGGTAATGTGCCCGACCAGCGCCCGGGCACCGGGGTGCACGACTCCGCCCGTGCTGACCACCGTCAGGCGCGGCGCCTGGCTGAGCAGCTGTAGAGCCGGCAGGGAGTTGGTGATGACGGTCAGCCCGCTCCGCCCCACCAACTCCTCGGCCACCGCCGCGGTGGTGGTCCCGACATCCAGGAGCACCGCCTCGCCCTCCGCCAGAAGGGCGACGGTCGCCCGGGCGATGCGCTGTTTGGCCTCGCGGAAGAGATCCTGCCGGACCGTGTAGTCCGGCCCCAGCGGCAGGTCCGGGAGCATGGCCCCACCGTGGACCCGCTGGACCAGCCCGCTGGCCTCCAGCGCCTCCAGGTCGCGCCGGATGGTGACCTCGGTCACCCCGAACCGCTGGGCCAGATCGGCCACCCGCACCGTCCCCTGGCTCTGGAGCAGCAGCACGATCTGCTGACGACGGTAGGACCCGAGAATTTTCTCTGTGCTCTTCATCGTGCGGATTTTTGTGAATCCATGTGTTTGTGTGCTCAATCATAACCGATGCTGTCCGCTCCGGCAAGGACTCTGTGCGAGCGCCAGGGGAGCCGGTGAGAGGCCAGAGCCGACCCGGCGAGCTGCTCAGCCCGTGCCTTGCCCCCAGCCTTCGGACGCAGGCGCGGCTGCCCCATGGTCGCCTGCCCGCCGCTCAGCGTGACGGCCGGGCCTCTCGCTGAGGGGCCGTCGGCGTCTTCGACCGTCCCGGTGGGGTGGCCGCCAGGGGCTGGTTGGCGGCGGCCGGTGGGAGAGATGTCTCGTGCCGGAGCGGAGAGGGCAGACCGGGGCCGGCCGGTCGCCGGCCTACAGGGCGCTGGGCACCAGCACCAGTTCCGGCACCCGCACCCGGGGCGGGAGGGTGGCCACGAAGAGACAGGCTGCCGCCACGTCCTCCGGGCGCAGCGCCTTCGCCCGCACCTCCGGCGGGGGCGGCACGGGGCGTTGCTCCAGAAGCGGGGTATCGGTCATCCCCGGAAAGATCACCGTCGTGCGGATCCCCGCCGACCGCTCCTCCTCCCACGTTCCGTGGGCCAGCCCCACCAGACCATGCTTACTGGCCTGGTAGGCGACCCCGGAGAGGTCGGGCCGTTGGACGGCGTAGGAGGCGATATATATAAATGAGCAACCCGCCGCCCTGCTGCCGCATGGCGGGCAGGGCGGCCTGAGTGAGGTGAAAAGCCGCCGTCAGGTTGACGCGGAGCAGCCTCTCCCAGTCGGCCGGGTCCAGGACCGCCAGCGCCCGCTGGGGAATGTTGGTCCCGGCGGCGCAGACCACCACGTCCAGCCGTCCGAAATGGGCGTGGACCTCGGCCACCGCCTGACGCAGGGCCGCGCTGTCCAGGAGGTCCACCGGCCAGGCCCGGGCCATCCCCCCGGCCGCCCGGATCTGCCCGACGACTTCCTCCAGGAGCCCGGCCCGCCGGGCCAAGAGCGCCACCGCCGCCCCTTCACGGGCGAAGAGGAGGGCGGTGGCCCGGCCGATGCCCGAGCTCCCGCCGGTCACCAGGGCGACCGTCCCGGTCAAGGCCCCCGTCATCGGCCGCCTCCGCCCGCCGGCGCGAGACTCGCCTCCAGCAGCGCCCGCAGGGCCTGGTACTCGTGGGCGGCGATGGCCGCGCTGGGAAGGTCCGGCCGGGGGACCTTGTGAGCCTCGGCGCAGTAAAAGCCCTGGTAGCCGATCTCCCGGAGCGCCTGGAGAATCGGCCGGTAATCGATCTCCCCCTCGCCCAGCAGGCAGTCGTGGGTGGGCGTGGGCTGGCGGGCGGCGTCTTTGATCTGGACGTTGGCGATATAGGGGGCCAGGCGCAGCACCTGAGCCCGGTCGCAGCGGTCGCCCGCCAGATACATGTTGCCGGGGTCGTAGGTCAGGACCACATTCGGCCGGTCGATGAGCCGCAGCAGCCGCAGCGCCCGGTCGGTGGTGGCGGTCAGGGCAAGATGGCATTCCAGCAGCACCCGGCAGCCGGCCCGTAGGGCCTCGTCGGCCGCCCGGGCCAGGTAGTGGGCGGCCCGCAGCCAGTGGTCCAGACGAACGGGGCGCGTTCCCAGTTTATCGGGCCAGAGGCGGATGAGATCGCAGCCCAGAAGAAGAGCGATCTCCAGATAGCGGCGAAAGGCCTCCAGTTGCCGCTCGTTCTCCGCGTCGCTCCCTTCGGCGAAGCCCCGACCTCGACGATATCATCCACGTGGTGGACCTGGTCCGGTACCTGTGCGGGGGTGAAGCAGTGGTGGTCCACGCCTTCCAGGATCGCTTTTTCGCCGACTGGACCAACTGTTACAACGCCCTCGTCCGCTTCAGCACCGGTTCGGTCGGCATTGTCACCGGCAACCGTTCCGCCGGGGCCCGGCGCCTGCGCTGCGAGGTCCACGGGCGTGGCCTCCACGCCGAGATCGAGATCCCGGAGCGGGCTGATCTCTGGGTCGAGGACGCCGTAACACCTGAGGTCCTGACGGGGCCGGGACTGGTGGGGAGCAACAACTTCCTGGAGTACGAGGGCACGCTGGCCCTGCACCGTCATTTTGTGGCCTGCCTGCTGGAAGGACGCCTCCCCTTGACCTCGTTTCAGGAATGCCTGGGGACGATGCGACTGGTCGAGCGGATCGAGGGGGTGGCTGGAAACTCTCCGGCCTGAACAACCCCTCACTGGCGGCTCGCCTGCCCGGTGCCGGACCACGGGAGGGGTGCCCGGCCCTCGCAGGGGAAGGCCTCTAGTGGATGTAAACAAAATCCCACCAGATTGTCCCAACGACCTTGAGGCGTCGGGCGCTACCCGTGTTGTTGCGGCGGTAGAGGCCCGTGCAGCATTCCCGCGCTCGCCCGTCCGGGGGACGGGTGCGTCGCCCGGACAGGCCGTGCCTCTCCAGGGGTTGACCCGGCTCCCGCCGGCGCCTACGATCCAGGAGAAGGTCGATTGATTGCCATAACCT
>DAOUAE010000082.1:0-4653 GCA_034433795.1 Chloroflexota bacterium
GTTCCCACAGCCGATGAAGGCCACCCGCAGCGGGGTCTCTCCCGACATCGTTCCCCTCCTCTGCCCTCAGGAACCTTGCGGCGCCAGGCGGCCCCAGTGCGGGAAGCGGGCGAGCCGCTCCAGTGACTACCGCCGCCGCTCTACAGTCGTTTCAGCCTCAAACCTGTCTATCAGACGGTCGATTGGGGCTTGAATCCTGAGCCTGCACAAGGCGACTCAGCGGGAAATCTCTGACCTCCAGAGGCAATGTAACACGTTCGCGCCAATACGCTGATTCGTAGGCGGCCATAATGATCTCGGTAGTGGCCCGCGCGCTGTATCCCGAGAGGAGCGGCTCCCGCCCCTCCTCGAGGCTGGCGATTAAATCCTCCAGCGCGCGCAGGAACGCCTGCTCGCCGGATCCTGCGGCCGCAATCTCAATCCACTCTCCCACTCCCTGGGGACGAGCCCGCAGCGCGCCTCCCTGAATCACGGCCATCCCTTCCGTGCCCAGAATCCGCAGCCCAACCGTCTCTGTACACCCTTCCCCCACTTCGAGAAAGCCCCGCACGCCGTTCTCGAAAGCAAAATAAGTCACGGCGTAGTCTTCGACCAGGTGTCCGTACCGCCGGGTCCTCTTCCGACAGTCGACCTGGGCGATCACCCAGGCCACCGGCCGGTCGTCATTCCAGAAGCGCATCATGTCTATCCAGTGGGTCCCCAGGAAAGGAGATCCCATTCTGGCACATAGCCCTCCAGACGCACCAGCGTCCCCAGGCGCCCGCTCTGAATGAGCTCCCGCGCCGCCTGGAATGCTGGGGCAAAGCGCCGCTGATGATTGATTTGCAATTTCGCGCCGTGGGCCGCGCAGGCGGCCAGCATCTGGTCTGCCTCGGCCAGGGAGAGCGCCATTGGCTTCTCGCACCAGATCGCCCGGACTCCGGCCTCGGCCGCCTCGACGGTCATCTGGGCGTGCAGGGGAGGCCAGGTGCAGATGCTGACAATATCAGGGCGTTCCCGCTCCAGGAGTGTTCGGTAGTCCGTGTACCCGCGCACATTGTAGGTGGTGCAGAACGCCTGCAAATTCTCCGCGTTGATATCGGCGGCGGCCACCAGCGTGGTCCGCGGACAGGCTGTATAGGCCCGCGCGTGGGCGTAGGCAATGCCGAAGCCCCCCTGCCCCGGGCGCCCGCAGCCGATGATAGCAGCGCGGTACGCGTCCATCACCATCCCTCCGTGTCACTCGGTGAGACGAGTCCCCCCGTCCTGGTCATTCCAGCGCCCCCAACTCGGCCAGATATTCCCGGCTGGCCAGGAGTGCCGCCTCACCGGTGACTTCCAAAGTCGTGTGCCCCTTGAACCCCGCCGCCTGGAGTGCTTGAACGACACCCCGGATATCGATGACTCCCTGCCCGAGGGGGATCGTCGCCATCCCGCAGCCAAACTGCTGGCCACGGCGGGAGGCGAACTCGGCTGGCAGATCTTTCCAGTGCACGTGCCCGATCTTCGCCCCAAAGTGCCGGGCGAACGCTACTGGGTCCGTCCCCCCCAGCCAGACGTTCCCGGTGTCAAGGTTCACTCCCAGATGGGGAGGCTGGCCGCAAGCCGCCAGGATCGCCTCCATCCCCTCGATGGTATCGGTCACCGGTCCGTGGGGTTCGAGCAGGAGGGTGACTCCCAGGTCCTCGGCCAGCCGCAGTGGCTCATAGAGCCGTTCGGCGATCAGGAAGACCCGCTCACGGAGAGAGAGGCGGTGGCCGAAGGCCGTCTTGGGGTCCCCCTCCGTCGTGATCACGTGCCGGATCCCGATGGTGGCGGCGTTGCGGATCGCCTTGAGAATCTGCGCCGTGCTGTAGCGCCACGGGGCTGAGGGGTCCAGCAGGTTGGCGTGGGCACACCAGGCGGTTGGTACCAGCCCCGCCCGCTCGAAGGCCCGACGGAGGTCGAACGGATTGCTATCGAGACTCACACTCGGCGAGAACCCGAACTCGACACCCAGCGATCCCCCGTCGTGGTTGTCGGTGATGTCGGCGTATTTGAATCCTAAAGCCGCAATCCGCTGCAGCTGCTGCTCGAAGGGCAGAAATGGCTCCACGATCGCAAAACAGCCTACACGCATGCTATGGACCTCCCCCGCGTCGACCTCTCTTAGCGGACCGGCAGCTGGACAGCCGCCGTCATCGGCAAATCCACCATGGGAAGTTCGCGCAGTAATCGACGCACAATCTCGACAACTGCCGGAGGATTGGAACGCATCGGCGCCGGTGTGCCCGCGCTCACCCATCGGTGCTCGATCTCGTCGTACTGTTGCTCGAGCCGCACCTCACCCGGTTGGTAGTTTAAGAGACACTGTCCATTCGCCAGTCGTCGCCGCAATTCCTGGATGTAGGCCATGACCCGTGGCCGGTAGTAGCCGTGGACCAGTTCGTAGAGATCGCGGCTGGCATAATCGCGGATGCGCCCATCCCACAGGGTCAGCACATCGCGCACCCGCTGGTCGATGTCAGCGGGTGCGCCCGGCAGTGTCCGGGCGGCTTGCAGAATCGGACTCAACCAGTAGTAATCGTCCAGGCTGAGCAAGTCCTCGATGGTTTTCAGATAGAGCTCAGCCATCTTTGCTGCACGCTCGAACGCTTCGCTATCAAGCTTCCGGTATGCCGAGATCATGGAGAGGACTGCGGTGTTAAAGAGCAGAGCCGTATAGTGGCGGGCTAGATCGTTGAGATCGTGAAGATAATGGGAGTCGTTCGCTGCCGCCGGCGCCGCCTGGAGGGCGGCCTCGAGCGCTCGCCGGAGGGGACCAAGGTGGTAGGGACTTTCCGCGATGTCGGCGCCGACCCGTGCACTCAGGCGGCGCCAGTAGAGCGGCCTTGGCACGGTGTCAACGCCATAGACCCCTGTGAGGAGCGCGACCAGCGTACGCTGCATCGGCTCGGCTGCCGCCTCGCCATAACGGCGGGCGGCGTACTCGCGGGTGAACGCGGTGAGGTCAACCTCGAGAGGGTTCCAACCAAGTTTGCAGGCGAATTCGTAATAGAAATAATTGTGCCCGCTGATCTCCGTCACCAGGGCGAAACCGACGCAGCCTTTAGCCTGTTGGTCCGTGGCGAGCGTCTTGAGCCGGCGCTCGAGCAGCGGCATGTTGCCGTGGAGATGGGTGTCGCCGCCAAAGGCATGGAAGACCCCGAAGTACCAGGGTCTGCCATAGAAAGAGTGGTGTTCCCGGTAGAGCGGGACCTGTTCGGCCCAGAAATCGAGGATATAAACCTGGTCCGCCGGAAGCGCTTCCAGACTCTGGCGGACCTCGGCGGGGGGCCACTCCTTTCCCAGGAAGGTCCAGGCCGGGAGAATGCCCTGGCCCTGTGGGTCAACCGCCCGCACCAGCGCGAGATTGGCCTCGGGGAGCCGGAGGCGGAACTGGCGCTTGCTCTCCGCGGGGACGTCAAGCGCCAGTTCGCCGAGGTTGGCGAGATGATAGAGATGGTCGGTTCCGTACTCGGCAATATAGGCCTCAAGAAAGGCCTCGCCCACCGCCCGGTACAGGGCGCTTGTCGGGTCAAGATAGTAGTGGGGCGGGAACCCCGCCCAGACTGCCGGCAGCAGCGGAGCATCGAGATAGACCTGCCGGAATTCAGGGGGCACCGCTCCGTCGAACTTCGGTCCGACGATCCGCAGCCCCCGGGCGCGGGCGTAGTCGACAATCTGACGGTGTAGCGCGGCGCGTCCCTCGCGCCAGGCGGCCGAGGATGGCGGTTTAATAGGGGCGTAGGTAGAGGCGCCAGCAAGGTCGTAGGGCGGACCAGACCACGAGGTCTCAGCAAGGGTCACTCCGAACTTCGCCCAAACCTTCTCCCAAAGGGCGTTGAGGCCGGGGCTGAAACTGACGTCGAGAATATTAAAGCGTCGCTTGAGCATCCAGTCGATGTAGCGCTGCCATTCCTCCCAGTGCCACCAGGGAACAGTATAGTACCAGAGGCATGGATTGAAATAAAGGCGATCCCGGAAGAATGGTTGTGTGTCGATAGAAATACCGCCAACAGGGACAGTCGAGCGTTGAGGTACGTGGTCGCCGTCCCAGAAGAAGCCCACTTCGCAGTATTGCTCAAGATAGTGATAGACCGCATAGAGCGTGGCGATACCACTTCCTCCCAGGAAGATGACGACGGTTTGATTATCTTTGGCCAGCGAACGGACTAGATAGGCTTCGGAATGCCGCTGGCGCGGCTCGTCGATAGCGCCGGAAGCGATCATCTCCGCTGAGAGGCGCGTCCTCCCGACGCTCAGGACCGCGGGCGCGCCCGGCTGCCCTGGCAGCGTGGCCTCGTCGAGGAGTGGTGGGGTGTGACCCGTTAGCGCTGTTAGATACTTCTGCAGCTCATGAGCGGCCACAATCTCGGGGGAAGACAGGTCGGATCGATACAGAATAACAAGATCGGCTGTAGGTACCGCGCGGAGCGAACGTGGTGATGATCGAGGTGTCATCGGCTACCTCCAGCATCGGTGCTTGAAGGGAGCGCCCGCGATACTAGCCCGTGGCGACTGCCTCAACGGTTACCCAGCGGCCCTCGACCGCCGCCTGGTGGGCGGCGAAGGCCAGGCGGAGGGTCTGCAGATTGTCCGCGGCCGGGACCGGGGGTGGGCCCAGCCCGCGGACCGCCGCCACGACCGCGGCGA
>DAOUAE010000083.1:0-1803 GCA_034433795.1 Chloroflexota bacterium
GCAACGCGTACCTGTCATCGTGATGGGTTTCAATCCCTCATAGGTAGGCTCCAAACAAGGAGCCCAGGCCAGAGCGCCCACAAGGGCCATAAGTTTCAATCCCTCATAGGTAGGCTCCAAAGGTGGCGGGGCTGCGGTTGGGTCTCTGATGCAGAGGCGTTTCAATCCCTCATAGGTAGGCTCCAAAGACGCCTCCAGGTCAGACGCGACCCCCCCAAAAACAGAGTTTCAATCCCTCATAGGTAGGCTCCAAAGCTGCGTGATTGCCCCGGCCGGTTTCAACCGCACGCGAGGTTTCAATCCCTCATAGGTAGGCTCCAAAGGTGGCGGTTCAAAGTGTAGGTATCTAGAGAAGGCATCGTTTCAATCCCTCATAGGTAGGCTCCAAAGGATGCAGCCTAGGTACACGCCTTGGGCCTTCCACCCACTGTTTCAATCCCTCATAGGTAGGCTCCAAAGGCTAGCTGAGCTCGCGGGCGCAGCGGAGGAAGCCCGGGGTTTCAATCCCTCATAGGTAGGCTCCAAAGTTGCAGGGCCTCCGCAAGAGTTGGCAACAGCGCCGGTTTCAATCCCTCATAGGTAGGCTCCAAAGTGCAGGAGCACCCGCCCATCCTGTGATTCTGTGACGGCGTTTCAATCCCTCATAGGTAGGCTCCAAAGCCGCCCCGCAAGGTCTACAATGCCCTGCTCGGCCCCAGGTTTCAATCCCTCATAGGTAGGCTCCAAAGTGTGGGGGCGTGGACGGGCTGGAGGTGCCCTACCTCGAGTTTCAATCCCTCATAGGTAGGCTCCAAAGGTGGCGCGTAGACACCATCGTGGTTGTGAGTTTCCAAGTTTCAATCCCTCATAGGTGGGCTCCAAAGTCAGGAGAGTTGGGCGGAGCTCCTGAACCACCCGGAGTTTCAATCCCTCATAGGTAGGCTCCAAAGCGTCGTGATCCGCGCCACGGCAGACGCGGAGGCGCGGGTTTCAATCCCTCATAGGTAGGCTCCAAAGCACCTGTTCCCTGTTGACAGGAAGGGCGCGTTGTGAGTTTCAATCCCTCATAGGTAGGCTCCAAAGATGCAGCGAACACCACCGACCTGGTTCACGATGTTTAGTTTCAATCCCTCATAGGTAGGCTCCAAAGCAGGAGGGAGGGATCGGAAATGGACTACGAAAGGTGGGGTTTCAATCCCTCATAGGTAGGCTCCAAAGTGGGCCAACAGGCGAGCCTTTCGCGACTGGCTACGACTGTTTCAATCCCTCATAGGTAGGCTCCAAAGGGCTCGTCAGTAGTGCATTGTGCTTCCGCGCACGAAAGTTTCAATCCCTCATAGGTAGGCTCCAAAGAGGGCAGAGAGGTGGGCTGTACTAGAGAAGTGGGCGTTTCAATCCCTCATAGGTAGGCTCCAAAGTGGGTTCCGCGTGGAGCGCTACGATGCCTTCGGGTTGTTTCAATCCCTCATAGGTAGGCTCCAAAGGCGTGAATCCCGGACAACGAAGGAGGCCGGCATGAAGTTTCAATCCCTCATAGGTAGGCTCCAAAGCCGGGCGTCGCCCCCCTTGTACAGCGCGCCCGCTGGAAGTTTCAATCCCTCATAGGTAGGCTCCAAAGTGGAACGCTTGGGGGTGCAATGATGGACGAGCGCGGTTTCAATCCCTCATAGGTAGGCTCCAAAGTCAGGGCTTCCGCCATCCCCCGTTCGTCGTCGATGGTTTCAATCCCTCATAGGTAGGCTCCAAAGTAGCCAGGGTCTACGGCACAACGACAGATCGTATCCGGGTTTCAATCCCTCATAGGTAGGCTCCAAAGCGGGAGGT
>DAOUAE010000084.1:0-14685 GCA_034433795.1 Chloroflexota bacterium
CTGCCAGGAGCCGGTGGGCGTTCACAGCCTACCTATAAGGATTTGAAAGAAAGAGCGCCCCGTCTGGGGCCCGGTCGAGATCCGGCGTTCACAGCCTACCTATAAGGATTTGAAATGCGCCCAGACGGCCCTGCGCACCCTCTGCCAGTTCACAGCCTACCTATAAGGATTTGAAAGAAACATAAGGATTTGAAACGAGGCTCCCATGCCAGCGCGGCAGTCGACACGGCGGGATTCCAGCCTACCTATAAGGATTTGAAACACAAGGATTTGAAAGAAGCGGGATTGATGTAGTGGCAGCATGCGTGCTTCCCAGGCACGGCGCGGGGGTTCGAATCCCCTATCCCGCTCCCGACCCGGCCCGGTGCGACCGGGCCGTTTTTGTGTGGGCGCCGGACGGCGCCTGATCCGGTGGGCGCTCAGGCGTGTGGGACGGTGTGGAAAGAGGTGTGGGAAGCGTGTGGGAAGGGCAGGCTGGACAGGGGAGGCCGGCTCTGCTAGACGGAGGAGCGTCAGGGTCGCCATCCTGGTCCTGACCACGCCCCAGGTGCCCATCCACCGCCAGGCTCTTTGTTTATACTGTGCGGCCCCCGGGTAGCGCCCCGGGCCGCGCGGTCGAGAGCAGGAGAAAGACCGCCCCTTATTCTTCACCCACGGAGGCCAGGTGAGACCGGTCGGCACCGCCGCCAGACCGTGCGTTCTGATCGCGCGCCGGTGAGGGAACAGGTATCGCCGGGTCGTCGTCCCGACAGGGTCTCCCCGCTATCCCCTGCACGCGGGAACAGGCTCAGGCGCGCGGGCTGCCCGCCGAGGCCCGCTGGCGGTCTCGTTCGCACGCCGGGACAGGCTCTTCGTGAGCGGCCACGGCTGGTATTCAGAGCGGCCCTGCGCCTGGCCCTGGTCGGGAAGGCCAGGGCCTTTTAGCCTTCGCCGGAGGCTGGTGCAGGGCGCTGGCCAAGGCCAGCGTCCAGCATCGCACCGGTTCCATCGCGCGGCCGGCCAGGCCCTCCGGAACACCGGGAAGGAGCCTGACCAGACGGTGCCCGTCCCGCCCCGCAGCCGGTCGGCGCCCGGTCCGATGCGAGCCCCGGCAGCCCGGGCCGGCCTTTACAGTCTCTACGCCCGACCGTCCAGACAGGACCCGATCGGAGTCCCGGCAGCCCGGACTTCCCAGGCGCGCCCCGCAGACTCTCTGCGCCAGCCAGTGGAGACCGCCCTGGCGCTCGCCCGGTCTGCTGACCAGCGGTTGCTTTCGGTCCCCGCGCTGTGCTATAGTCCACTATGGTGTGCGTCGTACAGACGTCCCCAAAGACTGCACGCCCCTGGACTGCGCGGGCCGTGCCCCGGCCGGGCCGCCGTGGGTCCCCGCCAGGATGAAGGGGGCGGAAGCGACGCCCCGGCGACGGTCCGGGGCGCGGTGAACACGACGATTGGAGGCACTGTGGCGAATATCGTTTCCATGAAGGCCCTTCTGGAAGCCGGGGTCCACTTCGGCCACCAGACCCGCCGCTGGGACCCCCGGATGAAACCCTATATCTTCACCGAACGCAACGGCATCCATATCATCGACCTCCAGCAGACGGTCGCCAAACTGACCGAGGCCTACGCCTTCGTCCGTGACCTGGTGGCGAAAGGCGGCATCGTCCTCTTCGTCGGCACCAAAAAGCAGGCGCAGGAGGCGATCGAGACCGAGGCCAAGCGCTGCGGCATGCCCTATGTCAACCAGCGCTGGCTCGGCGGCCTCCTGACCAACTTCCGGACGATCCAGTCTCGCCTGCGACGGCTGCGCGAACTCGAGCAGCTGCGCGACAGCGGCGAACTGGAGCGCCTGCCCAAGAAAGAGGCGGCCAAGCTGATGGAGGAACTGGAGCGGCTGGAGCGGCTGCTCGGCGGTATTAAGACGATGAATCGGCTGCCCGACGCCGTCTTTATCGTCGACCCGCATAAGGAGTACATCGCGGTCCGTGAGGCGCGTCGGCTGGAGATCCCCATCATCGCCCTGGTGGATACCAACTGCAATCCCGAGGAGATCGACTACCCGATCCCGGCCAACGACGACGCCATCCGCGCCGTGAAACTCCTCTGCAGCAAGATCGCCGACGCCGTCCTGGAAGGCCTGCAGCTGCGGCAGGCGGCGGAGGCGGCCGCCGCCGAAGAGGCCGCCGCCGCCGAAGCGGCCGCCACCAAGGAGGGCGAGGAGGCCGCGCTGGAGGAGTTCGCCTTCGTCGACGACGAAGAGTACATCGAAGAAGAGGAACGAGTCTAGGAGGGACGCTTGGAGATCCCGGCGACGCTGGTCAAGGAACTGCGGGAGAAAACGGGCGCCGGCATTATGGACTGCAAGCGGGCGCTCGTCGAGGCCGGGGGCGATATGGCCCGGGCCGAGGAGATCCTCCGCCAGCAGGGCTATGCGCGGGCCGAAAAGAAGATCCACCGGGTCACGCTCCAGGGCATCATCGACGCCTACATCCACGCCGGTGGACGCATCGGGGCCCTCATCGAGGTCAACTGCGAGACCGACTTCGTCGCCCGCACCGACGACTTCCGCACGCTGGTCCACGACCTGGCGATGCAGGTGGCGGCGACGAATCCCAAGTACATCCGGCCCGAGGAGGCCCAGCCCGATGAAGATCCCAGCGAGGTGGCGCTCCTGGCTCAGCCGTTCATCAAGCAGCCGACGATCACGGTCGAGCAGCTGATCAAGCAGTACATCGCCAAACTGGGCGAGAACATTCAGGTGCGCCGCTTCGCCCGGTTCGAACTGGGTGTGTAGCACCATGAGCGGCCAGACCACACAGCCAGCCCCGGCTCCCACCACCACCGTGGCCTGGGAGTGCCTCGCCGGCACGCCGAAGTACCGCCGGGTGGTCCTTAAACTCAGCGGGGAGGCGCTGATGGGCGACCAGCCCTTCGGCATCGACCTGGCCACCCTCAACTCGATCGCCGCCCAGGTCCGCTGCGTGGCGGTCCACCACGGCGTCCAGCTGGGGGTGGTGGTCGGCGGGGGCAACATCTGGCGCGGCCAGACCGCCGCCGCCCAGGGCATGGACCCGGCCCAGGCCCACTACGCCGGGATGCTGGCGACGATCATCAACGCCCTGGCTCTCCAGGACGCGCTGGAGAAGCTGGGGGTGGTGACCCGGGTTCAGACGGCGATCACGGTGACGGCGGTGGCCGAACCCTATATCCGCCGGCGGGCCATCCGCCACCTGGAGAAGGGACGGGTGGTCATCTTCGCCGCCGGCACGGGCAACCCCTACTTCACCACCGACACGGCCGCCGCCCTCCGGGCCGTCGAGATCGGGGCCGAGGTGCTGCTGATGGCCAAAAATCGGGTGGACGGCGTCTACAGCGACGATCCGCGCAAAAATCCGCGGGCCGTCCGCTTCGACCGCCTGACCTACATCGACGCCCTGAATCTGGGGCTGAAGGTGATGGATAGCACGGCGCTGTCGCTCTGCATGGACAACCGCCTGCCGATCATCGTCTTCGACCTCACCCGCCCGGGAAACATCGAACGGGTGATCCTGGGCGAGCCGATCGGGACGCTCATCACTTAGCGCCTGACCGCTCCCCGGCCAGGGCCGGGTGGGGCCCGACCGATGGCACGGCGCGGGCACAAGCACCGGCTGGAGGAGCAGACTATGGCGACCGAGGTCTTGGCGAGCGCAGAAACCCGTATGCAAAAGGCGGTGGAGGTCTTTAAACGCGACCTGGCCGGCATCCGCACCGGACGGGCCAGCCCGGCGCTGGTCGAACGGCTGATGGTCGAATACTACGGCACGCCCACGCCCCTCAGCCAGCTGGCCGCCATCACGGTGCCGGAAGCCCGGCTGCTGGTGATCCAGCCCTGGGATCCTGCCGCCCTCGCGGCCATCGAAAAGGCCATCCTGAAGTCCGACCTCAACCTGACGCCGACGACCGACGGTCGGGTCATCCGGCTGGTCCTGCCGCCGCTCACCGAGGAGCGCCGGAAGGACCTGGTCCGCCTGGTCCGCAAGAAGGCCGAGGAAGGGCGGATCGCGGTGCGCAATATCCGGCGGGACGCCCTGGAAGACCTCAAGCGCCTGGAGAAAGAGAAGCAGATCTCCGAGGATGAGTTCCGCCGTCTGCAGGACCGCCTGCAGAAGCTCACCGACCGCTATATCGAGGAAGTGGACAAGGCGGCGACGCGCAAAGAAGAAGAGATCCTGGAAGTCTGAGATGAGTGCGGAGTGTGAGGGCCGCGCGGCCTGGCCGCTGCCCCCGAACATCCCGACCCACGTGGCCATTATTATGGACGGCAACGGCCGTTGGGCCCGCCAGCGCGGGCTGCCCCGCCTGGCCGGGCACCGGGCCGGGGTGGAGAACATCCGCCCGATCCTGGAAGCCTGCGTGGACTTCGGCATCAAGATTCTGACGATCTACGCCTTCTCGACCGAGAACTGGGGCCGCCCCCCGGAAGAGGTCGAGGGCCTGCTGCAGATCCTGTACGAGGTCATCGAGAACGAGACCGAGCAGCTCCACGCCAACGGGGTGCGGGTGAACCACCTCGGACGGCTCGACCGGCTGCCACCGGCCCTGCAGGAGGCCATCCGCCGGGCCGTCGAACGGACCCGCCACAACACCCGGATCACGTTGAACGTCGCCTTCAATTACGGCGGCCGGGCCGAGATCCTGGACGCGGTTCGCCGCCTGCTGCAAGACGGGGTGGACCCGGCCGCTGTGGACGAGGCGCTCTTCAGCCGCTACCTCTATACCGCCGGCCAGCCCGACCCCGACCTCATCATCCGGACGGGCGGCGAGATGCGGCTGAGCAATTTTCTCATCTGGCAGGCCGCCTACGCCGAGTACTACTCCACGCCCACCTACTGGCCCGACTTCAGCCGGGAGGACCTCTACCAGGCGCTTCTCGTCTACAGCCAGCGCGAGCGACGGTTCGGCAAGGTCCCGGCGGGGTGACCGTGCTGCGCACCCGGCTGCTCACCGCCTCGCTCCTGGCGCCGGTCGTCCTGGGGCTCACCTGGCTGGGAGGGCTCCCCTTCGCCGCCGCCGCCGCCCTGACCGCTGTCCTGGCGACCGCCGAGGTCGCCCGGCTGCTCCACCGCGCCGGGCTGGCTCCCCCCAGCGGCCCGGCGCTCCTCGGCAGCGGGGGCCTGGTGCTGGGCGGCCTCCCCGGCGGGGAGCCGGTCACGGCGGCCGCCCTGGCCCTCCTGCTGATCGCCCCCCCGGTCAGCCTGCTCGGTCGCCCTGGTCCCACCGCGCCAGGTGTTCTGGGCTGGCTGGCGCTGCTCGGCGGCGTGCTGTACGTTGGCGGACCGCTCCGGCTGCTCGTCACGCTGCGGGGCACGACCACCGGACCAGGCTGGGAGGCCCTCTGGGGCGGTGCCTCGCTGCCCCCCGGCCTGGTCTGGACCCTCGCCGCGCTCCTCGGGACCTGGGCCTGCGACGCCGTGGCCTACGGCGTGGGACGCCGCTGGGGCTGGCGCCGGCTGGCCCCCGCCATCAGCCCCGGCAAGACGATCGAGGGAACGGTGGCCGGGGTGCTGGCCGCGACGCTGGTGGTCGCGCTCCTCGTCTGGCGGACGCTGCAGAGCCCCTGGGGCCTGGCGCTGGGACCGCTGGTCGGGCTGGCGGCGGTGCTGGGGGATCTGAGCGAGTCGCTCCTCAAACGGAGCGTCGGCGTCAAGGACACCGGTGGGCTCCTGCCGGGCCACGGCGGCCTGCTCGACCGGATCGATAGCCTGCTCCTGGTGACCGTGGTTCTGGCGGTCGCCCTGTGGGTCCCGGGATGGGGGGAGAGATGACCGGACGACGGACGCGGGTGGCGATCTTTGGCAGCACGGGCTCGATCGGCCAGCAGACGCTCACCGTCGCCCGTGCCCTGGGCGACACGGTCGAGGTCGTCGGGCTGGCCGCCAACAAGAATATTGCGCTCCTGGCCGCTCAGGCCCGCGAGTTCGCAGTCCGCTGGGTGGCCAGCCCTCAGTTCACCGACCCGGAGCGCAGCCGGGCTCTCCTGCCTGAGGGGACGACCATCCTTTCGCTGGAGGACCTGGCCCGGCACCCCGCCGTGGATCTGGTGGTGATGGCCACGGTCGGACGAGCCGGGCTGCTGCCCACAGTGGCGGCCATCGAGGCCGGCAAGCGGGTGGCCCTGGCCAATAAAGAGGTGCTGGTGATGGCCGGCGCTCTGCTCACCACTCTGGCCCGCCGGACCGGAGCGGTCCTTCTACCCATCGACAGCGAGCACAGCGCCATCTGGCAGTGCCTGCAGGGTGAGGACCGGGAAGCGGTGGCCCGGGTCATCCTGACCGCCTCGGGAGGGGCCTTCCGCGACTATCCTCCGGAGGCTCTCCAGCGCGTGACCCCGGCCGAGGCGCTCCAGCACCCGGTCTGGCAGATGGGGCCCAAGGTGACCATCGACTCGGCGACCCTCATGAATAAGGGCTTCGAGGTCATCGAGGCGCACTGGCTCTTCGACCTGCCCTACGAGAAGATCGCGGTCCTGCTCCATCGGGAGAGCATCATTCACTCGCTGGTCGAGTTCGTGGACGGCGCGGTCAAGGCCCAGCTGGCGGTGCCCGATATGCGGCTGCCGATCCAGTACGCGCTGACCTACCCGACCCGCCATCCCGGACCGACCCCCCGCCTGGACCTCGCCCGTCTGGGGAAACTGCACTTTGAGCCGCTCGACCCGGCCCGCTACCCCTGCTTCCGCCTGGCCCTGGAGGCCGGGCAGCGGGGAGCGACCTACCCCACGGCCCTGGCGGCGGCCGATGACGTGGCGGTCGAGGCCTTCCTGGCCGGGCAGATCGGGTTCCTGGACATCCCCGCCATCATCGAAGAGGTGCTGGCCGACCATCAGCCGGCCCCGGCGGCGAGCCTGGAGGCGGTGCTGGCCGCCGACGAGGCGGCGCGCCAGCAGGCGCGCGCCCGGATCGCCGCCCGACAGGCCGGCAGTGTTCGAGGGAGCATCGGGTGAATCTGCTGGTCTTTCTGGTTCTCCTGGCAACGCTGGTGCTGGTCCACGAGCTGGGCCATTTCACCCTGGCCAAACTGGCCGGCGTGAAGGTCGAGGAGTTCGGTCTGGGCTTCCCCCCGCGTCTCCTGGGGATCCGCCGGGGGGAGACCATCTACTCGCTCAACGCCATTCCCCTGGGCGGCTTCGTGCGGATGCTGGGCGAAGAGGACCCCACCCATCCGCGTAGTTTCGCCCGGGCTCCCAAGCGCTGGCGGACGGCCATTCTCCTGGCCGGGCCGGTTATGAACTTCCTGGCGGCCGCCGTCTTCTTCACCGCCGCCTTCCTGGCCGGCTGGCCGACGCCCACCGCCTTCGCGGTCGAGATCTTCCGGGTGCTGCCGGGGACGCCGGCCGAACAGGCCGGGCTCCAGGTCGGCGATCTCATCCTGCAGGTGGAGGGCCAGCCGGTGACCGACACCCGCCGCCTGCGCGACATCACCCAGCAGCACCTGGGCCGGCCGATGACCCTCCTGGTCCGCCGGGGCGACCAGGAGATCGCCATCACCGTGGTCCCGCGCACGCAGTGGCCGGAGGGCGAGGGCCCCATCGGCATCGGGATCGTCGACCGGCCCACCCGGATCGAGCCGGTGCCGTACCCGCTCCCGGAGGCCATCGTCCGCGGGCTCCAGCGCACGCTCTTCGTAATCATCGCCACTCCCTACCTGCCGATCCTGGCCCTGCGCGGCCTGGTTCCCCTCGACCTTCTGCGCCCCGTGGGCCCGGTCGGGCTCTATCAGGTGACAAGCCAGGCGACCAGCGTCTCGGTCGAGACGGGCTGGCTCTTTCCCATCCTCTCGGTGGCCGGGACGCTGAGCGCCGGATTGGGCGTGGCCAACCTCTTGCCGATCCCGGGACTGGACGGGGGACGGCTGCTCTTCATCGCGCTGGAGGCGATCCGGGGACGCCGGGTCAGCCCCGAGCGCGAAGGGCTGATCCATCTGTTGGGAATCACCTTGCTGATGGGGCTGCTGGTCATCATCACCTACTTCGACCTGGTCTCGCCGATCGCGGTGGACTGGAGCCTGCGTTAGATGCGCCTGAGCACCCTCTTCGGGCGAACGCTCCGCCAGGCCCCGGCCGAGGCCGAGACCACCAGCCACCGGCTGTTGCTGCGCGGGGGCTTTGTCCGGCCGGTGGCCGCCGGCATCTACGCCTACCTCCCCCTGGGCTGGGCGGTCCTTCGCCGGCTCGAGGCGATCCTCCGCGAGGAGATGAGCGCCATCGGCGGTCAGGAGGTGCGGCTGCCGGTCCTGCACCCGGCCGACCTCTGGCGGGCCACCGACCGCTGGTCGCGCCTGGGGCCAGAACTGATCCGTTTCCAGGACCGCACCGGCCGCGACTTCGCCCTGGGGATGACCCACGAAGAGGTGATCACCGCCCTGGCCCGTCAGGAGATCCGCTCTTACCGGCAGTTGCCCTGCCTGGTCTACCAGATCCACACCAAGGTCCGCGACGAACCCCGCCCGCGCGGGGGGCTCATCCGCCTGCGCGAGTTCCTGATGAAAGACGCCTACAGTTTCCACGCCGATATGGCCGATCTCGATGCCTTCTATCCACGGGTCCAGCAGGCCTACCGCACGATCTTCGCCCGCTGTGGACTGTCGGTGGTGATGGTCCAGGCCGACCCCGGCATGATCGGCGGCAGCGGCTCGCATGAGTTCGTCCTGCCCAGCCCGGTGGGCGAGGAGACCATCGTCCTCTGCGGCCAGTGCTCCTACGCCGCCGACGCCGACCTGGGCGAGGTCTCCAAACGGCTGGCCGACGAGCCACCCCCCGCGCTCGACCAGCCACCGGCTCTGGTCGAGACGCCGGGGGTCACAACCATCGCCGATCTGGCCTACTTCTTCAACCGCCCCCTCACCGCCTTCCTCAAGACGGTCTTCTTCGTCGCCGACGGCCGGCTGGTGGCGGTCTGTATCCGGGGCGATCTCGAGATCAGCGAGGCCAAACTCCGGCGCGTGCTCGGTGCTCAGACGCTCCGCCTGGCCACCGCCGAGGAACTTCAGGCTGTCGGCATCCCCCCCGGCTTTGGCTCACCCGTCGGGCTGCGCAACGTGCTGGTGGTCGCCGACGATTCGGTGCCCGGCCGGAGTTTCATTGCCGGCGCCAACCGACCGGACTACCATCTGCTGAACGTCGTTCCGGGCCGGGACTTTCAGGCCGATATCGTCGCCGACATCGCCCAGGCCGCGGCCGGCTGGCCCTGCGCCCGCTGCGGCGGCCCGGTCGAGAGCACGCGCGGGCTGGAACTGGGCCACACGTTCAAACTCGGCATCACCTACAGCCAGGCCCTCGGGGCCACCTACCGGGCGGCCGACGGCCACGAGCACCCGCTGGTCATGGGCTGCTACGGCATCGGCCTGGACCGGCTGATGGCGGCCATCGTCGAGCAGCATCACGACGAGAAAGGGATCGTCTGGCCACCCGCCGTCGCCCCGGCCGACCTCCACCTCTGCGCTCTGGCCATCGACCAGCCAGCCGTCCGGCAGGAGGCCGAGATCCTGTACCAGCGGCTCCAGCAGGCCGGCTACCAGGTGCTCTACGACGACCGTGACGAGAGCCCCGGTGTCAAATTCGCCGACGCCGATCTCATCGGCATCCCCTGGCGGCTGACGGTGAGCCCGCGGACCCTCCAGGCCGGGGTCGTTGAACTCAAAGCCCGCACGGCCCCCACCGCCGAACTCGTCCCCCGCGACGATCTCTTCCAGCGCCTGAGCGTGATCACCGGTCGGGCAATCCGCGCCGGCTGACGACCGGTAGCGTGTCTCCTGTGGCCTGACCGGCGCCTGGCTGACCGGAGATCAGGCGCCGGCTCTCACACCGGAGAAGGAGGAGCGATACGCCCCCCGAACGACCTCCGGCTATACCTGGTCCGGGAGTTCGTGGATGAAGAGTGTCACCTTTCCCGGCGACGGCCTCCCGTTGCGCGGCTACCTGGCCCGACCGCGCACCGGCGGTCCCTTCCCGGCGGTGCTGGTCTGCCACGAGAACCGGGGTCTGGTCGAGCACATTCGCGACGTCACCCGCCGGCCGGCCAAGGCCGGGTTCGTCGGGCTGGCGGTCGACCTTCTCGCGCGCGACGGCGGCACCGACCAGGTGGACCCGGCCCAGGTGCCGGGTCGACTAACCGCCAACCCGGCCCAGGCGGTGGCCGACTTTCAGGCGGCCTTCCGCTACCTGCAGACGCTCCCCTTTGTCCAGCGCGAGAAGATCGGCATGGTCGGCTTCTGCTTCGGGGCGGGATCACCCGGCGGGTGGCCACCGCTCCCCCCGACCTCAAAGCGGCCGTTCCCTTCTACGGTCCCAGCCCGCCGCTGGCGGACGTTCCGCGGATCCGGGCGGCTGTTCTGGCCCTCTACGGCGAGAACGACCCGCGGATCAACGCCGGGATCCCGGCCATCGAGGCGGCCATGCACCAGCACGGCAGGATCTTCGAGAAGAG
The DNA here is from genome assembly GCA_034433795.1 of Chloroflexota bacterium. Taxonomy (GTDB): domain Bacteria; phylum Chloroflexota; class UBA6077; order FW602-bin22; family DAOUAE01; genus DAOUAE01. The sequence goes on from DAOUAE010000084.1 coordinate 10,446, forward strand.
CCTCTACCCCGGCGCCGGGCACGCCTTCCATAACGACACCGGACCCAGCTGGAACGAGACCGCTGCCTACGATGCCTGGGCGAAGACGCTGGCCTGGCTCCGCCAGCACCTGGCCTGATCCCGCGCGACAGATCCGGGAACGCATTCCCCCGCCTCTTTTGGGTCCTTTGGGCTATTGAGCCCACGCCCCCTGCCGGGCTAGGATCGCCGAGGCACCCCGGCGCCGGCTCAGGCCGGGCCATCGCCGCCCATCACCGCCCACACCCCACGACCCTGCGAGGGATGACGGATGCTGTCAGGTCGACCGCTTCGGCGATACTGGTCTCTCAGCCGGCCCCTCCGGCTGTTTCTCCTCGGGCTGCTGGCTTTCAGCCTGATGCCGCGTCCAGGCCAGACCGCGCCCCCGACCATCGCCCCTCTCCCACCGGTCCAGCCGGGCTCGGACTTCCTGGGCCTGGTCAACGCCTGCGAGATCGGCGACCTGGCCACGACCGCCGGCGCCCGGTGGGAGCGGGTCCTTTTTTTCTGGAACACCATTCAGCCCGACAGGCCGGATCAGTGGGAACCCAACGGGCCGATCAGCGACGCCCAGATCGAGGCTGAACGGCGGCGGGGCCTGCGACTGGTCGGGCTTATCGGCAACCCGCCCGCCTGGGCCACCCGCAACGGCTCGGTCCCCAAAAACCTGGACCGGCCGCTGGACGACCCTGAGAACTACTGGGCCCGCTTCGTCGAACGGCTGGTCCGGCAATACGCCGGCCGCATCGACGACTGGATCATCTGGAACGAGCCAGACGTGGACCCCGAGTACCCCTGGAGCACCTGGGGCGGGCGCGAGGACGAGTACTATCAGCTGCTCAAAGTCGCCTGGCAGGCGGCCAGGCGGGCTAATCCACAGGCCCGCATTATCTTCGCCGGCACAACCTACTGGGTGGACGTGCTGGAGCGGCGGAAGCTCTTCTTAGAGCGCGTGCTGGAGGTGGCCACCTGGCTGGACCCGGCCGGGCGGGAGAAGGGCTTCTACTTCGACGCGGTGGCCCTGCACCTCTACGGCAGCGTTGAGCAGTTCTACACCGTGCCGCGGGCCTACCGCGAGGTCCTGGAGCGCTACGGTCTGAAAAAGCCGATCTGGATCGTCGAGGCCAACGCCGTGCCCTGGGATGACCCCGAGGCGCGGGTGCCACGGGGAGGCTTCCGAGCGACGCTGGAGGAGCAGGCAGCCTTCGTCATCCAGGCGGTGGCGCTGGCCCGGGCGGCCGGCGTCGAGCGTCTGGCCATCTACAAGGCGCGCGACGGGCTCATCCAGAACGGCGAGCCCTACGGACTGGTCCGCAACGACGGCTCGTTGCGTCCGGCCTTCCGGGCCTTCCAGGTGGCGGCCGCCTACCTCAGCCTGCCCGGCACCGTCACCTACCGCCGGGAGGGAGCGGTGGACTGGGTGACGATCACCCAGCCGACCCGTCGGGTGCACGTCCTCTGGACCATGCAGCCGGCGCCGGCCAGCGCCGCCCTCCGGCCGGTCGGGGCGCGCCTCTGGCGGCTCTGGAAGGACGGCCAGCGGGAGCGGCTGGCCCTGCCCACCGACCGGCTCGACCTCACCGTCACCCTGCCGCCGGCGACGGCCAACACCGACGACCACGACCCGAACCGGTACATTATCGGCGGCGACCCGGTCATCCTGGTCGAGGAAGGGATCGGAGAGGCCCTGGTGGGCAACGGTGTCCTCTACTACCCGGTGACCGGCTTCGCCATCCGGGGGGACTTCCTCGAGTACTTCCAGCGACGCGGGGGCCTACGGACCTTCGGTTATCCTCTCTCCCGCCCCTTCCGGCTGCTGGGCACCGACGTGCAGGTCTTCCAGCGGCGGATCATGCAGCGCCAGCCCGACGGCCGCATCGGCCTGCTGAACGTCCTGGACCCCGATCTGCTGCCGCTGACGCGGGTCAACGGCGCGGTTCTGCCGCCGGTCGATCCGATCCTGACCCGTCAGGCGCCGGCTCCCGGCACACCGGGCTACGCGGCGGGCGTGCTGGCCTTCGTCCAGGCCAACGTCCCGGACCTCTGGGAGGGTCTTCCGGTCAACTTCGGCACGGTCTACCGGACGACGGTGCGGCTGGAAGAGGTGTTCCCCGACGGGCGGGGCGAGGCGGCGCTGCTGCCCGGCTTCAATCTGGAGCTGTGGGGACTGCCCACCAGCCGGCCCCAGCGCGATCCCCACAACCACGACTTCGTCTACCAGCGCTTCCAGCGCGGTATCATGCACTACGACCGCCGGAGCGGCCAGACGCAGGGGCTGCTGGTCGCCGAGTACTTCAAGGCCCTGCTGACAGGCGAAGGACTGCCGCCCGATCTTGAGGCCGAGTTCCGGGAGTCGCGCTTCTACCGACAGTACGATCCCCAGCGCCCCGCCGGGCTGCGACGTCCGGATCTTCTTCCGGCCACCGACCTGCGCGGCGCCTTCGAGCGAGAGCCGGCGCCGGCGGGAGCCCGCTGACCGGGCCGCCCGGCCGCCTCTGGTCGGACGCCCTTGACGTTTCGGCAAGGCTGTGCTTTACTTATGGCGGATGGTGAGAAGCCCGACCCTCAGGCTGGGACCGGGCCTGGCTCACCGCCTGTCCCAGCACCTGGCTTTGAGGAGGCAGACCGCTTATGGAGACCACTGAGGCGATCATCACCCTGACGGAGGCGGCCGTCGCCCAGCTCAAGCACCTTCTGGAGAAGCGCGGCACGCCCGACGCCAGTCTGCGGGTCTTCGTCGCCCCCGGCGGCTGCTCGGGGCTCTCCTACGGCATGGCCTTCGAGGACAACCCCGGCGAGGACGATTACGTCATCGAGCAGGATGGCGTTCGCCTGGTCGTCGATGAGATCAGCGCGATCTATCTGCGGGGCGCTGAGATCGACTACATCGACAGCCTGATGGGCGGCGGCTTCACCGTCTACAACCCGAACGCCGTCCGGACCTGCGCCTGCGGCCACTCCTTCGACACCGGCAACAACGCCGACACCGCCCGCCGCTGCCACTGATCGCCCGCCGGGTCAGCCCTGGTCCCGATCGGTAGGCCCGTGGTCCACTGCCGGGCCGTCCGCTAACGCCGCTGGTCCTGGTGCCGGCGTCGGTGCAGTTCCGCCTGGATACGCCGGCTGCCCAGGCGGTGAACCTGGAAGACGATAAAATTGACCGTTCCCAGTCCGACCAGCACCCCGGCCATGACCTGGCGCACTCCGCCCTCGGTCTCACCGGAGACCAGTACCACTGCCAGGATGGCGAACACCAGAACCAGGCCCATCAGGACGCCCTGGTAGACCCAGCGCTGGACCAGACGGTGCTCCAGTTCCTCGGTCGAGGCCCGCTGGAGATCCTCGCCGGCGCGAGAAAAGCGCCCCATGCAGCCGCCTCCGGCTCCTTTGGTCTGATCCTACCACGCGGGGCGGGGAATGCCAACCGGCGGCGCCGCCGGGCCAGATGGGGATGGCGAGCCCATCCCACCGACTGCGCCGGACGACCGTGATCAGCGGTTCCCTGGGCGCCGGGCGGCCGGTTGTGGGGGCCGACGGCCGTACGGTACAATTACGGCAGACACGCCCGCCATCGCGCGGAGGAGGACTCTCCCATGGCTGTCCAGAGCACGCTCGGCGCTGAGTTCGAGCGCCGCTTCTACCAGTTCGCCGAGACCGTCATCCGCCTGGCCCAGGCCGATCCGACCGAACGGGCGAAAGCCCTGGAGACGGTCTACGGCCGCCATCTCGGGTATATTCTCTGGCTGCTGAACAGCTTCGCCTCCGAGGGGCAGTACGCCGACTGGATGGAGCTGAAGCCTAATCCGAATCTGGAGAAGCAGATTCTCCAGCGGGCCAAACAGCACCTGACCGAGCGCCAGGTCAAGCAACTGTACCGCTGAGTTCCGAGAGCCCCTGCACACTGGCCGGGACCGCACCCCGGCCTTTTTTGTGTGCGCCAACGCCCCCGAACGACGGATTCCACCGATTCGAGCGCAGCGAGGTAGCAATCCGGGGCTTAGCGCTCAGCCTCGAGCCAGGTGGTGGCCAGCTGCCGGGCCATCGCCTCGGCCGACCGGTCGGAGCTGGCTCCGTCCAACACCACCTGACGCACACTGAGACGACGCCCACGCCGACGGAGAGTCTGTTCAGGGACTCAGAGGCTGGAGCTGGCCGCGCAGAGCGCCGGCCGGGAAGTCGGTGGTGTGCACGTTGACATAGAAGCCGGCGGGATTCGCCACCA
>DAOUAE010000085.1:0-2154 GCA_034433795.1 Chloroflexota bacterium
GTGTCCAGCGGCGTGCCGATGGTCGTGGTGAAGACCAGGCCGGTCTCAGCCCAGGCCGGGCCGGCCCGCAGCCGCTCTTCCTTCTGGCGCAGCCTCTGGGCCCGCAGGGCCTCCCGGTCGCGGCTCACAGGACGACCCCCTCCTGCAGCGCCGCTCTGACCGCCGACCCGGTCGCCTCCCGTTCCCGCAGGACCTCGGCCTCGGTGCGAATCAGGAAGTCGCCGGGCAGACGACGACGGGCCAGAGCCCGGGAGAGCCGGCCGTAGAGAGACCGCCGCTGCGGCCGCGTGAGAGGCCCCCGGACCACCACCAGCAGGTCCCAGTCGCTGCGGGCAGAGGCCCTGCCCCGCGCCCGGGAGCCGAACAGCACCACGCGGCTGACCTCCACCCCTGCGGCGCGGGCCGCCTCCTCCACCGCCTGTCTGATGATCCGCGCCGCATCTCCCGTCGGTGCCATCTTCGCCATCGTCTCGCGCTCCCCCCATCGGTGCTGCCCCTGCGCGGCGGGCGGTGCGGAGAGCAACCGGTGCATCATCGCCTTTTCTCTATCTCTATAAAGACAGGTCAGGCCAAGCAGGCGCAGCAACCTGTGGGCACCCTCCATGCGCTCAGACACGCTCGGGCCATTGTTCCCCGTTCAGCGTTCGCGTCGGATGCATAAGCGCACCGCTGATCCACTGCAGGGCGGAGCTCCAGTCTCCTGTCGACCCACTCATACCAAGCCCGCGTGAAGATAGCGTAAAATAGAAGGAGGGTCACGGATAGAGGAGAGGAACCATTCGCGGGCGACCTTTTGTGATGGAATGGCAGCCGGCTGACACACCGGAGGCGCTGAAGGCAGCGTACCAGGCCGAGCGCGAGCCGCAACGGCGGACGCGGTTGCACGGGCTGTGGCTGCTGCGCAGTGGCTGGACCCTGGAGCGGGTGGCCGAAGCGGTCGGAGTTCACTACCGGTCGGTTCAACGCGGGGCGGCGTGGTACCGCGCCGGCGGTCTCGCCGAGATTCGCGGCCACCCCATGGGCGGGAAAGGGAATCCGTCGTTGCTCACGGCGGAGCAACAGGCGGCCGTGGCCGAGGAAGTGGCCACGGGGCGGTTCGGCACCGCGGCGGAGATTCGCGACTGGATCGTCGAGCGGTTTGGGGTGACGTATCAGATCGGCGGAGTCTACAGTCTGCTGAAGCGTCTTCGCTGTGGCCCGCAGGTCCCCCGACCGGTCCATGCCAAGGCCGACCGCGAGCAGCCGGCGGCCTGGAAAAAGGGGGTCTCCGGCAGGCGCTTACCGCGGCAGGGGGAAGCCGGGAAGGACCGTTTGGCTTCGCCGACGAAATGCGGGTCGGGTTACGGGGCATGGTCCGACGGGTCTGGGGACGTCGAGGGGTGAAGGTCCATCAACGCCTCCAACTGACGTACGCGTGGCAGTACCTGTTTCTGGTGGTCGATGGGCGAGCGGGGACGCTGCATTGGTGCTGGATGGACTCGCTGGCGGCAGATGATGTACTGGCAGCGGTCGGGGCCCTCCCGCAGCAGACGGAGATGGCCGCTGTCGTCTGGGAGGGTGCACCGAGCCACCGGGATGCGCGGATGCAGGCCGTCGGCCTGTCGCTTATCGGGCTGCCGCCGTACAGCCCCGACCTCAATCCGGCGGAACGGGGGTTTGAGGAGATTCGGCGCCCGATCGAGGGACGGGTGTATCCGACGCTGGAGGATAAGGTCGCGGCAGTCGGGGGGGTCCTGGCGGAGCTGGAGGCGGATCCTGCTCGGGTGCGTTCACTTGCTGGCTGGGACTGGATCGAAGCTGCCGTCCAGCAACTCCCATCCCGTTATGCGGCATGATCACACCAATTCGGTATCAGAGGGGAGAGCTCGAAGTAGTCCCAGACCATGGGAAGCGCCTGGCGACTAAATGTCCCTGAGACTTTCTCGCCCGTCACATGCCAGCGGGCGAGGGAGGAGCATTTATCACTGAGCCGGTTCAGACACATCGCCAGATACGTCGTCACCGCTTGAGCAAACTCCGGGGCCAGCCCCTCCGCCAGCATCGTCTGATGGGCCTCCCGCACCTTCGCCGCGAAGGTGAGGAGGGCCAGTTTCTGGCGCGCGTTGAATAGATCGCCCCACTGGGTCAGACCATAGCGCTGCACCCGGAATCCCA
>DAOUAE010000086.1:0-3287 GCA_034433795.1 Chloroflexota bacterium
GGAGGCCATCCTGACCTACACCCAGGTCAAGACGGTCTGCATCCGCTACGCCTGATCCCCACCACCCCGACCAGGCCGACCGTCCCCCACGGAGAGGGACCCGGGCCGCCCCGCCCGTCCCTCACCGTGGGGGACGGTTTTTCTGCGCCCCGGACGGGCGAAAAAGGCCCAACCTAGCCCGATTGGGCTAGGGGTATGCACCTAAATGTACCAGTATTTGTCACCAAATTGTAATGAGTATCAGGTACGATTTGAACATACATTGATAGTGCCGGCGAGGAGCGACCGGTCGCTCGAAGAAAACGGGATGTGGACCCACATCCCCAACGTCCACCCGACCGCCGGAAAGGAGGCTGACTGGCCACGGACGATCGGGTCTGGACCCCGCCGATAGGGACGATGGAGGCAGAACCATGCGGCGTTTGGTGCGTCGTCTTCTCGTTGAAGAGACCGGTGGCCAGGTGACCGAGTACGCTCTGGTCCTGGGGCTCATCGCCGTGGCCGCGGTGGCGGCCATCACGACCACCGGTACCAACCTCGCCAACTGGTGGACCAGGCTGGCCAACTATCTCGGCGGGCTGCGGACCCCCTAACCGGGCGGCCCGTCCACGCGCGGGACGCGGCCGGCAGGGGCATGCGCACGGCCCGCCGCCCGACGAACAGTCCGGCGGACTGTTCGTCCCCACCGCTGGTCCTCCCCCTCCCGCCGGGCCGGCTCATCGCTCAGACCATGAGCCGGCCCGGCCACCGAACGCGGAGGACCACAGTAGAGGAGAGGACCATGGCACGACCGAAAGCCTGGCTGGCGACCGAGGGAGCAGCGCTCGTCGAGTTCGTCCTGGTCCTGCCGCTGCTGCTGGGGCTGGCGTTCGGGGTCTGGGAGTTCGGTCGTCTCTTCGTGGCCCAGATGATAGCCACCACCGCCGCCCGCGAGGGCGCCAGTTACGCCGCCAGCCAGCTGACCAGCGACCCGGCGCAGGTTGCCGCCTACGTCGCCGAGATCCTGGCCACCGGCTACGGTCCGCGCCTCGGCCGGGACCTGGAGGTCCAGACGACCGCTATCAGCGTCGTCTTCCTCGACGACCGTGGCCAGCCGGCCCCCCAGCCAGTGGCCGGTGGACAGGTGCAGGTCACCGTGCCGGTTCGGGCCCGGCCGCTGACACCGCTGCTCTCCAGCCCGCTTATCCTGACCGGCCAGGTCAGCCAGCGGCTGCCCTAACCCGGCCGCGAGGACAGAAGCATGCGCCGACCACGGTGGGCCGGTCCCGAGGCCACGGGGAGCACGACCGTCGAACTGGCCTGGGTCGGCGGCCTTTTCTTCCTGCTGGTGGGCCTGGTCATCCAGGGAGCCGTCCTCTTCTACACCTGGCAGGCCCTCACCCACGCCGCCCAGACCGGCGCCCGGACCGGGGCGCTCTGTTTCGGCCGCCCGCTGGCCGGCTGCACGCTGGCCGACGTCGCCGCCGTGGCCTGCCGGGCGGCGGTGGGGGTGGAGAGGGCGCGACTCTCGGTGGAGGTCCAGGCCAGGGGCGACCTCCTCCAGGTCAACCTCCAGTACCCGGTCCCGCTGGTGGCGCCGGTGGCCCCGGTGATGACAGAGGGGCCGCGGCTTTTCGCCTCGGCCACCGCCCGCCGCTGGTCCGGCGCCGGGGGAGAAGCACAGCAGACCTTCGCCTGTGTCAACCAGCCATGAGGCGGCAACGGGGGGAGAGGATCCGCTGGACCGTGCACGTCTCCACCGGAGACGTGCACCCCAGGACGGCGCGCTCTGGCCCGCCCGCCGAGAGCGGGATGGTTCTGGTGATGCTCAGCCTGATGATGGTGGTGCTCCTGGGGTTCGCCGCCATGGTCACCGACGCCGGCCTGGCCTTCTGGCATCGCTGGCGGCTGCAGAACGCCATGGACGCCGCCGCCCTGGCCGGCGCCCAGGCTCTGCCCGACGACCCCAATCGGGCGCTCGCTCAGGCCACGACGTTCGCCCAGGTCAATGGGGTCACGCCGGCGGAACTGGCCGCTGTCACCGAGCCGGCCTACCAGCTGCACGTCTTCCGACTCTTCAACGACAACGATGCCATCACCGTGAGCGCCCGCCGGCGTCTTCCCGCCTTCCTGCGGGCGGCCGTCGCGGCCGGCGAGGCCACCGTCGCCACCAGCGCGACCGCCGTGGTGGTCCCCTTCCAGCCCACCGACCTCTGGCCGCTGGCCCTCACCGCCGACACGACCTGTCAGGACGAGTGCCCGCTGAAACTGGGGGCGCCGGGAGAGAGATCCGGGAACTTCGGCGCGGTCGCCTTCCCCGGCAACCGGGGCGCCGACGACTACCGCCGGACCCTGGTGGAGGGCTACCGGGGCCCTATCCCGCCCCCCGCCTTCGACGCCCAGGGACGGCCAGTCTGGTCCTGGGTCATCGACACCGAGCCGGGGAACATGGCCGGGCCGACCCGCGACGCCCTGGACCTCCTCTTCGGCTGGGACGCGCAGCGGCTCTGCGACGGGGGAGTGGACGCCTGTCGGGCCCTCTACGCGCGAGACGGGTGCACGACCGACCTCCGCTGCCCGCGCGTGGGGCTGGTCCCGCGCCTGCAGGAGACCTGGGACCAGGTCCGGGGACGCAGCCGGGTGACGGTGGTCGGCTTCGTCTGCGTCCTCCTCACCCGCTACACCGCCGACAGGGGCGGCCAGGGCCACCTGACCCTGTACAGCCGGTTCCAGCCCCACTGCCGGACCGGCAGCGGCACCCCTCTCGCCGGGGCGCCGCTCGACGCCACCGGTCTCATCGGCGTCATACTCTGGCGTTGAAGGGAGGTGTGACCGCGTGCGCCGCCAGTGGACGCGCCTGCTCCTGGCTCTGACCGCGGGTCTCCTCACCGCCACCCTGGTCTGGCAGACGCTCACCCGCGAGAGAGCACCGCTGCCCACACCCACCCCCGAGGCCGAGGCGCCGGTGCTGGTGGCGGCCCGGGACCTCGGAGCCCGAACTCTGCTGGGCCCCGAGGACGTCACCGTGATCACCCTGCCGGTCCGGGCCCGCCACCCGCAGGCCCTGACCCGGCCCGAGGAGGCCATCGGCCGTGTCGTCCGCTACCCGCTGACCGCCGGCGAACAGATCCTGGCCGGGAAACTCGCCGACGACCGCCGTTCGGCCAGTCTGGCCGACATCATTCCGCCGGGGAAGCGGGCGGTGGCCATCCAGGTGAGCGAGGTCATCGGGGTCGGGGGGCTTCTCCAGCCCGGCGATAAGGTCGACATCCTCGCCCTCTTCGACAAACAGACCTACGGCAAAGATG
>DAOUAE010000087.1:0-74173 GCA_034433795.1 Chloroflexota bacterium
CGCCTCTGGGTCGAAAGCACCCCGGGGGAGACCACCACCTTCACCGTCGCCCTCCCGGCGGCCAGCCCCGACGACCCCGGAGCGGCCCCCTGAGCCGAGGACGATCAGGCGAGCGGCCGGCGCCAGGAAAACTCTAAGCCTTCGCTGGGCGGCCGTATAGGTGGCCGTGGCATACTTAGAGGCAGGAACACCTTGACGGCGAGGAGCAGGCGATGAATCTGGGCAAACTGACGGAGAAGGCGCAGGAGGCCGTCTACGCCGCCCAGCGGCTGGCCGAGGAGCGGCAGCACACCCAGCTGGAGCCGGAGCATCTGCTGCTGGCCCTGGTGACCCAGGAGGGGGGTGTGGTGCCGGCGGTGCTGGAGCGGCTGGGCGTGCCGCCGGCCCATCTCAAGCAGCACCTGGAGGCCGAGCTCAACCGCTTCGGCCGGACGCTGGGCCCCACCCAGGTCTATGTCTCCCCGCGGTTCAAGCGGGTCTTCGACGCCGCCCATGCGGAGGCGGCCCGGCTCAAGGACGAGTACGTCTCCACCGAGCACTTCCTGCTGGCGATGGTCGAGGACACCGGTCCGGTCGGCCAGATCCTGCGCCGGCTGGGGGTCACCCGCGACGGTCTCTACGCCGCGCTGGCCCGCATCCGGGGCGGCCAGCGGGTGGTCAGCCCGACGCCCGAGGTCACCTACCAGGCCCTGGAGAAGTACGGGCGCGACCTGACCGAACTGGCCCGGCGCGGCAAACTCGACCCGGTCATCGGCCGCGATGAGGAGATCCGGCGGGTGATGCAGATCCTGGCCCGCCGGACCAAGAACAACCCGGTGCTCATCGGCGAGCCGGGCGTGGGCAAGACGGCCATCGTCGAGGGCCTGGCCCAGCGGATCGTCCGGGGGGATGTCCCCGAGTCGCTCAAGAACAAGCGCGTCTTCCAGCTCGACCTGGGGGCGCTGGTGGCCGGCGCCAAGTACCGGGGCGAGTTCGAGGAGCGCCTCAAGGCCGTCCTCAAGGAGATCCAGGAGTCCGAGGGCGAGATCATCCTGTTCATCGACGAGATCCACCAGGTGGTCGGCGCCGGTCGGGCCGAGGGGGCCCCGATGGACGCCGCCAACCTGCTCAAGCCGATGCTGGCCCGTGGCGAACTCCACGCCATCGGCGCCACCACCCTCGACGAGTACCGTCAGTACATCGAGAAAGACCCGGCCCTGGAGCGCCGCTTCCAGCCGGTCTACGTCGACGAGCCCTCGGTCGAGGACACCATCTCGATCCTGCGCGGCCTCAAGGAGCGCTATGAGGTCCACCACGGCGTCCGGATCAAGGATTCGGCCCTGGTGGCGGCGGCCGTCCTCTCCAAGCGCTACATCGCCGACCGCTTCCTCCCCGACAAGGCCATCGACCTGGTGGACGAGGCGGCGGCCAAACTCCGCACCGAGATCGACAGCATGCCGGCCGAGATCGACGAGGTCAAGCGCCGGATCATGCAACTGGAGATCGAGCGCGAGGCCCTCAAGCGCGAGACCGACCCGGCCGCCCGTGAGCGTCTGGAGCGGCTGGAGAAAGAGCTGGCCGATCTGCGCGAGCAGGAGCAGGCGCTCACGGTGCGCTGGGAGCAGCAGAAGGCGGTCATCGCCCGGCTGCGCGAACTGAAGCAGCAGCTGGAGGAGAAGCGTCTGGAACTGGAGCGGGCCGAGCGCCAGTACGATCTGAACCGCGCCAGCCAGTTGCGCTACGGCGAGATCCCGGCGCTGGAGCGCCAGATCCGGGAGGTCGAGAACCGGCTGGCCGAGATGGCCAAGGAAGGGGGGCTCCTGGTCAAGGAGGAGGTGGACGAGGAGGACATCGCCGAGGTCGTCTCGAAGTGGACCGGCATCCCCGTCCAGAAGCTGCTGGAGGGCGAGGCCCAGAAACTGGTCCACATGGAGGAGCGGCTGCGCGAGCGGGTGGTCGGCCAGGATGAGGCCCTGCGGGCGGTGGCCAACGCCGTTCGGGCGGCCCGGGCCGGCCTCCAGGACCCGAACCGGCCGCTGGGCTCCTTCCTGTTCCTGGGGCCGACCGGGGTGGGCAAGACCGAGACGGCCCGCGCGCTGGCCGAGTTCCTCTTCGACGACGAGCGGGCGATGGTCCGGATCGATATGTCCGAGTACCAGGAGAAACACACGGTCAGCCGGCTGATCGGCGCGCCTCCGGGCTACGTCGGCTACGAGGAGGCCGGGCAGCTGACCGAGGCGGTCCGGCGGCGCCCCTTCTCGGTGGTCCTCTTCGACGAGGTCGAGAAGGCCCACCCGGAGGTGCTGAACATTCTGCTCCAGATTCTGGACGACGGCCGCCTGACCGACGGCCACGGCCACACCGTCGACTTCCGCAACACCATCGTGATCATGACCTCGAACCTGGGGAGCGTCTGGCTGCTGGAGCCCGGCCTCTCCTGGGAGGAGATCCGCGACCGGGTGATGGAGGCGGTGCGGGCCCACTTCCGACCGGAGCTGCTCAACCGCATCGACGAGATCATCATCTTCCGACCGCTCACCTTCGAGCATCTCAAGGAGATCGTCGAGATCCAGCTGCGCGGGCTCCGGCAGCGGCTGGCCGAACGGCGCCTCAGCCTGGAGCTGACCGAGGCGGCCAAGGCCTTCCTGGTCGAGGAGGGCTACGATCCGGTCTACGGCGCCCGCCCGCTCAAGCGGGCCATCCAGCGGCTCGTCGTCCAGCCGCTGGCCATGCGGCTCCTGGCCGGGGAGTTCAGCGAGGGCGACACCATCGTGGTCGATGTCGAGGCGGGCGGGCTGGTCTTCCGCAAGAAGGCGCCGGTGGCCGCCGGCGAGGCCTGACAGCCGCTGGGGACCCGGCTGGCCAGCCGGGTCCCTTTTTTCCGGGCGCGCTTGCGCCGGACCAGCTGTTCGGGTATCATTCCTGGCCCGGTTGCGGTGACTTTCTGCCGCCCTTTTAACGCCGGACAGGCTATAAGCCACGTGGGAGCCGAGTTCCATCGGCGCGCAGGAGGAGGGGTATGGTCTGTGAACGGTGCGGGCGCCCGATGCGCCGGCTGAACCCGGAGCCGGAGACCTGGATCCGCTGGACGCCGCTCTTCTGGTGCCCGGCCTGCCACCATTTCCAGGCCGGCCCGCGCCCGGCCTGGATCCGTCAGGCGGACGAGCGGTCCCTGAAGCCTGCCAGTTGACCGCTCAGCGCGTGTGGACGGTGCCCCGGAGGTAGTCGGCGGCGTCGGAGGCCAGGAAGGCCAGGACTTCGGCCACCCCGCGCGGCTCGCCGAGGGTGGGCCGGGCCGCCGCCACCGCCGCCTCCGGGTCCTGGCCCAGCGCCCGGGCCTGATCGGCGATGTTCTGCAGCTTCATCGGGGTGGCGATGTTGCCGGGGCAGACGGCGTGGACCCGGATCCCCAGCGGGGCCAGGTGCTGCTCCAGCACCAGGGCCAGCCCGTGCACCCCGCCCTTGCTGGCGCCGTAGGCCACCGACGAACTGCCGCCGCGCACTCCGGCCCCGGAGGCCAGCAGCAGGATGACCCCCCGGCCGGCCGCCCGCATGTGGCGCACGGCGTGCTTGGCGCAGAGGAAGGCCCCGGTCAGGTTGACCTCGACCACCCGCCGGAAGGTGGCCAGGTCGAGGGCGTCCACCGGGACGTAGGCCCCCTGCAGGATGCCGGCGGCGGCCACCAGCACGTCCAGACGGCCGTAGGTGGCCACGGTCTGGTCCATCAGCCCGGCCACCGCCGCCTCATCGGTGACATCGGTCGGCCAGAAGCGGACCGGGTAGCCCTGCTGAGCGAGGGCCCCGGCCACCGCCTCGCCGGCCGGGTTGACATCGGCCAGGGCCAGGTGGGCCCCCTCGGCGGCGAAGACCTCGGCCGTGGCCCGGCCGATGCCGCTGGCGGCCCCGGTGATGACGGCCACCTTCCCCCGAAGACGCATGCGCTCCTCCCCTGGTGTCAGGCTGTGGACGGGCCCTCGTCGTCCTGCTCCCGCCGCAGGAGCTGCTCGATCTCCCGGAAGAGCGACGACTCCTCGCCGGTCGGCTGGTCGGCCGGCGGCTCGGCGGCCGACGCCTGCGCCTCCAGGTCGCGCAGGTAGGCGCTGACCTCGGGGTTGCGGCGGACGGCCTCGCTGACCTTCTCGTCGAAGCGGTCGGCCAGGTGGGCCAGTTCGGCGGTCTCGATCGCGAGGTGGAAGAGACGATCCAGCCGCTGGAGGAGGGCCAGGGCCACGCGCGGGTTGGGCGTGGCCGAGAGGTAGTGCGGGACGTTGCCCCAGCAGCTCAGGGCCGGGATCCCGGCCCGACGACAGGCGTCGTTGAGCACGCCGACGATGCCGGTCGGGCCCTCGTAGCGCGAGGTCTCGACCCCCAGGGCCCGCAGCCGTTCGCGCAGGTCGGGGGTGGTGGCCGAGCCGGTCACCCGCACCGGCCGGGTGTGCGGCACCGCCGCCAGGAGCCCGCCGAAGAGCACCACCGTCGTCACCTGACACTGGCGGGCGACGGTGAGCACGGCCTGGGCGAAATCGCGCCAGCGGAGGTGGGGCTCGATCCCCACGAGCAGCACCAGGTCCCGCCGGACGCGCGGCGGCGTCTGGTAGTAGAACTCGTTGGCCGGCCAGACCAGCTGCCGGTAGACCCCACCGACCAGCCGGACGTGCGGCCGCGTCTCGGTGAAGACGTAGAACGGCTCGGGGTCGATCTCGGCGAAGCGCCGGGCCTGCCACTGCTGGATCAGGAAGCGGACCGCCGTCGTGGCGACCTCGGCCGCGTCGTTCCAGCCGGCGAAGGCGGCGATGAGCAGGGCGTTCTCCAGGGCCGGCCTCTCGGTCAGACGGACAACCTCCACCACGGCCTCCTTTCCGCCAGCGGACCGGTCCGCTGGCCGCCGGGGCGGGACCGGACCGCTGCCTCTTGCCCCTGGACTAGCCTCATTTTACACTGTCTATCGGCGCCGCGCAGCCGGGGCCAGGGGGACGCCGTGGACCGTCCACCGTTCATCCAGCGCTTCAGCGGGGTCGAGCGGGCCCTCCACTGGGCCTACGCCGGGGCCTTTCTGCTCTGCCTGGCCACCGGCCTGGCCCTGACCATCCCCGAGGTCCGGGCCTGGCACTGGCAGAACCTGAAGGTGGCCCGCGAGCTCCATCTGACCGCCGCCCTGTTGCTGGGCGCCGCCCCGCTCGTCGCCGCCTCCTGGGACGGCTTCCAGACCGCCCGCCGGCTGGCCCGCGAGCTCGTCACCGTCGAACCCGGCGACGGCCAGTGGCTGCGGCGCTGGCTGGGCCGGCTGGTCGGCGACCGGCGGCCGCTGCCGCCGGCCGGCCGCTTCAACGCCGGCCAGAAGGTCAGCGCCCTCCTCTTCGCCGGCCTGACGGTCGGCTTTCTCGTCACCGGGCTCATCATCTGGCCGCTCCAGAACCCGCTGGTGCCGGCCGGGGTCCGGGCCTGGGTCTACCTGGCCCACGCCCTCCTGGCCTACGCCGCGCTGCCGCTGGTGGCCGGGCATCTCTTCCTGGCCGCCGTCTACCCGCCGACGCGGGAGAGCCTGCGGGGAATCGTCTGGGGCGTGGTCCGGCGCGACTGGGCGCTCCAGCATCACCGCCGCTGGGTCGAGGCTAGCGGATCCACGGATCCGGCGGCCAGCCCCGCCGCTCCCAGTAGCCCAGCTGACGCCGGTCGATGACCTCGATCCGGTCCAGCCACTTGGCGCTCTTGTAGCCGTACATCTGGGGGACCAGCAGCCGGAGGGGCCAGCCGTTCTCCGGCGGCAGCGGCTGACCGTTCAACTGGTAGGCCAGGATGACGTCGTCCATCCGGGCCTGCTCCAGCGAGAGGCTCTCCCGGTAGACGCCGGGGAAGGTGAAGAAGTTGACCCACCGGCCCTCGGGCAGCGGCTCGGCCAGGTCGAGGACGGTGCTCAGTTTGACCCCGACCCATTCGAGGTCGCGGACGCTCCAGCCCTCGACGCAGTAGAAGTCGGCCACCACCCGGGTGGCCGGCAGCCGGCGGAGGGCGGCGTAGTCGAAGACCAGCGGCCGGGCCACCAGCCCGTCCACCCGCAGGCGCCAGGCCCCCAGGTCGATGCTCCAGCGGGGCTCGACGGTGTTGATCCGCAGGCGGTTCAACGGCCGGATGGCCGGGCCGAAGGTGTCGAGGTGGCGGAAGGCGGTGCGGTGGTCGTCGGGCTCGTCGGGAGTGAGGGCGATGACGCGCCCGGCCGCCGGGCGGGCGGCCGGCGGAGGCGCCGGGGGCGTCGCCTCCTCCTCGGGCCGGAGCGGCTGCCAGGCCGGCAGGGCGGCGATCCGGGCGGCCATGGCCACGGTGGCCGCCCCCAGCATCCCCAGGAAAGCCCGACGCGACGGACGTGGGGCCTGACCGCTCACCGTCCCTCTCCTCTTCCGGGCGCGGTCGGCGCCTCTCTAGAAATATAGCGCATCAGGACCGCGAGCGCCAGGGCGGTGGGCCGCTCGGCCCGGCCGCCGACGGGGATGGGTGGCCAGCCGCCCTCCGGCGTGGTATCCTTGTCCTGAGACGACGCTGGCAAAGGAGAAGGAGCGGCGATGACCGCGACCCTGCGCGACGACCTGGCGGCCCTGCGGGCCCTCTCGGCCGAACTGATGGATCTGGAGCGCATCGGCGAGCTCCTGAGCTGGGACCAGGAGACCATGATGCCGCCGCACGGCACCCCCTACCGGGCCGCCCAGCGGACGACCCTCGATGGCCTGGCGCACCAGCGGCTGACCGCCCCGGCGGTGAAGGAGCTCCTCGACCGCCTGGCCTGGCCGGCCAGCGACCCCCAGTCCCCGCTCAGCGAGGTCGAGCGGGCCCTGGTTCGCGAGATGCGCCGGGACTACGAGCGGGCGGCCAAACTGCCCGAGGCCCTGGTGCGCGACCTGGCCCGGGCCACCAGCGAGGGGGTCGAGACCTGGCGCCGGGCCCGGCAGCAGGCCCGCTGGCCGGTCTTCGCCGGCGATCTCGAGCGCATCGTCGCCCTGAAGCGGCGCGAGGCCGAGCTCCTCGGCTACACCGACACCCCCTACGACGCCCTCCTCGACCTCTACGAGCCGGGGGTCACCACCCGCGCCCTCGTTCCGCTCTTCGAGCACCTGCGCACCGAGACGGTCCGCCTGCTCGACCGTCTGAAGCAGGCCCGCGAGCAGCCGGACCGGAGCGTCCTGGAGCAGCCCTACGACTCGCGCCTGCAGTGGACGTTCATCGAGACGGTGCTGCGGACCATCGGCTTCAACTTCGAGGCCGGCCGGCTCGACCGCTCGACCCATCCCTTCGCCACCAGCCTGGGGCCGGGGGATGTGCGGCTGACCGCCCGTCTGCACGAGCGCGACCTGAGCGTGGGGCTCTTTGGCGCCATCCACGAGGCCGGCCACGGCCTCTACGAGCAGGGCATCGATCCCGAACTGGCCCGCACCACCCTGGGCCGGGCCGCCTCGCTGGGCATCCACGAGTCGCAGTCGCGTCTCTGGGAGAACTTCATCGGCCGGAGCCTGCCCTTCTGGCAGTACTTCCTGCCGCCGCTGCGCGATCTTTTCCCCATCCAGCTCTACGAGCGTCGGCTGGCGGAGTTCGTGCGGGCGATCAACGTGGTCCGGCCCTCGCTCATCCGGGTTGAGGCCGACGAGGTCACCTACAATTTGCACATCATCCTGCGCTTCGACATCGAGCGCCGGCTCATCGAGGGCCAGGTCCAGGTGCGCGATCTGCCCGACCTCTGGAACGCGCTGATGCAGGAGTACCTGGGGCTGGTGCCGCCCAACGACCGCGACGGCGTCCTCCAGGACATCCACTGGGCGCTGGGGCTCTTCGGCTACTTCCCCACCTACACCCTGGGGAACATCTACGCCGCCCAGCTCTGGACCGCCCTCCGCCGGACCTACCCCGATCTGGACAGCCGGCTGGCGGCCGGCGAGTTCGGCCTGGTCCTGGGCTGGCTGCGCGAGCACATCCACCGCTACGGCCGGCTCTACTGGCCGGTCGAACTGATCCAGCGGGCGACCGGCGAGGCGCCCACCCCGGTCTACCTGGTCCGGTATCTGAACGAGAAGTTCGGCTCGCTCTACGGCCTGGCGCCGGTCGGCGCCGCCTAGCGCGCGAGAGGTGGCGATGGGGAGCCTGCTAGCCTGGCTCGAGAGCCTGCCCGGGTGGCTGGTCCTGGCCGACCTGGGCGGGCTCTACCTGGTTCTCTGGGGCCGGCACCGCCGGCGCCGGCCCGGGCCGGCCCTGGCCTTTCTCACCGGCCTCCTGGTCCTGGGGCTGACCCTCTCCCCGCCGCTGGCCCTCGCCGCCGAGCACCTTTTCAGCCTGCACGTGGCCCAGCATCTGCTGCTGGGGATGGTGGGGCCGCTCCTGCTGCTGCTGGGCCGGCCGGCCGCCATCCTGGTCCGCGGGGCGCCCCGGCCGGTGGCCCGTCTCCTCCTCCGAGCGGTGCCTCTGCCCCCGCCGGTCCGGGCGCTCGTGGGCTCGCCGCTGGTGGGGGTGCTGGGGCTCAACGGGCTGCTCTTCTACCTGCACGAGCCGGCCGCCTACGACCGGCTGCCCGAGGCCCCCGCCCTGCACGCTCTGGCGCACGGGGCGCTTTTCCTGAGCGGGCTCCTCTTCTGGTGGCCGGCCCTGGGCGCCGGTCTGGGCCGGGGGCGCTTCTCGCCGGAGCTGCGTCTGGGCTACCTCTTCGTCGCCGGACTGGTGACCGGCCTCTCGGGGTTCTTCTTCGTCTTCGCCCCGACGCCGCTCATCCGCGCCCACCTGACCACCGCCCCGGCCTGGGGGCTGAGCCCTCTGGCCGACCAGCAGCTGGGCGGCATCCTCATCGTGGTGGCGGCCAAGCTGGTGGTCCTGGGGGCGCTGACCATCTTCTTCTTCCGGCTGATGGCCGCGGCCGACGACGGCCCCGGCTGGCGCCGTCCCTCGTTCTCCCCCTCCTCCCGACCGCCGTTCCCCGGCTGAGGCCGTTCTCGACCTCATGGTAGAATGGAGAGGCAATGCGCACGAACCTCGCGGAGAAACGGGCCGCCTACGCGGCCCAGCTGGCAGAATCCCTCGCCCGGATCGTCGAGATCCTTTCGGCCATGCCCGCGGTCGAACGGATCGTGCTGTTCGGATCCTATGCCCAGGGCCGGCGGGATCTTTTCACCGACCTCGACATCCTGGTGGTGATGCGCACCGACCTCGGGTTTCTCGAGCGAACCACGCGTCTCTACCAGATGCTGGATCTGACCGTCGACGCCGACATTCTGTGCTACACCCCCGAGGAGTTCGACCAGCTGAAGGACCGTCCGTTTTTCCGAAGGATCCTGCGGGAGGGGGTTCTCCTGTATGAGAAGAAGCCCGCGTGACGAGGGCCGCCGGTGGCTGGACCAGGCCCGAGAGGATCTGCACTGGGCGAACGAGCTGGCCCGGCTGGGAGGCTACCACCTCGCCTGTTTTCTCGCCCAGCAGGTGGCCGAGAAAGCCCTGAAAGGCTACCTGTATGCCCAGGGGGAGGAGGTCGTGCTGGGCCACTCGGTCGAACGGCTCTGCCAGGCGGCGGCTGCCTATGACCCGGACTTCGCGGCCCGGCGGGCCCGCTGGGCCATTCTGGATGGCTACTACGTTCCAACCCGCTACCCCAACACCCTCCCGGACAGCATTCCGGCGCGGGTGTACACCGAGCCGGCCGCCCGCGAGGCCGTCGCCCTGGCGGCCGAGGTCGTTCGTTTTGTGGCCGAGCGACTCGGTCTGACCTCCTGACGCGGGGCCCCCGGCATTCGGCCGGCGGCCCTGCGTCCGGGTGAGACTCAGCCGGCGTGGAGCTCGACGATGTCGCGGTCCTGAAGAACGTACTGGCGGCCGACGCGTTGGGCCGGCCGGTTGGGCAGCCAGAGGACGGCGTAGCGGAGCCGCTCTTTGAGATCATGGTGGATGGCGGCGGCCAGGTCCTCCACCGTGGCCCCGCGCGGCAGGACGAACGGTCGCTCCAGGTCGGGCGGCCGGCCCGGCGGCTTGGCGTAGACCCGGATGACCTCCAGGGCGCTGACCAGGCGCCGGCGCAGGTCGCCCAGACCCTCCCCCGTCAGGGCCGAGACGGCCAGGACCGGCAGACGCGCATCCCACTCCAGGGCCAGGAGCGAGGCGTTCTCCTCGGCCGCGGGGAGGTCGCGCTTGGTGCCCACCAGGAGGGCCTTCTTCGGCAGGGCCGGATCGTCCCCGGTCGGCGCCGTTCCCGGCGGGTGCGGTCGGATCCGCATACTCTGGAGCTCGTCCCACAGCGTCTGGGCCTCGGTGAAGGGGTCGGCCCCCAGGTCCACGATCAGCAGCAGCAGATCGGCCTGGCGGAAGAGGGCCCGCAGCCAGCCGGGCGTCTCGCCGGGGGTGACCGGCGGCGTGTCCACGATCTGGACCTGCAGGTCCTCGAAGGGCATCATCGCCGGCTGGGGCACCTGGGTGGTGTAGGGGTAGTCGGCGACCCGCAGCGGCGCCCCAGTCAGGGCCTGGACCAGGGCCGACTTGCCGGCGTTGGGCAGGCCGGCCAGGACCACCTGGCCGGCGCCCTCCTTCCGGACGGTGTAGAACGGGGTCCGGCCCCCGCCGGCCGTGCGCTGCCGCTCGATCTCCTGCTGGAGTTTGGCGATCTTGGCCCGCAGCTCGGCCCGCAGGTGGTCGGTGCCCTTATGATGGGGCATAATGGCCAGCATCCGCTCCAGGGCCTCGATCTTGGCCTGGGGCGTGCGGGCCGCGCGGTACTCTTTCTCCGCCTCGTAGTACTGGGGAGGAAGATTCGCCGGCATCTCATCAAATTATACGCAACCGGCCCGGGGGCGACGCCACCGCCCCAGCCGGGCGGAGACCGGCCGAAGGAGCAGGACCGATCACCCAGGCCTATAGGGGCCAGTACGACTTGACAGAATCCATCCCCCTCATTAGCCTGAACCCTGCATCAGGCCCCGGCGCTCGCGATGGGTTGAGGCGAGGCCGCGCGAGCGTGCCCCCCCTCTGGGTGCGGCCCGGCCGGACGAGGACCGTCGCCGAGGCGCCCCGTGCCTTCTCCCAGGGCCTCGCCCCACGGGCCACGCCCGCTCCTGGTCGCCCTGTCGCACACCGCGCGGAACATCATACCTGGGAGCGGTCCGCCCTGTCAGACGGCCGGTCCGACCATCCGCCAGGCCGCTTGACATAGCCTGAAGTACTCAGGCACGCTGAGTACACCCCACAGTAGCCGCCAGGGAGTACCTAGAAGGTATACTCTAGCGAGGGAGAGGGAGGACGACTGTTACAGTTCTGTTACAGCGACTGGTGTCGCCCGGGGCGTCAGCCGGCCAGACGGGTCTCTCGGGGCCGCTGTCGTGAGGCAGCCTGGCCGGGGCCCGGGCGCTGGCTGTGCGCTGAGCGTGCCCGCGCGGACTCTGGGCGGGCAGGCGTCGGACATGAAGGGAGGAGGAGCATGGCGCGACAGCGGACGGGGAGCCTGCCGCCGGTCGGTCAGACAACTCTGGAGAGCCCGCGCGGCCGCCCCTCTCCGGTGGACGCGGGGAAGGGCGTACACCCGGATCCGTCTGCCCTGTCCACCGACCTGGCCGAGCACCTGCCGGAGGCGGTGCTGCTGGTCGACCGGACCGGGCAGATCCTCTGGGCCAACACCGTCGCCCGGCAGATGGGAGCCCCCATTGGCGGCCGGCTCGCGGAGGAGGCCCGGCGCTGGGCCGTCCGCGACCTGGACGGCCGTTCGCTGGCGTCCTTCACCGCGGTTGTGCACGAGACGATCTTCGCCGGCGTTCCCCAGACGGTGGTGGTCACCACGCCGGCGGGCGAGGAGCGGCTGCTGCACGTCCAGGGCCGGCCTCTGCCTGACGGCCAGCGCTGCCTCATCAGCGTCCGCGATATCACCCACTCGGTCAGCAGCCACCCCCGGCGGGTGATGCTGGCCCGGGCGGCCCTGGCCATGGTCCAGACGCTCGACCTGGACGCGGTCCTGATCCGGCTGGCCGGTCTGGCCCGCGATCTCCTGGGCGCCCGGGCCCTCCTGGTCTTCCTGGCCGACGACGCGACACGCCAGCTGCGCTGCCGGCTGGCGGTGGAGATCCCTCCCGAGGTCTGGGCCGGGGTGGCGGTGGTCCCCTACGACGCTCCCTGCCTGAGCGCGCGGGCCGCCCGCACCCGCCAGGCCCAGTTTGTCGGCGACCTCAGCACGGTCGCCCCGGACGCGGCCGCTAGCGAGCGGCTGGCGGCGGCGGTCGGCGGTCAGGCCGCGCTGGCCCTCCCGCTGGTGGTGAGCGAGCGGCTGGTCGGCGTTCTGCTGGTGATCGCCGCCTCGCCGGTGGTCTTGAGCGAGAACCGGCAGGATCTGGAGTTCCTGGCCTCCTTCTGCGCCATCGCCGTCGCCAACGCCCAGGCCTACGCCGCCGAGGCGCGGGCCCGGGCCATGGCGGAGGCGGTCTGGCGGGCGGTGCCGGTCGGGCTGCTGGTCCTGGACTCCGAGGGGCGGGTCCAGCAGGCCAACCCGGTGCTGGAGGCGTTCCTCGGGCAGCCGCTGCGGGCGGGAGCCCCCTGGCCGCCGGCGCCGGACGCCCTGCGACAGGCCGATGGCGCTCCCCTGGCGCCGGCCGAGTGGCCCTGGATCCGCTGTCAGGCCGTGGCCGACGTGGTCACCGGCGAGTATCTTCTGGTTCCGCCGGGGTCTCCGGCGCGCCCGGTCCGGGTGATCGCCGCGCCGCTCACCGTCGGCGGCCACCCCCAGGGGACGGTCCTGGCCTGGGTGGACCTGACCGCCGAGCGGGAACTGGAGCGGCTGCGCGATGAATGGATGGCGGTCATCACCCACGAGATGCGCAACCCTCTCCAGGTTATTGTCGGCTTCGCCGCCAGCCTGCAGCGCGACCTGGAGGGCGCCCAGACCCGCCTCGGCTATATCGCCCGGGCCGCCCAGCAGCTGCGGCGCATGGTCGGCGATCTGCAGAGCCTGGCCCGGATCGAGACCGGCCAGTTGGCCCTGGAGCCGGTGGTCGTCGACGATCTGGCGGGCGTGGTCCGGACCATCCTCGACCGTCTGGCCATCACCGTCAGCCAGCCGCTGCGGCTGCAGGCCGAGGGGCCTCTGCCGGCGGTCCGGGTCGATCTGCAACGGCTGGAGCAGATCCTGAGCAACCTGGTGACCAACGCCGCCAAGTACGGCGCCCCCGACCAGCCCATTACCGTCACCCTGACCGGGCGCGCGGACGGCGCGGTGGTGGCGGTGACCAACTGGGGGCCGGGCATCCCGCCGGAGGAGCTGCCCCACCTCTTCCAGCGGTTCTGGCGTGGTGGGCAGGCCTGGCAGAGTGGCCGGCAGGGGCTGGGCCTGGGGCTGTACATCGCCCGGCGGCTGGTCGAGGCCCACGGCGGCACCATCTGGGCCGAGAGCACGCCGGGCCAGACCACCACGTTCCACTTCACCCTGCCAGCGGCCGGCTGATCCGACGGCGACCTGTCCGCGCGGCGGGCGCGGTCGCCGCCGATCCCTCGCCCCGCGCCCGGTGCGACCGCCACGCCCACTCCCGGTGCTCGACCGATCCGGGCCTGGGCGTGAGTATTGAGCCCGACCGCAGCCTGCGGGATCGCGCCGCCGGTGGCGCGCACGGCGGGCGGGGTGGACGGGGTCGGCGAGCGTGGCCTCCGACCAGGCTTTCGCGCACGCGTGCTCCGGGAGGCGGTCCCTCTCTGAGAGCCTCCAGACAGCGTCTGCGGGATATGCTGGAGGCTATCGCGCGTCTCGGCCGCCAGGCCAGGAGGGGACGGGCGGCTTTCGCGCCGGCTGAGTTGATCCGTCGAAGGCGGGAGGAGTCTTCGGGCGCTGAGGCGCCCGCATTGATCCGGTCTCCCGGTCGCGGGGCGGGGCTTGACGCCCCGGGCCGGGCGCGGTAGAGTGAGAGCGGACGGATTGGAGGGAGAGCATGCGCGCCAGCTGGCCTCTTGCCTTCACCCTCTCGCTGCACCGTGCGCCGCTGGCCGGGGTTGGCGCCCTGGCCGTGTTCCTGCAGATCGCGGGCGGCTACTGGGATGTGGCCTGGCACAACGCCCTGGGCCGGGAGACGTTCTGGAGCCCGCCGCATCTGCTGCTGTATAGCGGGACGGGGCTTCTGGCGGTGACTGTCCTGGCCGCGGTCTGGGAGAGCGCGGCGGCGCCGGCCTGGCTGCGCTGGCTGGCTCTGGGACCGATCCTCCAGGGGCTGGCGGCGCCGTTCGACGAGCTCTGGCACCGGCTCTTCGGGCTGGACCCGACCCTCTGGAGCCCGCCGCACCTGATGCTGATCGCCGGGATGGGCCTGCCGGCCCTGGCTCTGCTCTACCGGGCGCCCCGGCCCTGGTGGCAGGAGGGCCTGGCGCCGATCCTCGGGGGTCTGGCGGTGACGGTGGCGGTCGGTGTCCTGGGCGAGCTGGAGCGCTACAACGGCACCCGCAAGGACCCGGCGCTCTACCTGGAGCTGCTGGCTCTCCTGGTCCCGGCGGTGCTGGTCCTCATCGCCCGGGCCGGGGGGCCCGGCGCGGCGACGCTGAGCGCCGGGCTGGCCATGCTTCTGCGGGCCGCGCTGAGCGGTCTCCTGACCCTGGGTGGCTTCCGCCCCTTCCCCCCGCTGCCGTTTCTCCTGCCGGCCGCTCTGGCTCTCGACCTGGCCGTGGCCGTCCTCCCCCGCCGCTGGAGCGGGCCGGTGGGCGCTCTTCTTTTCCTGGGCGTCTTTGTCCCGACCGACGCTCTTGATTTCCAGGTCCGGGGTCTCGCCTGGCCCTGGCCGGCGATCCAGAGCGCCCTGCCGCTGACCACGCTCCTGGCGCTGCTGAGTGGTCTTCTCGGCGGCTGGCTGGCGGCGCGCCTCCCGCGCGCCAGCGTGGCGCCGGAACAGACGGCCGCCGGCTCGCTGGTGGGGGAGCGCGGACGATGACCGGTGGGATCGGGCGGCGGGCGCTGCTGACCGCCGCCTGGCAGCGGGTGCGGGCCCGGGCCGAGCACGTGCGGGCGGCCGTTCGGCCCCCGGCCTCGCTGAGCGCGGCGCTGGAGGGGTTCCCGGTCTTTCCGGGAGCGGTCGAGGTCGAGCGGCAGCAGCGTCGCCCGCCGGGATCGACCAGCGCCCTGGCCCTGACCGTCCGCTACCGGGCGGCCGCCGGGGCCCCGGCCGTTCTGGCCTTCTACCGGGAGGCATTGCCCCGCGCGGGCTGGGCGGTCCGTCCGGGCCGTCAGGCGACCAGTGGGGGGACGCTGGTCCTCCGGTGGGGGCGCTACTCGGGCTTCCTCACCGTCCGGCCTGGCGACGAGGCGACCACGGTCGTCCTCTACCTCGCCGCCCTGGCCCCGCGCCCGGCGGCCGGGTCGGAGACCTGACCGGCGGTCTCAGGCCGGCCGGGCGACGATCTCCAGGAGCAGGCCCCCGAGATGCGGCCGGACCGCCTCGAGGGTGAACCCGGCCGCCCGGACCAGCGTCGCCGTCTCGCGGTCGAGGTGACAGCCCCCGGCCAGCCGCTGCCAGAGGGGCGTCAGCCGCTCCTGGAGCGCGGCCAGCCAGGGCCAGGGGGCCCGCACGTGCTCCAGCAGGCGCAGTTCACCCCCCGGCGCCAGCACCCGCCGGACCTCAGCCAGCCCCTGTGCCAGATCGCCCACTGTGCAGAAGACCAGGGTGGCCACCACGGTGTCGAAGGCGGCCGACCGGAAAGGGAGCGCCTCGGCCCGCCCGGCCACCAGGTACACCGGACGCCGCTCCCGGCGGGCCTGTCGGGCGGCCTGGGCGAGCAGCGTCAGGTCGGGGTCGAGGGCCACGACGAGCCGGGCCTTCTGGTAGAGGCCGAAGTTGCGGCCGGTGCCGACGCCGATCTCCAGCACCCGGCCGGCCGCCGGGCCGACCGTCCGGGCCCGCAGCCGGGCCAGCCCCAGGCGGTCCAGGGGCGCCATCCCCCAATCGAGGAGGGCGGCCGCGAGGCGCTCCCGCGTCCGCCAGAGGCCGAGCGCCCCCAGCCCGGCCAGGCCCAGGACCAGGGCCGTTCGCCTAGCCGACCACTTCATAACCGAGCAGGTCGATCCGCTCGCGCAGGGCCTCCAGCGGGGTCTGATCCAGGTCCACCACCGCCACCACCTTTTCGGCCCGGTGGTCGGCCTCAACCTGCTCGACACCTGGCAGCCGTTTCAGGGCCTGCTCGATGGCCGTCTCGCAGCCGGTGCAGTGCATCCCCTTGACGTGCAGTTCGACCCGTTCCTTGCGCGCCATCGTGTTCTCTCCTCAGCGGTGGCAGCGGCTCTCCGGCAGGGGCCGTGCCCGCCCCTATTGTACCACCAGCTTGCCGGCAGGCCAGAATGTCCTCACGGGTCAGACCAGGGTAGTTGCGCAGAATCTCCTCTTCAGACCATCCCTGGGCAAGCAGCGCAAGAATGAATTCCACCGCCAGCCGTGACCCTTTGATCACTGGTTTCCCGGCCAGAATATGAGGATCAATCGCGATGCGCTCACGCCATCCCATCGTCTCTCCCCTGCCGTTTCGCCACTATCCTTCGAGAGGAGTTGTCTCCTCCAGACGCCTTTGGGCGTGTTCGCCGAATCTCGACGGGCGTCATTATCTCTTTCCGCGTAGAAGAAGTGTACCACCACGGCCCCTCGCGCGGAAGTCTGGCCCGGCCTCCCTCGCCCGCGCCGGGGCCGTGACCGCCCCGGTTCCAGATGCCGGGAGACCGGATCCTCACGCCCGGTTCCACCAGCAGTCGGGATGGGGCATTGACGTTCCTGCCCCTGCCGTGCGAAGATCGGGCCACCCGACTGCGAGGACGAGGAGAGGAGCATGCCGAAGCGCATCAACATCGGCATCGTCGGCTGCGGGCGCATCCTGCCCGCCCATCTCCGCGGCTACCGGCTCCTGCGCGAGAAAGGCATCGACACCTTCCGCATCACCGCCCTGGTCTCCCGCAACCGGGCCGACGCCGAGATGTTCCGCAAGCGCGGGGAAGGACCACCGCCGCGCCCGCCGGTCAGCCAGAACCCGGACGACCCGCTGAGCGCCCCCCACATCTACGTCAGCGACTTCCAGGACGATGTCGAGGCCCGGGTCTTCGACTCGGTCGAGGAGATGCTGGAGAAGGGCGACGTGGACGCGGTGGACATCCCGGCCAGCGTGGCCGTCCACCACACCATCGCCCTGCAGTGTCTGGCGGCCGGCAAGCACTGCCTGGTCCAGAAGCCGTTCGCCATCACCGTCCGGGCCGCCCAGCGCATGGTCGAGGCCGCCCGCGCCCGCAACCTGCGCCTGGGGGTCGTCGAGAACGTGCGCTACGCCGAGTCCACCCGCATCGCCCGCTGGCTGATCGACGCCGGCTACCTGGGCGAGATCCAGATGGCCATGTTCCCCTCCATCGGCACGGAGTGGTCGCCCAACAAAATCGTGGCTCAGACCCCCTGGCGGCACCTGAAACTGCAGGCCGGGGCCGGCGCCTCGCTCGACATCGGCGTCCACCTCTTCCACCGCCTGCGCTACCTGGTCAGTGAGGTGGAGGAGGTGAGCGCCATGACGGCCATCTTCGAGCCCGAGCGCTACACCTTCGACGCCCAGGGCAACATCATCGCCCGCGTCCGCCCGGATGTCGACGACGCCTTCTTCGCCACCTTCCGCTTCACCACCGGCGCGCTGGGCCAGATGTCGTTCACCTGGGCCGGCCACGGCGAGCCCACCCGCCTGGCCGAGGGCATGGTCCTCTACGGCACGAAGGGCTGCCTGAAAGGCGACCGTCTGGTCCTGGACAACGGCGAGGTGCTGAGCGCCCGCGCCCTCTTCGAGAGCGAGGCTCCGGCCACGGTCAAAGAGCGCTTCTTCCCCCTGGGCCTCAGGGACGCCTTCGCCCTGGGCTTCCTCGACTTCCTGCGCGGGATCGAGGAGGGCCGCGACCCGGAGACCAGCGGCGTCGAGGGCACCCGCGACCTGGCCACCAGCTACGCCATCGTCGAGTCGGCCCTGGCTGGCCGGCCGGTGCGGGTCGAGGACGTGCTGAGCGGTCGGGTCGAGGCCTACCAGGCCGAGATCAACGCCCACTACAACCTCTGATCCCCCCACCGGGAGACGGACAGGTGAAAGTGCTGGTCACCGGCGGGGCCGGCTTCATCGGCTCCCACATCGTCGACGCGCTCTGCGCCGCCGGCCACCAGGTGGTCGTGGTCGACAACCTGAGCACCGGCCGGCGGCAGAACCTGCGGCCCGACGTCCCGCTCCACCCCCTCGATCTGCGCAGTCCGGACCTCGGCGACCTGATCCGGGCCGAGCGGCCGGAGTGCATCTGCCACCAGGCCGCCCAGGCCAGCGTCAGCGTCTCGGTCAAACAGCCTCTCCTGGACGCCGAGATCAACGTCCTGGGCTCGCTGCGCCTGCTCGAGGCTGCCCGCCAGGCCGGCGTGCGCAAGATCGTCTACGCCTCCAGCGGGGGGGCGGTCTACGGTGAGCCGCGCTACCTCCCCTGCGACGAGGACCACCCCATCGCCCCGCTCAGCCCCTACGGCGTCAGCAAGTACATCGTCGAACTCTACCTGCGCCTCTACCGCGACCTTTATGGCCTGGCCTACACCGTCCTGCGCTACGCCAATGTCTACGGTCCCCGCCAGGACCCCTACGGCGAGGCCGGGGTGGTGGCCATCTTCACCTGCCAGATGCTGCGGGGCCAGCGCCCGACCATCTTCGGCGACGGCGAGCAGCAGCGCGATTTCGTCTACGTCACCGACGTGGCCCGGGCCAACCTGCTGGCCCTGACGGCCGCCGACGGCCAGGTGCTCAACATCGGCAGCGGCCGCCCCACCACCGTCAACGCCCTCTACCAGCATCTCAGCCGGCTGACCGGCTTCCGCGAGCCGCCGGTCTACGGTCCACCCCGCCCCGGCGATGTCTACCGGACCTACGTCGCCATCGAGCGGGCCCGGCACCACCTGGGCTGGCAGCCGATGGTGGACCTGGAGACCGGCCTGGCCGCGACGGTGGCCGCCTTCCGTGAGAGCGGCTGCGGCTGAGCGCGCGGCGCCGTCAGGAGGCCGATACCCGCCGGCGGCGCGCCCGCTGCCCGAACGGGGTCAGCCCTCGCGGCCTGTCCACCGAGAGGGTGGTGGTCGTCAGCAGGAGCACCACGGCCGCGCCGGCGTCGGCCGCGATCTGGATCCGCACCCGCTGGAGCTCGACGGGGGCCAGCGGCCGCTCAGCCGCCACCGTGGCCACCAGCCCTATCGGCTTGGGTGTGGAGCAACAGGCGAGCGACGGCCACGACCGTGAGCAGAAACTTCACCAGGACCCGGTAGTGCCGCACCAGCCCCCACGGGGTGCCCAGGGCCATGACCAGCCCGCTGAGCAGCGCGGCCAGACTCACCGGGACGATGACCGCCCCGGTGATGACCGACGCGGCCAGGTAGGCGGCCCGCACCGTCTGGGCCGCCGAACCGACCAGCCCGGTGACGGCCAGGGCCAGAAAGGCGACCACCGCCCCGAGCCAGCCGACCGCGACGACGATGTGGACGGTGAGCGCGAGCCGGCGGAGAGAAGGCGAGAGAAGCCTCACGGCGCGTGGACCCCGGCCCCAGCCCGGTGAGATGCAGAAGAGCGATCAGCAGGACCACGACCAGAACGACGCCCCCGAGCGCCTTCACCCAGCGGGGCGTGCCGGCCGGCGCGCGGTCGAGGCCTTCAGACGCTGGCGCCATGGACGCGCACCTCCGGGATAATCTCCGTGGCCCAGGCTACCGGGCCACGGTGCCGGGGTCAACGTTCAGGGTGCGCGCTCTGTGCGCTCGTGAACACGGCCAGAGAACGGTTCAGGACCGGGCGGCCGTCTGCGTCATGCCGAAGACGCGGCGGCCTGGCTGACGAGGGTGATCGATGGCCAGAACCGATCGGCGAGCACAGCGGACCCAGGCCCGGCTGCAGCGGGCGCTGATCGCGCTGCTCCGCGAACGGGGCTACGACGCGATCACCGTCCAGGACATCGTCGACCGCGCCGATGTCGGCCGCACCACGTTCTACCAGTACTATCGCGGCAAGGACGATCTTTTCGTCCACTGCCACGAGGCCATGGTCGGCCGGTTCTCGCTTCTCTCCCCGGAGACGCTGTTCGCGCCGGACGCCCCCGCGGGGATGACGGCGGCCTACCGGCATCTCGAAGAGGTGCGCACCCTCCTGTCCCCGCTCTTCCAGGGCCGCGCCAAAGACAGCCCGCTGCTCCTGCGCCGGCTCCGCGACCAGCTCGCCCAGCGGATCGCCGCGAGCCTGCGCGCCGCCCTCGCCGGCGCCGACAGCGCTCTCCCGATCGAGGTGCTGGCGGTCGCCCTGGCGGGGGCCCAGATCGCGTTGGTCCAGTGGTGGCTGGAGAGACGCCAGCCGTACACCCCCGAGGCGGTGGCCCAAACGTTCCACCGTCTGCAGTGGGCGGTGCTCCGCGAGGCGCTCGCCTTTCCGGACGGGGAATGACCGCCCGCTCCGGACACCCTTGCCAAATCCCGGCGAATCTGGTAGCCATGCTACCACGATGACCGCCGAGGCCCGACGCCAGCTGCCCGCCATCGACCGTCTGCTCCAGGAGCCGACCGTCCGCGCCTGGCTGGAGCGCCACGGGCGGCCGACGGTGGTGGCCGCCCTGCGCCAGGCGGTGGACGAGGCCCGCGAGGCGACCGTTCGGATGGGCGCCGCCCCCTCGCTCGCGGCGATCCTGGAGCGGGCGGCCGTCCACCTGACCGCGGCCACCCGGCCCAGCCTGCGGCCGGTTATCAACGCCACCGGCGTCATCATCCACACCAACCTGGGACGGGCCCCGCTCTCGGCCGCCGCCATCGCTGCCATGGAGCGGGTCAGCCGGGGCTACAGCACCCTGGAGTTCGACCTGGCGACCGGCGAGCGCGGCTCCCGCCACAGCCATCTGGAGCGGCTGCTCCAGGCGGTGACCGGGGCCGAGGCCGGGATCGCCGTCAACAACAACGCGGCCGCGGTGCTGCTGGCCCTCACGGCCCTGGCGCCGGGGCGCGAGGTCATCATCGCCCGTGGGCAGCTGGTCGAGATCGGCGGCGGCTTCCGCATCCCCGACGTGCTGCGCCAGAGCGGGGCCCGCCTGGTCGAGGTCGGCACCACCAACCGGACCTATCTGAGCGATTACGAGGCCGCCCTCACCCCCGAGACCGCCCTCATCCTGCGGGTCCACGCCAGCAATTTCCGGATCGTCGGCTTCACCCACAGCCCGTCGCTGGCCGATCTGGCCGCCCTGGCCCACCGCCACGGTCTCCCGCTCCTCGACGATCTGGGCAGCGGCGCTCTCCTGGACACCGCCGCCTACGGCCTGGCCCACGAGCCGATGGTCCAGGAGAGCCTCCAGGCCGGAGCGGATCTCGTCTGCTTTAGCGGCGATAAACTCCTGGGCGGCCCCCAGGCCGGGATCATCGTCGGCCGGCGCGACCTCATCGAGCGGCTGAAGCGCCATCCCCTGGCCCGGGCGGTGCGGATCGACAAGGTCAGTCTGGCCGGCCTGGAGGCCACCCTCCGCCACTACCAGGCCGGCGAGGCGGTCCAGGCCATCCCGGTCTGGCGGATGATCGCCACGCCGGCCGAGGCCCTGCGGCGCCGGGTCGAGGCGTGGGCAGCCCACCTGGCCGCCCACGGTCTGCGGGCCACGGTCGTCCCCACCCAGGCCACCGTCGGCGGAGGCTCGCTCCCCGGCGAGACCCTCCCCAGCTGGGCCCTGGCCCTGACGCCCACCGACGGCGCCGCCCAGGCCCTGGCCGCCCGGCTGCGCCAGGCCGATCCCCCGGTCGTCGGCCGGATCGAGCGCGACCGCCTGCTCCTGGACGCCCGCACCGTTCTGCCCGAGGAAGAGACCCTGCTCCTCGCGGCCGTCCGCCAGGCGTTGGGCGCCGTCTGAACGGTCAGAGCGCCCCTCTGGCCGGCGCCGGTCCCTAGGCCGCGCGCCCGGCCGGCCGCGTCCGCCACGCCTTCAGCGGCTCCTCCCAGAACGCGGCGCCGACGGCCACGAGGAGAGTCAGCGCCCACTTCGGGGCGGTCAGCGGGGCCAGCTGGAAGAGACGTCCCACCGTCGGCACGGTGCATACCACTCCCAGGCTGCGGAGAGCGGCGCTCGGGATCGCTCGCCGCGCCCCGTGACCCCGCCGGTCGCGGCAGCTGGCCCACAAGGAGAGAGGGTCCAAAACCACGCCAAAGCAGCCCTGCGCCCGGCCCGACTCCACCGGCGGATTCGGAACCTTCGCCGGGACTTTCTGCACCAGGTCACCACTGGACGGTCTCGGCCGCCTCCCGGGCCCTGCGCTGGGGGCGGTCCCACGGCGGGGCCTTTCCCGGCCCATCCCCCGCCCCGTATGCTACAATCAATCAGAAACGCTGGTGGGGAGGCTGGTGTGCGCCGCAAGACCCATACCTGTGGTGAACTGCGCCTGAGCGATGTCGGCAAGATCGTGACGCTGATGGGCTGGGTCCACCGCCGCCGGGCCCACGGCGGACTCGTCTTCATCGACCTGCGCGACCGCTTCGGCATCACCCAGTGTGTCTTCAACCCCATGGTCTCGGCGGCCGCCCACGCCGTGGCCGACCAGGTCCGGCGCGAGTACGTCCTGGCGGTGACCGGTCAGGTGGTGGCCCGGCCCGAGGGCACCCAGAACCCCAACCTGCCGACCGGCGACATCGAGGTGGCCGTCCAGGAGGCCGAGATCTTAAACCCGGCCAAGACGCCGCCCTTTGAGATCGACGACGGCGAGGCGGTGGACGAACTGCTCCGCCTCAAGTACCGCTATCTGGACCTGCGGCGGGCCCGCATGCGCGACAACCTCATCCTGCGCCACCGGGTCACCAAGTTCACCCGCGACTGGTTCGACGCCCGGGGCTTCCTGGAGGTCGAGACGCCGATCCTCACCCGCGAGACGCCGGGCGGCGCCCGCGAGTTCCTGGTGCCCAGCCGGCTCCACCCCGGCCACTTCTACGCCCTGCCCCAGTCGCCCCAGCAGTACAAGCAGCTGCTGATGGTCGCCGGGATCGAGCGCTACGTCCAGATCGCCCGCTGCTTCCGCGATGAGGACCTGCGGGCCGACCGCCAGCCCGAGTTCACCCAGATCGATGTCGAGATGTCGTTTGTGGACCAGGAGGAGGTGCTGCAGACCATCGAGCAGTTCTTCATCGACCTGGTCCAGGCGGTCAGCAGCAAACGGCTGGCCCAGGTGCCCTTCCCCCGCCTGCGCTACGCCGACGCTCTGGCCCGCTACGGCACCGACAAGCCCGATCTGCGCTTCGGTCTCCTCCTCGAGGACCTGAGCGACCTGGCCCGCGAGACCGGCTTCAAGGTCTTCCAGGACGTGCTGGCGGCCGGCGGGGTGGTCAAAGGGCTGCGCTTCCCGGGGGCGGCCGGCTACAGCCGTGGGCAGATCGAGGAGCTGACCGCCCTGGCCCGGCAGTACGGGGCCCGTGGGCTGGTGACCATCGCCCTGACCGCCGAGGGCTTCCGCTCGCCGGTGGCCCGCTACCTGGGGGAGGAGGTCATGGCCCGCATGGCCCGGCGGCTGGCGGCCGAGACCGGCGATCTCCTGCTCCTGGTGGCCGACCAGGCGGAGACGGCCAGCACCGTCCTGGGCGAGCTCCGGCTGGAGGTGGGCCGGCGGCTCAACCTCTGCGACCCCAGCGTTTTAGCCTTCGCCTGGATCGTCGAGACGCCGGCCTTTGAATGGAACGCCGAGGCCGGCCGCTGGCAGGCCAAGCACCATCAGTTCACCGCCCTCTACGACGAGGATCTGCCCTTCCTGGAGACCAACCCCGGGGCGGTCCGGGCCAAGCAGTACGACATCGTCTGCAACGGCTACGAACTGGGCGGAGGCAGCATCCGGATCCACCAGCGGGACCTCCAGGCCCGCGTCTTCCGGGTCATCGGGCTGAGCGACGCCGAGGCCGAGGACCTGTTCGGCCACCTGCTCGAGGCCTTCGAGTACGGCACGCCTCCTCACGGGGGGATCGCCATCGGCCTCGACCGGCTGGTGATGCTCCTGGCCGACGCCCCGACCATCCGCGAGGTCATCGCTTTCCCCAAGACCCAGAGCGGCACCGAGCCGCTGACCGGGGCGCCGGCGCCGGTGCCGGAGGAGGCGCTGCGCGTCCTGCACATCCGGGTCGAGCTGCCCACCCCCAGCCAGCCGGCCGGCGAGCGCTAGCAGACGCTCAGGGCGGTGGCCACCCGGCGGGCGCAGGCCGGGCAGAGCCAGAGGCGGTGGGAGACCTCCCAGCCGCTCCCGGCCGTGCGGCGGCGGGCGTCCAGCCGGGCGATGGGGGCGCTGGGCTGGCGGCAGGCGGTGCAGGTGCCCTGGGGCTCGACCGTCACCTGGACCTCGTACTGGTAGGTGGGCAGCGTCAGCAGGGGATCGTTCACTGTCGCGCTCCCGAGACGAGGGTCAGCCGGGGGTATTGTAGCAAATGAGACGGCCGACCGCGCGAGACCGAGCGCGGTCGGCCGCCGTGCCGAGATAGAGAGAGGGGGAGTGCCGTTACTGCGCCGCGGCCGCCACGGGCTCGCTGGCCTGCGCCTTCCGCTTGCCCTTGGCCGCGCCGCCCTTGCGGCCGATGGCCGAGTAGTACTCCGGCCCGTACTTGGCCTTGACCGCCTCGCCGCCCTTGCGGCCGATGGCGGTCAGGAACTCGGTGCCGTGGTTATCGCGGGTGGTCGAGCCCCCCATGCGGCCGATGGCCATAAAGAACTCGCGGCCGTACTTCTGGGCCACCGACCGCCCACCTTTCTTGCCGATCTGGGTGAAATGCTCGTGGCCGTACTTCTCGACCACCTTGCGGCCACCCAGCAAGCCCGCCTCGCGGACCGTCAGTTCACCCTTGCGCTCCGACATCGCTTAACCTCCCGTACACATTGTTTTGGCGGTGCGTGAGGACGGCCGACCGGGGCAAAGAAAAAGGCCACCCCGGCCCGCGCCGGCTGTGGCCTTTCGAAGCCTACGAGGTTAGCTGACAGGCTCGGGCAGAAAGGCTTGCCCTACCCAGGAAACCCTGGGATTCGCCTCAGAAAGGTGGGCCCCCCGCTTCTCTTGCGAGAATTCGGCTTCCGTCCCCTATTCGGTTGGTCGGTGGCAATTATACCGACCAGACCGGCCGGTGTCAAGAGCCAGGGGGCCCGCCCGGCCGATCTTGACAGAGATTTGACAGGTGCGCCGTCCGCCCTGCCATCGCGTATCATGGGGAAGGGCCGCGCCGCCCGAGCGGCCGGCCACGAGGAGGTGAGTTGTGATCGTCGTCACCGGCGGCACCGGGTTCGTCGGCCAGCACCTGGTCGCCCTGCTCCACCAGCGCGGCGAGGCTGTGACCGTCCTGGCCCGTGGCCAGCGCCCGGTCTCCCTCCCGCCCGGCGTGCGCTTCGTCCAGGGCGATGTGGCCACCGGCGCCGGCCTGGACGAGGCCCTGGCCGGCGCCGAGGCGGTGATCCATCTGGTGGCCATCATCCGCGAGCGCGGCCCCTGGACCTTCGAGCGGGTCAACGTCGGTGGCACCCGCCACGTCCTGCAGGCCGCGGCGGCGCTGGGCGTCCGCCGCCTCGTGCACATGAGCGCCCTG
This sequence comes from Chloroflexota bacterium, assembly GCA_034433795.1. GTDB lineage: Bacteria > Chloroflexota > UBA6077 > FW602-bin22 > DAOUAE01 > DAOUAE01. The sequence goes on from DAOUAE010000087.1 coordinate 25,531, forward strand.
GGAGCCCGCAATGACCCGCGCTTCCGCTATCTCTTCTCCAAGTGGCGGGGCGAGGAACTGGTCCGGGCCAGCGGACTGGACTGGACTATCTTCCGCCCCTCGGTGATCTTCGGGCACGGGTTTGGCTTCCTCTCGCGGGTCAAGCAGTCGCTGCGCATGGTGCCCTTCCTGGCCCCCATCCCGGGCAGCGGGCGGACCCGCTTCCAGCCCATCTGGGTCGGCGATGTGGCCGAGTGCGTCTACCGCTCTCTGCGCGCTCCGGCGGCCTTCGGCCAGACCTACGAGATCGGCGGCCCGGAGTACCTCACCTACGAGGAGATCGTCGATCTCGTGCTCCAGACCATGGGCTGGCGGCGGCTTAAGGTCCATCTCCCCCTCTGGCTCCTCCGGCCGGGCGCGGCCGTCCTCCAACGCCTGCTGCCCGACCCGCCGGTGACGACCGATGAACTGGCCGCCCTGGCCCTGGACAACATCACCGCCCTGGACAGCGTCGTTCGCCTCTGCCAGTGCGTCCCACGGTCTCTCCGGACCGAGATCGCCACGCTGGGGGCGACCGACCCCTGAACACCGCCCGGCCGGCATCGGCTTTATGGTGGTCGGCCGGCGCGCGCCGGGTGTATACTGAGACCCGGCGACCACCGCTCCGGCCAGCGCGGCGGGCCCTCCATCCATCAGCCCGGCCCCCAGGGCAGCCGTCTCAGTGGAGCGCACCGATGCCTTCAGAAGCGCACTCCGTCTCTCTCGGGCGTCTGGTCCGGGCCAGCGCCCTGGGGCTCGGCCTGGCCCTGCTACTCGTTCTCCCGCCCATCGTTCACTTCTGCACCGGGCCGCTGGGGCCGCTCATCGGCGGGTTCTTCAGCGGCAGTCGCCACCGTCTCTCTGCCACCGAGGGCCTGCTCGTCGGCCTGGGGATGGGGATCGGTCTGGCCCTGCTGGGCGGGGCCTTTCTCCTGGCCGGTGGAACCCGACTCCTGCCTCTCCCGGCCGACCTCCGGTTCATCATCGCCCTGGTCGTCGCCTTCCTGAGCGCCTACTACGCCCTCCTGGGCGGCCTGGGCGCCGTCGTCGGCGGGTGGCTGGCCCGCCAGGAGGCCGACCGGCCCCACCACCCGCCGTCGTCGTAACCGCTCGCACGCCCAGAGGAGCGGCCGGCTCTTGACAGGCGAGAGGGTCTCAGCCAGAATCCCCCAGGAGAGCCGGCGCTCTCTGGTCAGCGACCGGCGCCGTGCGGCGAGGTGCTCGATGGCGCAGGCTTCTACTCCCCGCCTGGGCTTTATCGGCCTGGGAACGATGGGCAGCCGTCTGGCCCGACGGCTGCTTCAGGCCGGCTACGCTCTCACCGTCTACGATATCGACCCGGCCGCCGTCGCTCGCCTGCGGGAGAGCGGGGCTCAGCCGGCGCCCTCGGTTCCGGCGCTGGTGGCCGCCAGCGATATTGTGCTGAGCAGCCTGCCGCTGCCGACCGATGTGGCCGCGGTCTACACCGGACCGGAGGGCGCGCTCCAGACCGCTCGCCCCGACCAGGTCATGGTCGACCTCAGCACCATCGACCCGACGACCGCCCAGCAGGTGGCCCAGGCGCTGGCGGCGAAGGGCGTGGCCTTCCTCGACGCGCCGGTCTCCGGCGGCCCCGTCGGCGCCGAGAGCGGCACCCTGGTGGTGATGGTCGGTGGCGAGGCGGCCGCCCTGGAGCGGGTCGAGCCGGTCCTGCGGACCTTCAGCCAGCGGATCGTCCACGTCGGCCCGGTGGGCGCCGGCTCGACGCTCAAACTGGCCAACCAGTTGCTGGTGGCCGCCCACACCATCGCCACGATGGAGGCGGTGGTCTTCGCCGAGCGGGCCGGCATCCCGCCCCAGACCGTGCTGGCGGCGCTGTCGGCCGGGGCGGCCGACAGCGTCATCCTGCGCCGGAGCATCCGCGACTTCGTCCTGACCGGCGACTTCCGGCCCCAGTTCGCCCTGCGGCTCCTGGTCAAGGACCTGCGGCTCTATCTGGCCGAGGCCTGGAGCCTGGGGACGCCCACCCCCACTGGCGAGCCGGCCCTGGCCCTCTTTGAACAGGCCCTGGCCGCCGGCTACGGCGGCGAGGACTACGCCGCCGTCCTCAAACTTCTGCGCCAGATGGCCGAAACGCCCGGCCCGCCGACCGAGCCCTGATTCCCCCGGCGATCCGCGCCGGCCAGAAAACCCCGCCGGCGCGGATGCTGGCCGAGCCGCCGCCGGCCGGCGATCTGGCGGTCGTTCGGCTGGATCCGGTGGCCGCGCTCGTCCGGCGGCTGCAGACGGCCCAGCGCCGGTCCGAGGCCCCTCATGAGTTCGAGAGCGCCCTGGCCGAGGCCTTCGCCTTCCTGGGCTTTGCGGTCGAGCGGCTGGGCGGGCCGGGCGAGACCGACCTGGTGCTCACCGCCCACCTGGGCGCCGACAGCTACCGGGTGATCGTCGACGCCAAGACCAGCAAAAACGGGAAGGTGACCGAGAATCAGATCAACTGGCCGGTCCTGGCGCAGCACCGCAAACACCATGGGGCCACCGACGCCGTGGTGGTGGGCGAGGAGTTCGGCGGCGGCAATCTTCTGCGCTTCGCCACCGAGTACGGGGTGACGCTTCTGCGCACCGCCGACCTCGGCGCGGTCCTGGAGCGGCACGCCGCCACCCCGTTCACTCTGCTGGATCTTCGCGACCTTTTCGCCACCACCGGGTCGAATCACGAGGGGCTGGCCGCCCTGCGCCGGCGGTCGGCCGACGCCCAGCGCCGCTGGCGGCTGCTGGGGGCGGTGATCGCCCGTGAGGCGGTCCGGTGGACCGCCTCACCCCACCACGCCCGGATCCCTCAGCCGCCCCGGCTGACTGCCGAGGCCCTTTACGCCGTCTTTATCGCCCAGGCGGGCCAGGCTGGCAACCTCTCCGACGTCCCCTCGCTGGATGATCTCAAGGCGGCGCTGGAGTTCCTGAGCAATCCGGCGCTGGGGATTCTGCGGCGCCTGCCCGGCAGCGACGATGCCTTCCACCTGACCCTGAGCCCCCAGATGGCCTGGCGGCGTCTGAGCGCCCTGGCCCGGACGGTGGAGGCCACTCTGGCGCCGCTGGCGGCGCTGGCGGTCGGGACCGGATCGGCCGGCTAGGCCAGAAGCGAATAGCCGCCGTCGGCGACGATCACCTGACCGACGATCCAGCGGGCCTCGGGCCGGCAGAGGAGCGCCACCACGTCGGCGATGTCCTCCGGTCGGCCGACCCGGCCCAGGGGGGTGCGCTGCCGGGCGGCCTCGAGCAGTGTGGCGGCCTCGGGCAACGCCCGCAGGGCATCGGTGTCGACCACGCCCCCGGCCACCGCGTTGACGATGATCCCCTTCGGAGCCAGTTCCACCGCCAGGTAGCGGGTGAGCGTGTCGAGCACCGCCTTGGCCGCGCCCACCGCCGCGTAACTGGGGATGACGCGGTGCGACCCCAGACTGGTGAGGCTGATGATCCGGCCGTCGCCGCGTCCCTCCATCCAGGGCAGCGCCGCCTGGGCCAGGAGCAGGAGCGACCGGCCCATGGTGTCGAGGGTGCGCTGCCAGTGCTTGACCTCGAGCGCCAGAGCCGGTCGGAGCACGCCGAAGGCCACGTTGCAGACCAGGATATCGATGCCGCCCAGAAACGTCCCGGCCGCCTGGCAGAGCCGGGCGATGTCGTCGGGCTCGCCCAGGTCGGCCCGCAGGGCCGTCGCCCGCCGGCCCAGGGCGGTGATGGCCGCCACCGTCTCCTCGGCCAGGGCCGGGTGGCGGAAGTAGCTGACCACCACGTCGGCCCCGTCGCGGGCCAGCTTGAGGGCAATGGCCCGGCCGATCCCCCGACTGGCGCCGGTGACCAGGGCGCACCGGCCGGCCAGCGGCTCAGCCATCGGCCGCCTCCAGCAGGGGATAGTCGCGGCGCAGCCGCTCCCAGAGGGCCCGCACCGCCGGGTCGTCCGCGTGCTGGGCCAGCAGCTGCAGCAGCTCCACCGCCCGGGCGCGGGGCAGGGGCACGAGGGTTGTGCCGGCCTGCGGCCGGGTGCTGACCGTCAGCACCTCGTTGGTGAGAGCGTCGGACGCCTCCGGCGAGAGGAGGGCCCGCAGGAGCGTCCGGAACTCCTCGACGGTCAGGCGCAGGGTGACGGTCTCCGCAGACACACCTGGCTCTCTTGGGTGGTATCCCGATTATACCACGATATATCACGCCGCCCCCACCGCCGGAGCGGCCGCCGGGCGAGATGGCCAGTCCTTCGCCGACCCGTCACGACGGGAGGGCGCTCTCAGAGCAGCCGGTGCGGCTCCTCAACAATCGGCCCCGGCCGGCTCTGGGCCCGGAGGCGGGTCAGCCAGGCGATGAAGGCGTCGCGCTGATGGCCCTGCTGGACGCGGAGATCCTTCCCCAGCCGGCGGCGGCCCCCCTTGCGGCCGTGGCGCCGGCCGGCGACCAGCGGGAAAGAGAAACCGGTGCGGGTCCGTCGCATCGTGCTCCCCGGCGGAGGCCGCCGCAAGATTCGGACCAGGACGGGCAGCCGCCGCTCGTCTGACCCCCACCCCGCCTGCGGGTGTCTTGCCAGCCCGGCCGGCTCCGTGGTAGACTCGCCTCCCGGAGACGGTGGTTGCCCCGGATCGGCCATGCCTCTGCGGCGCGAGCGTCTGCTGCAGCTTATGGGGCCCCTGCCCACCCCGGCTCCGCTGGCGCCCCAGGTCGAGGAGCGGGTGGTCCTGGAGGGAGGGCTGGTGCGCGAGCGGGTCACCTACCAGGTCGAGAAAGGCGAGCGCATTGCCGCCTACCTCTTCCTGCCGCCCGGTGACCGCCCCCGCCCGGCCATCCTCTGCCTGCACCAGCACGCCGGCCAGTACGATCTCGGCAAGAGCGAGCCGGCCGGGCTGGCCGGCGACCCCAACCAGTTTCTCGCCCTGGAGCTGGCCCGCCGGGGCTACGTCACCCTGACCTACGACCACCTCGGCTTCGAAGAGCGCCGTCACCCCCGCCTGGCCGGACGCGACTACGAGCGGTTCGAGTTCACCCGCCGCCTCAGCTACGGCCGGACGCTCCAGGCCAAGTACGCCGGCGACGCCATGCGGGCGGTCGACTACCTGCTGACCCGCCCTGAGGTCGACGGCCGGCGTCTGGGCTGCATCGGCCACTCGCTCGGCGGCCAGCAGACGCTCTTCACCATGGCCCTGGACCCCCGGCTGCGGGTGGGGGTGGCCAGTTGTGGCTTCGCCAGTCTGGCCAGCATCTTCGCCGCCGCCATCAACCACAACTTCGCCCTCTACGTCCCCGGCCTGGCGGCCGAGGGCGACATCGGCGACCTCCTGGCGCTGGTCGCCCCCCGGCCCTTCCTCATCGTCGCCGGCCGGGAGGACCCGATCTTCCCCTTCACCGGCGTCCTGGCCGCCTACCACCAGGCCCGGGCCGTCTACGAGCAGGCCGGTGCCGCCGACCGGCTGGCGCTGCTGGACCTGGCGGCCGGCCACGCCTTCCCCCCCGACGCCCGCGCCCAGGCCTACGCCTGGTTCGACCGCTGGCTCGGCGCCTGAGCCCCGGCGGTCGGACCGGGAGCCACCCGGGGCAGGCGGAAGCAGAAGGTCGCGCCCCGGTTCGGCCCGGGGCTGGTGGCCCAGACGGTGCCCCCGTGGGCGGCGATGATGGCCCGGGTGATGTAGAGGCCCAGGCCCAGCCCCCGGAGCTGGGGAGCGCGGGCCAGCCGGCGGTAGGGCTCGAAAAGAAGCTCGATCTCCTCAGGCTGCAGGCCGATCCCCTGGTCGCTGACACAGACCTCGACCTGGCCGTCCAGCGCCCGCAGGCAGATGGTGACCTCGCCGCCCTGCGGGCTGTACTTGATGGCGTTGCTCAGGAGATTGGTCAGGGCCTGGGCCAGCCGGTCCGGGTCCCAGACCCCCTCCAGCCGGTCCGGGGCCACCAGGCGCAGGCCGTGCCGGGTGGTGGTCGCCTGCTGCTCCTCGACGACCCGCCGGGCCAGGGCCACCAGGTCCACCGGGCGGGGTTCGACGGTGAACCGGCCCGTCTCGATCCGGGCGACGTCGAGAAGGTCGGTCACCAGACGGTTGAGCCGCTGAGCCTGCTCCAGGATCGTCTGGGGCAGGCGCGCGCGCCGCTCCGGCGGCAGCCGCTCCCACCGCGCCAGCAGCTGGGTGCCCACCACCAGCGGCGTCAGGAGGTTCTTGAGGTCGTGGGCGATGGCGGCGGTGAAGAGCTCGCGCCGCCGGCGCTCCTCGGTCAGCGCCGCCGTCTGCCGCTGGGCCTCCTCGTAGAGCCGGGCCTGGTGAATGGCCACGGCGAAGAGGCGCCCCAGCGTCTGGGCCGACTGCAGGTCGGCGGGTGTGAAGACGCGGGGGCTGGCCGACACCAGCGTCACCACCCCCACCGCCTCCTGACCGACCACCAGCGGGATGGCCAGCAGACAGCGGTAGCGCTCGAGATCGTAAAGCCGCCGGGCGAGCGGATGCTGCTGGTAGTCCGGCAGACGGGCGACATCTTCGACCGCCTGCACCTGCCGGCGCCGGAAGGCCTGGACGGTGAGCAGCGGGAGATCGAGGTCCAGCCGGGCGAGCAGGGCCACGGCCTCGGGGGTGAGCGGACCGTAGTGGGCGGCCAGACGGAGCCCGCCCCGCTCCGGGTCGGCCACCCAGACCGCCCCCTTCTCGAAGCCCAGGGCGGCGCAGAGCGCCGCCAGGCCGGCGGTCAGGGTCTGCGGAACCGCGACCGTCTGGACCAGGGCCGAGGCCAGCTGCGCCACCGCCTCCAGGTGCCGGTGCTCCTGGCGGAGGCGGGCCTCGGCCTGTTCGTGGGCCAGCAGCTCCCGGCGGACGACGGCGTACCAGAACGACGCCGTGGCGATCAGGAAGGCCCACTCCTTGAGGGTCTGCAGCCGGGTGAGACGCAGCGGGTCGGCCGGCGCCAGCCAGAGGACCACCTGATCGGTGGTCAGCACCCAGGTCACCCCGACGGCGGCGTACAGCAGGGCCAGCCAGAGGGCCCGTCGGCCGGGGCGATCGGTCATCGCCGGCCCCGTGGTCGCCCGGACGGGCCCGCGCCGACCCCCCGCGCCGGGGCGCTCTGGCCCACCAGTTCGCTCGCCCGGCTGATGACGCCTGTCAGGGCCGGCCAGACGCTCTGACCAGCCGTCATCTCAGGCCAGGCGACGTTCGGTTCCGGAGGGATCGGTCGCCGGGGTCGGTGCGGTGGGAGGTGGAGAGGAAGACGGATCGGCGGGGGGTCGCCAGCGGGGCGTGAGCGGGCGGCGCGGCGTCCGTTCGACCGCCTCCGGGGCGAAGGCCTCGGGCAGCCAGGTCGTCACCGTGCAGCGCCCGTTGGGCGTCTCGTGCCAGTAAAAGGGACCACGCAGGACCAGCGCGCCCTGACACTTCTTGCAGTATGGCGCCATCCTTACCACCACCCAGATGCCCCAGAATCACCCGCAGTGACTGCTGCGCTCTCCTTCTCCTGCAAGAGCAGTACCGCGCCGCCCCCCCAAAAAAAAGCCCCCGCGCGGGAGTCCGCGCGGGGGCGGGAGGGTCGGTTCAGCGCTGGATCGGGGTGTCCTCGCGGTTCCCCCACTCGGCCCAGGAGCCGTCGTAGTTGCGGATCTGGCCGTAGCCGATGAGGCGCAGGGTGAAGAAGGTGTGGGCCGCCCGCACCGCCGTCTGGCAGTAGGTGATGATCTCCTTGTCCTTGGTGATGCCCTTGGACTCGTAGAGCTGGCGGAGTTCGGCCGCCGGCTTGAAGACCTTCAGGTCTTCGGTGATGTTCTGCCGCCAGTCGATGTTGACCGCCGAGGGGATGTGGCCGCCGCGCTTGGCCCGCACGTCGGTGCCGCTGTACTCGGCCGGCGAGCGGGCGTCGATGATGACGGCGTTCGGCCGGTCGATGGCGGCCTTGACCTCGTCCAGGGTGCAGATGACCGCCGGGTTGGGCCGGGCGGTGAAGGTGGCCGGGGCGACCTTCGGCTCGGCGGTGGTGGTCGGACGGTTCTCTCGGGTCCACTTGACCCAGCCGCCGTTCAGGACCTTGGCCCGGGTGTGGCCGTAGTAGTCCAGCACCCACCAGAGGCGGGCGGCCCAGAGGCCGCCATCGGCGTCGTAGGCCACCACCGTCGTGTCGTTGCCGATCCCCAGTTCGCTCATCAGGCGTTCGAACTTGTCCGGCGGGATGACGTAGAGCCTGTTGGCATCGTCCTTCAGCCGGGCCCCGTCGAGGTGGACGGCGCCCGGGATGTGCCCGGCCTGGTACTGGTCGCGCGGCCGCATGTCCACGATGCGGAGGGCGGGATCCTCCAGGTGCTGGGCCAGCCAGTCGGTCTCGGCCAGAAGCTCCGGATGGGCGTAGCCCTCACTGGCCGGCGCCGGGGCCACGGCCGGCCGGAGCGGCGCGCAGCTGGCCCCGACCAGAGCCAGAACGAGCAGGAGCAGCGGTAGGAGACGCAGCCCTCGCCACCATCGCATCTCAGACCCCTCCCTCGCCGGCCTGGGCAAGGGTATGCGCCAGCCGGCTCAGCACCGCCCGGGGATCCACCGCGCCGGCCGCCTTCCGCAGCCGGATCCGCCACTCGGCCGGGCCGAGCGTCTCGATCTCGGCCTCGTAGCCGAGCTTGGCCGCCTCCCAGGGGATGGTGGCCAGGGCCGGGCTGTGGTCGGTCAGCACGGTCAGCGCCGCGATCCCCGGATGCTGCTTGAGAAACTCCACCGTCTTGAGCATCGGATAGGGGCAGATCTCGCCCCGGACATCGAGTTCCATCGCGCTTTCACCCTCCTTGTCTCTGCTCCAGACCCTCAGGCCAGCCAGCGCAGGACCCGTCCCCCCAGAAAGGCCCCGCCGGCCAGGGCCAGACCGAAGACCCAGCCGCTCAGACTCAGCGACGGGATGGCCGAGAAGAAGGCTCCGATCGTGCAGCCGGTGGCCAGCCCGGCGCCGTAGCCCATGCAGACCCCGCCGGCCACCGACTGGAGGTACCGTCGGGCCTGGCGCGGCCAGCGCAGCCTGAACTCGCCGGCCAGGACGGCGGCGGTGAGCGCGCCGACCACCAGCCCGGCGTCCAGGAAGAAGCTGTCGCTCAGGAGCGCCCCGCCTTCGGCCACCAGATTGCAGCCGGCCAGGCGGTCCAGTCCCTGGAGCGGCGGCAGCGGCCAGCCGAGGGCCGTCCCCAGCCGGGCCGACCAGGTGGCCAGTTCGCCGGTGACGCCCAGCGGATGGTCGAAGACGTAGGCGAAGACGTTCAGCACCCCCAGGGCGATGGCCCCGCTGGTGATCGGCCAGCCCCGCCCGAAGAGAAGCCCCCAGAGCCGGGCCAGGTGGTCGCGCACCCCGAAGGCCGGGGGCGTCAGGGTCGTCCGCACCGGCAGGAGCGGCGGCGCCCCGCGCGCCTCCCACCAGAGGACCAGGAGGTAGACCCCGGCCAGGCCGGCCAGGGTCAGGAGCAGCGCGCCCCCGAAGCCCAGCCAGCGCGGCAGCCAGATGAGCGGCGTCTGGCTGATGTGGACCTGCCACCACCAGTTCCAGGTCCGGCCGGCGGCGAAGAGTCCCACCAGAATCCCGCCCAGGGCTGCCCACGAGCCGATGTAGCCCTCGCCGAGGCGGTAGAGCGTGCCGGAAACGCACCCCCCGGCCAGGACCATGCCGAAGCCGAAGAGCAGCCCGGCCACGAGGGTGTGCAGCCCGACCGGGAAGACGTGGGCCCGCCCCGGCAGGTCCCCCAGCCCGGGGTCGGGCACCAGCCGCTGCTGGAAGAGCCAGAAGCCGGCCGTGGCCACCGCCAGCCCGGCCAGAACCGCCCTGAGCGCCCGGCCCTCGCCCAGGAGGAAAAGGTCGCGAAAGGCGCTGGCGAAACAGAGCCGGCTGCGCTGCAGGATCACCCCGAAGGCGACCCCCAGCAGCCAGAAGACCCCCAGATGGCCGTCCACGCCCCCGGCCAGGAGCGCCACCAGCAGCACGCCGCCGACCAGCGCCAGCCCGACGACCGGCCGGGCGCCCACCGGGGCGGCGACGGCCGTCGCTCCCTGCGCCATCCCCGCGGTCCCTCCGCCCGAATTTCCGACTAAGGCGATAGACATTCTACGATCTCCGTCCGGTCCTGTCAACCACGGGCGACGGTGGAGGCCGGCCGGCTCAGTCGGCGGCGAGGAGATCGTCGGGCGCGACGGCGAAGAGGGCCGGGAGCCCGCCGGTGTGGAGGAAGATCACCGGGTCGGTGGGGCCGAAATACCCGCGGGCCTGGAGGTCCAGCAGCCCGCCGAACGCCTTGGCGGTGTAGACCGGGTCGAGCAGGACCCCCTCCAGCTGGGCCAGCTGCCGGAGGGCCCGGTTGCCCAGCGGCGAGGGCTGGCCGTAGCCCGGGGCGGCGTAGCCGGTCACCAGCGGCACGGCGGCCGGGTCGAAGCGGCGCGGCGCCCCCAGCCGGGCGCAGACCCGCTCGGCCAGGCGGGCGATGGAGCGGGGCAGATCGCGCCAGAGAGCGCCGATGTCGATCCCCAGCGGCCGGAGCGCCGAGCCCAGCAGGGTGAGGCCGGCCCAGAGCCCGGCCAGCGTTCCGCCGGTCCCGGTCGCCACCACCACCCAGGCCTGCGCGAGCCCCTGGGCCCGGGCCTGCTGCTCCAGCTCCAGAGCCGCCTGCACGTAGCCCAGCGCCCCCAGGACGGAGTGCCCGCCGACCGGGATGAAGGTGTGGGGGCCGAGCCGCAGCCAGGCCAGGAGATGGACCAGCCGGTCGGTCCGCTCGATGGTCCAGCGTCCGGGCTGGCTGCGGAGGGGGAGGAAATGCAGCCGGGCGCCCAGGAGGTGGCAGAGGAGCAGGTTGCCGGTGAGGCGGTCCGGCCGGCGGGTGAAGTAGAAGAGGTGGGCCTCCAGTCCCAGCCGGGGCGCCAGGGCCGCCACCAGCCGGGCGTGGTTCGACTGCGGGGCCCCGTAGGTCACCACCCGCCGGTGGCCGGAGCGCCGGGCCGCGGCCAGGATATAGGCCAGTTTGCGGGCCTTGTTGCCGCCCGGCGCCGGCCCGCACTGGTCGTCGCGCTTGAGATAGACCGGCCGGCCGAGCGCCCGGCTCAGGGCCGGCAGAAACTCCAGCGGGGTGGGGGCCGTCTCCAGGGGCAGCCGGGGGACGGCGGCCAGACGCTCGGCCAGCAGTCTCGCGTCCATCGCCACGTCAGTCGGCCGGCGCCGGCCGGCCGATCAGCCGGCGGGCCAGCCGTTTGGCCAGCGCGATGATGGTCACCACCGTCGGCCGGCCCAGGGCCTCGGGGAAGACGCTGGCGTCGCAGACGAAGAGCCCGCGAACCGGGGTCTGGAGATCGGCGTCCACCAGGTCGCCCAGCCGGACGGTGGCCGAAGGGTGGGTGCCACGGAGCGGGGTGAGGACCAGACTGGCCGGGGCGGCGCCGGCCGCGATCAGGGTCTTCTGGGCGATGGCCAGGCCGTAGGCCAGCCGCTCCCGGTCGTCCGGCAGAAGGGGCTTGCTGACGCTCCCGTCCGGGAGGAGCCGGCCGCTCACCGTGTCCTTGATCTTGATCATCAGCCCCAGCAGCCGCCGCCAGCGCGGCCAGGTCAGAATCGCCCGGCTGTCGGCCAGGCCGGCCACGACCGGGTAGAGGAGCCAGGGGTCCACCAGCGGGCTGATCATCACCCCGGCCGCCGGATCCTCCCAGAACCAGGTCATCGGCGGCTCCAGAGCGTTGCCCGGTCCGGGGCCCAGCCCGTAGACGACCAGCGTGGTGTCCAGGGCCAGCCCCTCGCCGGCCCGGGCCAGGCCCGCGGCCCGGAGGAGCGGCGGCGTGCCCAGGCCGCCGGCCGCCAGGACGACCGTCTCCGCCCGGACGGTGAAGGGCTGGCCCCGGCGCCGGCCCGCCACCCCCACCACCTGGCGGTCCCGCCGCAGCAGGCGCTCGACCCGGGCGCCGGTCAGCAGCCGGGCGCCGGCGGCCACCGCCTGGTCCACGAACTCGGCGGCGCTCCATTTGGCCCCACAGCGGCAGCCCAGGAGACAGTGGGCCCCGCAGGCGAAACGGCGGGCCCGCGCGGGCCGCAGGAGCTTGGGCATGGGCTGCCAGCGGTAGCCGAGGGCCTGACCGGCCTGGGCCAGCCGGGTCGAGGCCGCGCCCCGCTGGTCCGGCGGCAGCGGGGCCACCGCCAGCTCGGCCAGGGTCTCCTCGACCTCGGCCCCGAGGTCCAGGCCGTAGCGGGTGCGGAGCCAGTCGGGCGGCCGGGCGGCGCAGCCGGCGAACTGGCCGGTGGCCCCGCCCAGGAGGAGCGGACGGACGATCTGCACTCCCTCGCGGGAGAACCAGAGGCCACCCCGGTCGGTGTAGCACAGGGCCCCCGCATGGGTGCCGTAGGTCCGACGGCCCCGCCAGTCCTCGCCCTGCTCACACAGGACCACCCGCCAGCCGGCCCGGGCCAGCGCCCGGGCCACCGTGGCGCCGCCCGGCCCGCTGCCGACGACGACCGCCTCCGCCTCGAGGTCCACGGCCGCCTCTCCCCCTGGGTCTAGCGCCTTTATGCTACCACGCCGTCCGCCCGATCGCCAGCCGTGGGGCGGGTGGGATGAGAAGCCTCTTGACAGGGCCGCCCCCGCGGTCTTTCACTGTGGGGCGGGCAGTTGTCCCAGATCCGTTGGCGAGGAGGCGCGATGACCGGACCGTGTCGGGTGACGGAGACCGTGGTGGGCCGCTGGACGCGGGCGGTGGTCCTGGAGAACGACCTCCTGCGGGTGGTGGTCCTGGCCGACAAGGGGGCCGACATCTACGAACTCCGCTACAAGCCCCGCGACCTCGATCTTCTCTGGAAGGCGCCCTGGGGCTTCCGCGACCTGGGCAGCCTGGGGGCGACCGCCGCCACCTCGCTGGTCGCCTGGATGGACCACTACGCCGGCGGCTGGCAGGAGATCTTCCCCTCGGGCGGCGACGCCTGTCAGTACAAGGGCGTCGAACTGGGCTTCCACGGCGAGGTCAGCACCGCCCCCTGGGACTACACGGTGCTGGCGCAGGGGGAGACGGCGGCCGTGCGCTTCACCATCGCCACCACCCGCACCCCCTTCCGCTTGGAGCGGACCATGCGTCTTGGGGCCGGCCAGCCGATCCTGCAGATCAGCGGGCGGGTGACCAACGAGGGGGCCGAGCCGATGGACTTCATGTGGGGGCACCACCCGGCCTTCGGCGCCCCCTTCCTGAGCGGCGCCTGCCGCCTCGACCTGCCGCCGGCCCGCTTCGTCGTCGACCGGCAGGTGGACCCGGAACGGAGCTGGCTGCCGGACAGCGGCACCTGGGACTGGCCGGTCGTCACCGGGCGCGATGGCCGACCGGTCGACCTCAGCCGCATCCCCGGCCCCGAGGCGCGGGTCAACAATTTCGGCTATCTCGTCGATCTGGCCGAGGGCTGGTACGCCCTGACCAACACCGACCTCGGGCTGGGCTTCGGGCTGGTCTGGCCCCGCGACGTCTTCCCCTACCTCTGGTTCTGGCAGGAGCTGCACGGCTCGCGCGGCTACCCGTGGTACGGCCGGGTCTACGTCATGGGGCTGGAGCCCTGGACCAGCTACCCCGGCCACGGCCTGACCAGCGCCCTGGCCCGGGGCACCGCCCGCCGGCTCGAGCCGGGCCAGAGCCTCACCGCCGACCTGCAGGCCGTCCTCTACGAGAGCCGGACCGGCGTCCGGCGGATCCACCCCGACGGCACCGTCGAACCACGCTGACCGCCAGCCCGATGCCCCGCCCGCGGAGCCGCCGGCTTGACACCGCCCCGGCCTACGCCTATTCTTTTCTCAGAAATTAGTCGGGGCGAAGATATTCTTCGGTCCCCACCGCAGACCGCGGGCCGGGGAGCCAGGGGGACGGGCCGGTGGAGGGGCAGCGCCGTCTCTTCGAACTCTGGGTGGCGCTCGGATTCCTGGGGGGCGCGCTGCTCGCCACCCTCATCGTCGGGCTGGCCCGCCGCCGTCGGGACCGGCGGACGCTGGTCCTGGCCGGGACGGTGTTCCTGCTCATGGTGGGGCTGGGGCTCTTGACCGGCCTCCGCCTGACCGGCTACCTGGGCTGAGCCCGCCGGCCGGGGACCAGCCGCCGGATGGCCAGCGCCCCCAGGCCGAGGAGCGTCAGCCCCAGCGTCCCGGCGCTCAGCGCCGCTCCCACCAGCAGGCTGGTCGGCCGGTAGACGAACTCCACCTGGTGGGCGCCGGCCGGCAGCAGCACCCCGCGCAGCGCCCGGTCGACCCGCAGGACCGGCGCCGGCTGGCCGTCCACCGTCGCCCGCCAGCCCGGGGCGTAGCTGCCGCTGACCACCAGCAGCCCCGGCGCCGAGAGACGGACCGTCAACGCCAGCCGGTCGGGCCGCTCGTGCTGGACGGTCACCGTGGCCTGGCCGGCCCCCGCCGGGGAGAGCGTCGCCGGCCCTTCGACCACCGCGGTGCGCCGGACCTCCACCGTGGCCAGGAGCGCCCGGGCGGCTGCGGGGCTCCCGGCTGCGACCCAGTCGAAGAGGACGAAGGCCCGTCCCGGCCGGTCGAGCTGGGTGGCGTAGACCCGGACCTCGCCCTCCTGGTGGACCAGGCGGAGGCGGGGATCGGCCAGGTCGCGCCGGGTGACGACGTAGGCCACGTCGAGCAGGCGCCAGCGCTCGACCTCGGGCACGACCGCCTCGAAATCGCGCCAGCCGGCCGGCCGGAGCGGGGTGTTGCCGACGATATCCTCCAGACCGAAGAGGCTGCCGGCGTTGCCGTCGCCCGGCAGCAGCCCCTCGCTGGCGACGCGGAAGCGGCCGGGCTGGGCCTGCAGGAACGTCACGGTCGGCGTCGGGGCCAGCAGCTGGTCGGGCGCGCCGGGGCGCAGGTTGTTGGCCCCGTGGGCGGTCGCGAGGTCGAGGACGAGGTGGAGGAGGAGAAGGCCGGCGGTCCAGCGGCCGGCGAGAAGGCCCCGGAGCCGGCCGGCGAAGACCCCGCCGAGGAGGGCTCCGAGGAGGGCCGCCCAGAGCCCGGCCTCGCCCAGGGCCAGGAGAGCCGTCTGCCCCTCGGGCGGCGCGCCGAGGGCGGCCAGCGTCGTCCCCAGCCCCACTGCCAGGGAGAGGCCGCCGAGCCCCAGCGCCAGCCCCAGGGCCGGACGGGCCAGCGGGCGTCCCCGGTCTTCCAGCAGATCGCGCAGCCCCTCGCCGGCCAGGACGGCCAGCCCCAGAGCGACCAGCAGCACCAGCCGCTCGTGGTTGCGAAACAGGTTCGCGCCGGGCAGGACGGCGTAGAGCGCGCGGTAGAGAAACGTGTGCCCGCCGAGCGAGAGGAGCAACGCCCCCAGGGCGACGCCGCCCCAGAGGAGACGGACCGGGCGGTCGGTCCGGCCGGCCAGGGCCACGGCGGCCAGACAGAGGGTCGCCAGCCCCAGGTAGAGCGGACGGCCGCCGAAGGCCGGCGGCCACAGGAGCCCCAGGAGATCGCGCGGGGCGAAGCCGGTCCGGGCGAACTGGTAGCTGGTGAGGGTGCGGTCGGTCTCGCCGAGGTGCTCGAGCGCCGGGAGCCACTGGACGGCCGAGAGCCCGGCGGCGACGCCGCCCATCAGGGCGAGCCGGGCCAGCCCCCGCCAGCCCAGCCCCTCCCGCCAGAGGGTGAAGAGCCCGTCGGCCAGGACGGCCAGCAGGACGAAGACCAGCGTCTGGGGGTGTCCGGCCAGGGCGGCGGTGGCCAGGAGCAGCCCGCCCCCCAGCCGCCAGAGAGCGCCGCCGGGCCGGAGTCCTCGCTCCAGGCACAAGAGGATCCAGGGCAGCCAGGCGATGGTCTCCAGGATGATGACCTGCTGGACGGGGAAGGTCAGGAGCGCTCCCCCCAGGGCGAAGACCAGGGCGCCGGCCAGGCCGGCCGCCCGGCTGCCGGTGGCGGTCCGCCGCCAGAGGTAGAGGCCCACGGCCGCCAGGCCGAGATGGGCCACCACCTGCTGCTCCAGGGCCTGGAGGGGGAGATCGCCCTCCCGGTGCAGCCAGTCGGTCAGCCGGCTGGGGGGATAGAAGAGGCCGAACTGGAGGTCGCCGACGGCGGAGTGTCCGGCCAGGAGAAAGGGGTTCCAGAGGGGAAGGTCTCCCTGGCGCAGCGCCTGGTGGATCCAGCGCCGGTAGGGATAGTGCAGCTCGGTCATGTCGCCCAGGGGGACCGTGGCCTGGTCGGCCGGGTTGGCGGCGAACCAGGGCCAGAAGACGAGCCAGGGGAGGGCGCCCAGGAGGGCCAGGAGCAGGAGCTCGGCCCCCAGACGGGCGGCCAGTGTCCGGGCCCGCCGGACCGGCCGGCGGGTGAGGGCGAACGTCTCGGCCATTTGGCGTCGTTATACCATCGGGCGCGGCGGCCCACAAGCCCGGCCGCTACCCCCGGTCGCAGGGAATCAGCCGCACCACCTGCCCGCTGCCCGGCGGGGCGAAGGCGCCGTTGAGGCTGAGGTAGAACGTCCCGTCCGGGGCCGCCAGGACGGCCGTCGGGTAGGGCAGGTGGTCGGCCAGGACGGTGCGCAGGGCGCCCTCCAGGCGGAGGAGGCGTCCGCTCCGGGGGTGGAAGCCGCTCGCGACCTGAAACCCCTGGGCGAACTCCAGGACGATCAGCCGCCCCTGTCGGTCGACGGCCAGGCCGATGGGCATGGTCAGCCCAGTCAGGGCCGGCCGGAGCCGGCCGTCCGGGGCGAGGCGGTCCACCCGCCCGCTCCCCGGCGCGAAGGGGAAGGGGCTGAACAGGGCGATGAGCAGCGCCCCATCCGGTCCCCGGACCAGGCCGGTCGGCACCGGGTTGTCGGGCCAGACCGCCAGGCGGGTGATCGATCCTTCGGGAGAGACCGCCACGAGGGCGTTGGCAGCGCTGTCGACGACGAAGAACTGGTCGGTGGCCTCGTCGGAGAGCAGGGCGAAGGGGTTGGACTCGACGGTCGGGCTGGCCGTGGGGTTGGTCTGGAGGGCGGTCACCGGGTCGTAGCGCTCGGCGAAGAAGAAGGCGAAAAGATCGGCCACCTTCTCCGGGGTGCGGGCCCCGGCTGGGAGCCGGAGGAGGGCGCTGGCCAGGGGGCCAGGCCCCTCTCCCTGCAGGAGGTAGAGGTCGCCCCGGCGAAGGGCCAGGGCGGTGGTCCCGACCGTCTCGCCGGTCCAGTGGGTGAAGAAGGGGAGACCGCTGAGGAGGACCTCCCACCGGCCGTCGGGCCAGAGCCGGCTGACCCGGCCGCCGGTCTCAGGCGTGCCGACCTCGGCGAGGTAGAGGGCGCCGTCCGGGCCGAGCGCCAGGCCGCGGGGGTTGCTGAGCCCCTGGACGAGGGGCACGACCGTCGCCGGGCAGCTCTGGCCCCCGGCCGGCGCCCCCAGGACCAGGCCGAGGCCGAGGAGGGCCAGGAGCAGCGTCCGCAGCGAATGACCGCGCCAGTCCGTCCCGCTGCTCACCCGCCAGACCGTCAGCACCGCTCCGATCCCGCTGTCTCAGCAGCGTCTCCCGGTATCATACCGACACCGGCCGCCCGCCGGCATCACCGCTCAGCCCGGCCAGTGGGAGACATCATCCTCGCTGGCTGGCCGGCGGCCCCGGTGAGAGGTAGCGGCCGCCGGCCGTCTGTGTGCCGCTATGGCCTCCGCCCGAGGCCGGCCAGCGCTGGCTGGGCGACCGGCCCGTCCCCTTCAGCCTGGCGTTCCGGCTGCTCTACCGGTGACTCAGAGGCCGGCCAGCGCCTGCGCGCGCAGGTGGGCCAGGGCCGTGGCCGGCTGGATGGCGGTGTAGACGGCGAAATGGGCGACGGTCTCGCGCCGGGCCGCGGCCCCGCTGGCGGCCAGCAGCGCCCGAAACCGCTCCTCGGTCGGGCTGCCGGCGACGAAAACGAAGGCCGGGTCGGGCGCCCGGGCCACGGCCGCCACGTACGGCGGATACCGGTTGAAGCCGCCGGCGACGACCGCCGGCACGATGGCCTCGTCGCTCTCCAGCGCCAGGGGATAGGCCAGCCAGTAGTCGGTGTAGACGAAGCGGTACCCGTGCGCCAGCAGAAACGTCCGCAGGAGGCGGCGGCTGGCGGCGTCGGTCGGGCCCAGGTGGTCGGGCAGGTTCAGGCGCGGGTCGGCGGTCAGCAGACTCCAGAGGTTGATCCCGAGGACCAGGGCGACCAGCAGCCCCCCCAGCGCCGGCCAGCGCCGGCCCAGCCGCCAGACCAGGGCCGCCCCCAGGGGAACGGTGGCGTAGAGGGGCAGGAGGTAGCGGGGCTCGATGGTGAGGTCGCCGAAGCGGGTGGCGCTGGCGAGCAGGAGAAGCCCACCCCCCAGCAGCAGCCCCTGGGCGGCCAGGAGATCGCCGGCCGTCCCCCGTCCGGTGAGGGCCGCCCGCAGGCTCCGCCCGAAGGCGCCGGCCACCCCCAGGGCGACCAGCCCCAGGCCCAGGGCCACGCCCGGCCAGCGGGCCGGGCGGGTGGCGAAATCGGCGGCGAAGAGTCCCGGCGAACTCGACCCCTGGGCCAGGCCGGCGAGGACCGGGAGCCCGTAGCGGACCTGCCGGCGCAGCCCCTCCAGGACCGCCTCGGCCCGGAGACTCCCCCCGGCCACCGCCTGCCAGGTGGCCAGGGGATGGGCGATATTGTAGAGGAGGAGGGGGGCCGCGCCGACCAGCCCGCCGGCCAGCAGGGCGAGGAGGGCCGGCCCGGTGCGGCCCCGGCGCAGCAGCAGCAGTCCCAGGCCTGGCCCGAGGTAGACCACGGCCAGCGGGTGCGTCCAGAGGGCCAGCCCGGCCAGGAGCCCCAGGGCGAAGGCGCCGGGGAGCGGCCAGCGGTCGCGCCGGGCCAGAGCGAGCCCCAGGAGCAGCATTCCCTGGCCCAGGACCAGGAGTTCGATGTAGCCGCCGCGGGCCTTGAGGCTCCAGATGGCCAGGAAGGCCGGGGGAACGGCCAGGTAGAGGGCGGTGAGGAGGGCCGGCCCCTCGCCGAAGGCCCGGCGGGCCGTCAGGGCGGCCAGGACCAGAAAGCCGAGCGAGAGGCCCAGCGGCACCAGTTTGAGGACCAGTGGCGTGGCCCCGAAGAGGGCGAAGGCGGGAGCGGTGAGCAGGGCGCTGAGGCTTCCCAGGTAGTCCTGGCCCCAGTAGAAGACCGACCACTCGCCGGCCAGCAGATGGCGGGCCATCAGGCCGACGACCGCCTCATCGGCCTCGATCTCGCCGAAGGGACCGTGGAGCAGGGCCAGCCGCAGGGCGGTGGCCAGCCCGAGCAGCAGGGCCAGTCCGGGCCAGAACGGCGCCCGCACCGGCGGTCCCCGCTCCTCAGCGGGCGGCCGGGGCGACCGGCACCGGCGCCGGGGTGGTCAGCAGTTCGTCCAGGAAGAAGACGGCGGGAGGCGGGAAGCCGTTGAACGAGGAGGCGTAGGAGAGGGTGTAGGCCCCGGCGTTCAGGACGTAGAGGCGGTCGCCGACCTCCAGTTCCGGCAGGGCCACGTCGTTGAAGAGCACATCCACGCTGTCGCAGCTGGGGCCGGCGACGGTCCAGCGCCGGACCGGGCCGGTCCGCTCGGTCCAGAGTTCGTAGCCGAAGCCCTGGATCGTCTCCATCAGGGCGTTGAAGACGCCGGCGTCCAGGTAGAGCCAGTGCTCGTCGCCGCGGACCGCCTTGCCGATGACGCTGGCCACCAGGATGGCCGCGTCTCCCACCAGCGCCCGGCCCGGTTCGATGATCAGGGTGATGTCCGGCGGGAAGAGGGCGCGGATCAGGGCGGTGACGCGCTGGCCGATCTCGACCAGGGCCGGGATGGGTTTGAGATGGCGGACCGGCAGGCCCCCGCCCAGGTTCAGGAGAGAGAGACGCAGGCCCCGGCTGGCGGCCGCCTGCCAGACCTCGGCGCAGAGGCGGAGGGCGTTCTCCCAGTTGGCCGGGTTGAGGCACTGCGAGCCGACGTGGAAGGTCAGGCCGCAGGGCTCCAGCCCGCGCTCGGCCGCCAGGTCGAGCAGGGCCAGGGCGGTCTGGGCGTCCACCCCGTACTTGCGCGAGAGGGGCCAGTCGCTGCCGGTGTTGTCCACCGCCAGCCGGACGTAGACCCGGCTGCCCGGCGCCCAGCGGGCCAGTTTGGCGATCTCGGTGGTCGAGTCGTAGGCGAAGGTCCGGACGCCGTGGGCGTAGGCCAGGGCGAGGAAATCCGGGGCTTTGACCGGGTTGCTGGAGATGATCCGGTCCGGCGTCACCCCCAGGGCCAGGACGCCGGTCAGCTCCTGGACCGAGGAGACCTCAAAGCCGCACCCCTGGCGGGCCAGTTCCTGGAGCACGCGGGGGTGCGGGTTGGCCTTGACCGCGTAGAAGACGTGGACGTCGGCCAGACTGGCCCGGACCAGATGGTATTTGGCCCGCACGACCGTCGGGTCGATGATCAGGCAGGGTGTCGGACAGGTCTGGGCGGCGGCCAGGACCTCCGGTGTGATCTGCATCGTCTCCCTCTCGGCTCCCAGCCCGCCTAGGGCACGTAGAGGGGCTGGGCGTCGGTGATGATGGGGCCCGGGGCGGCGATGGCCTCGCGCAGCGGCCGGGGCAGGGCGAAGAGCGTCTGGTGGGTCAGGCCGTCGTAGTAGCGCAGGCCCTGGAGCCCCCGCTGGCGCAGGCGCGCCTCGACCTCGGCCGGCGTCCAGGAGGCGGGGTCCTGCGTCCGGCTGGCCACCACGTAGCCCCACGATTCGCCGAACGAGGGCACGTGGTTCCAGCATGAGGCCACATGGGGGAAGATCGTCTTGAGGGTCCGGTGGATGGCCGCGTGGCCTCCCAGCACGCCCAGGTCGACGCTCTCGGCCTGAACGGCGATGGCCCCGTCGGGGGTCAGTTTGCTGGCTGCCAGCTCGTAGAACTCGCGGGTGAAGAGGAGGTAGGAGGGCCCCCCAGCCAGCGGGTCGGTCACGTCGATGATGATGCAGTCGAAGGGCGCGCTCTCCTGGGCCAGGATCGCCCGGGCGTCGGCGTGGATGAGCCGCAGGCGGGGGTCGTCGAAGGAGCCCACGTGCCAGGCCTGCAGGTACTGGCGGGCGGCCTGCACGACCTCGGCGTCGATGTCCACCATCACCACCTCGGTGACGGTCGGATGGCGCAGGACCTCGCGCAGGGTGGCTCCCTCGCCGCCGCCGGCGATGTAGACGCGGCGCGGCGCCGGCGGGATGAGCATGGCCGGGTGGACCAGCGCCTCGTGGTAGAGGAATTCATCGAGGGCGGCCGACTGGATCTTGCCGTCGAGGAAGACCATGCGCCCGTAGCTCGGGCCGTCGTAGATCTCCAGCAGCTGGTAGGCGGTCCGCCGGACCAGCACGGTGGCCGTGATCTCGTAGCTGATCCGCTCGCCGGGACGCTTGGTGAACTCCTTCCACTGTGTGGTCAACGAGCCCCTCCCCAGGACATCTCGGCGCCCGCCTGGCCCCCGGGCCAGCGGGGCAGACCCCTTTATTGTAGCATTTTTTGGCCCCGCTGTGCCGCCCGCTCAGCCCCGCGCGCCGGCCACGCTCTCACGGGCCACCGGCGGTGGTGTCAGAGCCAGCGTCAGCGCGCCCACCACCATCACGCCGATGGCTGTCAGCCAGACCGACGTATAGCTGCCAGTTAGATCGCGCACGTAGCCGGCCAGCGGCGCGCCGGCGCCACCAAGGAGCAGCGTAATAGGAGTGACCGCGCCCCGAATGCTGCCCAGGTGCCGGCGGCCAAAGTACGCGGCCCAGAGATAGTTCTGCATCAGCATCAGGGCCCCGATCCCCAGTCCGAAGGTGATCATCGCCACAAACATCACCGGAGAGGTATCGGCCACAATGGTCAGCCCCGAGGCCAGCGCCAGGAGCAGGAAGCCGCCGGCCCCGACAAAGCGGGCCGGCAGGCGCTGCACCAGCAGCCCCAGACCGAACGTGCTCAGGCCGGCCGCCGCCGCGTCCAGCGCCGTGGCGTAGGAGACCAGCCGCGCCTCCAGCCCCCGGTCCAGAAAACTGGGGATCCGGTGAATGGCCACGCTGCTGACCGCCAGGCTTACCAGCCCGAAGGCCAGCACCAGCCGCCAGAACACGGTCGAGCGCAGGGCCTCGGCCCGGGTCCAGGAGCGCTCCTCCCGGCTCTCCCATCCAGCCCACCGACCGCCCGGCGCCGTCTCCCGAGGGGGAGCGCCGTCCGGCCGAAGTCCCAGATCCTCCGGCTGTCGGCGGACGAAGAGGAGCGCCAGGGGCACAATGGGGCCGGCGCCGATGAGGGCCAGCAGCACCCAGGCCTGGCGCCAGCCGTAGGCGTCGATGAAGATCTGGGTCAGCGGGACGAAGATGAGGCCGCCGAGGGGGACACCCAGCGACATCCAGGCCAGCGCCCGACCGCGCTGACGCACGAACCATTTGGTCACCGGCACCGTTGTCACCAGCGCTCCGGGCCCGTTGAGCCCGACGATCCCCATTACGGTGAAGAGAACGATGATGTGCCAGCCCTCTGTCGCCCGGGCCAGGGCGATCAGGGCCCCGCCGGTCAGCAGCGCCGAGAAGGCCAGGAGCAGACGGGCCCCAAAGCGGTCGATAAGCCCCCCGACAACCGGAGCGGTCAGGGCGCTGGCCACCTGTCGGGCCGACTGGGCCCAGCCAAAGACCGCCCGTCCAACCCCCAGTTCATCGTCCATCGGCTTGATAAAGAGACCAAAATTGAGGCCTCCCAGCGCCATGCTCAGGGTCCCACTCAGAGCCATCACCGCGACGATCACCCAGCCATAGAAGAACTGTGGCCGTTCCAACCGCCGCGGAGCCTCCACCGCTCACCCCCTCCCCCAGGCCAGAGCGCCCGGCGCCTCTGATCGGACAGTCGCTCGGAAATGTACCGGCTCGTCGTCTCGCTGGCAACCCTCTTGCGCCCTGGCACGGTCGGCTCAGAGAGGACGCCTGGAGCCGGTTGCGGGAGGAGATCCGGCCGGATCGCCGCCCAAAGGCGCTCCGGTTCTGGCTGCCAGAGCCGGTCCCTGGCCTCCTTCGCCGAAAACCACCGGGGAAATCACCCCCGCCGGGCCAACCGTTCTGTCTCTGGGGCGAACGGGAGGCTCCGCACAGGCGGCCCGGGCCGCTTCCCGCCGCGAGCGCCCCTCCGGTCGGACGTGTGGCGACGAGCGCCGGGCCGCGTCCGGTCGGTCGAAGGCGTGGACGGCGGCGGCGCGGCCCGGCGCGGTCCAGCCAGAGAGGGGCCCGGTCGACCACGGCCAGGATGAAGCGCCCGCCCGTCCACGTCCTGGTGCGCCAGTCCAACGCACGCCGGCCGGCCATCCGGCTGAGGCCGTGCCACGCCCTCGGCGGGCTCAGGAGGATCACCAGCCGTCAGTCGAGCGGCCGCGTCCATGGGGCAGCCCTGAGGCCCGCGCCCTGAACACGGCCACCGCGCGCCGCTCGCCCGTGATCGACCCCTCAGTAGCCCATCGCCGGCGGCGTTTCCCCGGTCAGGCATGCGCGGGTGTTCATGATGTAGTCCATCAGCTCGCGCTGCGATTCGTCGGTTGTTGTGGAGGGATCGCGCAGGTGCAGATCGTGCAGCTGCATCGCCCTCTCGGCCCAGGGCCGAGCGCAGTCGAGTCTGGCCTGAGCCGCTCTGGCTGTCTGGTACTGACTGAACGCGAAGATGCTGACCAGAACCAGCACCAGCAGCAGCACACCAGTGATCAGCGGCCACAGTCGCGCACGGTTCACGGCTCACTCCTTTCGGCGCGCGCCGTTCAGCGTCTCCGCACATTCGGTTCCACCCGGTGGTCCTGACACCGTGCCGGCGTGACAGGCCCCGCCGAGCGGCGCCAGAGCCACACCGCCGCAGCCATGGCCGCGACCGTGAGTGAGACCAGCTGGTCGACGGTCGGACAGCCCCCAAGGTTGATCCGGAAGAAATCCACGCCGGCCCGCAGGAGCGGATACCCGATCAGGAACGCCAGGCCAATCTCGCCCGGAAAACGTCGCCGCTCGCGCCAGAGGAGCAGCAGCCCGCAAAACCCCAGCGCCAGCACCGCCTCGTAGAGCTCGGCGGGATAGCGTGGCTGGGCGAAGCCGGGGAAGACCAGCCCGAGCGGCGGCGGCGCGACGGCCCCAAAGCAATCGCCGCGGACCAGGCAGCCAGCGCGCTGGAAAGCGACCCCGAGGGCGAGATACGGCGCGAAGAGGTCGGCCGTTCGACCGAGCGGCAGCCGCTGACGCCACGCACACCAGGCGGCCACGGCCAGGGTCCCGACGACCGCCCCGTAAAAAGAAAGGCCGGCGTCGATCCGGAGGAGATCGAGCGGGTAGCGCCGGTAGACCGGCCAGACCGGCAGGAGAGACGCCAGCCGCGCCCCGACCACGGCTCCCAGGCCCAGCCAGAAGGCCGCGTCGCCGACCCGCTCCGGCGCCAGCCCCTCGGCCGGCGCCCGCCGTTTGGCCAGCGCGGTCACCAGCCAGTAGGCGAGGAGCAGGATCACCAGATCCCTTCCCGCCACGAGCCGACCGATGACCGCCCAGAGGAGCTCCATCTACGCCGCTCCTGGGGCGGGCCCCCGCCCTCCGGGCGGGCGGGGGCCTGCCATACGGTAGCCAGCCCGGGCACCGGTTGCGTGGGATGGGCGCGTGGCGTCGTGGCGCTGGCAGTCATGGCCGCCACGTCGGCCCGGCCCTTGCGGCTGCTCAGCGGCGGAGCGCCCGACCACGGGGCAGGAGCACCACGCTGCCGGCCGCACCAGACCCGATGACCGGCAGCCGCAGGCAGGCGGCTGCCCGACGATGCCCGGCGGCCCGGGCCGCCGGCCGTCCTGGGCGACGGTCCGCGCGGAGCCCGATGTGTCGGGCCGCCAGGGGCTCGCCAGGCCCACGCGTGTGACGCCGCCGCACGGCAGCGCCCACCGGCGCGCCGATGCGCTCACCGCAGCAGCTCCTCGACGCGGGCCACCAACTGCTGCTCGGTCAAGGTTCCGACCCAGCGACCGGCGATCCGTCCGTCGCGATCGATGAAGACGGTTGTCGGCAGCGCTCCGACAGCGTAGGCCGTCGCGATCCCGTTGGTCACATCGCGGACGTTCGGGTACGTCACGCCGAACGCGTGGAGAAACGCGCGGGCCTCGGGCTCGGGGTCCTGGATATTGACGCCGAGGAACACGACGCCATGGTTCCGGTACGCCTGCCAGACGCGCTCCAGTTCGCGGGCCTCCGCCCGACAGGGCGGACACCAGGAGGCCCAGAAGTTGAGGACGACCGGTTTGCCGCGAAAGGCGGCGAGCGCGATCTCGCTGCCAGAGAAACTGGGCGCGGCGAAGTCTGGCGCCGGCGGCCGCGCCTCTGCGGTCGCGGGGGCCAGGGCACCCCCGCGGGAGAGGGAGGCGAGCGCCACCAGGCCGAGAAACACCAGCGCCACGATCAGCGGGGAGCGCCACCAGGACCGCCTCCCCGCTGTCGGAGGACGGGGGTCAGCTCCCTGATCCTCACCACCGATCATGGAGACACCTCCGCGAACGTCCGGCGGCCGCGTCTATGCCCCGGGTCAGCCCCAGGGACGGACGGGCCGCCTGGGGAAGAACGCGCCGGGAGGCCGGTCAGGCCGCAGACGATCGCCGCCCTGGTCCAGACCGCGCGGCGAGGTCGCCCCACCTCCTCGCGTCCCCTCTGGGTTCAGGCCGGCGAAGAGGCCGCCACGACCACGCTGCCCCCACCGGCCCGGCGCCTCCCCGTGCCCGCCAGAAGGCCGGCCGCTGCCTCCGACCGGCGTGGACCGACCGGTCGGACGGCTGTGGCGGCTGGCCCTGACCATCGACCCCGGCGGTTCCCCGCCGGCGCGCGGGCGGACCCGGCCGCACCGAAGGCCCGGGTGCCGGCGGCGATGCCTGGCCATGCTCGTCTCCCGGTGCCGCCCGCCGGGGCCAACCTACTACGCAATCATAGTAGAATGGGCGGGGTCTGTCAATCCGGCTCCCTTCCCGTCCCACGGCTTTCCCGTTCTCGGGGGCGCCGTCCTCTTGCCGCTCAGGACGGCGTGGCGGACGTTTCCGACGTGCCGGCCGTGGAAGGCTCCGGTTGGGAGCGCCGGGACCGGCGGCTGGGGGGATGGCACTGCGCGAGGAAGGGGCCACGGAGTGTGTGGAGGATGAGATAGCTGCGGTGCGGTTGGTCCCGCTGGCCCGGCTGGCACGGGGGACACCGGTGAGACAGTCCGGTGGACTGTCTCACGGGCGGTGTCACGGCCGCGCCGCAGGCGCGATGGGAGGCGCTGGCCCCCACCGGACCGTGGCACCCTGCTGCCCGCTGACAGGGTGCGTGCGGTGGGCGCCCCCGGGGCGGACCTGGCGGGCGCGCGTCCACTGTCTGCGGCGGCGGCGGGAGAGCCCCCCACGGGGCTGGCTGGCGCTCAGCCTGCGGGGATGGTCAACCGGCCCATGGTCCTGGCCGCTGGCCTCTTCCGTCTCGGCCGAGATGCGCACGCCCCGCAACGGCCGGCCGGGGCGGCAGCCAAAGGGATGTCCCCGAGCCATGTCCACGCGCCTGATCGGTTCCCGCGCCGCCGGTTTTGCCGCCCAGCTGTTACCGGGCCCCGAGCAGCGTCTGGGCCACGGCGTAATACAGCGGGATGCCGACGAGGATGTTGAAAGGGAACGTGATGCCCAGCGACAGGGTGATGGACAGCGAGGGGTTGGCCTCGGGCAGGGCCAGCCGGACTGCGGCCGGGGCTGCGATGTAGGAGGCGCTGGCCGCAAGGGTCATAAGCAGTGCGGCATCCCCGGTGTGAAGCCCCGCCAGGGCGCTCACCAGCGCTCCAAGAGCGGCGGCCGTCAGGGGCATCACCAGGCCGAACACCGCCAGAAACCATCCCAGGCGCAGGAACTCGCGGAAGCGGCGGGCCGCGGTCATGCCCAGGTCCAGCAGAAAGAGAGCCAGCGCCCCGGGGAAGAGGTCTTTGACCAGGGGCTGGAGCAGCGCCATGCCCCGCTCGCCGGTCGCCAGGCCGATGCCGAAGCTGCCGAGGAGCAGCAGGACACTGCCTCCCAGCAAGGCCTCGCGCAGGGCGGGCCCCACCGCCTTCGTGTTCCCGCCCCCGGTGGCCGCCACCGCCGGGTGGCTGGTGAACAGACGCCCCAGGAAGATGCCCGTGAGCACGCCCGGGCTCTCCATGAGCGCCATGACGGCGACCATGTAGCCGCTGGTGGGGACGTCCATCCGGGTGAGGAACCCCTGGGCCGTGACGAAGGTAATGGCGCTGATAGATCCGTAGTGGGCGGCGATGGCCCCGGCATTGGCCGGATCCAGCCGCCCGAATCGCCTCAGGACAAAGAAGGCGAGAGAAGGGAGGGCGAAGCCCAGGACGAGGCCCGCCACGGCGGCCTTGAAGAAGTCCAGCGAGAGGCCACTGTGGGCGAATTCGGCGCCGCCGCGAAAGCCGATGGCCAGCAGCAGGTAAAGAGGCAGGGCGGCGGCGACCTCGCGCGGTATCACCAGGTCCGATCCGACCAGGACGGCCAGGCCACCGAGAACGAAGAAGAGGATCGGTGGCGAGATCAGGTTCGAAGCGGCCAGAGACAGTGTGTCCAGCACAGGCGACCTCCTCTTGATCTGAGGGCGGTAGGCGCAGCGAGCGCCCGATCCACGGCTGTTTCCTCCCGGGGACGAGAGCGCACACAGGTGCCCCCTCTTCCGCCGGGGCCGACCATCACGCGTGCCGTCTGAGAGCAGCCTGCCCCCAGGCACCGGCGGGCGGCGCACTTCACGAAGGGGCGGCCACGGCAGACAGGAGTGCGCTCAACGCAACCCCACGGCGGCCCCAGCGCCGGAGGCGCTCCCGCTTGCCAACCTGTCATGATCGACGACGCTGTCGCCATGCCCCGCCGACCCGGCAGAGCGGCAGACGAGACCGGTCCGGGCCAGCCCCGAGTGCATGCAACCGGCGGGTTCGATGGTGATGAGGCGCCCATCTGGTCAGTCAGCGGCCGGGAGATGGCGGGCGGCAGAGGGATACCACCGCCCTGCCGGTCAAGCACCCCGGGCGGGTCCAGGGGCCAGACCGGTGGCCGAGGCCGCTCGGGCCGGGATGGAGCCCACCGGTTCTGGCTGGCCCCGCGCCCCGCGCCTGGCCGGCGATGGGTCGGGGCCTGGGGCAGCGCCTCCGGTGCTGCCGCCGACGAGCGCGCGGTGGCCGGACGAAGGTCCGCGGGCTGCCGGACACCGGGGCTTCTCACCTGCACGCCCGCCACCGTTCTGGCTCAGACCCTCGGCCTTCTTTTCTCGTCGATACGCCGCGTACCCGTGCGAGGCGAAGGCGCCATGGCGGTGGAACGAAGGTGTACGGGCGACTGAGCGGTCTTTTGACCCGGGGCACCTCCCGGCTCAGCACAGCCAGGGCTCCCAGAGTGAGCAGCGTCCCGCCGGGAGGTGCCAGGGGCGCCGGCCCAGGGGCCAGGAGGCCTATCCCTCCGGCTCTCGTCGTCCAGCGGTGTCTCGGTTGCCGCATCGCGTTTTGGGCCTCCACAGAGGTATGCGCACTGATCAGCGTCATTCGGAGGGCTCTGGCTCCCTGCCACCGTCTCCCGACGGGTGCCCTCCTTTTGAAATGTGGTTCTGGATGGTCAGGCGGGCCTGTTCCAGGTCGCGGAGCACACGGACGAAAAACTGATGGATGGTCATGCCACCATGTTCTGGCCGTCGCATGGGCCCCTCCGGGTTTACCCGGTACACGTTGTGTCTGCCCTCTTTTTGGACGAGCAAGTACCCATCGCGGCGCAGGTCGCGCAGAATCCCCACGACCGTGCGCTCCGCCAGGCCGAGATCGTCGGCGATGCGGCGGATGGTGGCCCCCGGATGCTCCAGCAGATACAGGAGCACCGCCGCGTGGTTGGTGAAGATGGTCCACCGTTCGCCCACCGGTATCCCTGTATGTAGGAGAGATAATACTGGCAATAGATTGCCAGTATTGTACTGCCGCTATAGTACCGGGTGGACCCCCGGCGTGTCAAGCCCCTGCCGCAGCCGGGCGACGCGTGTATCGTTGAGGCCGGCCAGGGCGAAGACGGCACCGGCCACCCGGTTCGCGGACCGTCCCGAGCCGTCTCAGGCTGGCGGTGCCACGGCCAAACAGCGTCGTCACTCCGCCGCGGCGCGGCCACGTCGTGCCGAGCGCGAAGAGCCCCGGGAACACCACGCCGCCGGTCGAGCGCCAGGCGAACGGGACGAGCAGTCCGACGAAAAGCAGGAAAAGTGGGGTAGAAGGCCACCCCCAGGAGAAAGGCGCCGGGCGCACCGCGGTCCGCCGCCGGCTGCTCCCGCCACCCGCTGAGTCGACCGCCAACCGAGAAACGAGGCCGGAGGCGGCCGAGCCGCCCGCGGCCGCGGGCCTGGCGGGCGACGACCACCGCCGGGATCGACTGCCGCTGGCGCTCGCGGCCCGGTCCGATCACGAGCAGTCCGACGCGCGCGTCGATACGTGCTTTGCCGAGTGTAGAGGCGAGCGTTCGGCCGACCGCCGTCCGTGGTCCACTCCCCCGCGTGGCCAGTACAGGCCAGGGCCGCGAGATTGGGGGTGGGCTGGTGGCGCCGATCAGGCCGAGAAGCAGCGCGGTCAGGAGCGGCCGGTTCAGTCGGCGCTCAGCGTCTGGAGAGGTCCGTTGACCGCGTTGGCCACGCTGCTCGGCCAGGCGTCGTACGCGACGACGCTCACCGCGCGGCCCGGCCGGGCCGCGCGCCCGATGTCTAGAGAAGGCAGGCTGCGGGCGCGTGGGCGTCGAGGACGTGGAGGTGGGGGTCAGCCCCAACCAGGCCGGGGAAGAGCACGACCGTCGCGATCAGGAGCAGCACGAGCAGGCTGGTGGCCAGGGCGGAGAGGGAGAGGCGCAATCGTTCGGGTGTGTGCGGATGGAGCAGGTGGGCGATCCGCAGAGGCGTCACACCGGCCGGGCCGGCCAGGCCCGGTCCGCTGGCGGCCGCATCCGTCGCCGTCAGCACCTTATACAGCGCGGAGGCGAGGGGACGTCTCTGGCCCTGCCTCTCGATCACCGCACGGTCGGCCGCCAGCTCCGCCACCACCCGGTAGTGGTGGCCGAGCTCGGCCACTATCGGCAGGAAGAAGAAGGCGCGCTCCAGCGCTCGGGAGAGCAGGTGCTTGAGCGGGTCGCGGTTCTTAAGATGGAAGTGTTCGTGCAGCAGCACCGCCTCCAGCTCCGCCTCGGTGAGGATCCCCACCAGGGCGGTGCTCAGGCAGATCCGCGGCCGGAGCAGCCCGTAGCAGAAGGAGTAGGGACGGGGAGCCCGGACGACATCGATCCGGTCGGTGAGACCAAGCCGGTCGCTGAGACGCACCAGCCGCTCCGGCAGACGCTGGAGGGGCCTGGCGGTCTTGGTGCGGACGAAGCGCCGGGTCGCCCGCCACTGGCGCACGAGCGAGCCCAGGCCGCGGAGCGAGGCGACCGGCAGGAGGCCGAGCAGCCCCAGCAGCACGATCTCGTCGGCCCCCGCCGAGCCGGTCACGAGCAGGCGGCACCAGTGCGCGATCCCCTGGAGCGCGGAGCCGACCGCGTCGGCGTGGGGCAGAAGGAGCTGGGCGCTGGCCGCCCCCAGGCCGGCGGCGGCGAGAAGGCTGAGGGCGACGAGGCTGTAGAACGCACGATTCGCCGGGTTCACCGCTGGTGGTCCTCGGCCTCCAGATAGCGGCGCAACTCCTGGCGCCGCTCGGGGTCGAGGCGTTCGAGCGCGGTCAGGAAGCCGGCGACCGCCACCTCGCCGAAGTCCTCGATCATCTCCCGGGCGATCGTCTCCGAGACGCGCCGGAGGAAGGCCTCGCGACTCAGGGCCGCGCGGTACTCGTGCGCCTGGCCGACCAGCGTGCGCTCGAGGAGCCCCTTCTCGACCAGCCGCGCCATGACCGTCATCACTGTGGTGTAGGCGACCGGACGCGCGCGCCCGGCGTTGAGCCGGGTCAGCATCTCGCGCACCGTCAGCGGACGCCCCTCCGCCCAGAGCTGCTCCATGATGTCGGCCTCGAGCGCGCCGAGCAGCTTCTCCACCCCCTGCCCCGCGCGTCGCGCCAGCCGCTGGTAGCTGCGCCGCTTCATCGTCTCTCGCCCCCGCGACAGGAGTATAGGGGGATCGCCAGAGGCCTGTCAAAAGGCCTCCGACGGCGTCTCCAAAGGCGGGGCTTGCGCGCGGCCGCCTCCCCTACTATACTCACGTAGTAGGTCGGTCCTGCCGGGTGGGGGCCGGCGGTCGCTGTCGCTCGGAGCCCGCGCCCACCCCGTCCGACCACTGACGGCTGAGGAGAGGCCCCGCATGCGCTGGCATCTTCGCCATCGTCTCCTTCTCGCCGCGGCCGGACTGTTCCTGGTCGCCCTCCTGCTCGGAGGCGGCTACGCTCTCGGGCGGTTCCGGTCGCCGGCCCCGGGTCTGACCGCCAGGCTGGAGGAGGTCGCGGTGACCCCGACCCCCGCTGTGCCGCTGGCGACGGTTGACCGTGGCGGCCAGCCGCTCGCCTTCACCTGGGATGGCGACACCAAGGTCTTCGAACTGACGGCCGCCAAGGTTCGCTGGCCGCTGCTGCCGGATGTCTTCGTCGTCGCCCTGGCCTACAACGGCCAGGTGCCGGGACCGGTGATCCGGGTGACCCAGGGGGACAGGGTGCGGATCATCCTGCGGAATCAGCTCGACGAACCGACCACGATCCACTGGCACGGCCTCGCGGTCCCGAACGCGATGGACGGCGTGCCCGACGTCACCCAGAAACCGGTCCCGCCCGGGGCCAGCTTCACCTACGAGTTCCAGGTCAGGCAAGCCGGGACGTTCATCTACCACTCCCACTATGAGGCGACGCAGGCGACCCGCGGCCTGGGCGGCGTCCTCATCAGCGAGCCACGGGGCGGCGAGCCGGTGAGGGTGGACCGCGACGTGACGCTCGTCCTCCAGGAGTGGAGCGTGGACGTGAAGACCGGCGAGCCCCTCGGCGATATGCCCGGCATGCCCGGGATGGCCATGACGAACTTCTTCACGATCAACGGCAAAGCCTACCCGGCCACCGAGCCGATACGGGTGAAGCGCGGGGAGCGTGTCCGCCTCCGCCTGGTGAACTTCGCCTCCGAGGTGCCCCACCCGATCCATCTCCACGGCCACTCCTTCAAGGTGATCGCCAAGGATGGTCAGCCGTGGGATGGGCCCGCGGCGGTGACGCAGCTCGTCGGCGCGGGCGAGACCTACGACCTGCTCTTCACCGCGGACAATCCGGGCATCTGGATGCTCCACTGCCACGTGCCGCATCACACCACGAACGATGGCCGGGAGCCAGGGGGGATGATGACCCAGGTGATCGTCGAGCCATAGGTTCAGCGCGGCCCGCCGACAGCGCGCGCGGCACCCGTGAACACCGAGACGGAGGGAAGCGGTGAGATCTCTTTCGCCACTCGCGCGCCGAACATTCCTCGGTCTGGCCGGCACCGTCCTGGGGGGCGCTGTGCTCCTCGCCGCCTGCACCTCCGGCCCCGCCCCGGCCGCCGAGTCCGCGGGCTCGGGCCCCGCCACGGTCACCCTGACGCCTGACCCCAATCCACCGGTCGCCAACCGCGCGGTGACCCTCCGGATCCGGCTGGTCGATGGCAGCGGTCGGGGAGTACCCGGCGCGACCGTGAACGTCAGCGCCAGGCACGTCGAGATGGCCCACGGCAGCCTCAACGCCAGGGCCACCGATGCCGGCAACGGCGACTACATCGCCACGATCACCCCGAGCATGGCCGGCCGGTGGAAGGTGAGCGTCACGGCCCAGGCCGGGACCGTGACCAGGAAGGCCGACTTCGATCTGGAGGTGAAGTAGCCGGACGACCGGGCCGCGGGGCGCCCCGCGACGGTGCCGGCAGTCCACCCCGCCACCGCCCATCGGACCGGTCGCCGGCGGGTCCGGGGAGGACGCCGGCGCGCACGCCGGGCAAAGCGCGTCGGGAGGGCCCCTCCAGTGGCGCCCCTGCGGCCTGATCGGTCGGTGACCCCGGGCGTCTTTTGGCACGGCCTGCGCAGAGAAGACGGGCGGAACCGGTTGCGGGAGTCGCCCGGTGGACCCTGTCCCTCATGTGCGCACGATCGCCGTTCTGCGGGCCAACGGCCTGGGCGACTTCGTCTTCGGCCTGCCGGCCCTGCAGGCCCTCCGGGCCGCCTACCCCACGGCCGAGATCGTCTACCTGGGGCTGGCCTGGCACCGGGCCTTTCTTCAGGACCGCCCCGGTCCCATCGACCGGGTGGTGGTCATCCCGCCCATCTACGGGGTCGGCGAGCATCACCCCGAGCGCGAGGACCCGGCCCGGGTGGCCGCCTTCTGTCAGGCGATGCAGGCCGAGAGGTTCGATCTGGCCCTGCAGCTCCAGGGCGGGGGCGACCACTCGAACGCCCTCGTCCGGCGCCTGGGCGCCCGCCTCACCGTCGGCGCCCGCTCGCCCCAGGCTCCGCCGCTCGACCGCTGGGTGCCCTACCGCTTCCGCCAGAACGAGGTCCTGCGGCTGCTCGAGGTCGTGGCCCTGGTCGGCGCCCGACCGGTCGCGCTGGTGCCCCGTCTGACCCTCCTGCCGCGCGACCGGGCTGAGGCCGCCCGGGTCCTGGGACCGCTGGACGGGCCGCTGGCCGTCCTCCACCCCGGCTCCAACGACCGGCGCCGGCGCTGGCCGCCGGAGAAGTTCGCCCGCGTCGGCGACTATCTGGCCCGCCGGGGCTGGACGGTGGCCCTCATCGGCACCGCCGGCGAGCGCGACCTGGTCGAGGCCGTGGCTGCCCGCATGCAGCGGCCCGTTCGCAACCTGGCCGGCCTCCTCTCGCTCAACGGACTGGCCGGACTTCTGGCCCGGGCCGACCTGGTGGTGGCCAACGACAGCGGCCCGCTGCACCTGGCGGTGGCGGTCGGCAGCCGGACGGTCGGACTCTTCTGGTGCGGCACCGCCTTCACCGGCTACCCGGTGGCCCTGGCCCGCCACGTCCCGCTCATCTCCTGGCTGACGCGTTGCCCGCTCTGCGGGGGCGATCTGCTGGGCCCGCCTGGCCCCTGCCGGCACGAGGTCTCGCTCCTCGCCGAGATCACCGTTGAAGCGGTCATCGCCGCCATCGAGGGGCTGCTGGCTGAAAGCGGCCGGGCGTGCTAGAATCGAGGCGGGAGGCGAGCGCCGATGAGCGCGGGGCGGATGTGCGAGCACTGCTGTGAGTTCGGCAGCGTCCGCTTCTACAAAACCGATCCGGCCGGGCGGAGCGGCCTCTGGCTCTGCGCCGCCTGCGGGGCCGCCACCTTCAGCCGCCCTTGCCAGCGCTGTGGGGTCTGGCTGCCGGCCGGGAGCGCCGCCACCCTCTGCCCGACCTGCGCCTCAGCGGGGGAGCCAGCGGGCCGCCAGCCCGCCGAGGACCGCTAGGCCGGCCAGCGCCAGGAAGGCCCCCCGGAAGCCCCAGAGGTCGACCAGGAGTCCCATGACCGGCGGCGCCACCGCCGCCATGGCGGTGCCCAGCCCCCAGACCACCCCGACGGCCATGCCGGTCCGCTGGCCGGCCGCCAGCTCCGAGGCGTAGACCATGCTCACCGGCGGCATCAGGCTGCCCCAGAAGCCGAAGAGCACCGAGGCCAGGAGCAGCAGCCAGAGGGCCGGCGCCAGCGCGAAGAGCAGAAGACACCCCCCCATCCCCAGGAGCGCCCCCACGACCACCGCCCGCCGACCAAAGCGGTCGGAGAGCGTGCCCCCAAGCGGCTGGGCCACCAGCGTCGCCACCGACATCACCGCCGTCAACGCCCCGGCCGCCAGCAGACTCTGGCCGATGCTCCGGTAGAAGGCCGGGAGCCAGGTCTGGAAACCGGTTCCCACCGCCAGGGCGAGGCCGTTGATCACCGTCAGCCCGGCCAGCGGCCAGGTCAGACCAGCCAGCAGCCCCCGCGCCCCCTGAACCTCGGGCTCGCGCAGGGCGAAAACGATCACCCCCACCGCCAGGAGCGCCGGCCCGGCCAGCAGCCAGAGGGCCGGCCGCCAGCCCAGCCGTTCGACCAGCCCGGCCACCACCACCGGGGCGAGGATGAATCCCAGCCCGTTGCCGATGCCGTGGATGCCCTGGGCCCAGCCGCGCTGGGTGGTGAAGTAGTGGGCCAGGAAGGTGGCGCTCTGCGGGTGGTAGGTGCTCAGGCCCAGCCCCAGAACCAGGGCCCCAAGCAGCAGTCCGGCGTAACTGCCGCTGTGGGCCAGAAGCCCCATCCCCCCGGCCAGCAGCAGGAAGCCGGTGATGAGCAGACGCCGCCGCTGCCGGCGCCGATCGGCCAGATAGCCCAGGAGCGGCTGGAGGACCGCCGAGACGAACGTGCTGACAAAGGGAATAGCCCCAGCCTGAGCGTAGGTGAGCTGAAAGGCCTCGCGCAGAACCGGCAAAAGCGGGGCCAGCAGCAGGGCGTAGAAGTCGTTGACCGTGTGGCAGAAGGTGAGCGCCACCAGCAGCCAGCCCCGACGCGGGGTCGTGGCCGCCGCCGGCACCGCCGAACGCAGCATCGCCTCCCTCCCCCCAGCGCGAGAACGTCCGGCGCCGCCGCCCGGAGCGCCCTGGCGAGAGGCCAGCGCGGTCAGGACCGGCAGACAGACTGGCGCCGGCGTGTGTCCCGATTGTACGCCGGCCGAAGCCGCCCGTCCACCCCGGGCCGGCCGAATATATCGGCCGAGGTGGTGTCCCCTCTCGACCGTTCTGGTGTCCCGCTCCGGTGTCTTGGGAGGAAAACGCGCGCGGCGTTCACGCCAGGGGACGGTGTGGCGGGGTGGGGGCGCCCAGGGCCGTGCGGCCGGCCCGCTGGCGCGCGCTGACAGACACTCTCTCCCGTCTCAGATGGGATCCTTACGCCGTCGAAAGCTCCTCGCCAGGGGCAGGAAAGAAGAGTTTTCGCCAAAGCCTCCTGGAAAGACTCCTCTCTTTAGACCTATCATGTAGCCACAAGGCGGTATCTTGGAGCGCAAAGAGCGAGAGGGGGTCTATTGGTGACCACCAGGGTGAACATCCGGGAGCTGAAAAACCGGCTTTCAGAGTACCTGCGGCGGGTGAAGGCCGGCGAGACCATCGAGGTGACCGAGCGGGGAAGGCCCATCGGCCTTATCGTGCCGGTGGACCAGCCCCTTGACGAGCGGCTTGCGGCCCTGGTTCGGGCCGGGCTTATCGCCTGGAGCGGCCAGCGCTTTGCGCCAGGGCTGCCCGTCGGCCGAACCCTGCAAGGGACGGTGGCGGAGCTGATCGTTGAGGAGCGGGACCGGGCGTGACCGTCTACCTGGATGCGAGCGCTCTGGTCAAGCTTTACGTGGCCGAGCCGGGTTCGGCGGAGGTTGCCGATCTGCTTTCCCGGGCTGAAGCGGCTGTCACTGCCGTCATCACCCGGGTCGAAGTGGCGGCCGCCCTGGCCAGGGCAGCCCGGCTTGGGCGCGTTGGTCAGGCCGAGGCGGCCCGGGCCCTGGAGGCCTTCGGCACCGACTGGGCGAACCTGGTGCGGGTCAGGATTACCGAGGATCTCATAGCCCGGGCGGCCAGCCTGGCCTGGGAGCATGGGCTACGGGGCTATGATGCGGTCCACCTGGCGGCGGCCCTCGTTTTCAGCGAGGCCTCGGGGGAGGAGCTTCTGCTGGCAACGTATGACCGGAATCTGGGGGAAGCCGCCCGGAAGGCCGGCCTGAAGGTCTGGCCCGAAGACGGCTGAGCGCAGTTGGGCCGGATCCGTCTTACCGGGTAGAGTCGGGAAGAGGTCGCTTGCCGGGATGAACCGGCTCGCCTGCCACAGGCTGTCCCGCCGCCAGGGAATCGTCAGGGTCTGCGCGCCGGTCGGTGGGTCCCGGCGAAGTCTCACCGATTGGCGCTGTCGCCATCGCCGGGGATGAGGTCTCCGTGGGGCCGGAGCGGCGCCGTGTCTGGCGGGGCGGGCTTTCGGCCGTGCGGATGCTCCCGCTGGCCCGGGTAGCACGGCCGCGCAGCCGGGTGAACGCCTCCCGGGAGATGGACCACCACCGTGCCCTGGGGGAGACGGCAAGATGGTGACGCGGACACGCCGATGGCAAAAGGCGGGGATCGTTCGTGGCAAACGATCCCCGCCTGGCGGTCTGTTCCCGGCGCTCAGACCTCGCGGAACTCGCCCTCGACCGTGCCCCCGTCGGACGGCGGCTGGCCGCCGGAGGGTCCGCCGCCGGTCGGCTGGCCGGTGGCGGCGTAGAGGGCCTGGCCGATGCGCAGCATCGCCTGCTCGAGGTCGCGCATCGCCGAGCGGATCTGGCTGATGTCGCTGCCCTCCAGCGCCCGCCGCAGCGCCGCCACCCGCTCCTCGACCTGGGACCGGATGTCGGCCGGGACGCGGTCGCCGTGCTCGCGCAGGGTCTTCTCGGCGTTGTAGGCCAGGGTGTCGGCCTGGTTGCGCAGCTCGATCTCCTCGCGCCGGCGCCGGTCCTGCTCGGCGTACTGCTCGGCCTCGCGGATCATCCGCTCGACCTCCTCCTTGCTCAGACCGGACGACGGCTGGATGACCATCTTCTGCTCCCGGCCGGTGGCCCGGTCGCGCGCCCGCACCGACAGGATGCCGTTGGCGTCGATCTCGAAGGTCACCTCGATCTGCGGCACGCCGCGCGGGGCCGGCGGGATGCCGTCCAGGATGAACCGGCCCAGGCTCTTGTTGTCCTTGGCCAGCGGCCGCTCGCCCTGGACCACGTGGATCTCCACCTGCGTCTGGTTGTCGGCGGCGGTGGTGAAGATCTCGCTCTTGGAGGTCGGGATCGTGGTGTTGCGCGGGATGAGGACCGTCGTCACCCCGCCCAGCGTCTCGACGCCCAGCGAGAGCGGCGTCACGTCCAGGAGCAGCACGTCCTTGACCTCGCCGGCCAGGACACCCGCCTGGATGGCCGCGCCCACCGCCACCACCTCGTCGGGGTTGACGCCCCGGTGCGGCTCCTTGCCGAAGATCTGGCGGACCTTCTCGATGATGGCCGGCATGCGGGTCTGCCCACCGACCAGCACCACCTCGTCCACGTCCTGCGGCCGCAGGCGGGCGTCCTCCAGGGCCCGCATCACCGGCTCGACCGTCCGCTCGATGAGGTCGGCGGTCAGCTGCTCCAGCTTGCTGCGGGTCAGCGTCATCACCAGGTGCTTGGGCCCGCTGGCGTCGGCGGTGATGAACGGCAGGTTGATCTCGGTCTGCAGGACCGAGGAGAGCTCGATCTTGGCCTTCTCGGCCGCCTCCTTCAGCCGCTGCAGGGCCATGCGGTCCTGGCGCAGGTCGATGCCGTGCTCTTTCTTGAACTCGTCGCAGATCCAGTCGATGATCCGCTGGTCGAAGTCGTCGCCGCCCAGGAACGTGTCGCCGTTGGTGGCCACGACCTCGAAGACGCCCTCGCCCACCCGCAGGATCGAGATGTCGAAGGTGCCGCCGCCCAGGTCGTAGACGGCGATCACCTCATCCTTGGGCTTCTTGTCGAGGCCGTAGGCCAGGGCCGCCGCCGTCGGCTCGTTGATGATGCGCAGCACCTCCAGCCCGGCGATGCGGCCGGCATCCTTGGTCGCCTGGCGCTGGGCGTCGTTGAAGTAGGCCGGCACGGTGATCACCGCCTGGGTGATCTTCTCACCCAGTTTGGCCTCGGCGTCCATCTTCAGTTTCTGCAGGACCATCGCCGAGATCTCCGGCGGGGCGTACCGCCGTCCGCCCAGCATCACGTGGGCGTCCCCGTTGGGCGCCGGCACGATCTTGTAGGGCAG
Organism: Chloroflexota bacterium; assembly: GCA_034433795.1. Taxonomy (GTDB): domain Bacteria; phylum Chloroflexota; class UBA6077; order FW602-bin22; family DAOUAE01; genus DAOUAE01. Next base: position 64,154 of record DAOUAE010000087.1, read on the forward strand.
GCGCTTCATCGCGCGCTGCACTTCCGGGTCGTCGTACTTGCGCCCCATCAGGCGCTTGACGGAGAAGATGGTGTTCTCCGGGTTGGTGATGGCCTGGCGCTTGGCCACCTGCCCGACCAGCCGCTCTCCGGTCTTGGGGTTGATGGCCACCACCGAGGGGGTGAGGCGGCTCCCTTCGGCGTTCTCCAGGACGACCGGTTCACCGCCCTCCAGCACCGCCATCACCGAGTTCGTCGTCCCCAGGTCAATGCCTAAGATCTTCGCCATGAACGGCCCACCTCCCGTACTGATACCCCTCTGATAGTACGGCTTTCTCGCTTGGAAGGGGAACAGATTTCGCTTAGAGGTTTCTTGGAATTTTTCAGGGCGCCGGGGCGGCCGTGTCGGCCGGCGCGGCGCCGGTCAGGTCGACCACCGCCGGGAGGTCCGCCGGCGCCTCGCGCGGCAGGCTGAAGTAGAAGGTCGACCCCCGTCCCGGCCGGCTCTCCACCCAGATCCGGCCCCCGTGGGCCTCGACGATGGCCCGGGCGATGAAGAGGCCGAGCCCGCTGCCCTGGGGCCGGGTCCGGCCGGTCCCCCGACCACGGTAGAACCGCTCGAAGATGCGGTCCTGCTCCTGCCAGGGGATCCCCACGCCCTCGTCGGAGACCCGCACCACCACCTGGTCCGACTGGACCTCGCAGCCGACCCGGATGGTGCCGCCCTGCGGCGAGTACTTGACCGCGTTGTCCAGCAGGTTGTAGAGCACGCTCTCGATCCGGTCGCGGTCGGCCATGACGATGGGAAAGGCCTCCGGGCACTCGACCACGAACTGGTGGCGGCGCGAGCGGCCTCGGAACCGCTGGACGATCCGCTCGATGAGCGGCGGCAGAGCCAGCGGCGCCAGCTCCAGCCGGAAGGCCCCGGCCTGGATCTGGGCCACGTCGAGCATGTTCTTGACCAGGCGCTGGAGGCGGTCGGCCTCCTCCTCGATGGCGGTGGCCGCCTCCTGCACCTGGGCCCGGGCCCGCCCGGCCCGGACCTGACGCAGCGCCTCGGCGTGGCCCTTGATGATCGTGATCGGGGTCAGGAGCTCGTGCGAGGCGGCCGAGATGAACGCCCCGTGCAGCTCCTCCAGCTGGCCCAGATGGCTGACATCCTGGACCACCTCCAGCCAGCCCAGGAGCCGGCCCGACGGCTCCCGCAGGACCGAGCAGCTCCAGTTCACCGCCCGGCGCTGGCCGTCCGGACCGACCACGAAGGCCCGCACCGCCGTGCCGACCGGGTCGGCCCCACCGCGGGCCAGCGGACAGGCCCAGTCGCAGAGCGGCCGGCCGGCCTCATCCACCAGCGGCAGGGCCTCACGACAGGGTCGCCCCACCAGGTCGGCCTCGCTCCGGCCCACCAGGTGGGCCGCCGCCGGGTTGGCCAGCCGGATCTGGCCCTCGGGGCTGACCGAGCAGACGCCGGCCGGCAGCGCCCGCAGGGCCGCTTCGAGTTCGGCCCGCTCCCGGACCAGCGCGGCGTACTGGGCGGTCCAGGCCAGGGCCAGCGTCACGTGCTGGGCGAACGACTGGAGAAGCGCGAGATCCGAGCTGGTCAGCGGCCGGCTGGTCCCCACCACGATCAGCGCGCCCACCACCCGCTCGGCGGTCCGCAGCGGCAGCGCCACCAGCCAGGGGCCCTGCTCGGCGGTCTGGTCCAGCACGATCGGCTCGGGCTGGGCCATGAGCACGGCGGTCAGGCCGCCCGGCGCCTGCCGCACCAGCCGGCGCAGCGACTCGGCCAGAAAGCCCCGCTGGGCGGCCAGGTGCAGGCGTTCGGTCTGCGGGTCGTAGAGGAGCAGGGCGGCGGCCGAAAGTTCCAGCGTCTCGGTCAGGGCGGCGACCACCTCACGGGCCAGGTCGGCGCCGGCCGTGGTGGCCGAGCCCTCCAGCACCCGGGCCAGAGCCTGCAGCAGGCGCTCGCGCGGGTCGATGACCGGCGCGCGGCCGACCCAGAGCGTCGCCCCCGGCGCCAGTCCCGGCCAGAGACCGCCCCGGACCTGCCAGAGGCCCGGTCCCCCCTGGCCGCCGGCCACCGGCACCATCACCCAGGCGACACCACCCTCCTGGACCTGGGCCAGCGCCCGCTCGACCGCCTCCGGGTCGCCCAGGACCTCGGCCAGCGGCCGGCCGACCACCGCCGGGCCCAGCAGACGCCGGGCCGCGGTGTTGGCAAAAAGCACCTCCCCCGTGGCCGCGACGATCAGCACCGGGTCGGGCAGCGCGCCCAGCGCCGCCTCGGCCAGGGCCGTCACCGCCGGCACCGGGGCCGACACACTCGTTTCGCTCTCCATCCTTCGCCCCGCCAGAATTATACCAAACCGCCAGGCACCCGGGCACACGCCGCCCCGCGCCGGCCCGCGCCCGCACGGCAATCAGGCGAGCCTGCCGGAGCAGCGATACCCCTATGACGCGCCCAGAGATCACTCTCCGTCTCTCAGGTCAGCGGCGATGGGGAGGAAACTGCACGAGGAGACGCACGTCACGCCTAGACAGAGACCAAATCCTCTTGGACCGCTCGCCAGAGCAGCGGTTTGCGCCGCAAGGCTCCTATAGTCGCCAGATCCACCTTAATACCCAGTACGTCTTCTAAATAGGCGTGAAGATCCACAATCTCCCAGCCTATCGGCCGTTCAAGTTCCACCAGGAGATCCACGTCGCTCAGTGGTGTCTGCTCCTCACGAGCATACGAGCCAAATATGGCAATCTGTAAATCCTTATGGCCCCTGGGCGAAGGTGCGGAGGAAATTGATCACGTGCCAGCGCTCCTCCTCGCTCAGCCGGTCGCGGAAGGCTGGCATCCCGCTGCCGGGGATCCCCTCGCTGATCCAGGTGAAGAGTTCGCCGTCGGTGTGCCCGGCCGCCAGGTGCGCCCGGAGATCCGCCGGCCGCGGGACCAGCGTCGGGGCCAGCGGCCCATCCCCCCGGCCCTCCGGCCCGTGGCAGACCTGGCACTGGGCCCGGTAGACCGCCTCTCCCCGGGCCAGCGACTCCGGAGTGGGCGGGAAGGGGTTGCGCCGCCCGGCGCCCCCGTCCGCCCCGACCGGCAGCGTCCGCCAGACCACCAGCAGCCCCAGCCCGATGACCACCAGATTCGCCAGCAGCAGGACCCCGCCCTCGCGCGTCCGGAGCCCCAGCACCCGCCCGACGACGACCGCCAGCCCCGCCCCCAGGAGGACCAGGAGTCCGCCCATCACCGTCGCCGGCGTCGGCCGCCAGGCCGGCCCGGCCGCGCTTTCTCCCTCCGGCTGCGCCCCCGCCGGGGTCAGGAGAAAACGGGCGGCGGTGCGGGCCTCCTCCTGCCCCGGACGCCGGACCAGCACCTCGACCTGCCAGCGCCCGCTCAGCCCCAGGACCACCCCGGCCGCCCCGTACCGGCCCGGCCCCTGCGGGTCCGCCCAGACCGTCTGCTCGCCCACCTCCCGGTCCAGGAACCGGAAGGTCAGCCCCACCCGCTCGGCCGCCACCGGCCGGCCCCCGCGATCGGTCAGATCGAGGGCGACCGTGACCGGCCCGGGACGGGCTGGCGCCAGGCTCAGCCGGAGCCGCAGGTCGGCTGCCTGCCCCAGCAGCACCAGCGGCCGGGAGGCCAAGAGCTGGGCGTAGGTCTGCCGGGCCGGCGGCAGGCTGGTCAAAAGCCCGGTGACCACCAGGACCAGCACCCCCAGGAGCGCCTCGGCCCGGACCGTGCGCCACAGCCACCGCTCCCAGCGGACCGCCCGCGCCAGCCGGGGCCGGACGACCAGCAGGTTCACCGCCCCCAGTCCCAGGAGCAGCCCCACCAGCCCCAGCTTCAGGAGAAAACTCCGCCCGCCCAGCGTCGCCACCGCCGCCGCCAGGCTCCCGATGTGCACCACGGCCAAAAGCAGCCCGGTGCCTCCCAGCACCCCCACGCTCCCCAGGGCCAGGGCCGAGAACCGCCCGACCAGGCGGACCAGGAAGGCCCGCCGGGCCGCGGGCGGCAGCGCGGCCAGCGCCCGCGGGAGCACCCCGACCAGGCCGCCGAGCCCGCCCAGCCAGGCGGCCCCCGCCAGCAGATGCAGCCCGTCGGCCAGGGTAAGAAGCGGCGCCGTCGGCGCCCGCAGCGCGGCGCTGTGGCTCTGCAGACTCTGGCTCAGCAGCAGCGCGCCGCTCAGACCGCCGGCCAGCGCCCAGCGCCCCCGCCCGGCCTGGGGGCCGAGCCGCCAGAGGACACCCCCCAGGGCCAGGAGCAGCCCCAGCCGCCCCAGCCAGACCAGTCCCCAGGGGGAGAGGAGCACCGCCCCCTCCAGCCGCCCCAGGGTCAGCGCCGGGACGGCCAGACTGGCCGGCAAAAGCAGCCCCAGCAGCCCCCAGCCCAGCGCCAGCAGCCGCCGCCAGGCCGACGCCATGGCCTCCAGCGCGGCCGGCGCCACCCCCTGGGCGCGGGCCACCGGCGCCAGGACCAGCCGCCAGAAGACCAGCGCCCCCACCAGCACGGTCGTGGCCAGAAAGGTCAGAGCGCGGAGCAGGACCAGCGCCGGCAGTCCCTCGGCGCTCTCGACCGGCTCCACCGGCGCGGCCGGCGCCGCCGGCGCCACCCCAACGGCGAAGGCCACCACTCCCCGGGTGAGATGGCCGTCGACCGCCGAGAGGGCCTGCCAGGCGACGGTGTAGGTCCCCTCCGGCAAGGGCGGCAGGTCCACCACCAGCGTCGGGGGGTCGCCCGCCGGCACCCGCACCGCTCCTCGGTCCACCGGTCGGCCCTGGGCGTCCAGGACCTGGGCGGTGGTCGGCCCCGGCACCACCGCCTCGCTGAACTCCAGCCGGACCTGGGCCGGGCTGCGGCGGAGGACCGCCCCGGTCGGGGGATCGGAGCCGACCAGGACCGCATGGGCGCTGGCGGGGGTGGGCGGGAGCAGCCCGAGCAGGACCAGAAGCAGGAGCAGCCGGCGGATCATCGGCGCCTTCGTCCCCCCTGGCCCCGGCGCACGGTGAGGAGCGTCACCGCGATGGCCAGGGCCGTTCCCACCACCAGCATCACCACCTCATCGAGACCGCCCGCGTGCGCGCGACTGGCTGGCCGCCTCGGCATCACCCTCACCTCCCCAGGGCCGCCGGGGCGGGAATCGCCCGCCCCGGCGGTGGTCGCTCAGCCCTGCCCGGCCGACCGGGCCCGCCGGCTCCCCAGCGCCAGCCCCAGGGCGCCCAGCAGCGTCCCCAGGCCGCCCAGGGCGACCCCGGCCAGCGCCAGGGTCTGAGCCCCCTCGGCCAGCTGGCGGGCGGTCTGGGCCGCCGCCTGGGCGGTCCGGGCCGTCTGGTCGGCCGTGGTCGCCGTCTGGGCCAGCGTCACCGGGTCGGGCAGCGGCGCCGGGAACTGGAAGGCCTCGGCCGCCTGGACCTTATTGAACCGGCCGTCGGCCGAGTCGAAGGTCGCGTCGACCGCCGTTTCCCCGACCGTCCCGACGAAGCGGAAGCGATAGTCGCCGGCGCGGGTGGGGATGAGGTCGGCGGTGTAGCGGCCGGGCTGGCCGAAGACCGGGCGCAGGGCCATCTCCCGGCGCTCGGCGCCGAAGAGGACCTCAACCCGCAGCGTCTTCTCCACCCCCTCGACCGGCTTTCTGGTCGCGTGATGGACGACACGCAGGTCGACGCCGTTCCTCTCGCCGACCAGGGCCGGCTCGACCATCCAGCCGACCGTGAACTCGTAGGGGCCGATCTCGCGGTGCTCGTGGGCCAGGGCCGTCCCCAGCGGCCCCAGGGCCAGCCCCAGCGCCACCAGGAGACCCAACCAGAAACGTCGCATGCTCGCCTCCGTCGCGCCGCTGTATCGGTGCTCTGGTCCACCACACCGTCCCGCCGGCCGGTGGGCCGGCAGGACGGCCGCTCAGCCGGAGACGGAGACGCGACGGGGCGGGGGATCGGGCTGTCTCAGGGAGAGGCCGGTCGGGCGGTGGGGCCCGAAGGCCAGCCGGCGCCCGGACGCGGCCGGCCGGGGCAGGGCCAGGGTCTGGGGGACCAGCAGGCCCACGGTCAGGAGCGCCAGCACAACCGCTGTCAGGCCATCGAGCGGGCGCAGGCTGAGGAGGTCCGGGTCGTGGAGGAGCGGACGGCCGGTCTGCGGGTCGTGGGCGTGGGGGACATCGGCCAGGTGCCGGTGCGTGGCCAGAGCGATGGCCAGCGGGGCTGTGCCGTGCCCCAGCCAGAGATGGTCATGGAACGGGAACCGCTCGGCCAGGTGGTGGTCGAGGAGCGGCAGGCCGAGGCATCCCCAGAAAAGAGCCACCAGCAGCCAGCGGGTCAGCCGCGTCACTTCTCCTCAAACCCCGATGGGGCTCGCCCCCAGTATATCACAGTCGCCGGCGGCTGCCCACCCTCTGGCCCACAGGGGGCGCGGCGGCCGGGAACGGAGGCTCACGGCGCGGTCGTGGGGGGTGGACCCCGCCGCTCGTCCGGCAGGGCGACCCGTTCCTCGCCCGCGTACAGGTTGATCCGCCCCTCGCGCAGGAAGCCCACCAGCGTCATCCCGTACTCCCGCGCCAGGGCCACCGCCAGATGGCTCGGCGCTCCCACCGCCGCCAGCGCCGGGATGCCGGCCATCAGGGCCTTCTGGACCAGCTCGAAACTGGCCCGCCCGCTCACCAGCACCACCGTCTCCGAGGCCGGCACGCGCCCGGCCAGCACCAGTTCCCCCACCAGTTTGTCCATGGCGTTGTGCCGGCCCACGTCCTCCGCCAGCCCCAGGAGCCGGCCCTCGGCGTCGAACAGGGCCGTCCCGTGCACGCCCCCCGTCCGTCCGAACAGCCGCTGCGCCGCCCGGAACGTGGTCAGCAGCCCCCAGAAAAACGCCGGCGCCAGACGGAACGTCCCCACCGGCCGGCGCGGACAGGCCACCCGCACCAGCGCCAGCGCCGCCTTGCCGCAGACCCCACAACTGGAGGTGGTGTAGACGTGGCGGCTCAGGCGCTCAGGATCGAAGGCCACTTCCGGCCGCACCGTCACCCGCACGACGTTGTACCGCTGGGCCTGGTCGTCCAGACAGTAGGCGATCCGGGCGATGGCCTCCCGCCCGGAGATAACCCCCTCGGTGAAAAGAAACCCCGCCGCCAGGGCGAAGTCCTGCCCCGGCGTCCGCATGGTCACCGCGACGCTGGCCTCCGTCCAGCCCGCGCCGTCCCAGTACTCAACCCGGATCTCCAGCGGCTCCTCGGCCGCCACCGTGTCGGTCCGGCGGCGGACTCCACGCTCGTCGACCACGACCACCGGCAGCCGGACCACCGCTCCCGGCCGCTCGGGCGCCTCGCTGTCCATCACCTTTCCACCCGCTCGACCAGCCGCTCGGGGACGATCTCGACCACCTCATCGCGGTAGGCCGGAATGCCGCACTCCGGGTCGCAGTCGCCCCAGCGGATGAGCACGTTGGCCTCCGGCCAGAAGAGGACCACCGTCCCCGGCACCACCCGCCCCGGCCAGGCTCGACACCAGAGCTGGCCGGTGGCCGACCGGACCAGTACCCGGTCGCCCGGTCGCACGCCCAGCCGCTCCATATCCTCGGGGGCCAGAATGGCGGCGTCGCGGGCGGCGCCGGTGAACACATCGCGGTCGCGGAAGATCATGCTGTTGAACTGCTTGCCCCGCCGGGTCGTCAGCCGGAAGTGGCCCGGCGGCACCGTGGCCTGGGGCGGCCAGAGCGGGGTGAAGTGGGCCCGTCCGTCGGGCGTGGCGAAGCGCCCGCCCTCGGCCAGCCGGGGCCCACCCCACTGGAACTGGTCGCCCTTGCGGCCGAGGTGCTGGATGCCGTCGTAGAAGGGGATCACCCGCGCGATCTCGTCCCGGATCGCGGCCGTCGAGGCGAACGTCACCCGCTCGGCCAGGTCCGGCCGCACCCGTCGGGCCAGATCGCTCAGCACCCGCCACTCGTCGCGGGCCCCCGGCAGCCGGGGCCCGGGGATCTCGGGGTTGAAGATCACCCGGCGCTCGGTGGTCGTCTCGGTGTTGCCGCCGGCCATCTCGTAGCGGGTGGTCGCCGGCAGCACCAGCACCAGCTCACCCGGCTCGACCAGCATCTGCGGGTTGAGCACCAGATCGTGGTGGACCCGCAGGGGCAGCCGCTCCAGCGCCCGCCGGACATAGCGGCTGTCGGGCAGGACCGCGAACAGGTTGCTGCCGACGCAGTACAGCACCTCCAGCCGGCCCTGGGCCGCCGCCTCGACCATCTCGGCCACGAACCAGCCGCGCCAGTCGGGAACCGGGAAGCCCCAGAGCCGGCCGAAGTGGGCCGCCGTCTCCGGGCCCACCGGCAGGCCGCCGGGGAAGGCGTTGGGCACCGCTCCCATCTCGGCCCCGCCCTGGACGCCCGAATGGCCCCGGATGGCCATCAGCCCGGTCTGCGGGCGGCCGACCATCCCCCGGGCCAGCGCCAGGTTGACGATGGCCTTGACGTTGGCCACGCCGTGCCGGTGCATCGTGATCCCCATCGACCAGACGAACACCGCCGTCCGGGCCCGGGCGTAGAGCCGGGCGAAGGCCTGCATCACCGTCCGCGGCACCCCCGCCAGCCGCTCCAGGTCGTCGAGGCTCTGCGCGGCCAGCGTCCGCTCGACCTCCTCCCAGCCGGTGGTGTGCCGGGCGATGAAATCGCGGTCGAGCCCGTCCTCGGCGAGGAGGTACTTCAGAACGCCGTTGATAAAGGCGATGTCGCCCCCCGGCTGGACCGGGCAGACCATGTCGGCCACCCGTGTGCCGAAGAGCGCCGAGTCGAGAGCCGAGGGCACCCAGTAGGTCTCCAGCCCCGGCTCCTGGACCGGGTTGACCACCACCACGGTCGTGCCCCGCTTCTTGGCCTCGTGCAGGTACTTCATCGCCACCGGCTGGTTGTTGGCCAGGTCGCTGCCGATGAGGACCAGGAGGTCGGTCCCCAGCCAGTCGCGGTAGCTGCAGGTCGAGGCCGGATAGCCGATGGTCTGCTTGAGGGCCACGGTGCTGGGGGCGTGGCAGATGCGGGCCGAGTTGTCGATGTGGTTGGTGCCCAGGAAGCGGGCCACCTTCTGGGCCACGTAGTAGGTTTCGTTGACCGTTCCCCGCGCGACCAGGTAGAAGGCCAGGCGGTGGGGGTCGGTGGCGCCCACCCGCCGGGCCAGGAGGTCCAGGGCCTCGTCCCAGGTGAGCGGGGTGAAGCCGGGCTCGCCGCGCCGGCGCAGGAGCGGCATGGGGATCCGCCCCAGACGGCGCAGCTCCTGTTCGGAGCGCTCCTTAAGCGGCCGGACGTCGGCCAGGAGGGTGGGGGAGAAGGCCGGCATGGTGTTCAGGCGCAGGAGGTTCAGGCGGATCCAGCAGAGGTGGATCCCCGGCAGGGTCCAGTCGCGCAGGCCGGTCGTTCCCAGAGCGCAGCCATCGCAGACGCCGTCGGCCAGGATGCGCCAGGCGTAGTCCAGCCGGTCGCGGTTCTCCCAGACCGCGCGCAGGATTTCGCCGTAGGAGAACAGACGCCGCTCGACCAGGGTGCGGTCCATAGCTTCGGCCCTCGTCTCGGGAAAATACGGGCCCGTCAGGTCGGGACCGGTCCTGACCCGACGGGCTGGTCGCCACGACGCGGGGCGACCGGGTGCGGTCGCCAGGGGCTCTCAGACCGTCGCCTCCGCCGACTGGCTGGCCGGCGCCGCGCTGCGGGGCAGCATCTCCCCCAGGATGCGCTCCATGGCCATGGTGTGGCTGCAGGTTCCCCAGCCGGCGAAGAAGTGGCAGGTGCAGTGCCAGGCGCCCTGGCGGTAGGTTATGGTGTAGGTGTCGTGTTCACCGCGGAAGCTGACGGTGAACTCCTGGAAACTCACCCGGTCGCGCTCCTGGGCGTAGCGGCGGGCCTTCTCGATCTTGCCAATCAGGCTGGAGTGCATCGCTCTCACCCTCCTCTGGCGCTTTCGGCGCCGATTGAGCCGCGGGGGCACGAAAAAGGGCACCAGGCAACACCATGCCTGGTGCCCGACGGGTCTCTCCCGAAGCCGCGCCCCCATACGGGGAACCTCCTGCGCCCAGCGGCTCT
>DAOUAE010000088.1:0-37615 GCA_034433795.1 Chloroflexota bacterium
TTCCTCCTGGCCACACTTCTCAACCAACCGATGCAGTTCCGGCCCGTTTTCCGGACGATCTTCTTTCTTCCGGCCATCGTGCCGGCCGTGGCCACGGCCATGGTCTGGCTCTGGATCTACAACCCCAGCTACGGCCTCATCAACTCGATCCTGGCCTCGTTTAAACTGACGGCCATCCCCTGGATCTCCTCCCCCAGTCTGGCCAAGATCTCGCTCATCATTATCCATGTTTGGGCCCAGGGCACGGCGGTGCTCATCTTCCTGGCCGCCCTGCAGGATGTGCCCCGGAGCCTGTACGACGCCGCCCATGTAGACGGCGCCAACGCGGTCCAGCGCTTCTGGCACGTGACCGTGCCGATGTGCACCCCGGCTATCCTCTTCGTCCTGCTGACGGGGATGATCGGCATCTTCCAGACGTTCACGATCCCCTGGCTCATCACCCAGGGAGGGCCGCGCCTCTCGACCGAGTTCTTCGGCCTCTACCTCTACCGCAACGCTTTCCAGTTCTTTAAGATGGGGTACGCCTCGGCCCTGGCCTGGGTGCTCTTCCTCATCGCGGTTGTGATCACCATCATGCTCTTCCGCTCCTCGGCTCGCTGGGTCTACTACGGTGGCCAGGCGGAGTGATCGGGAGCGAGGGAGGAACCGATGAGCCTGCGTGCGATTCCCACCCCCAAGGCCGCCGCCCGCAGCCGGACCGCCATCCTGGCAGCGACCCTCGGACGCCGGACCCTCTTCTACACCTTCCTCTGCGCTCTGGCCCTCCTCTACGCCCTGCCCTTCCTCTGGATGCTCTCAACCTCGCTCAAAGACGACGTCCAGACCTACCACGTCCCACCGATCTGGATTCCCAACCCCATGCGCTTCAGCAACTACCCGGAAGCCCTCACCCGCCAGCCGTTCAATCTCTTCTTCCTCAACACCATCCAGTACTCGGTCCTGAGTGCCCTCGGCTCGCTGCTCTCAGCCGCCCTGGTGGCTTACGGCTTCAGCCGGCTCCGCTGGTGGGGACGGGACATCCTGTTCTTCATCTGCATCTCGACTATGATGATTCCCTTCCAGGTACGGATGATCCCGCTCTACATTACCTTCAAGGAGCTCGACTGGCTTAACAGTTACAAGCCGTTAATTATTCCCCATTTCTTCGGCGAACCCTACTACATTTTCCTTCTCCGTCAGTTCTTCCTCACCATCCCGCAGGAGCTCTCCGACGCCGCGCGCGTGGACGGCGCCAGCGAACTGGGCATCCTCTGGCGGATCATCCTGCCGCTGGCCAAACCAGCACTGGCGGTGGTGGCTCTCTTCCAGTTCATGTGGGCCTGGAACGACTACCTGGGGCCGCTCATCTACCTCAATCGGGTCGAACTCTTCCCGATCTCGCTGGGACTGCAGCAGTTCCGCAGTCAGTTTGTTGACCAGCTGGCCTGGCCCTACCTGATGGCGGCCAGCACGGTGACGATTCTCCCGGTCATCGTGATCTTCTTTATCGCGCAGAAGACGTTCGTCGAGGGGATCACCGTCACCGGCATCAAGGCCTGAGAGAGCCCCTGGCCCGGCCTCACCCCCGCCGGGCCAGGGCCGCCTCCAGACAGGCGCGCATGGTCTCCACCGGCGCCGGCCGACCGGTCCACAGCTCAAAGGCCAGCGCCCCCTGGTAGAGCAGCATGCTCAGACCGTTCAGCGTGCGGGCGCCCCGCTCGCGGGCCTGACGGAGCAGCACGGTCTCAGCCGGATTGTAAATGAGATCGTAGACCAGAGCGTCCGGATGGAGCGCTGCGGCCGGCAGTGGCGACGCCGCCTCGGTCGGCGTGTGCCGCAGGCCGACGCTGGTGCAGTTGACGATCAGCCCGGCCTGCTGGCCCGCCGCCACCAGCGCCGCCGGCTCCCAGGGGACCACCACGGCCGCCTGGCCCAGACCAGCCGCCAGCGCCACCAGCGCCCGGGCCCGCTCCGGCGTGCGGTTGGCGATAAGCACCCGTTCAGCCCCCGCCCGAGCCAGAGCGCAGACCACCGCCCGGGCGGCCCCGCCGGCCCCCACGACCAGAACCACCTGCCCCGCCGGGCTCACCCCCACCTCGGCCAGCGCCCGCAGGAACCCCGGTCCATCGGTGTTGTAGCCCCAGAGAACACCGCTCCGGTTAACCACCGTGTTGACGGCACCGACCTGCCGAACCAGATCGTCCAGATAGTCAAGATAGGGGATCACCGCCTCCTTGTGGGGGATGGTGATATTGATCCCCAGACAGTCTGACTGACGAACCCGCGTCAGGACGGCCGCCAGCGAGGCCGGTGGCACCTCCCAGGCCTCGTAGGTCACCGGCAGTCGGTAGGCGTCAAAGGCGGCCTGCTGGAAGACCGGCGAAAGCGAGTGTTTGAGCGGATAGCCGATGACCGCGACCACCTGCCGGGCTGAGAGCATCACAACCTCCCACCTCTGGCCTCACCGCGGCTCACCAGGACTGGCCTGGACCTGATAACGGCGCACGTTCTGATTGTGCTCCTCCAGCGTCCGGGCGAAGGCGTGGGAGCCGTCGGGGCGGGCGACGAAGTAAAGATAGTCGGTCACGGCCGGCTGCAGCACCGCCTGGATCGCCGCCAGCCCGGGGTTGCAGATGGGCGTCGGCGGCAGCCCCGGCCGCCGGTAGGTGTTGTACGGCGAGTCTATCCCCAGGTCGGCCCGGCTGAGGTCGCGCCGCCAGAGCCCGACCACCGGCAGTCGCACGTCGTCGGGCGCCAGGGCGTACTGGACAGTCGGATCGGCCTGGAGCGGCATCCCCAGCCGCAGACGGTTCAGAAAAACGCCGGCGATCAGCGGCCGCTCGTCGGGGACCCGGGCCTCGCGCTCGACAATCGAGGCCAGCACCACGACCTGGTACAGGCTCAGGCCGTGGGGCGAGGCCGGGAGACCCGCCTGCAGCACCTTCCGGTCGAAGTTCTCCAGCATCAGCGTCAACGCCTGCCGGGGCGTGGTCGAGGGCGGGAAAAAGTAGGTGTCGGGAAAGAGGAAGCCCTCAACGGTCGCCCCCGGCGGACGGTCAGTCAGAAACGGGTAGGGATAGGGCCCGCGCGCGGCGGTGAGCAGGTCCGGCCAGGTCCCCAGGCCACGCTCCTCCAGCGCCGCGCCGATCTCGCGCAGCCGCCAGCCCTCCGGAACCGTCACCCGGATCCGGACGCTCTGGCCGCCGGCCAGCCGGGCCAGGATCTCACTGGGCCGCATGGTGGACCGCAGTTCGTAGTCCCCCGCCACCAATCGAGCCTCCACCCCCGAGAGCCGGGCCAGCAGCCGAAAGGCCTCCGGATTTTTGACCACCCCGGCGGCGGCCAGCTTCTGGGCGATGTCGGCTGTCGAATCGCCCGGCTGAATCGAGACCAGCCGGGGATCGGGGTCATCGCCGGCCGGGGTATCGAGAACCGCCAGCAGAAGCCGGAGTGGCAGGTTGGTCTGAGCGGCGACGCTCCCCAGCCCGAGTGCAGTCACCACCAGGATCACCAGGGGCGCGAACCAGAGAAGGCGCTTCACACCGATTCCGACCTCGAGGCACGCTGCCGGCGACGGTGGTCGAGGAACTCCTGCAGAATGAGCTCGGCGGCGAGGGCGTCCACGTGCTCCCGGCGCTGCTGGGGCCGGAGCCCCAGTTCCCGCAGGATCCGCTCGGCCTCGGCGGTCGACAACCGCTCGTCCCAGAAGTGGATGGGCACGTCGACAATCCGGGCCAGGGCCTGGGCAAACTGCTGGACCTTCTCGGCCTGGGTCCCCGGCGTTCCGTCCAGGCGCAGAGGCAGACCGACGACGATCTCGCGGACGTCGTTCTCCCGAACGAGCCGGGCGATGGCCGCCAGATCACGGCTCAGCCGGGTCCGCGAGATAACCTTGATCCCCCGCGCCAGCCGCTGCTCCGGGTCGCTCAGGGCCACGCCGATGCGCCGGTCGCCGACGTCCAGCCCCAACACACGCCCCACGCCGGCTCACCCGCTCCGCTGCGCCACCCGCGACAGATCGGGCAGATCATACACAATCCGCACACGGAATGCACGCCCCAGCCAGGCGGGCGAAACGAAAATCTCCGGCGGCCGGGCCAGAACGAAGGCGGCCATCAGGTCACGCTGGGCCGCGGCCGGATCCCGCCAGCGCACATAGGCCTGGACCCGGTCTTCATCGATCAGCGCCACCGCCCAGGCTGAGACCGGCAGGCGGAAGACGAACGGTGGCTCCGACCGCTGGACCGGGGTCGGCAGACCGATCTGCATCGTCTCGGGCCGCAGGGCAAAGGCGGCAGGCAGCGTCGGGCGCCATCCCTCGCGGGCCACCGTCTCCAGATGGTCCAGACGCACAAAGGCGGCCCGGGCCCGCGCCTCGAGACGCAGGGCCGCCTCGGCCTTCCTTCCCATCTCGATCTGCGCCGGCGCCTCAACGGTGAGAAGAGCGAACTCGACGGTCCCCGACAGGGCCAGTTCACCCGCGCGCTGCTCCTGCCGCAATCGCTCCTCCGCCTCCCGGCGGGCCCGCTGGAGCGCCCGCGCCTCCGCGGCGGCCCGATCCTGGTCGGTCACCGCGACGACCACCCGCTCGCCTCCACCGCGGGTCGGCTCGGGGTTGGTTACCGCCACCTGCGTGGGCAGTTTGGCCTCGGCCTCCAGCAGCTTGCGCACCGATTCGTTCACCAGCGCCGCCTTCGTCAGACGATCGCTCTCCTCGGCCGAACGCAGACGCCGCTCCAGCCGCACGATCTGCCCGGCCGCGACGTTCCCCCGCTCGCCCGCCTCCAGCGCCACCACCGGCACCCGCGCCTGGGCTCCCCGCTGTCCCGGCAGGACCGCCTCTTCGACCGTGGCGAACCGAACCCCCTCCGCCGTGCTGACCACCCAGTGGCGGGCCACGGTGAGCGGCTGGTCGGTCAGGTTGGTGAAGACGACCGTCCCGGTCGCCGGCTGTTTCAGGGCCCGCTGCCCGCCACTGGCCGGGAGTGGCTCCCAGACCTCGACGACCAGGGGCACGAGGCGGGCCGGCAGCCGGCGCGCGGCGGGATCGGGCGCGGTCTGCTGGGGGTCGGCCGTGATCTCCAGGGTCTCCTGAACCGGGATGGCCGCCGGCTGGAGGGTGACCACCACCTGCGGGCCCAGCACCAGAAACCAGAGGGCCCCGAGGAGCAGCAGCAGACCGGTCGTCCCGACCAGCAGCAGCCGGCGAAGCGGCTCCAGTCTGGCGCGCAGCCGGGCGCGCCAGTCCCGCCCACGAGCGGCCCGCTCGTACACCGCCACGGAGGGATAGGCGGGCAGGCCCACCGCCTGGGCCCACCGCCGGACGACCGGGTCGGTGCTGATAATCGCCACCGGCGGGCTCCCCGGTGGCCGGCCCACCGCCAGGAGACGAAAGGCCACCGGCCGCCGGAAGACCGGATGCCCCGGCGGGACGACCAGACCCACCGCCGTCCCGGGCTCCTGATCGAGCCGGGCCCGCAGACTGGCCAGGTCGTCGGCCGGGTCCAGCAGGATCACCCGCGGCATGCGGGTGGTCCCGGGGCGCGGCTAGGAGGTGGCTTTCTGGACGCTCGCCCGGACCAGTTCCGGCACCAGCCGCAGCGCCTCCGGGAGTTTGCTCGGGTCACGCCCGCCGGCCTGGGCCATTTCCGGTCGGCCACCGCCGCCTCCCCCAACGATCCTGGCAAGCTGGCGGGCCAGTTCGTGGGCCGGGGGTTTAACACCGGGCGACACCATCACCACGATCCGCGGCTGCTGGTCAATGATCGCCCCCAGCGCCACCACGCTCGGCCCCAAGCGCGCCCGCAGGATGTCGCCCAGCTCGCGCAGCCGTTCGATGTTCGGGGCCTCGACCTGAGCGGCCAGCACTCTGACCCCGTCCACCGACACCGCCCGCTGGACCAGGCGGTCGACCTCGGCCGCCAGCCGCTCCCGCTGCAGACGCTCCAGTTCGCGCCGCAGCGCGGCGACCTCCTCCTGCAGGGCCTGGACCCGCTCTTCGACGTTGGGCCCTTGCACGAGCGATGCCAGGCGCTCCAGCCGGTTCAGCTGGGTGCGGACGTACTCCTCGGCCACGCGCCCGCAGACCGCCTCGATCCGTCGGAGCCCGGCGCCGATGGAGCTCTCGCTGGTGATGAGAAAGAGCCCGATCTGACCGGTCGAGAGGACGTGGGTCCCACCGCAGAGCTCGCGGCTGTAGCCGTCGAGGGTCACCATCCGGACGATGTCGCCGTACTTCTCGCCGAAGAGGGCCATGGCCCCTTTGGCCAGCGCCTCCTGGTAGGTGGTATAGGTGACTTCGGTGTGATGGTCCGCCCGGATGTGGTCGTTGATCTCGGCCTCGACCGCCCGCAGCTGCTCGGGGGTGAGCGGCGCGAAATGGGTGAAGTCGAAACGCAGCCGGTCCGGAGCCACCAGCGAGCCGGCCTGGGTCACGTGAGTTCCCAGGACGTTGCGCAGGGCCTGGTGCAGCAGGTGGGTGGCCGTGTGATGGCGCATGATGTCCCAGCGGCGCTGGACATCGACCGTCGCCCGCACGATTTCGCCGGCCCCCAGCGTCCCCTCGACGATCCGGGCTTTGTGGACGATAAGAGTGGGCTGCGGGCGCTGGGTGTCCAGGACCTGAGCCCGACCGGCCGGCCCCTCGATGACACCGGTATCACCGACCTGACCGCCGCCCTCCGGGTAGAAGGGAGTCTCGCGCAGGACGATCTCGACCTCATCGCCGGCGCTGGCCCGGTCGACCAGCCGCCCGTCGGCGGTGACGAGCCCCAGGACCGTGGTCTCGTGGCTCAGGCGGTTGTAGTCGTAGCCGATGAACTCGACGCCGGCGGTGGCCAGCTCTTGATAAGCCTCGGCGGCGACCATCGCCCCGCCGAAGCGGGCGGCCTCGCGAGCCCGCTCGCGCTGCCGCGCCATGGCCGCCTCGAAGCCGGGCAGGTCGACGCTCAGGCCGTGCTCGCCGGCCACCTCGACTGTCAGTTCCACCGGGAAGCCGAAGGTGTCGTAGAGACGGAAGACCTCGCTGCCGGGAATAACGGCCTGGCCGGCCGCCTTGACCTGGGCGATAACCTCCTCCAGGAGCTGCAGCCCCTGGGCCAGCGTCTGCTGGAAGCGGCCCTCCTCGAAGTCCACCACCCGCAGGATGTAGTCGCGGCGCTGGGCCAGCTCGGGGTAGGCCTCCTGCATCGTCTCGATGACGGTGGTGCACAGCTGGCTCAGGAAGGGCCGGTCCAGCCCCAGCAGGCGGCCGTGGCGGACCGCCCGACGGACGATGCGCCGCAGGATGTAGCCCCGGCCCTCGTTGCTGGGCAGAACACCGTCGGCGATGAGGAAGGTGATCCCCCGACTGTGGTCGGCCAGCACCCGGAGCGAGAAATCTCCCCGGTCGCTCGCTCCGTAGCGGCGGCCGGTGATCTCCTCGGCCCGCCGGATGATCGGCTGGAAGAGATCGGTCTCGTAGACCGTCCGGCCACGCTGGAGCAGCATGGTCACCCGCTCCAGGCCCATACCGGTGTCGACGTTCTTGCGGGGGAGCGGTGTGCGCACGCCCTTTTCATCCTGGTAGTACTGCATAAAGACCAGGTTCCAGTACTCCAGGAAGCGGGGGCAGTCGCAGCCAGGGCCACAGGTCGGGCGGCCACAGCCGAACTCCGGTCCCCGGTCGAAGTAGAGTTCGGAGTCCGGTCCGCAGGGGCCGCTGTCGCCCGGCGGCCCCCACCAGTTGTCCTCCAGCCGGACGATCCGCTCGGCCGGCATCCCCACGATCTGCTGCCAGAGCCTGTAGGCCTCCTCGTCATCCGGGTAGATCGAGACCCAGATCCGCTCGGGCGGGAGTCGCAGGTGCTGGGTTGAGTACTCCCAGGCGTACTCGATAGCTCCCTCTTTGAAATAGTCGCCGACCGAGAAGTTGCCGAGCATCTCAAAGAAGGTCAGGTTACGCTCGTTACCCACCTTCTCGATATCGGTCGTTCGGAAGCACTTCTGGCAGCTGGCCAGCCGCGGACTCGGGGGCGTCGCCAGGCCGAGGAAATACGGTTTCATCTGGACCATCCCCGCGCTGGTCAGCAGCAACGTGGGATCACCCTGTGGAATGAGCGAGGAACTGGGCACCACCAGGTGCCCTTTTGATTGAAAGAACCCCAAAAACGATTGACGGATCTCGGCGGCGCGCATGGCCACTCCTCGATGTCGGTTCTTGACAGTCGCTCTGCCCAAATTCTAGGGCGGACCGCCCCGCCCGTCAAACCCACCTCCCCATACCGCCAGACCCCGCTTTCCGGCCGCGTCTGGTCCGTGAGGCGGTCCTTTCCGACCGGGCCTGGTCGGCTCAGGGCAGACGCACCGCCACCGTTGTCACCCGAGCGGTGGCGAGGTCAAGCCGCCGGATGGCGTGGTTATTTGTGTCGGCGATGTAGAGCGCCCCGGCCGCCGCACTCAGCCCACCGGGCTCGAAGAAACGCGCCGCCAGCCCGGTGCCATCATCCCGCCCGGGCTCACCGCTCCCGGCCACCGTCATCACCATCCGGGTTCGGGGAGATAGCCGTTTGATCTTGTGGTTGTAGGTGTCGGCCACATAGAGGAGATCATGAACGGCGGTCACCCCCAGCGGGTGCTGGAGACGCGCCGCCTCGCCAACGCCATCCACATCGCCGAAGTCGAAGAGGCCGGTGCCGACGATCGTCCGGACCTGGCCGCTCGCCAGATCGACCTCCCGGATAGCGCTGCTCTCGCTATCGGCCACGTAGAGTCGGTCGCCGGCGACCGCCAGACCGCTCGGCTGGGCGAACCAGGCCTCGGTCCGGTGGCCATCGCGCAGGCCCTCACCGCCGGTGCCGGCCCAGGCGGTGAGGGTGAGACCGTCCGGCTCCAGGCGCCAGAGCTGGTGCAGCCCGGCCATGGCGATGTAGAGCGCCCCCTGATGCCAGGCCAGGTCCCACGGGGAACTCAGCGGCGTCTGGCGGGCCGGCCCGCCAGCACTCCAGCGGAGCGCCTGTTCGCCCGTTCCGGCCACGGTGGTGACGATCCCGCTGGCCAGGTCGAGGCGTCGGATAAGATGGTTCTCGGTGTCGGCGATGAAGAGGCCACCCTCGCCCAGCGCTAGGCCTTCGGGCGACTGGAAGCGACAGGTGGCGGCCGGGCCGTCCAGCCAGCCCGGCTCGCCCTGGCCCACGATCTGGAGCACCTGGCCGTCCAGCCGGGCGATGATGATCCGGTGGTGGCCGGTGTCGGCGATGTAGAGCCGGTCGGCAGCCGCGTCGGCCAGGACCTTCCCCGGAAAGGCCATCAGCCCGCCCAGGCGCTCCTCCTGGGCCTGTTGCCAGGGCAGCGGTTCGGGCCGGAGGAGCCCCCGCGCGCTGAACTCGCGGACCATCTCGGCCAGCAGGCGGTCCAGGACCGGCTGGGGAATCTCGCCCTCGTGCCGGCCGATGACCCGCCCCTCCGGATCGATGAAGATCAGCGTCGGCCAGGCCCGGACGGCGTAGGCTCGCCAGAGGCGAAACGTGGGATCGTTGACCACCGGATGGCTGATCCGCAGCCGGCGCAGCGCCAGCCGCAGACCGGGTCCCTGCCGCTCAGTGGGGAATTTAGCCGAGTGAACACCGATCACCACCAGCTCCCGGGCGTAGTGCCGCTCGAGCGCCCGCAGCACGGCGAGCAGGTGATGGCAGTTGATTCAGCTGTAAGGTCCAGAAATCCAGGATGACCAGTTTGCCGCGCAGATCCTTCAGGGTCAGCGGCCGGTCGGTGTTGAACCACTCCAGGCCCGGTGGAAAGTCCGGCGCCCGCACCGTGCCACGGTAGCGCTCCATCTCTCACCTCGTCGCGCGATTCGCCAGCGCAACCAGATCGTTCCGGCAACTTTCCTGCCGCCGGTCAGCGGACCGCGTAGCGGTGGACAACCTCCTCCTGCACTGTGATCCCCAGGCCCGGTCCCTGGGGCACCGGGAGCGTGCCATCGGGCTGAAGCCGGAACGGCTCGGCCAGAAGATCGTCGCGCAGGGGGTTGGGGTTGCGGTCGAACTCCAGCATCGGCTCGTTGAAGGGGGCCTGGGGGCTGGCGGTGTAAGGAGCCGGCGGTAGGGCCGCGACAAAATGCAGGGCCGCGGCCAGGGCGACACCCGAGCCCCAGACGTGGGGAACGACCTGGACGCCGAAAGCGCTGGCCAGGGCGGCGATCTTCAGCCCCTCCGAGAGGCCACCGGCACAGCCGAGGTCGGGCTGAGCAATGTCCACGCAGCGCCGGACCAGCAGCTCACGGAAGCCGTAGCGCGTGTACTCGCATTCCCCGCCGGCCACCGCCAGGTCCAGCGCCCGGGCGACCTCCTGATAGCCGATCAGGTCCTCGGGGACAACCGGCTCCTCGAACCAGTAGACGCCGTGCGCCTCCAGCCCACGGCCGACCGTAATGGCGGTGTGGGCGACGTAGGCGTGATTGGCGTCGACCATCAGCGGGCAGCCGGCGCCCGCCGCCTCATCCAGCGCCCGGCGGGCGGTCGCCACCCGGGCCAGATCCTCCGCCGGCCGGAGCAGGCCGATCTTGATCTTGACCGCCCGGAAGCCGGCCGCGACATAGCCCTGCACCTCGTCGGCCAGCGCCGCCGGATCGGTCCAGCGGGTCCGGTCGCCCCGGTAGTAGCCGCCCGTGGCGTAGGCCAGCACGCGGTCGCGATGGGCCCCGCCCAGGAGCAGGTGGACCGGCACCCCGAGGGCCTGGCCGGCCAGGTCCCAGCAGGCGATGTCGACGGCGCTGATGGCCTCCATGGCCGCCGACTGCCGCCCCCAATCACGGGTGTAGGCGTAGAGCCGCTCCCAGAGAACGCCCGTCCGGCGCGGGTCCTGACCCAGCACCAGCGGCGCCAGCACCCGCTCGACCATCGCCGCCACCGGCTCCGGCGGCCCCCACTGGCCACCCTCGCCCCAGCCCACCAGCCCGTCATCGGTCTGCAGGCGGACCAGACAACTGCTCCGCTCGGGAAAGGCCATCTGCGAGGAGTAAAACGTCTGCCCGGCGGCCAGCGGGCAGCGCAGAACGTAGGCTCGGATATCGACGATCTTCACCTTTCCTCACCTCCCGGCTCCGAAACAGGTCCCGGAGCCCCCAGGATCCGCGCGACCGCCTGCAGGAGCAGCTGGTCCACCGGCTGGGCGGCCAGCGCCTGCCAGCGGGCCCGCTGCCGGGCGACGACGGCCTGGCGCAGGTCGCGATCGTCCAGGAGCGCCGCCACCACCGTGGCCACCAGCGCCGGCTCTTTACGACGAAGGAGGATCCCGGCTCCCCCCAGTGTCTCGGGCACCGCCCCGGCGGCGTAGGCCACCACCGGCAGGTCACAGTACATCGCCTCGATGAGCGGCAGCCCCACCCCCTCGTGCTCGCTCAGACAGACGAAAACCGTGCTGGTCCGGTAGTAGGCGGCCAGGCGCTCCACCGGGACATGCCCTGGGAACTCGACCGCGCGCACTCCCCAGCGGGCCACAAGCTCCTGCAGCCAGTCAGCGTAGGCGGGAGCCACGGCCGGCGTTCCCACCAGGACCAGCCGGGCCGCCGGGTCCACCCGGCGCTGGAACTCGGCGAAGGCGGCCAGCACGTCGTGCTGGCACTTGTTCGGCACCAGCCGGCCGACAAAGAGCCAGACCGTCGGGCCGGTCTCCCCCAGGCCCGTCCGCCCCGGCGGCCCCAGACGCCGCAGGGCGAGCGGCAGCGGAACGACCGCGGTCGGCAACCCCCATGTTCGGAGTTCCCGAGCGCTGTACTCGGAGGGGGCCAGCCCCAGGACGGCCCGTCGGGCCAGGAGGGCGAGCTCCGCCCGCCCCCGCAGCGCCTGCCCGGCCAGAATATCGTTGACACCGATAAAGTACCAGGCAGGGGTGACGTTGTGATAATACAGGACCAGCCGGTGCGGCAGCGCCAGCACCGCCTCGGTCAGCGGCGAGCCGATGCCGTAGTGATAGATCAGGAGATCAGGCGGAGGGTGTAGACGGCCGCGAAAGGGCCGGGCCCGGTCCCGCCAGACCGGCGCGATGGCCACAGCATAGAGGTCGGAGTGAAACCCGGCTCGCCGGAAGATCGCCTGGAAGGCCAGGCAGGCCTCGCTCATGGCATCGCCGGGGGCCAGATTCAGGATCACCTGGTCAATCCGCACGCTCGCGCTCCAGCAGCGCCCGCAGGACCATCACCACCGCCCGGTTGAAGGCTGCCTGACGGGCCAGGACCGCGTCGCAGTACAGGCGAGCCTCGGCACGGAGGAAGCGGCGGACGAGCCGGCTGACCGCCCCCAGCAGCGGCCAGCGCGGGCGCGGGTCGACCGCGGCACTCAGCCGGTCCGCCAGGCGCTCGGCCAGAGCCAGCACCTCGGGGGGATCGGTCGCGCGCTCCAGCCCTCCCAGCAGCACGCCCAGCGGCGGGAGCCCCCACTCGGGCCGGCCGGCCGGCGGCTGGGCGGCCAGTCTCGCCGCCACCAGGGCCCGCAGCCGGGCGGTCAGAGCCGGATCGCCGGCGTCAACGGCCTCGAGCCAGTCGTTCGTAGACCGCACGGACTCGCTCATAGACGTGGTCCCAGGTGTGATGGGCCAGGACCCTGGCCCGGCCGGCCGCGCCCAGGGCGCGGGCCAGGACCGGATCCTCCAGCAGCCGGCGCAGCGCGGCGGCCAGCCCGCCGACGTCGCCAAAGCGCACCAGCAGCCCGGTCTGGCCGTCGGCCACCACGTCGGGGATGCCCCCGGCCCGGGCTCCGATGACCGGCTTCTCCAGCAGCCAGGCCTCCAGAAAGACGATGCCGAACGAATCGGTCCGCGAGGGCAGGGCCAGGACGGTGGTCGCCGCCAGCAGATCCCACTTCTGCTCTTCGGGGATAAAGCCCAGGCAGTGGCAGCGCCGGCGCTCGGCCGGGCTCAAACGCGCCAGATAGGCATCGACATGGGCCAGACGCGGTCCGGCCAGGACCAGGGCCACCTCCCGCCCCTCGGCCCACAGCCGACGCATGGCCTCGATGAGATGAATGGCGCCTTTATCATAAGCGGCGGTCCCCAGAAAAGTCACGATCGGCCCCTCGAGGCCGGTCGCCGCCCGAAAGCGGGCCGCATCGGCCCGGGCAGCCGGCGCCGGGTCGACGCCCGGCCCGGCCAGGACGATCCGCTCCGGTGTCACTCCCCGCTCGACGAGAAAGGTCCGCTCGCCCTCGGTCTGGGCCAGGACGGCGTCACAGGCCCGGAGAAGCGCTAACTGGTGGCGCATGGTGTAGTAACGCCGGACGGTGGCTCGCTCCGGCTCGCCCAGGTGGGTCAGAGGGTAGTAGACGAACGGCACCCCCAAGCGTCGGGCCGCCCGGAGCGCGCTCCAGCCCAGCCCCTCGAAGCAGATATTCATCGCCGCGATGAGATCCACTTCCTGGACGGCGCGGAGCGCCCGGTGGAACTCCGGCAACCGGGGGGCCTGTCGGCTGAGGGCGACAAGCAGCCGCTCCGGCACCACCGGCAGCCGGGCCAGTTCGACCAGCAGCCGGCGGACGATGGGATAGGCCAGCGGCCCTCCGGGCAGATGACGCACGGGAAAGCGCCGGATCCGGACGCCATTGTGCTCATCGACCGGCCCGGGCACCCGCCGGCGGCGCCGGTCCCAGAAGAGTTCCAGGTCCCAGGCGTCGGTTGTCCAGACGGCCACCTGATGGCCATCGCGCACCAGGCGCTCGGAGATAGCCTGCAGGTGGCGCTCGGAGCCGCCGGTGTACGGCCAGTAGCGCTGGACGACGTGAAGCACCCGCATCCTACATCTGCCCCGGCTCCTTGCGCTCGGCCAGCCGGGCCTCCAGCGCCGTCAGTCGGGCCTCGAGGGCGTCCTGGCGCCGGATCAACCAGGCGAGCGCCGCCGCCGGATCCCAGGTCTGGCGGTTCCGTGGCCCCAGGGCCAGCCGGGCCCGGTAGCGCACCAGGAGCGGGCGGATCGTCTGCCACCAGAGCGCCCGCCACCATCCTCTGACCGGCGGCTCCTCGCCGAAGGCGGCCAGGTCGTGATCGTGGAACGGCGTCAGCCGCAGGACCTCAGCCTGAAGCCGGGCGAAGATCGCCGCCACCGCTCGTTGAGCGGTCAGGTCGGGCAGAGCGCGAAAGCCGCCGGTCGCCTCGCCCACACCGCCATCGGCGGCCGGCGCCAGAGCCAGCCACTGGGCCGCCACGTAAGCAGTATAGAGGGCGCGGTGGACCGCTGGCCGGCGGTCCTTCTGCAGCCAGACCCGCTCCTCGGCGAAGAACTCCCGACAGAGGCGCTCGGGCGGGCAATGCTTCAGGAGAAAGCGCAGACGCCCCCGGTGATAGTAGCTGATGGCCGTCTCTGGGGGCAGAGAGCGCGACTCGTGATGGACGGCGCGAGCGGCTGGCCAGTAGAGCACGCGGAACCCGGCCAGCCGGGCCCGGTGACAGAGATCGACATCCTCGTAGTAGGCGGGGAAAAAGCCGGTGTCCAAGAGACCAACGGTCTTCAGCACTCGCCGGCTGATGGCCATGGCCGCCCCGGTGACAAACGGCACCTCGGCCACCTGGTCGAAGCAGCCATCGTCGGGCTGCCCCTGGCCGAGATGCCGGGTCCAGCCCTGGGGCCACTCCAGGTCGCCCCCGGCGTGCTGGAGAGTCCGGCCGTCCGGGTAGAGCAGTTTACAGCCGACGATTCCCACTCCCGGTTCAGCGAAGGCGCGGGTTAATGCTGCCAGCCAGTCGGGGGCGACCTCGACATCCTGATTGAGCAGCACCAGCCACTCGCCCTCCGCCTGGCGGAGCCCGGCATTGACGGCGCCGGCGAAGCCCAGGTTTCGGGTGTGCTGGATCAGGCGGGCTGAGGGCCAGAGAGCGCGCACGACCTCGACCGACCCGTCGGTCGAGGCGTTGTCCACCACGATGAGGTCGCACGCCCGGTCCACCGCCCGGCGCAGGGCCTGAAGGCACCCTTCCAACCAGGGCCGACCGTTCCAGCAGGGGATAATGAGGCTCACCGTCGCCATCGTCGCCGCCAGGACTCCAGGTGGAAAAGCACCCGCATCACCCGGCCATTACGCAGGGCGGTGTTCTCGGCCCGAAGACGGTCGTTCTCCTCCTGCAGGCGCTCCAGCCGCTCCCGCAGGTGTACCAGAGTCGCCGTGGTGGCTAGATCTGGATCCGGCGAAGAGGCCTCTGACAGGAGCGCTGCCCGGTCGGGCGCCAGGGCCGGCGCCCGACAGAAACGAACCAGCGGTCCGGCGACGCGCTCCCAGGTATGGCGGGCGGCCACCTCCTGAAACCGCGGGCGGAGCCGCTCCCGCAGGTCGGGCTGGTCGAGAAGGCCGTTCAGGGCCCGAGCCACCGCGTCGACGTCGCCCGGCGGGACAGCGATTCCCAGCCCCTCCTGGGCGATCTCGGCGCTCAGAACATCGCCGGCCGTCACCACCATCGGCAGACCCGCCCAGAGATAGTCCAGGAGCCGCACCCGGTAGGCGTAGTGGGCCTCAAGGGTCGCCGGATGGAGCGAAACCCCAACATCGGCCTCACCCAACAGCCGCGCCCGTTCGGCGTAGGGCACCCATTCGATGAAAAAGACGTGCCGGTCCAGAAGCCCGAGATCGCGGGCCAGAGTCCGCACCGCCCCGACGACAGCCATCGGCGAGACCCGTGGATTGGGATGGCGTGTTCCGAGGAAGACCACCCGCAGGGTCGGGTGACGGGCGACCACCTGGGGCACCGCCCGGACCAGCGTCAACGGGTCGAGCCAGTCCCAGAGGCCACCGCCCCAGAGCACAACCCTGTCCGTGGGAGCGATGCCCGGCTGCCGGCCCTTGAGCCCACCACCCCTGGGTGGAGGCGTGGCTGGCAGCCCCATCGGCACCACATCGATGAGCCGGCGGAGCGTCGGGTCGTGACCGTAGGTCCAGCGGTTCACCCGTCCCGCCAGGAGGAGCATCCCCAGCCAGAGGTCACGCTGACGTTCGCTGGCGCAGAGGAAAAAGTCGCCAGCCTGGAAGAGCGAAAGCCAGCGCTGGCGCCACTCCGCCACCGGCGGGATCAGACGCGGATCCTGGCGCGCACGCTCCAGGTCCTCCAGAATCGTCGGGTCGTAGAGGTCAATAGCCAGAGGGAGCCGCAGCGCGGCCAGGGCCGGCAGGTCGTCCAGGAGCGGCGCCGGCGCCACCAGCGCCCGGGCCGGCTGGATGAGCGGCCACAGCGTCTCCGGTCGCGATGGGTCGTAACAGACAAGGTCCGGGCCATCGTCCGGCGGGCGCGACCCCACCGGGGCCGCCACCCGCACCGGGCAGTGCCGGGCCACCACCCGGGCCAGCTCCCAGTAGCGGATCCCCGGCCCGGCCATGCTCGGCCCGATGCGGTCGTGACTGACAAAAACAACGGGCCGCGCACTGTCTGCCATCTACAGCGTACTGCCTCCGTCGACCACGATCACCTGGCCGGTCAGCCAGCTGGCGTACTCCGAGGCCAGGAAGACCGCCAGCGGACCGATATCCGAGGGAAACCCCACCCGCCCGAGCGGGATACGGCGGCTCCACTCCTCGCGGTTGTAGTGGGGCATGGTCCGGAAGTAGCGCTCGACCTCGACCGCCCCCGGCGCGATGGCGTTCACCCGGATGCCGTACGGAGCGAGATGACGCGCCAGCGAACGGGTCAGCTGGTTGATGGCGGCCTTGCTGGCCGCGTAATGAGTGTGGTCGGGATAGACCCGTATGGAATGAACCGAACTGAGATTGACAATCGCGCCGCGAATCTCCTGGGCGATCATGGCCCGGGCGGCCCGCTGGGCGCAGAAGAAGAGCCCTTTGAGATTGAGATCGAGCGTCCGGTCCCATTCCTCTTCGGTCAGCTCCAGCGGCGGATGCGGATCGGTGATCCCGGCGTTGTTGACCAGAATATGCAGCGCCCCGAACTCACGGAGAACGGCCTCGATCAGGCGGTCGATCTCCGGCAGCCGCCCGAGATCGGCCGGGAAGGCCGCCGCCCGCCCACCCTGAGCCCGGATCTCCTCGACCAGGGTCCGGGCCCCCTCCGCGCTCTGGTGATAGGAGACGGCCACCGCCGCCCCGGCCTCGGCCAGCGACCGGGCGATCCCCTGACCGATGCCGGTGCCGCCACCGGTCACGAGGGCAACCCGGCCGCTCAGATCAATCTGGAGTGGCATCTCCGGCTCCCCTCACGTGTCTCGTGGTGATTCAGGCAGCCAGCAGGATCTCTGGTCGGAGAGTCGCGATAAACGGCAGATTGCGGTAGCGCCCCCGAAAATCCAGGCCGTAGCCGACCACAAACTCGTCCGGCAGTTCGAACCCTACGTACCGCAGCGGGATATCGACGAGCCGGCGCACCGGCTTGTTCAGCAGCGTCCCGACGGCCAGACTGGCCGGACGGCGCTGGCGCAACTGGCGCAGGACGTAACTCAAAGTCAACCCGGTGTCAATGATGTCCTCCACGACCAGGACGTGGCAGCCCTCGATACTGTGGTCCAGGTCTTTCAGGAGGCGGACCACCCCACTGTGGCGGGTCTGCGGACCGTAACTGGAGATGGCGATGAAGTCCAGACGCACCGGGATGGTGATGTGCCGGAGCAGGTCGGCCAGCACGAAGACGCTGCCCTTGAGAATACCCACCAGGACGGGGGAGAGGCCGGCGTAGTCACGGGAGATAGCTTCTCCCCACGCCGCGATCTTCGCCTGGATCTCGTCGGGGGTTATCAGGATGCGCGCGATGTCGGCCTGGGCAAAACTCGGGATCGATGGTGGCGACGTCATCACGGGTGAAGTATGGCGCGGCGCGGTGCACCCTGTCAAGGGAGCCAGGATCGGCGGTGGACGACGGTGCGCCCTCCTCCACCGATCACGGCGGCAGCGCTCGCCCATGGCCAGAGGGGTCCTCACAGCCCCCCGTTGCAAACCGCCGACGTTTCTGGTAAACTGTGGCCGTTGAACCCTGGCGGGGATGCTGGTTCGCACGCGCACAGAGATGCCGGGGGTTGGCGGTAGGAGGAGTGCCGACAACGGGGGGAATGAGCGATGCCCAATCTCGGTCCGGCTGAACTGATTATCATTCTGCTGATCGTGATTCTCATCTTCGGCGCCGGCAAACTGGCCGAAGTGGGAGGCGCACTCGGACGCGGTATCCGCGAGTTCCGTAAATCGATCCGGGAAGAGGAGGAGAGCGCGCCCACTCCCTCCTCTCCCTCGGCGGCCAGCGATAAGTCGCGGACTGACGCCTGATTCTCTGCGTCCCGCAGCATTACGGGCGCCCGACCAGAGAGGGGCTTGTCTCACCGGTCGGGCGCCCTTCTTTATTCCTCCGCCACGACCGGATTGCGCAGAACGCCGATCTTCTCGATCTCGACCTCGACCACGTCGCCCGGCTGGATCGGTCCCACCCCCGAAGGGGTGCCGGTCAGGATCACGTCACCCGGTTCAAGCGTCACCGCCTGCGAGATATCGCTGATCAGACGCGGGACGGTGAACAGCAGATCGGACGTCCGGGCGGCCTGCCGCACCTCGCCGTTCAGACGCAGGGTGATGGCCAGGTCACTGGCATCGATATCGGTGACGATCCAGGGGCCGAGCGGGGCGAAAGTATCGAAGCCCTTGCCCCAGAAGAGGAAACCGTGGGCCATCTCGCGCCGCTGCCAGTCACGCGCGCTGACATCGTTGGCGCAGGTGTAGCCCAGGACGTAGTCCAGCGCCTGCTCCGGGCTGACCCGGCGGGCCCGCCGGCCGATCACCACCGCCAGTTCGGCCTCGTAGTGCACGACCTTGCTCAGCCGGGGGTAGACGATGGGCTGGCCGTGGCCCACCAGGGCCGTCCGGGGCTTCATAAAGAGCATGGGAAACTCGGGGGTCTGGGCATTGGTTTCGCGGATGTGCTCGCGGTAGTTCAGGCCGACGCAGATGATCTTGGGAGGCTCGACCGGCGGCAGCAGGCGCAGGTCCGTCACCGGGCCGACCACTGCCCCCGGCGCGGCTGGTCCGAACGGCGAGCCGACCAGTTCGCGCACCGTCCCATCGGCCTCCAGCAGTCCGTAGCGGGCTACCCCATCCTGGTCGTAGCGCAGGATCCTCACCGGCCTCTCCTCCTGACTGCGGTTGGGTCGCTCCGGCCTCGCCGGCCGGGTCGGCCCCGATTATACCACAGGCCCGCTCCGCCCACGGCTGCCAGACCGCCCAGCCATCGGCTATAATCTGGACGACACACCCTGGTCAGACCGCCAACAGGAGAGCGCTGTGCCACCCCGCAGACAGGCTGACGCACTGGTCATCGGCGGCGGGATCATCGGGCTGCTTATCGCCCGCGCCCTCCACCAGAAGGGCCTCACGGTCATCGTCCTCGACCGCGACCAGCCCGGCCGCCAGGCCTCCTGGGCGGCCGCCGGTATCGTCGGCGATGCCGCCCCCTGGGATCCTTCGCCGCCCGCCCTCCTCCATCGTCGGAGCGTGGCCCTCTACCCCACCCTGGCCGCCGCCCTGCGGGCGGAGACGGGCCTCGATATCGAATACACGACCCCCGGCTGGCTCATCCCCGCCCTCTCACCCGACGAGGCTCAGGCCCTCCACCAGCAGGCCGTTCAGGGCCAGGCCGCCGGATACGACCTCGCCTTCGTCCAGGGCGCCGAGCTGCGCGCCCTCGAACCAGCCCTGGGCGAGCGGGTGATCGGGGCCCTGCTCCTGCCGGGCGGCCAGGTGGACAACCGCCGGCTGGTGCGGGTTGTCGAGATCGCCCTCCGCCAGGCCGACGTCCCGATCGTCAGCGGCGCCGGCGTGCTGGCCATTCGGCAGCAGGGCGGGCGGGTGACCGGTGTGCACACCCTCCTCGGCGACTTCTCCGCCCCGGTGGTCGTCAACGCCGCCGGCAGCTGGGCCGGGCAGATCGCCGGCTGCGCGCCGCCGGTCCCGGTCGTCCCCCAGCGGGGGCAGATCCTGGCCCTCCGGCAGGGCCCCATCCCGCTCCGGCGCGTCGTCCAGAAGATCGGCGACCCCTACCTGGTGCCGCGCCTGGACGGACGGATCGTTGTCGGCGCCACCCGCGAGTACGTGGGCTACGACGCCAGCCTCACCGCCGGCGGCGTCGCCTGGCTGCTGCAGTCGGCCCTCGACCTCGTGCCCTCCCTGGCCGAGGCGCCGCTGGTGGAACTCTGGACCGGCTTCCGGCCTATGTCGCCCGACGGTCTGCCGATCATCGGCCCGGCGGCCCTCGACGGGCTGTACTACGCCACCGGCCACGGTCCCAACGGCATCGGGACCGCCCCGGCCACCGCCGAGATCGTCGCCGCCCTGGTCACCGGCGCCCCCAGCCCGATCCCGCTGGAACCGTTCAGCCCGTTCCGCTTCGGCGAGAAAGGCGCGCCGGCCCCCAAAGGACACTAGCGCTGGGAGCGCTCACAGCGCGGCGACCAGGGCCTGCTTATCGGCGATCCGCTCCCGCTGGCGAATGAGCTCGAGCACCTTCGTCCGGCCCCGGCGGTCGCCGATGAAGACCGCTCCGACCAGCCGGTCCTCCAGGAAGAAGAGCCGGCGGTAGGTGCGGGTCGTCCAATCGATCCAGCTGACCGCCTCGAGGTCCGGGCGGTTCTCCGGCGTCACCCCGATGCTCAGAATGCGCGAGTCGAAGAGGGTGGTCGAATAGGTCGGCACCTCTTCGTAGGGCTGGCAGCCGCCGGCCATGTTCACCGCCACCACCTTGCCGTGGACGGTGGCGTTATCCCAGGTCCCCATGATGTTATGTTGACCGATCGTCCGGTCGAAGAACTCGGCCACGTCGCCGGCGGCGTAGACCCCCGGCACGCCGGTGAAAAGGTACTCGTCGGTGACCACGCCGGTGCGGATGGTGAGGGGCGTCTCGCGCAGGAACGCCACGTTCCGCGTGATCCCGATGCCGACGCCCACGATATCGGCCGGATACTCCCGGCCGCCGGTGGTGTAGACGCGGGTCACCATCCCGTCACGGCCCTCGATCCGGGCGATCTCCTCGCCGTGGACCACCTCGACACCGTGCTCGCGGGCGATGGCGTCGACCAGAGCCCCGCCCTCGGCGTCCAGGAGCCGGCGCAGGAACCACGGGCCGCGCATGATCCAGGTGACCGCCAGCCCGCGAGCCCGGAAGGCCTCGGTCAACTCGTAGGCGATGTAGCTGCCACCGACCGTCACCGCCTGGCGGGCCAGCCGCAGCCGCTCGTTGATCGCCTTGGCGTCATCGAGGGTCTGGAAGTTGTAGACTCCCTCACAGTCGCCGCCGGGCACCGGCAACCGGTTCGGCCGGCCCCCGGTGGCGATGAGCAGCGCGTCGAAAGGGAGCGCCTCGCCCCGGGCCGTCAGCACCACCCGCTCGGCCAGGTCCACGCCGATGACCGGCGTCTCCAGGCGCAGGGTGATCCCGAGCCGCTCATGGAACTCCCGGCTCCGGATGTAGACCTTCTGCTCCGAGACCTTGCCCTTGAGAAAGGGCGGGAGCGCCAGCCGGTTGTAGAGCGGGTAGGGCTCGTCGGTCAGGAGATCGATGGTGCAGGTGGGATCGTTTTTGCGCAAGGTCTCAGCCGCCGTCGTGCCGGCAATCCCGTTGCCGACGATCACGTACCGGCGGGGCCGGTCAGCCATCCTCTCTCCTCCACACAGTCCCGATCTCGCCTGTCAGACGCGACAGGGAAGCACCAGAGAATTTTAACAAGTTTCACCCGTGTCAGGGGAACAGGACCTGGACGGCCCGCGCCGCCGCGCTCAGAAACGGCCCGGGGTAGAGCCCGACCCCGAAGAGCCCGAGCAACGCCACCGCCAGCGCCGCCTGAAGCGTCCGCGGCACCTTCAACGCCGGCGGCGGCTCCGAACTCTCCTGCAGGAACAGCGCCCGCAGGACCCGCAGATAGTAGGCCGCCGAGAGAGCCGTGTTGAAGAGCGCAAGGACGACCAGCCAGAGCAGACCCTGCCCAAGCGCCGTGGCAAAGAGATAAACCTTGCCGATAAAACCGGCCATCGGCGGCAGACCGATGAGCGAGAGCAGACCGACCGTCAGGCTAAAGACCAGCAGACGCGGAGCCTCACGCCCAAGCCCCTGATAGGCGGCGATCTCATCGCTTCCCAAGCGAGCGGAGAAAAAGACCACGACCAGGAAGGTTGCCAGCGTCGTCCACAGGTAGGTCAGCAGGAAGAAAACCAGGCTGGCGGCCAGCGCCGGACTGGCCACCGCCAGCCCCATGAGAGCGTAGCCGGCCTGGGCGACGCTGGAGTACCCCAGCAGGCGCTTGAGGTCCGTCTGCGGCAGGGCCAGGAGATTACCCACCGTCATCGTCAGCGCCGCCAACCCGCCGAAAAGGAGCGGCCAGAGGTCCGCCAGCGCCCCGAGGGCGGTCTCACAGACCCGCAGCAGCACCACGAATCCGGCCGCCTTGGAGGCCACCGCCAGAAAAGCGGTCACCGGCGTCGGCGCCCCCTGGTACACATCCGGCACCCACATGTGGAAGGGCACCGCAGCCACCTTGACACCCAGACCCGCCACCAGCAGAACCGCCGCCAGGAGCGTCAGCGGCGTCGGTGCGGCCAGAACCTGGCCCAGCCGCGCCAGGTCCATCGTCCCGGTCAGGGCGAAGAGCAGGGCGATCCCGTAGAGCAAAGCGGCCGACCCCGCCGCCCCCATCAGCACATACTTCAGCCCGGCCTCGGGCGACTGGGGTGTCCGCCGCTCGAAACCGGCCAGCAGATACAGGCAGAGGGCTGAGAGTTCCAGGGCCACGTACAGGCTGACGAACTCCCGGGCCGAGGCCAGAAGAAGAAAGCCGGCCGTCGCCCCGAGCAGCAGGGCGAAGTACTCCCCTGGCGGGAGAGCCCGCTCGCGCAGATAGTCGACTGCGGTCAGAGAGAGCAGGAGGGCGGCGCTAAGAAAAAGCAGCTTGAAAAAGATCGCCAGGTCGTCCACCACCAGCGTCTCGAAGAGGATCACCGCCCGCTGCCCGGCCAGACCGGCGGTCAGGACGATCGCGCCCAGCAGACCGGCGGCGACAAGATACCCCAGGAGCGGGCGCCGATGGTCGGGCAGGACCAGGTCCAGGCCCAGGACCAGCAGCGCCAGCCCGAAGACCGTCAGCTCCGGAGCCAGAAGCCCGAGCGCCATAGACTCCCTCTCACACCGCCGCCCGCTGCCCCAGTGACCCCAGGCCGCTGGCGATGACGGCCAGAAGCGGGGCCGGATAGAGCCCCAGCCCCAGGATGGCCAGGAGCAGAAGGACCACCGGGACCAGTTCGCCGGCCCGCAGATCGGTCAGCGTCGCCCACTGCGGGCGCAGCGGACCGAAGAAGGCCCGCTGGAGCAGCCAGAGAATATAGCCGGCCGCCAGGACCAGCCCTCCGGCCGCCGCCAGCGTCAGAACCGGCAGCCGCCCGAAAGCCCCCACCAGCACCAGGAACTCGGCCACAAAACCGCTCATCCCCGGCAGACCCAGAGCGGCCAGCCCGGCCAGAACAAAGCCGGTGGCCAGCCGGGGCAGGCGCCCGGCCAGACCGCCCAGAGCGGCGATCTCGCGGGTGTGGGTGCGCTCGGCCAGCGCCCCGACCAGCAGGAAGAGAAGGCCGGTGATAAGGCCGTGGCTGACCATCTGGAACACCGCCCCGCTCAGGGCCACCGGCGTCAGGGCCGCCAGCCCCAGCAGAACGTAGCCCATGTGGCTGATCGACGAATAGGCGACCAGCGCCTTGAGATCACGCTGGACCAGCGAGACCGCCGCGCCGTAGAGCACGTTGACCACCGCCAGAACGCCCAGGAGCAGACTGAGGTCCCGAACGACCTCGGGGAACAGCCCGACGTTCAGCCGCACCAGGCCGTAGCCGCCCAGCTTGAGCAGCACCCCGGCCAGCAGCACGCTGACCGGCGTCGGCGCCTCAACGTGGGCGTCCGGCAGCCAGGTGTGGAACGGGAAGATGGGCAGCTTGACGGCGAAATTGCCCAGAAAGAGCAGGCAGACGAGCGTCCGCACCTCCGGGGCCAGGTGCGGGACCAGGGCGGTCAGAGCCAGCAGATCGGTGGTGGAGGGACGGCTCTGGATATACAGGAGAAGCAGGCCAGCCAGGAGCAGAACGCTGCCCGCCAGGGTGTAGAGCACGAACTTGAGGGCCGCGTACTCCCGGCGGGGTCCACCCCACAGCCCGATGAGAAAATACATGGGAATGAGTTCGAGCTCCCAGAAGAGAAAGAAGAGCAGGAGATCGAAGGCCAGAAAGACCCCCAGGACGCCGGCCTCCAGCAGCAGCAACAGACTGAAATAGAGGTGCGGCCGGTCGGTGTGCGCCCACGAGCCCAGGACGGCGATGAAGGTGAGGAAGGCCGTGAGCAGCACCAGCGGGGCGTTCAACCCGTCCAGCGCCAGGTGATAACCGATCCCCAGCTCCGGGATCCAGGGGCGTGCCTCGCGAAACCCCTCCGCCGCACCGATCAGCCAGACGGTCAGTCCCACGGTGCTCAGGAGCAGGCTGCCGGCGACCCCCGCCGCCACCCGGCGGGGCCAGGCCACCGCCGTCCGTGGCAGGAGGGCGATGAGGAGAGCGCCAAGCAGCGGCCAGAGAATGACGAGCGTCAGCATCAGCCCCGCCCTCCCAGAAGCACCAGCCACAGCACGATCGCGCCGGCGAAGGCCGCCAGGATGTAGGTAGAGACCTGGCCGGTCTGCAGGCGCGCGCCCGCCGTCGCCCCGGACCGGGCCAGCCAGGCCAGGCCGTTCACCAGGCCATCGACCACCCGCTGGTCGACCCAGCGGCACCCCTCAGCCACCGCCAGCCAGGCTCGCCCGACCAGCCAGGTGTAGAGGTGGTCCAGATAGTACCGGTTGATGAGCAGACGGTAGACTGGCCCCAGCCGCTCCAGCGGCTCGCGCTCCGCCCACCGGTACAGCCGCCAGGCCAGCCCGAGGCCCAGCAGGCTCAGGCCGGTGGCCAGCCACGGCACGGCCCCCGCCTCCACCGGCGCCGGCGGCTCACCGGTCAGGAACGTCTCCAGCCAGTGGCCCAGGGGCGGTGCTCCGGGCAGGCCGGCGAGGACAGTCAGCCCCATCAGGACCAGCAGCGGTCCGGTCATGACCGGGGGTTCGTGCAGAGCGGGCGCCGCCCCGGCCACCACCGCCGGCCGCCGCACTCCCCCGAAGGCCAGCCAGAACGCCCGGGCGATGTAGAGGGCGGTCAGGAAGCCCGTTATCAGCAGCACCCCCAGCAGCACCGTCTCGCCGCGCGCCGCCGCCAGCACCAGAATCTCGTCCTTGCTCCAGAAGCCGGCCAGCGGCGGCAGCCCGGCCAGAGCCAGCGCCCCCAGGGCAAAGGCCCCGGTGGTCCAGCGCAACGCCCGCCCCAGACCGCCGAGCCGGAAGAGGTCCTGCTCGTGCAGAGCGTGGATGACGCAGCCGGCGGCCAGAAAGAGGAGCGCCTTAAAGACCGCATGGGTCATCAGGTGGAAGAGGCCGGCCGCCAGACCCCCCAGCCCCAGGCCGACGAACATATAGCCGAGCTGAGAGATCGTTGAAAAGGCCAGGACCCGTTTGATATCGCGCATCACCAGGGCCTGGGTCGCCGCGAAGAGGGCCGTAAAGGCGCCCAGGCCGGCGACCAGAGCCAGGACATCGGGGGTGGCAGCCAGAAAGAGCGGGAAGGTCCGCCCCACCAGGTAGACCCCCGCCGCCACCATCGTGGCGGCGTGGATGAGCGCCGAGACCGGCGTCGGCCCCTCCATCGCGTCGGGCAGCCAGACGTGCAACGGGAACTGGGCCGACTTCCCCACCGCGCCGGCGAAGAGCAGCAGCGTCGCCACCGTCAGCGCCGCACCACCGAGGGCGCCCACCCGGGCCGCCTGCTCCAGTTCGGCCAGCGAAAACGTCCCGCTCTCCCGATACAGGAGAATAATGCCGACCAGCAGCCCCAGGTCGCCCAGACGGGTGGTGAGGAAGGCCTTCTTGGCCGCTGCGGCCGCCGCCGGCCGCTCGTACCAGTGGCCGATGAGCAGATACGAACAGAGCCCGACCAGCTCCCAGCAGAGGAAAAACTGGACGAGGCTCGCGCTCAGAGCCAGCCCCAGCATGGCCGCCGTGAACAGGGCCATGACCGCGAAGTAGCGACGCTGGCCCCGATCGTCGGCCATATATCCCAGCGAGTAGACCTGAACCAGCAGGCTGACCGTCGCCACCACGACCAGCATGATCGCCGCCAGCGGGTCCAGTCGGAGACCGAAGGGCACGACGAGCGACCCGACCTGAAACCAGGTGAGGCTGACGGCGATCTCCCGATCCGCCGGGGCGCGGCCGACCAGCAGTCCGAGCAGCCCCCAGGCCACAACGCTCGCCAGCGCGACGCTCCCCACCGCCAGGAGCCCGCTGGCCCGGGGCCAGCGGCCGCTGCCGATAAGTCCGAAGCCGACCAGTGGCGCCGTCGGCACCAGCCAGAGCAGAACCGTCTCCACCGGCCACTACCCTCGCAGGAGCGAGATGTCGTCGAGGTTCACCGTGCGTCGCTGGCGGTAGACCGCCAGGAGCAGGGCCAGGGCGACGGCGGCCTCGGCAGCGGCCACGGTGATGACAAAGAGCGCCAGAACCTGCCCGGCCAGCGGCCCCGGCGCCGGCCCCCCGGCCGGGAGAAAGCGGGCCGCCCCCACCAGGGCGATGTTGACCGCATTGAACATCAGCTCCACGCCCATCAGGACCGCCACCACATGGCGCTTGGCCAGGACCGCGTACAGGCCAATGGCGAAGACCGCCGCGCTCAGGGCCAGGACGTGGGCGAGTGTCACCGGCACCAGTGTCATCTCACCGCTCCCGGGCGACCACGATCGCCCCAACCAGCGCGACCAGCAGCAGGACCGAGGCGACCTCGAACGGCAGGAGATACTCGCGGAGGAGGAGGCTGCCCAGGCGTGGGGTGAGATCCTCCGCCACCGGCGGTGGCGCCGGCCAGGCCGTCCCCCCCAGCCCTCCCACCAGCGCCCCCAGAACCCCGGCGGCCACCGGCGCCGCCAGGAGACGCTGGCGGTTGAAGGCGTTCGACCCCGGCGCCTGGGCCTGCTGCGTCAGCATGATGGCGAAGAGAATAAGAACCGTGATCGCGCCAGCGTAGATGAGCACCTGGACCGCCGCCAGGAACTCCGCCTGGAGCAGAACGAAAAGGCCCGCCGTCCCGATAAAGAAGACCACCAGCATCAGGGCGGCGTGGACGATCCGCGGGAGCAGGACCACCGCCAGGGCCGAGCCCACCAGGAGGCCGGCCAGGCTGTAGAAGGCCAGGACCACCAGGGGATCGGTCACGCCAGCCCTCCGGGCCGGGCCGCCTGGACCAGCGACAGGCCGGCGCTGGTCAAAAGAATGTTCAGCAGGGCCAGGGGAACCAGGATCTTCCAGGCCAGGCCGAGCATCTGGTCGATCCGGACACGCGGCAGGGTGCCGCGCAGCCACATGATGACGAAGAAGACAAGGTAGACCTTGAGAATGAACCATAGCCATGGGGGAAGGAGAGGCCCGCGCCAGCCACCCAGGAAGAGCGTGGTCGCCAGGGCGGCGGCTGTCAGCGTGTTCAGATATTCGGCCAGAAAGAAGAGGGCGAAGCGGATGCCCGAGTACTCGGTATGGTAGCCGGCGATGATCTCCGACTCAGCCTCCAGCAGATCGAACGGCGTGCGGTTGAGTTCAGCCAGCGAGGCGGTCAGGAAGACCAGGAACCCCAGAGGCTGCAGGAGAAGAAACGGCACGGTCTGGGCCTCGACGATCCGGGTCAGCGAGAGCGAGCCGGTCAACAGGACCACGCCGACCACCGAGAGAACCAGCGGGACCTCGTAGCTGACGATCTGGGCGGCCGCCCGCATCGCCCCCAGCAGGGCGAACTTGTTGTTCGATCCCCAGCCGGCCATCAGCACCCCGATGGTGCTCAACGAGCCGACCGCCAGGACGTAGACCAGACCGATGTTCAGGTCGGTCAGAACCAGCCCCTCGCTGAAGGGGATGACCGCGTAGGCCAGCAGGGCCGAGACAACCATCACCAGCGGCGCCAGGCTGAAGACGACGCGGTCCGCGCCGGCGGGGATGATATCCTCCTTGCCCAGGAGTTTCAGGACGTCGGCCAGCGGCTGGAGCAGTCCCTCCGGTCCGACCCGATTGGGGCCCACCCGGCTCTGCATCAGGGCGATGACCCGCCGCTCCAGGTAGATCATGCTCATCACCGCCAGGGTCAGGCTGGCCAGGAGGGCGCCGATGAAGACCACGCCCCGGAGCGCGGCCAGCAGCCAGTCCGGCGGTAGGCTGAGGCCGGCCCCTCCGACCAGCCACGCCGCCGACGCCTCGGTCACGCGTCTCACCACCAGTGGAGCGCCTTCTTGCGCACCGCGTAGAGCAGGCCGAGGCCCAGGACCGCCAGGAAGAGCGCCATCTCGACGAACGCCAGGAGCCCGAACTGCTGGTGCACCACCGCCCAGGGGTACAGGAAGACGACCTCGACGTCGAACAGGACGAAGGCCAGCGCGTAGAGATAAAACCCGGCGTGGAACCGCACCCAGCCCGAACCGGTGGGCTCAAGACCGCATTCGTAGGCCGCGAGTTTGACCGCCTCCGGCCGCCGGGGGCTCAGCAGACGCGACAGGAAAAGCGGGACCAGGCCAAACAGGATGGCGATCCCGGCGAAGATGGCGATATATCCGTAGGCTGTGAGCAACCTGGCCGCTCCTCGCCCGGCCTTTCGCACGCGGAAAGGCGCTGGTGCCACGCGCGATTATACCACGGCGCCACCGCCCCGCCAAGGTCGCATGACCAACGCCGCTCAGCCCGGCCATTGACGCTGGCCACAGGGGTGGGATAACATGGAACTAGTCCGGGCGGGCTCCGGACTCGGGCGGGTGGCTTCTCCAGACGGGAGACGCGGGTGGAGATCGTCCTGCGGCCGGCGTGGTCTGCGGCTCTGCCTCAGGCTCTGGGCGTGCTGGTGCTGGTGGTGTGCCTGCCGCTGGCACTGGTCAGTCTCACCGTCAACACCCTCCTCTACGACGCCCGCTTCTACGAAGAGGGCCAGCAGCGCTTCGCCCTCGGCCGAACCACCGCTCTGACGCTCCCCGAACTCCGGGCCATCAACGCCGGGATCATCCGCTACTTCCAGACCCCCACCGAAAGTCTGCCCCAGGCGCTGGCGGCCAGCGGCGCCCCATCCGACACCTTCAACCAGCGCGAACTCCTTCACATGGAGGACGTCCGCCACCTGGTCTGGTGGGTCGGACGGGTCCAGTGGGCGACGCTCGGGGCGGCCGCGCTGGTGACGGTGGGTCTCCTTCTCTGGCGGGGCGCGGCGGCCATCCCGCTGCTGGGGACGGCCGCCCTGCTGGGGGGCGGCCTGACCCTGCTGCTGATCGGGGCCCTGGGGGCCGCCGCCGTCCTGGACTTCCACCGCTTCTTCGTCCGGTTCCACCTTCTCTCGTTCGCCAACGACTACTGGATCCTCGACCCGCGGACCGACCGCCTCATTCAGATGTTCCCCTGGCAGTTCTGGTTTATGGCCAGTCTGACCATCGCCTGGCGTACCGCTCTCCTGGCCGTGGGGTTGATCGTGATCGGAACGCTGGCGCTGGTTCTGAGCGCCCGAAGGGGGTAGAACCGGATGCGTGCCTCAGGTGAGCACTCGCTGCCCCTCCGGCGCGGACTCTCGCACGCCTGGGTGCGGTCGCTCGGCCACGAGGTCCGGACATGGTGGATCACCGCCCGCTACCTGGCCCGGACCACCCGCCGGGCGGTCGCCCGGACGACGCTGGCGATGACTCTCCTGGCCGTGGTTCTGGGGCTGTTCATCGCCGCCCAGCTCCAGACCCGGGCGGTGCGCCAGCTGATCACCGCCGAGTCCCGGCGCGAGAGCGCCCTCATCACCATCCAGCGGCTGGAAGCCGAGCAGGCCGACCTGAAGCGCCAGATCGCCGACCTGCGGGCGACCATCGCCGCCCGGCAGGAGCAGGCCGCCCTCCACCGGGGCGCGCTGCAGACGCTCACCGCCGAACTGGCCCGCCAGAAACTCCTGGCCGGGCTGGTCCCCGTCCGCGGACCGGGCATCCGGGTGGTGCTGGACGACAGCCCCGTCAAAACGATCCCGCCCCAGGACGACCCCAGCCTCTACATCGTGCACGAATACCAGCTGCGCGACATCGTCAACACCCTCTGGGCAGGCGGCGCCGAGGCCATCGCCATCAACGGCGAGCGGATCGTCAGCACGACCTCGATCTACTGCGTGGGCTCGACGATCCTTATCAACGACACCCGCACCTCGCCACCCTACGAATTCCTGGCCGTCGGCGATCCGAATACGCTCGAGGCGACGCTGAACAGTCCCCAGTCGCTGCGGGCGCTCAAGAACCGGGTGAAGGCCTACGGGCTGCAGTTCACGGTGAGCCGCCTGCCGGAGGTGACGATCCCAGCCTTCACCGGGAGCCTGGACATCCGGGTGGCCAGCCCCCCCGACGGAACGGTCCCCCTGCGCTCGCAGGGTCGGCGGTGAGAGCCATGCAGCGGCGGACCGCCCAGATCGCGCTCTTTGTGGTGTGCGTGCTTCTGGGACTGATGCTCATGGTGCAGTTTCGCACGCAGA
Source organism: Chloroflexota bacterium (assembly GCA_034433795.1). Lineage (GTDB taxonomy): Bacteria > Chloroflexota > UBA6077 > FW602-bin22 > DAOUAE01 > DAOUAE01. Next base: position 30,537 of record DAOUAE010000088.1, read on the forward strand.
GCAAACTGGCCAAATACCTGGCCGAAGCCCCGGCTGACCAGACGACGATCATCGGCTCGCTTTATGAGAGCAACCTGGCGCTCCGTCAGGAGGTGGATCGCCTGCGTCTGCAGGCCGCCGAGATGGAAGAACACGACCTGGAGGGCGACCAGGCGGCGGCCATGGTCGCCGAACTGGAGAAACTGCGGCTGATCAACGGCCTCAAGGAGGCCAGCGGTCCGGGCGTCGAGGTCCGGATCACCGCCGACCTGCGGGCCGAGGACGTGCTCGACCTCATCAACGAGCTGCGGAACGCCGGGGCCGAGGCCATCGCCCTCAACGGCGAGCGGATCGTCCTCTCGACGCCGGTCGTCGCCACCAGCGGCGGGGTAATGGTCAACGGAGTCGCGCTCCGGCCGCCCTATCTCTTCCAGGCGATCGGCAACCCCGAGACCCTGGACCGGGCCCTGACCCGTCGGGGTGGGCTCATCAGTTTCCTGCGCAACACTTACCCGCAGGCGGTTATCACCGTCGAGCAGCGGCCGCTGCTGCTTCTGCCGGCCACCCACCTGACCTATCAGTGGCGCTACGCCCGGCCGGCCAACTAGCCGCCGCAGGCGCAGCCACCGCCCCGGCTGCAGGCGCAGCCGCCCGCGACCGTCTGGGTCGCGCCGCCAGCGCTCCGGCTCACGGCGACGAAGGTCGAGAGCCGGCGCCGGGCCGTCTGGCCACAGTGCGGACAGGCGACCGCCGTATCGGCCTGGGCGAAGGTGCTCAGGCGCTCGAAGGTCGTCGCACAGGCGCGGCACTCGTACTCGTAGAGAGGCATCGGTGCACTCCTTCGCTCTGGGGCTCTCAGCGTGATTCTACCGACTGACCCGGGTCGCGACAAGCCCGACCCCCGCGCCTGGCTCCGGACCGCCTTCCAGGCCCTGGCCGATCTTCTGCTGCCGCCGCGCTGCTACGGCTGCCACCGCTACGGAGCGTGGCTCTGCCCCGCCTGTCGCGCGAACCTGTCACGCCTCCCGGCCGAACGCTGCCGGCGCTGTGGTCAGCCCGGACGCGGGCTCTGTCCCGCCTGTCGGCGGGGCTCACCGGCCATCGCCGGCCTGCGCGTCGAATTCGTCTACACCGGCCCGGTCCAGCGGCTGATCCACGCTTTCAAGTACGGCGGGCGGCGTCAGCTGGCGCCGGTGCTGACCGACCTTCTGCTGGCCGGCCTGACGCGCCCCGGTCCGCCGGCCGACGGCCTCTCCTGGCCGCTGCCGCCGGGGCTGGTCATCGTGCCGGTTCCTCTGCATCCGCGCCGGCGCCGCCAGCGGGGATTCAACCAGGCCGATCTCCTGGCCGAGGCCCTGGGCCGGCGCGTGGAGCGACCGGTGCGGCCGGACCTGCTCCAGCGCTGGCGGCCCACGCCGCCTCAGGTCGGGCTGACCGCCGCCGAACGGCGGCAGAACGTGCGTGGAGCCTTCCGCGCCGCCCCGGCAGCGGGACGCCCTATCCTGCTGGTGGACGACGTCTGCACCACCGGGAGCACACTGGAGGCCTGTGCCCAGGCCCTCCAGGCGGCCGGGGCTGGCCCGGTCTGGGGCGCGGTGGTGGCGCGGGCGGCCGGGCCGTCTTAGTCAGGCGCTGACCCGCACCGGCCGGCCGGTGCGCCCCGCCTCGTAGGCGGCCAGCACCACCGCCAGGTTCCAGCGGGCCTCGGTCCCGGTCACCGGCGGGGGCGCGCCCTGTTCGAGGGCGGCGAAAAAGGCGGCGAAGAAGGCCGGGAAGCCGTTGCCCTCCGCGCCCTCGACCGGCGGGTACTCCCAGGCCCCCAGGGCCTGGCGGTAGACGGCCAGCGGCTGGCCATCACGGCCGAAGGCGATCGTGCCGCCGGTCCCGTGGACCTCCTGGACACGCTGGCCGCCGGCCGGGACCGCCCAGCTGACCTGGACGCTGGAGGTGCCGCCATTGGCGTGCTCCAGGAGGAGCAGGGCCGTGTCCTCAACCTCAATGGGGTGGAAATAGGTGCGGATCCGGGCGTAGACGGTCTCGACCGGCGACTGCAGAAGAGCCTGGCAGAGGTAGAGGTTATGGTAGGCGTTGTCGATGAGACAGCCCCCGCCCGATCGGCTGGCCCGGGTGCGCCAGTCGGGGTCGTAGCCCGTGGCACCCCGGTAGTGGCTGCCGCCCAGACCCTCGCTGCGCACCAGGAAAGGCCGGCCGATCTGGCCTTCGCCGATCAGCCGCAGAGCAGCCTGCTCGGCCGGCCGATAGAGGTAATTGTGGATCACCGAAAAGGTGACCCCGGCCCGTTCGACGGCCGCCAGCATGCGGTCGGCCTCCTCCAGGCTGGTGGCCATCGGCTTCTCCAGAAGGATGTGGACGCCGGCCGCCGCACAGTCCAGAACCGCCGGCGCGTGCAGGAAGTGCGGTAGAGCGATGTCGACGCAGTCCAGCCGGACGCGGCGGAGCATCTCGCGGTAGTCGGCGAAGCGGGCCGCCGGAGGAACGTCAAGGAGATCGCCGATCCGATGCTGACGCTCGGGAGAAGGGTCGGCCAGGGCGACGACCTGGACGCGGTCGCGCAGGCGGAGCAGGGCCGGAGCGTGGCCCTCTTCAACGATCCGGCCGCAGCCGATAAGTCCTAAACGCAGCATCGCGCGCTCCTGAGATGCAGTCTGATTGTGCGCTATGATAGCAGGTGGCCCGGGCCGGTGGAAGCCGGCCCCAGCCGTAAGCGGCTCCGTCGAGCCCGCCGGCGCGTGACCGGCCCGGGCCACCGCCGACAGGCCTGGCGGGCGCTTTGCCGAGCGGCCATCTTGACGAACAATCGAGGAGGGATAGGCGGTGGAGAAGGTTCGCGCCCACGTGTATATCAGCGGGCGGGTCCAGGGCGTCTTTTTCCGGGACAGCCTGCGCGAGGAGGCCACCCGCCGGGGCGTCAGCGGCTGGGTTCGCAACCTGCCCGACGGGCGGGTGGAGGCCGTGCTGGAGGGAGAACGGCCGGCGGTGGAGGCGGTCATCGCCTGGTGTCACCAGGGGCCACCGCTGGCGCGGGTGACCCGCGTGGAGGTGCACTGGGAACCCTACAGCGGCCAGTTCCGGGGCTTCGCGATCCGGGGCTGAGTGCCCCGGGCCGAAAACGTCCCCCTGGCACCGGGCACAGGGGCGGCGTGTGCCCGGCGACCGTCTTATCGCGGAGCGGCGCCTCCCCCCAGGGCCCTGAACCGGACCCGGCCTCTGCCGACCAGAGGTCGGGTCCGGGCCCCCCCGGCGAGCCGATCCGCCCCGCCGGGACCGGTCGAAGAGGCGTCATCACACCGGGGCGACAATCTCCGAGCCCGACTGAGGGCGACCAGGGACACCGACCCTGCGGGTCAGAGAAAAACACCGGCGCCGAGGGGGGAGCGGCGCCGGTGCAGCCCCAGAAGGCGAACAGCCTCAGGCTGGCCGGACGCGCAGGCTTACCGCCGCCAGGTAGGCTCCGAGCAGAGCGGCGATCAGCGTGGCGATCAGCACCCCCAGGGTCGTCCAGGCCGCCACCACCGGACTGGTGACCGCCCCCAGGGTCGGGGTCACCGGGGCGAAGAGCCCGAGCAGCCCCGGCAGCAGCACCGAGAGCACCAGCACCACCAGCGTGGTGGTCGCCCAGACCAGCAGACCGATGACCAGCGCGACGCTCGGAGCCGGGCCCCCGGCCAGCACCACCGCGCTCCAGCCCCCCAGGAAGAAGGCAATGAGAACGGTGATGATCGCCCAGGCCAGGGCGACCCCGCCCGGCGTCGGGCCAGGCGTCACCAGACCGATGGCGACACCCAGGACGGTCAGAAGCAGCGTGACCGCGAGCGTCAGGACCGTCCCGGCGACGATCGCCCCCCACGGGATCATCGGCAGCACCGGCGGTTCACGAACCATCGCTTCCACCTCCGGCCAAGTTATCCCCGCGCACGGGGACCAGGGGTGGTGCACAGTCCGTGCCAGCCGGGAAAAACGGCCTCCAGGGGTTCCCTGGAGGCCGCAGGAGAGTCGCCGGCACGGGTCGGTGGGTCAGCGGTGGCCGGTCGGCGCCGGCGGGCGGCGGCTGTGGACCCGCTCCAGAAGCCGCCGGGCCGCTGCGGCGATGTGCGGCGCGCTGAGCCCGTATTTGTCGAGCAGCGCCTCGTTGGGCCCCGACTCGCCGTAGCAGTCGTTGATCCCGTGCCGCAGCATCGGCGTGGGCCGGTGCTCCCCCAGCGTTTCGGCGACCGCAGCCCCCAGACCGCCGATGATGTTGTGCTCCTCGGTCGTCAGGACCACACCGGTCCGGTCAGCGGCGGCCACGATCGCCTCGACATCCAGCGGTTTCAGGGTCGGCACGTGCAGCAGGTGCACGCTGATGCCCTCGCGGGCCAGGAGATCGGCGGCCTCCGCCGCCCGCACGGTCTGGGCGCCGGTGCTGATGATGGTGAGGTCGCTGCCCTCGCGGACGACCACCGCCTTGCCCAGGACAAACCGGTGGCTCTCGTCGAAGAGGCAGGGAGCGGGGTCACGGGTCAGGCGAAGGTAGGTCGGGCCATGGTGCTCCATAATGGCGTACATAGCCAGACGCAGTTCGACGCCATCGGCCGGGGCCACCACGGTCATATTGGGCATGGCCCGCATGATGGCCAGATCCTGGACGTCCTGGTGGGTCTTGCCGGTCTTGGAGGTCAGCAGGCCGCTGTAGCCGGCGCCGAGTTTGACGTTGAGATTGGGCTGGGCGACCACCACCCGCAACTGGTCGAGGTCGCGATGGGTCAGAAAGGCGGCGAAACTGCTCAGCCAGGGGATGAAGCCCAGGGTGGCCAGACCGGCGGCCACGCCCATCATGTTCTGCTCGGCGATCCCCATCTCCAGAAAACGATCGGGATAGGCGGCCTCAAAGACCTCGGCCCGGGTCGAGTTGGCCAGATCGCCGTCCAGCACCAGCATCCGGGGATAGAGGGGAGCCAGCTCGACCAGCGTGGCGGCCCAGACCTCGCGCATGGCCAGCATCTTCGGCGCCATGGGCTCCTCCTAGGAGGCACGCGGGCGCTGGGCTTCGAGCTCCGCCAGCGCCTGCCGCAGTTCTTCTTCCGTCGGCACCTTCGCGTGCCAGTTGTAGTCGTTCTCCATAAACGAGACACCCTTGCCCTTGACGGTGTGGGCGATGATAATGGTCGGCTCACCACGGTGCTCGCGCGCGGCGTAGCAGGCCTCGAGAATCTGGGCCATATCGTGGCCGTCGCACTCCAGGACGTGCCAGCCGAAGGCGGCGAACTTGCGCTGGGGATCTTCGATGGAGAGACGCGGCCGGCGCTTCTGCCCCTGCCACTCGGCGGTCCAACCGTACTGCTGGAGGCGGTTGTAGTCGAGGATGGCGGTCAGGTTGTCCAGGCGATAGCGGCTGGCGACGAAAGCGGCCTCCCAGATCTGCCCCTCCTGGATCTCCCCATCGCCCAGCATGACCCAGGTGCGGAAGTCCTTGCCCAGCAGCTTGGCCCCCAGGGCCATGCCGACGCCGGGCGAGAGGCCCTGGCCCAGCGAGCCGGTGGACATGTCGACCCCGGGCAGCTTGGTCATATCCGGATGGCCCTGGAGGCGGGAGTTGATGGCGTCGAAGGTGAAGACCTCCTCCACCGGGAAGTATCCGCGCAGGGCCATGACCACGTAGTAGGCGATGGCCGCGTGGCCTTTGGAGAGGATGAAGCGGTCACGGTCCTCCCAGTCGGGCCGCTGGGGATCGATCCGCAGCACATCGAAGTAGAGGGCGACGAGAAGATCGGTGGCCGAGAGCGGGCCGCCCAGGTGCCCAGCCTTGGCGGTGTAGATGGCCTGGACGATCAGCTTTCGGGCCTCGACGGCCAGTTCCCGCAGCCGGGTGATCTTGGCCGGCTCCACCTGCAGCATCGCCGGTCCTCCTCCGCGAGCGTCGGTGAGGGCATTATAGCACAGGCGACGCCGGGCGTCAGGAGACCGTCGCAGCCCCTGCCGAAGAGACCGGCGGCGAACCCGACCAGCGCCAGAAGGACGCGTCGGGTCGTCCGTCAGGCCGGAGGCCGCCCCCGGTCGGCGGCCCGGATAGGGTGACCGCAGTCGCGGGGATGGGGGCTCAGAACTCCTCGCGCGAGGCTTCGAGGACCTCGGCCTGCGGGCGGCGGTTGAGAGTGCCGCAGACCGGGCAGGTTCCCTCAGCCGCGCCGAACGTGGGGAACATCGCACCGCAGGTCCGGCACTTAAAGACCTCTTCCCGCGAAGCGCTCAACCGGTCCGCGGGAGCGAGGGCAATCGGCTCGGGCATCGCGCACCTCCGCTGGGCGTTGGTGCCCGCCGCGCAAAGCCCGTGCCAGGGGGTCAGACCCGGATGAAACGGGCGACGTTCAGAACGAAGATCGTGCCCGCGCCCGGCTTCTCACCGCCGGACGGGTGGGGCTGAACGTTGGCCCGGATAAGGGCGATGACGTCGGGGACCTGTTCGTCCTCGACGCCGATGAGGAGGGTAGCATTGCCCCGGCGGAGGAACCCGCCCGAGGTGTTGATACGGGTCACCCGGTAGTCGCGGCTGACCAGGGCGTCAACAATGGGACCGGCGTCGTGGTCGTGAACGATGGCGATGATCAGTTTCACGCTGGACTTCCCATCGGCTCCAGGCGATACGAGTCGCCACACCTCCTCGGGGAGGCCAAAAAATCAGGCCCCCACCCCGACCTGGTCATTCAGACCCGTCTCCTGTGGCCCGGTTCCTGCACGAACACCGGCCAACCGATACACGCAACGGGGTGAGGGCCTGAGGTCGTCACGCCCTGCGTGCCACTAGCACGCAGGGCCTTCCCTGTCCACCTGCCAGACTCCGTACAGGGCGCGCGGCTTCTTCATCGGGTGCTGACGCATGCCCGCCACCCCCTTCTGGGAGTCCGACTGGCGCCTCCGGTGCGACCCGGTGCGCACTCTCTATATAGCACGCCCAACGCTGCCTGTCAAGAGGGGAGGGGCCGGGGCACTGTCACACGGACGGTGGGCGAGTTTGGGGAAAGGGCTCTCCTGCGCCTCTCGGCTGTTTCTTCGGGGCCCTTCTCCTCACGCCACCTGGAGGTGAGAGAGGAGCAGGGCCGCCT
>DAOUAE010000089.1:0-90835 GCA_034433795.1 Chloroflexota bacterium
CAACGTGACGCTGAAGGTGCGGCTGATTGAGCCGGTGGCCCTGGAGGAGGGGCTGCGCTTCGCCATCCGGGAGGGCGGCCGCACCGTCGGCGCCGGCGTCATCACCAAGATCCTGGAGTGAGACGCGTATGGCGCGACAGCGTATCCGTATTCGGTTGAAGTCGTTTGACCATCGGATTCTCGACCACTCGGCCCGCCAGATCGTCGAGACGGCCGAGCGGATGGGGGCGCGGGTCTCGGGACCGGTGCCGCTGCCGACCCGGATCGAGCGGTTCACGGTCCTGCGCTCGCCGTTCATCGACAAGGACTCGCGCGAGCAGTTCGAGATCCGCACCCACAAGCGGCTGATCGACATTCTGGACCCGACGCCGCGGGTCATCAACGCCCTGATGGGGCTGAGCCTGCCGGCCGGGGTGGACATCGAGATCAAACTCTGATCGTCCCGCCCGGTCGGGGCCGGGGTGGTCGAGCAGAGGGAACGGAACAATGGTGCGTGGTTTGGGACTTCTGGGACGCAAGATCGGGATGACGCAGGTCTTCGACGAGCAGGGCCGCGTCGTCCCGGTCACCATCATCGAGGCCGGGCCCAATTACATCACCCAGCTGCGGACCCCGGAACGGGACGGCTACATGGCGGTGCAGGTGGGCTTCGGGCTGGCCAAGCGGCTGAACAAGCCCGAGCGCGGCCACCTGAAGAACCTGCCGCCGCTGCGGTATCTGCGCGAGTTCCGGGTGAACGATCTGACCGGGCTGGCGGTCGGCCAGAAACTGGGACCGGACCTCTTCAAACCGGGCGACCGGGTGGACGTGGTCGGGACCTCGAAGGGGCGGGGCTTTCAGGGGGTGGTCAAGCGCCACCACTTCGCCGGTGGTCCCAAGACCCACGGCCAGTCGGACCGCCACCGGGCGCCCGGCTCGATCGGCTCGACGACCACGCCAGGCCGCGTGCTGAAGGGCAAGCGGATGGCCGGTCGGATGGGTGGCGACCGGGTGACGGTCCAGAATCTGGAGGTGGTCCGGGTGGACCCCGAGCGCAACCTGCTCCTGGTCAAGGGTGCGGTGCCGGGCCACCCGAACGCGCTGGTGATGATCGCCCCCGCCCGCAAGACGCGGCTGCTCAAGCCGAAGCGGAGCCCGGTGCGGCTCGATCTCTCTCATCTGGGCGGCGGCGCCTGAACGGTCTTGCCAGGCGTGCCGCTCTTCTTTATAATTAGTTTTTGTGGCTGTGCCTCGTCTGCGGCCACCCAGCGTTGGGTGGTCCGCCGGGGCGGGCACGGGGAGTCGAACGTGCAGATCGCCGTCTACAACACTGCAGGCCAGGTCGTCGACCATATCGAGATCCGCGACGATGTGTTCGGCGTGCCGCCCAACATCCCGCTGATGCACCAGGCGGTGGTGCGGCAGCTGGCCAACGCTCGGGTGGGCACGGCCGACACCAAGACGCGCGGCGAGGTCTCCGGCGGCGGTCGGAAGCCGTGGCGGCAGAAGGGCACAGGCCGGGCGCGGCAGGGCAGCATCCGGGCCCCGCACTGGAAGGGCGGGGGGGTGGTCTGGGGGCCGCATCCGCGGGACTACTCCCAGGACATGCCCAAGAAGATGCGCCGGCTGGCCCTGCGCTGCGCGCTCTCGACCAAGGTGGCCGAGCAGCACCTGGTGGTGCTCGACAGTCTGCGGCTGGAGCGGCCCCGGACGAAGGACATGGTGGCCATCCTGCGGAATCTGGGGCTGGCGGCCAAGGTGCTGATCGCCCTGCCGGAGGTGGACCAGAACATCGTCCTCTCGGCCCGGAACATCCCCGGGGTCGAGACGCTGCCGGCCCGGATGCTCAACATCGTGGATGTGCTCAAGCACGACTACTTGGTGATGCCGGTGGCGGCGGTGCGCCAGGTGGAGGCGTGGCTGGCCCCGGAGCGCCCGGCGGCCGCTGGCGCCCTGGAGACCGGCGCCCCGGAGGAGGAGAGCGCATGAACATCTACGACGTGATCATCCGGCCGGTGATCACCGAGAAGAGCACCCGTCTGGCGGCCCAGCGGAAGTACGTCTTCGAGGTCCATCCCGACGCCAACAAGCCGCTGGTCCGCGAGGCGGTCGAGAAACTCTTCAAGGTCAACGTTGAGGACGTGAACATCGTCAAGGTCCGCGGCAAGACGCGCCGGGTCGGGCGCCAGGTGGTCCGCGAGCCGGACCGTAAAAAGGCGATCGTCACGGTGCGCGAGGGCCAGCGGATTGAGATCTTTGAAGGTGTGTAGCGATGCCGATTCGCGTGTATAAGCCGACAACACCGGGACGGCGCGGCGCCTCGGTCTCGACGTTCGAGGAGATCACCAAGACCGAGCCGGAAAAAAGCCTGGTCGTGCCGCTCAAGAAGACGGGCGGGCGCAATAACCAGGGGCGGATCACCACCCGCCACCGGGGCGGCGGGGCCAAGCGGCTCTACCGGATCATTGATTTCAAGCGCGACAAGATCGGTATCCCGGCCAAGGTGGCGGCCATCGAGTACGATCCGAACCGGAGCGCCCGGATCGCCCTGCTCCACTACGTGGACGGCGAGAAGCGCTACATCCTGGCGCCGGTCGGCCTCCAGGTCGGGGATACGGTGATGAGCGGCCCGGAGGCCGAGATCAAGCCGGGCAACGCCCTGCCGCTGGCCAACATCCCGGTCGGGACGCTCATTCATAACATCGAACTGGAGCCGGGACGGGGTGGCGTGCTGGTGCGCAGCGCCGGGACCGCCGCCCAGCTGATGGCCAAGGAGGGAGACTACGCCCTGGTGCGCCTGCCCTCGGGCGAGGTGCGCTACATCCTGGCCCGCTGCATGGCCACGGTCGGCCAGGTGGGCAATGTGGAGCACAACGCCATCCGTCTGGGCAAGGCCGGACGGCGGCGCCACATGGGCTGGCGGCCGGCGGTGCGCGGCTCGGCGATGACGCCGCGCGACCACCCGCACGGTGGCGGCGAGGGACGGGCCCCCATCGGGCTGCCCGGTCCCAAGACGCCGTGGGGCAAGCCGGCGCGGGGCGTCAAGACGCGCGGCAAGAAGGTCTCCGACAAGTTCATCGTCCGCCGGCGCAAGTAGGAGGGGGGCAGAGAACGTGGGACGCTCGCTGAAGAAGGGCCCGTACGTCGACCCGAAGCTCCTCCAGCGGATCGAGCAGATGAACCGGACGGGGGAGAAGCGGGTCATCAAGACGTGGTCCCGCGACTCCACGATCTTCCCGCAGATGGTGGGCCACACCATCGCCGTCTACGACGGCCGCCGCCACGTACCGGTCTACATCACCGAGAACATGGTTGGCCACAAACTCGGGGAGTTCGCCCCCACCCGGACCTTCCGTGGGCACGGCGGCCGGGGGGCCGAGCGGACGACCCAGGTCAAGAAGGAGCGGTAGGCGATGCAGGTGCGGGCGACGGCCAAGTACGTGCGCATCTCGCCGCGCAAAGCCCGCCTGGTGGCCAACCTCATCCGGGGCAAGCCGGTGTCGGAGGCGCTGACGATGCTGGCGTTCATGCCCCAGCGGGCGGCGCGGCTCTTCCGCAAGGTGGTGCAGTCGGCGGTGGCCAACGCCGAGAACAACTACAACCTGGCGGCCCGCGACCTGGTGGTCCTCCAGGCCCTGGCCGACCCTGGCCCGACCCTGAAGCGCTGGCGGGCCCAGGCGCGGGGCCGTGTCAGCCCGATCAAGAAGCGGTCGAGCCACCTGACAGTGGTGGTCGGCGAGAGGGAGGAGAGGCGCTAAGTGGGCCATAAAGTTCACCCGATCGGCTTGCGACTCGGCATCATCAAGGACTGGGAGTCCAAGTGGTATGCCGAGAAGAATTACGCCGATCTCCTGCACGAGGACCTGCGCATCCGCAAGCTGATCCGCGAACGGCTGCGCGACGCCGCCGTCACCCGGATCGAGATCGAGCGCTCGGCCAACCAGGTGACGGTGACGATCCACACGGCCAAGCCCGGCATCGTCATCGGCAAGGCCGGGACCAAGGTCGAGGAGCTGCGCCGGCAGCTGGAGGAACTGACCGGCAAACGGATCCGGCTGAACATCCAGGAGATCAAGCAGCCGGAGCTGGACGCCCAGCTGGTCGCCCGCAGCATCGCCGAACAGATCGAGCGGCGGGTCTCCTACAAGCGGGCGATGAAGCAGGCGGTGGCGCGGGCCATGCAGCGCGGCGCCAAGGGCATCAAGATCGTGGTCGCCGGCCGTCTGGGAGGATCCGAGATGTCGCGGCGTGACCGCGAGGTGGCCGGCAAGGTGCCGCTGCAGACGCTGCGGGCCGACATCGACTACGGTCAGGCCGAGGCGCTGACGACGCTGGGGATGATCGGCGTGAAGGTCTGGATCTACAAAGGCGATGTGCTGCCGCCCAAGAAAGAGGCGGCGCCGGCCGAGGCGGCCCAGGCCCCGGCCCAGTCTGGTGGGTGAGGCGAGCAGCGATGTTGATGCCCAAGCGGGTCAAATGGCGCAAGCAGCAGCGCGGCCGGATGAAGGGGATCGCCACCGCCGGCAACACGGTGGCCTTCGGCGACTACGGGCTCCAGGCCCTGGAGCCGGCCTGGATCGATAGCCGCCAGATCGAGGCGGCCCGCCGGGCCATCGTCCACCACATTAAGCGCGGCGGCAAGATCTGGATCCGGATCTTCCCCGACAAGCCGGTGACCAAGAAGCCGGCTGAGACGCGCATGGGGGGCGGCAAGGGCTCCCCCGACCGCTGGGTGGCGGTGGTCAAGCCGGGGCGCATCCTCTTCGAACTGGCCGGGGTCCGCGAGGAGGTGGCGCGAGAGGCGCTGCGCCTGGCGGCCCACAAACTCCCGATCGCCACCAAGTTTGTGACCAAGACGGCGCCGGCCGAGGCCCAGGTCGCCGAGCAGGTCCTCTGAGACACGGGCGGTCTGGAGAGGGGAGCGATGAAGGCCAGGGAACTGCGCGAACTGTCGGACAGCGAGCTGCAGCGCAAACTGCAGGAACTCTACCAGGAGCTGTTCACCTTGCGCATGCAGCTCGCCACCCGGCAGCTGACCAATCCGCACCGGATCCGTGAGGTGCGTAAAGATATCGCCCGGATCAAGACGATCCTGCGAGAACGGGAGCTGGCCCGGGAACGGGCCCTCCAGGGGGTTCACTAAATGAGCGAGCAGACGTCGGCCACCACTCCGTCGGCCCCCCCGCGCCGCAAAGAGATGATCGGCACGGTGGTCTCGGCCAAGATGCAGAAGACGGTGGTGGTGGCGGTGGAGAAACTCAAGCGCCACCGGCTATATAAAAAAGTGATGCGAGTTATCAAGAAATACAAAGCCCACGATGAGTACGGGATGGCGAAGGAAGGCGATCTCGTGCGCATCGTGGAGACGCGCCCGCTGAGCAAAGAGAAGCGCTGGCGGGTCGTGGAGGTTATCAAGCGGGCGGCGGTCCCGGTGACACCGACGCGGCGGCCAGCCGCCGGTGAGGGCGAAGGCGAGAGCGAGGTCTGAGACCGGGGCGCGTCCGCAAGGGGGTGAGCAGATGATCCAGCCGCAGACGCGACTGAAGGTCGCCGATAACACCGGGGCCCGGGAGATCATGTGCATCCGGGTCCTGGGCGGCTCCAATCGCAAGACCGCCGGCCTGGGCGACGTGATCGTCGCCTCGGTCAAAGAGGCGGTGCCGGGCGGGTCGGTCAAGAAGGGCGATGTGGTGCGCGCGGTCATCGTGCGCACGGCCAAGGAGTACCACCGGCCCGACGGCTCGACCATCAAATTCGACGATAACGCCGCGGTGATCCTGACGGACCGGCTGAACCCGAAGGGCACGCGCATCTTCGGGCCCGTCGCGCGGGAGCTGCGGGAGCGGAACTTTATGAAGATCATCTCGCTGGCGCCGGAGGTCTGGTGATGGCCCTGAAGATCCGGCGCGATGACACGGTGATGGTCATCGCCGGCAAGGACCGGGGCAAGACGGGCAAGGTCCGCCAGGTCCTGCCCAAAGAGGGACGGGTGCTGGTCGAGGGCGTGAACATCGTCAAAAAGCACGTCAAGCCCCGGCCCGGCCAGCCCGGCGGGATCATCGAGATGGAGCGGCCGATCCACATCAGCAACGTGATGCTGGTCTGCCCGCACTGCAACCGGCCCAGCCGGGTGGGGTTCCGCTTCCTGGCCGATGGGAGCAAGGTGCGCTACTGCAAGAAGTGCAATGAGGTGATCAGCACCGTCAGCCCGGCGAAGCAGCGGTAGGTGAGAACACAATGGCTGTCGCAACACGACCGCGGTTGCTGGAGCGCTACCGCACCGAAATCGTGCCGACCCTGATGCGGGAGTTTCAGTACCCGAACGTGATGGCCGTGCCCCGGCTGGAGAAGATCGTGCTGAATATCGGTCTGGGCGAGGCGGTCCAGAACGCCCGCGCCATCGAGGCCGCCAGCCGGGACCTGGCGGCGATCACCGGCCAGCGGCCGGTCGTCACCCGGGCCAAGAAGTCGATCGCCGGCTTCAAGATCCGCAAGGGGATGCCCATCGGCCTGATGGTGACGCTGCGCGGCGACCGCATGTACGAATTCTTCGACAAACTGGTCAACATCGTCCTGCCGCGCGTGCGCGACTTCCACGGCGTCTCGCCGCGCTCCTTCGACGGGCGGGGGAACTACTCGCTGGGCCTGCGCGAGCAGCTGGTCTTCCCCGAGATCGACTACGACCAGATCGACAAGGTCCGCGGGCTGGAGATCACCATCGTGACCACCGCCCGGACCGACGCGGAGGCCAAGCGGCTCCTGGAGCTCCTGGGGATGCCGTTCCGGCCGAGCTGATAGGCGAAACCAGCGGTGAGGCGGTCCAGCGGACCGGACCACCGCTGAGGAGGGAAGAGGAACATGGCCAAGGTTTCCAAGATCATCAAAGCCCTGCGGCCCCCCAAGTACCGCACCCAGCAGCGCAACCGCTGCAAGCTGTGCGGACGGCCCCGGGCCTACATGCGCAAGTTCGGGATGTGCCGGATCTGCTTCCGCCAGCTGGCCTCGGCGGGTGAGATCCCGGGCATCATCAAGGCCTCCTGGTGAGGGAGGGGAGCGATGACCCACACCGATCCCATCGCCGACATGCTGGCCCGATTGAAGAACGCGGTGATGCGTCGGCACGAGTCGGTGAGCATGCCGGCCTCGAACATGAAGATCGCCATCGCCCGCATCCTCAAGGAGGAAGGCTTCATCCGGGACTTCGAGGTGATCCGGGAGGCGCCGGACTCGCCGAAGCGCACCCTGCGGATCTGGCTGCGCTACACGGGCAAGAAAGAGCCGGTCCTGACGGGCGTCAAGCGCGTCAGCAAGCCGGGGCTGCGGGTCTACGCCAAGGCGCGGGAGATGCCGCGGGTGCTCGGCGGGCTGGGCATCGCCATCGTCTCGACGCCGCGCGGGGTGATGACCGCCCAGGAGGCCCGCCGCCAGAACGTCGGGGGCGAAGTGCTCGCTTACGTCTGGTAGGAGGTGCACCGATGTCGCGGATCGGACGGCAGCCCATCCCGATTCCTCCCGGAGTGGAGGTGACGCTGGACGGAGACCGGATCACGGTCAAGGGCCCCAAGGGGGTGCTCAGCCGCACTCTCCCGCCGGAGATGACCGTCGAACGGCAGGACGGGGTGCTGCTGGTCAAGCGCCCGAGCGACGAGAAGCGCCACAAGGCCCTGCACGGGCTGACCCGCACCCTCATCGCCAACATGATCGAGGGGGTGACGCGCGGCTATGAGAAGACCCTGGAGATCTACGGGGTCGGCTACCGGGCCCAGAAGCAGGGCAACAACCTGATCCTGACGCTGGGCTTCTCGCACCCGGTGGAGGTCATCCCCCCGAAGGGGATCGAGTTCACCAATATCGAGACGTTCTCGCCCACCCAGGCCAACGACTGGCTCTCCTGCCGGTTTGTGGTCCGGGGCATTGATAAAGAGCTGGTCGGCCAGGTGGCGGCCGAGATCCGCGCCCTGCGGGAGCCCGATCCCTACAAAGGCAAGGGCATCCGCTACGCCGGCGAGCGGATTCTCCGCAAGGCCGGCAAGGCCGGCAAGACGGGCGCCCGGTCCAAGGCCGGGAAGTAGGGCGAGAGGGACGGTCAGATGATCCGCGTGGGCATGAAAATTCGCTCGTTTAAGGGCCGCATCGATACCCGGGCGGCCCGCCTGCGCCGGCACCGCCGGGTGCGGGCCAAGGTCTTCGGGACCCCCGAGCGTCCGCGGCTGGCGGTCTACCGCAGTCTCAAGCACATCTACGCTCAGGTTATCGACGACACCATCGGCCACACCCTGGTGGCGGCCTCGACCCTGGAGCCGGAGATCCGCCAGCAGATGGCCGGCCTGACCAAGACCCAGGAGGCCGAGCTGGTGGGCCGTCTGATCGGCGAGCGGGCCCTGGCCAAGGGCATCAAGAAAGTGGTCTTCGACCGCGGGGGCTTCAAGTACCACGGACGGGTGCGGGCCCTGGCCGACGCCGCCCGGGCCGCTGGCCTGGAGTTCTGAGCGGGGTGGCCGAGGAGGAGAGATGCCAAAAGTTGACGCGGCAACGCTGACGAATCTTGAGGAGCGCGTCGTCCACATCAACCGGGTGGCCAAGGTGGTCAAGGGCGGCCGCCGGTTCAGTTTCACGGCGGTCGTGGTGGTCGGCGACGGCGCCGGGCACGTCGGGGTCGGCATCGGCAAGGCCAACGAGGTGCCCGAGGCGATCCGCAAGGCCACCGAGGCGGCGCGCAAACAGATGATCGAGGTGCCCCTGGTCGGCACCACCATCCCCCACGAGGTCATCGCCCGCTTCGGCGCGGCCGAGGTCCTGCTCAAACCCGCCGTCCCCGGCACCGGGACGATCGCCGGCGGCGCCGTCCGGGCGGTCCTGGAGGCGGCCGGGGTGCGGGACGTCCTGACCAAGTCGCTGGGCAGCAACAACCCGATCAATGTGGCCCAGGCGACGCTCCTGGGCCTCAGCCAGCTCAAGTCGCCGGTCGTCGAGGCCGAGCGCCGTGGGAAGCCGGAGCTGGCCCGGATCGGCGAGGCCTGGGCCCGCCGGCCGGAGATGCTGCCCGACCGGCACGCCCCGACCGGCGGTCCGCGCCCGCCCCGGCGCGAGAGCCGGCGGACGACCCGGCCCGCGCCTCCGTCGGCGGAAGGGGAAGGAGGGGCCTGAGCACGATGGGGAAGCTGCGGATCACCTGGAAGAAATCGTTCATCGGCTACGCCGAACGCCAGCGCGCCACCATCCGCTCGCTGGGACTGCGCCGGCTCCACCAGACGGTGGAGCGGCCGGATACGCCGGCGGTGCGCGGGATGATCGCGCGGGTGCAGCACCTGGTTGAGGTCGAAGAGGTACCGGACCCATGAAACTGCACGAACTCTACCCTGCCCCGGGATCGCGCCACCGCAAGAAACGGGTCGGCCGTGGCATCGGCTCGGGCCACGGCACCTACGCCACCCGCGGGATCAAGGGCCAGAAGGCCCGCTCCGGAGGCCAGATCCCGCCCTGGTTCGAAGGTGGCCAGACCCGTCTGGTCAAGCGCCTGCCGCACAAGCGCGGCTTCACCAACATCTTCCGCGTCGAGTACGCCGCCGTCAACGTCGAGCAGCTGGAGGCCCGCTTCCCGGCCGGAACGGTGGTCACCCCGGACCTGCTGCGGGAGACGGGCCTGGTCAAGAAACGACTGCCCATCAAGATCCTGGGCGACGGGGAGCTGACCAAGCCGCTGACGGTCCACGCCCACAAGTTCTCGGCCAGCGCCCGGGCCAAGATCGAGGCGGCCGGCGGGCGGGTCGTCGAGATCGGGCTGACGGGATAAGCGATGTTCGACGCCCTGCTCAACGCCTTCCGGCTGCCCGACCTGCGGCGGAAGATGATCTTCACCCTGGTGATGCTGGTCATCTTCCGCTTCATCGCCCACATCCCGGTCCCCGGCGTGGACCTCATCGCCCTGGAGCGGCTCTTCCAGACGAACCAGCTTCTGGGGTTGCTCGATCTCTTCTCCGGCGGGGCGATGACGACCTTCTCGGTGGCGGCGATGGGGGTCTATCCCTACGTCACCGCCACCATTATCATGCAGCTGCTCATCCCCCTGATCCCGCAGCTCGAAGAGCTGGCCAAGGAGGGCGAGGCCGGACGGGCGGTCATCAACCGCTACACCCACCTGCTGACCGTGCCGCTGGCGGCCCTGCAGGCCTACGGCACCGGGGTGCTGCTGCAGAGCCAGGGGATCCTGCACAACTTCGGCCTCTGGGGCGAGGCCCTGCTGCCGACCATCGCCATCGTCCTCTCGA
This sequence comes from Chloroflexota bacterium, assembly GCA_034433795.1. Classification (GTDB taxonomy): domain Bacteria; phylum Chloroflexota; class UBA6077; order FW602-bin22; family DAOUAE01; genus DAOUAE01. The sequence goes on from DAOUAE010000089.1 coordinate 10,248, forward strand.
TGACCGCCGGGACGCTGCTGCTGGTCTGGCTGGGTGAACTCATCACCGAGGGAGGCATCGGCAACGGCATCTCGCTCATCATCTTCGGCGGGATCGTGGCCCGGCTGCCGCAGATCGTCGGCCAGTCGCTCTTCGGCACCGGCAACCTTCTGGCTTTCCTGGTCTTCGCCGCGCTGGGGGTGCTGACGGTGGCGGCGATCGTGACGGTCCAGGAGGCGCAGCGGCGGATTCCGGTCCAGTACGCCCGGCGGGTGCGGGGGAGCCGGATCTACGGAGGCGGCACGACCCACATCCCACTGCGGGTCAACTCGGCCGGCATGATCCCGCTCATCTTCGCGATGTCGATCATGCTCTTTCCGGGAACGGTGGCCAGTTACTTCCTGAGCGTGCCCGGCTTTATCGGCGCGGTCGCCAACTTCGTGTACCACCTGTTCAACAGCAGCGGACCGCTCTACTGGGCCCTCTATTTCCTGCTGGTGGTGGGCTTCACGTTCTTCTACACGCTGGTGATCTTCCAGCAGCAGAACCTGGCCGAAAACCTGCAGCGCTACGGCGGCTTTATCCCCGGCATCCGGCCCGGCCGCCCGACCCAGGAGTACCTGACGCGGGTGCTGCTGCGGATCACCTGGCTGGGAGCGGTCTTCCTGGGCATCGTGGCGGTGCTGCCGTTCTTCGTCCAGGGGCTCGGCCCCTCGCTCATCCTGTCCAGCACCGGGTTGCTCATCGTGGTCGGGGTGGTGCTGGACACGATGAAACAGCTTGAGGCGCAGCTGCTGATGCGCCACTACGAGGGCTTTATCAAGTAGGTGAACCCGGAGACGGCGGGCGCGCGGGGCGCGGCGTCCGCCGAGACGGTCAACGGCGACTTCGGGCGCCAAAGGAGGCGACGCAGTGATCATTGTCCTGCTCGGGCCACCAGGCGCCGGGAAGGGGACCCAGGCCTCGCTCCTCTCCCGCCGTCTGGGGCTGCCACATCTCGCCACCGGCGATCTCCTCCGGGAGGCGATCGCCCAGGGGACGCCTCTGGGAGAGGAGGTCCGGCCCTATGTGGAGAGCGGGCGTCTGGTGCCGGACCCCCTGATGGTCGCGCTGGTGCGGGAACGACTGATGACGCCGGCCGGCAGTGGGGGGGCGATTCTGGACGGTTTTCCGCGGACGCGCGATCAGGCCGTGGCGCTGGACCAGGTGCTGGCCGCGCAGGGGCGACAGGTGGAGGCCGCCGTGTATCTGGAGGTCCCGGCGCCGGTCCTGCTCCAGCGGCTCTCCGCCCGCTGGGTCTGCCCGCACTGCCGGGCGACCTACAACACGGTCTCGGCGGCTCCCCGCCTGGCGGGGGTCTGCGACCGCTGCGGAGCGAGCCTGATCCAGCGGGCCGACGACCGGCCGGAGGTGGTGCAGCGACGTTTGGAGGTCTACCGTCAGGAGACCGCCCCGCTCATCGCCTACTACCAGACGGCCGGCCGGCTGCGGTCGGTCGACGGGACGGGCCCGGTGACCGTGGTGCTGGAGAGGGTGCTGGCCGCCTTGGGACGAACACCGGTATCAGGACAGGTCCATGGCGATCGTTATCAAGTCTCCGGCTGAGATCCGCGTGATGCGCGAGGCGGGCCGGATTGTGGCCCGGGTGCTCGACGCGCTGCAGGAGCGGATCCGGCCGGGCTTGAGCACCGCCGAACTGGACCGGGTCGCCGAGGAGGTCTGCACCCGTCTGGGGGGGATTCCCGCCTTCAAGGGGTACGGTGGCTTTCCGGCCTCGCTCTGTGTTTCAATTAATCATGAGGTCGTCCACGGAATCCCCAGTCCGCACCGGTTCCTCGAAGAGGGCGACATCGTCAGCCTGGACTTCGGCGCGATCTACCGGGGGTTCCACGGCGATGCGGCCGTCACCGTGGCCGTGGGTCAGCCGAGTCCGGCGGCGGCCAACCTCATCGCCGTGACCCGGGAGGCGCTGGCCCGGGCGATCGCCCAGTGTGTCGAGGGGAAGCGGATCGGCGATATCGGCTGGGCCATCCAGTCGTACGTCGAATCCCGCAAACTGTACGTGGTCCGGCAGTACGTGGGCCACGGCATCGGCCGGCAGCTGCACGAAGACCCCCAGGTGCCCAACTTCGGGGTGCCCGGGCGGGGGATTCGCCTGCGCCGGGGCTTCACGCTGGCCATCGAGCCGATGGTCAACATCGGCACCGACCGCACGGTGGTGGCCGAGGACGGCTGGACGGTTCTGACCGAAGACGGCAGCCTCTCAGCCCACTTTGAGCACACGGTGGCCATCACCCCGGACGGCCCGGAGGTGCTGACATTGCCCTGAGCGCCGGAGACGGCCCGCTGACCCGAGGAAGGAGGGGCTGGGATGCCACGCGGTGAAGCGATCGAGGTCGAGGGCCGGGTCATTGAGGCCCTGCCCAACGCGATGTTCCGGGTCGAACTGGATACCGGACACAAGGTGCTGGCCCATATCTCGGGCCGGCTGCGGCAGCATTTCATCAAGATCCTGCCCGGCGACCGGGTCAAGGTCGAACTCTCCCCCTACGACCTGACCCGCGGGCGGATTGTCTACCGTCTCAAGGGCTGAGCCCTTGACGGGACGGCGTTGATTTCGTAAAATAACTGTTTGGTCGCCGCTGCGCGACCAGGGAGTCGTGGTCATGAAGGTTCAGGCTTCGGTCAAGCGGCGCTGTGAGAAGTGCAAGATCGTGCGGCGTCACGGGGTGGTCTACGTGATCTGCCCCAACCCGAAACACAAGCAGCGCCAGGGCTAAAGGAGGGAGCCGGTGGCACGGATTGCCGGTGTTGACATTCCCCGGGACAAACCGGTGGCGATCAGCCTGCGGTACATTTACGGGATCGGCCCCACTCTGGCGATGAAGATCTGCATGCAGACCGGGATCAACCCCGCGACGCGGGTGCGCGATCTGACCGAGGATGAGATCGCCCGTCTGCGGGACCTGATCGACCGCGAGTACAAGGTCGAGGGCGATCTCCGCCGCGAGGTGCAGCTGAACATCAAGCGGCTGATGGAGATCGGCTGCTACCGGGGGCTGCGGCACCGTCGGGGGCTGCCGGTCCGCGGGCAGCGGACCCGGACCAACGCCCGGACCCGCAAGGGACCGCGGAAGACGGTGGCCGGCAAGAAGCGGGCGACCAAGAAGTAACAAGCCGGGTGAGGGGAGACGATGCCGGAGCAGAAGCGTCCGACGCGGGGGCGCCGCCGGGAGCGCAAGCAGGTTCCCCGCGGGCGAGCCTACATCCATTCGACGTTCAACAACACCATCGTGACGATCACCGACCCGAGCGGCAATGTGCTGGCCTGGAGCAGCGCCGGGGCGGCCGGGTTCAAGGGGTCGCGCAAGAGCACGCCCTACGCCGCCGGTATGGCGGCGGAGACGGCGGCCCGCAAGGCCATGGAGCACGGCGTCCGCCAGGTGGATGTCTTCGTCAAGGGCCCGGGCTCGGGCCGCGAGGCGGCCATCCGCTCGCTGCAGGCCGCCGGCCTGCTCATCAACTCGATCACCGACATCACGCCGATCCCCCACAACGGGTGTCGGCCGCCCAAGCGCCGCCGGGTCTAAGGAGGCTGTATGGGACGTTACACCGGCCCTGTCTGCAAGATCTGCCGTCGCGAGGGCCTCAAGCTCTTCCTCAAAGGCGACCGGTGCTTCACCCCGAAGTGCGCGGTTGAGCGGCGGCCGTATCCGCCGGGTCAGCACCAGCAGCGCCGGCGCAAGATGTCGGACTACGGCCTGCAGCTGCGCGAGAAGCAGAAACTGAAGTTCATCTACGGGATCCTGGAGCGCCAGTTCCGCCGACACTTCGAGGAGGCGGCCCGACGCCCCGGACCGACCGGTGAGAACCTGCTGACCATTCTGGAGAGCCGGCTGGACAACGTCGTCTACCGCATGGGCTTCGCCGACTCCCGTCGCCAGGCCCGCCAGCTGGTGCGGCACGGCCACTTCGAGGTCAACGGCCGCAAGGTCGATATCCCCTCCTACCTGGTCGAGCCGGGCACGGTGATCGCCGTACGGGAACGCAGCCGCAACCTGGAGCACTTCCAGGTGGCGATGCAGGAACTGAGCCGCAAGCAGATCCCGAGTTGGGTGAGTGTGGACCCGACGACAATGACTGGCCGGGTGCTGCGCCTGCCCAGCCGGGACGAGATCGATACCACCATCAACGAGCAACTCATCGTCGAGTTCTACTCGCGCTAAGCGGCGGGTTGGAAGGTCGCGGCCCGGGCTGGCCCCACGGCCAGCGGGTGTGCGCCGAAGGAGGCGATTAAGCGTTGATCGAGGAGATGCTGCCCAAGATCGAAGGTGGCGAGGTCGAAGCCAACCACGGGCGCTACACCATCGCCCCGTTGGAGCCGGGCTTCGGCACGACGATCGGGAACGCGCTGCGGCGGGTGCTGCTGGCGGCCCTGCCCGGCGCGGCCATCACGTCGATTAAAATCGACGGGATCTACCATGAGTTCTCGCCGATCCCGCACGTGCGCGAGGATACGACCGAACTCATCCTGAACATCAAGCAGATCCGCCTGCGCTCGTTCGCCGACCGACCGGTGACGCTGCGCCTGGAGGCGAGCGGCGTTGGCGAGGTGACTGCCGCCGACATCATCACCCCGGCGGAGGTCGAGATCGTCAACCCGTGGCAGCACATCGCCACGCTCGACGCGCCGGAGGCGCGTCTGTCGATGGAGATGACGGTCGAGCGGGGCAAGGGCTACGTGCCGGCGGACCAGCGCGAGGGCCTGCCCATCGGCGAGATCCCGGTGGACGCCATCTACACACCGGTGCGGAAGGTCAATTTCACGGTCGAGCCGATGCGGGTCGGCGAGGTCAGTGACTACGAGCGGCTGACGCTCGATATCTGGACCGATGGCACAATCACGCCGGACGAGGCGCTGGCCCAGAGCGCCCAGATCCTCATCCGGCACTTCTCCCTGATCCTGGAGGCGGCTGGCAAGCCGGCCGGCCAGCTGGTCAACCCGACGGCCAGCGCCCCCGCCATCCCGGCCAAGGTCTACGACATGCCGATCGAGGACCTGGACCTGTCGGTCCGGGCCTACAACTGCCTCAAGCGGGCCGGCATCACCAAGGTCGGGCAGATTCTGGAGATGACCGAGGAGGATCTGCTGGGCGTGCGGAACTTCGGGCGCAAGTCGCTCGATGAGCTGCGCGAGCGACTGGCCGAGCGTGGGCTGCTGGAGCACTCGCGGCTGGCGCCGGCCCAGCCGGTCAGTGTGGGGGCCGCCGACGAGGAGTTCGAGGGCACCGACCCCTACGAGGACTACGACGAAGACGAGGACGACGAAGACGAGGAACGGTGAGAGGGTCGGCCTTCCGGCCGACCCCGGCCGCCGGAGGATGAGACGGCATGCGGCATCGGAAGGGCTATAAGAAACTCGGGCGCCCGACCGGGCCCCGGTTGCTGATGCTGCGCAACCTGGCCAAGGCGCTCATCACCTATGAGAAGATCCGGACGACCGAGGCCCGGGCCAAGGCCCTGCGGCCGGTGGTGGAGAAGATCATCACCCTGGGCAAGAAGGGGACGCTGCACCACCGCCGGCTGGCCATCGCCCGCCTGGGCGACCCGAAAGTCGTCGCCAAAGTCTTCGACGAACTGGCGGTCCGCTACGCCGACCGGCCGGGAGGGTACACGCGGATCACAAAGCTGGGGCCGCGCCTGGGCGACGGCGCGCCGATGGCCCTGATCGAACTGGTCGAATGAGGCACGCCCAGGGCGATGCGGACGCTGCGGCTCGTGCTGGAGTACGACGGAACCCACTTCGCCGGGTTCCAGATCCAGCCCGGGCGACGGACCGTCCAGGGCGAACTGGAAGCCGCCTTGGCCCGGATCACGCAGGAGACCATCCGGGTGGTGGCCGCCGGCCGGACCGACGCCGGGGTGCACGCCCGGGGGCAGGTGGTCAGCTTCCGAATGGGCTCGCCGCTCCCGGTGGAGCGGCTGCACCGCGCGCTCCTGGCGCTCCTGCCCGCGGACATCACGGTCCACCACGTCCAGGAGATGCCCCCGGGGTTCCACGCCCGACGGGACGCCCGACGCCGCCTGTACCGCTACACCATCCTCAACCGACCGGTGCGGCCGGCCATCGGCCGGCAGTACGTCTGGCATGTGCCGGACCCGCTCGATGTCGCGGCGATGCAGGCGGCCTGCCGGTATCTCATTGGCACTCACGACTTCGCCGCCTTCGCCGGTCTGAGCAGCGGGCGGCGCGGTCGGCGGACCGAACGAACGGTCTACCGGGCCGACCTCTGGCGGGAGCAGGCGGCGGTCATCTTCGAGATCGAGGCCAACGCCTTCCTGCCGCAGATGGTGCGGACCATCGTGGGGACGCTGGTCGAGATCGGGCGGGGCCGGCGTGAGCCGGCGGCGATGGCCGCGATCCTGGCGGCGCGCGACCGCCGAGCGGCGGGACCGACTGCGCCGCCCCAGGGGCTGTGCCTGATGCGAGTCTGGTACGACGAGTCGGTGGATGGCGACGGTGAGGAGTGGCGCGATGCAAAAGACCTACGCAGTGAAGGCATCGGAGATCCAGCGGCGCTGGTATGTGGTGGACGCGAGCGGCCAGATCCTGGGTCGTCTGGCGACGCAGATCGCCCGGGTGCTGCGCGGCAAGCATAAGCCGATCTACAGCCCGCACCTGGACACCGGCGACTACGTGATCGTCATCAACGCCGAAAAGGTGCGGGTGACGGGGAAGAAACTCGACCAGAAGGTCTACTATCGGCACTCGGGATATCCGGGCGGCCTGAAGGCGGAGACGCTCCGGCAGGCTCTCCAGCGGCATCCCGAGCGGGTGATCATCCACGCGGTGCGGGGCATGTTGCCCAAGAAGGCGCTCGGGCGCCAGATGCTCAAGAAACTCAAGGTCTACGCTGGGCCGCACCACCCACACGCGGCCCAGCAGCCGGAGCCGTTCCCGCTGCTCGCGGAGCGGCGCGTCGAAGGAGGCGGCCAGTGATGGCGGTCGAGGACCGAAGGACGGCGATGGAACAGCGATACTTTGCGGCGACCGGACGGCGCAAGACGGCGGTGGCGCGGGTGCGCCTCTACCCCGGTGGGACCGGGCAGATCATCGTCAACGGCAAGCCGTTGACCGAGGTTCTCCCGCGCCTGACCTGGCAGGTGCAGGTGCTGCAGCCGCTGCAGGTGGTGGACGCGGTCCAGAAATACAACGTGGTCGCCCGTGTCTCGGGAGGAGGCCTCTCGGGCTGGGCGGGGGCGATCGCCCACGGGCTGGCCCGGGCTCTTGTTCTGGCCAACCCAGAGTACCGGCCTCCGCTCCGGCAGGCCGGGCTCCTCACCCGCGACCCCCGTGTGAAAGAGCGGAAGAAGTACGGTCTCAAGCGGGCCCGCAAGGCGCCGCAGTACACCAAGCGGTAACCCGGTCGCCTGTCGGCTATCGGTCGGACAGCACAGCGTGGCCCCGCCCGTCGGACGGGCGGGGCCACGTCCTGCCGTGCGGTCCGGCTGGCAGGCTCAGTCGAACTGGCCCTTCTGGACGTGCTTGGCGATCTCCTCGCGCAGCATCTGGATCTGCCGGATCTCTTCCTGCTTCAGTTGCTCCAGCACCCGCACGCAGTCCATGCAGCCCTGCTGCCGCGCGTCCTGAATGTAGGTGTCGTAGCGCCAGACCGCGTCGAGCTTGTTGTCCAGCGTTGAGATCAGATTGTGGTTGACGTTCTTCATCGCGGCCGTGTGCGGGATCGTCGGTGCGACCTGAGCCATCGGATCTCCCCCTGTCCAAAAGGATTCGCTGGTCCCGGTGGACCAGGCGCGGTTCTCTGTGCAAGTTGCAGGCCAGTCACCGCACCTGATCGGGCGACTCGCGCTGGAAGAGCCGGCGGGCGGCGTCGCCCACCCCGAGCGCGACACAGTCGCAGAAGACCGAGTAGATGGCCTTGTTGAGGAGTCGGAGACGCCAGTCCGCGCCGTCCAGTCGGGGCGCCAGCGTCCGGTGCTGGCGGAGCAGCCAGGCCAGGCGACTCAGGTAGAAGGCCTGCAGGGCCGTGAGCCGCTGGCCCGGACCGGCCAGCGGTTCCAGGAAATCCGAGCGGAGCGGTTCCGACGGCGTCATCGTCTCCTCCCGTTCCGGTCGCCAGCGGTCTCGGAGCCCACCCGGCCTGCAACCGGCGTGCCCGGCGGGACTGGCGCAGAGAGCGGGGCAACCAGGTATACTCTGATCGGGGTGAGAATTTGACGCTGGTCGAGAACGCCAATCAGGAGGAACCGGCGCCGTCGCCGGCCACCCGGCCGGGCGTGGAGTGTCTGGAGGGGGTGGTCCGGCGCCTGCACCGCAAGACCTGTCTGGTCGAGACGCCACGGGGGACCTTCCAGTGTCTCATCCGGGGGCGGCTGCTCAAAGGGTATCTCCGTCCGGGAGGCCCCCGGGCCGCGCCGGAGTCGCCGGAACGGCTGGCGCCGATCGCCGTGGGCGATCGGGTGAAGGTCTGTCTGCTGCCGGACGGCACGGCGGTGGTCGAGGAGGTCTACCCGCGGGAGCGGGCCTACGTGCGGGTCACGGCCGGGCCCCGGCCCACGGTCCTGGCCGGGGTGGACCAGCTGATCATCGTCTTCGCGGCCCACGAGCCGGAGCCGGTGCTGCCGATGCTCGACCGGTTCCTGGTCATCGCCGAGGCCGAAGGGCTGGAGCCCATTATCTGCATCAACAAAATCGATCTGGGCTGGGAGCACCTGAAGCGGGCGCTGGAGTGCTACCGGCGAGCGGGATACACGGTGGTCCTGACCAGCGCCCGGACCGGCGAGGGGCTGGAGGAGCTGCGGCGGCTGCTCTGGGGCAAGGTCTCGGCCTTCGTGGGGCCATCGGGGGTGGGCAAGACCAGCCTGCTCAACGCCCTCAAGCCCGGTCTGGGCCTGCGGGTGCGGGAGGTCAGCCGGGCCACCGGCCGGGGCCGGCACACCACCACGGTCATCCAGCTCTTCCCGCTGGACGGTCCGGAGGCCGGCGCCATCGCCGATATGCCGGGGCTGCGGACCCTCTCTCTGGCCGGGATCGCCCCGGAGGATCTGGACCAGTACTTCCGGGAGTTCCGACCCTATCTGGGGCGGTGCGCCTTCAGCGACTGCACCCACCGGCTCGAGCCGGGCTGTGCGGTCCGGGCGGCGGTTGAGCGCGGCGCGATCTGTCGGGAGCGCTACGAGGCCTACCTGCGCCTCTGGGCCGCTCTGGCCGGCGAATCAGCCGGCTGATCCGCCGGCCAGAATCCCGGCCGTCTCCAGCCTCAGGTCCCGGGCGACGGCCAGCAACCGCTGCCAGGTGTCGTCAGGCAGGGGGATGCCCTCGGCCGCGCGCCGGGCGCGGGTTCGGCGCTCGGGCTCACCGGGGATGAGAACCTCGGCGAACCCCGGCGCTGGCGGCACGGCTTTGATCCGCTGAAAGAGGCGGTCCATATTCTCTTGAACCACCGTCAGCGGCTGGAAGGCGGCGGCGTCGAGCGCCAGAAGAAACGTTCCACTGCCACGCTGTTCGGGGCTGAAGGCCCCGGCCCCGAGCAGAGCCCCGGCCAGCGCATCAACCAGGAGGGCCAGGGCGTAGCCCTTGTGGCCGCCGAAGGGCAGGAGCATCCCGCCGTGGTAGAAATCGTTGGGATCGGTGGTGGGCCGACCCTCGCGGTCCAGAATCCAGCCCTCAGGGATCCGCTCGCCTTTGGCCCGGGCGACCTGGAGTTTGCCCTCAGCGACGGTGGTGGTGGCGAAATCAATGAGGAGGAGCCCGAACTCCCCAGCCGGTATCCCGACGGCCAGCGGATTGGTGCCCAGCGCCCGGGCGGCCCCTCCGTAGGGGGCGGCGATGGCGGCAGTGCTGCCGCCGGCGAACACGAAGAGGACCACCCCGGCCGCCGCTCCGCGCTCAGCGTACTCGCCCAGCCGGCCGATGTGATTGCAGCGGGTCAGGCCGACTGCCGCCACCCTGGCAGCGCGGGCCTTGGCGATGGCGATCTCGGTGGCGTAGTGTGCGGCGACCTGACCGAAGGCCCAGCCGCCGTCCACCAGCGCCGTGGTCGGCGTCTCCTGGAGAAGAGCGGGCCGGGCGTCGGGGATGATCACCCCTCGGCGGATGAGGTCGACATAGGCCGGGACGCGGATGACGCCGTGGGAGTCATGCCCGACCAGGTTGCTTTCGACCAGCGAGGTAGCGACCTGGTCGGCGATGTCCGGCGGAGCGCCGGCCGATCGGAAGATAGCGGTGGTCAGACGGGTAAGATCGGCGGCCGAGATACGGGGCATAGCCTCTCCCTGGCAAACGCGTGCGTCCTCGCCCGTGCGGGCTGGGCACTATTATAGCAGGAGCGTGACCGTGACAGACTTGACGGTGCGGGGCCGGCTCTGGTAAAACAGAGGCTGCGCATTGCTTCCCCCCACCGTGCGCCAGCGATTCTGCACCTGAGGTTGCAACCGGCAATGAACGGTGGAGTGCGCGCCGCAGGCTGGCGGTTTCTCCCCCTCCTGTTCCTTCTCCTGTTCGGGATGGTCGGCTGTGAGCAGAGTCCGCAGACCACCATCACGCCGGTCACCGATTTCGGCCGGGAGATCAACAGCCTTTACCTGCTCGTCACAGTCCTGGCCGCCTTCGTCTTCATTATTGTCGAAGGGGCCCTGCTCTACGCGGTCTTTCGCTTCCGGGCCCGCCCGGGCGACGGTCAGCCGCGCCAGATCCACGGGAACACGCGGCTGGAGATCGCCTGGACGCTGGCCCCGGCCCTGATCCTGGTGGTCATCGCCGTACCGACGATCCGGACCATCTTCGCCACCCAGACTGAGCCCCCACCCAACGCCCTGCGGGTGCGGGTCATCGGCCATCAGTGGTGGTGGGAGTTCCAGTACCCGGACCTGGGGATCGTCACCGCCAACGAACTGCACCTGCCGACTGGCCGGCCGGTCGCCCTCTCGCTCGAGTCGGCCGATGTCATCCACAGTTTCTGGGTGCCGAAACTGGGAGGGAAGCGCGACGCCATCCCCAATCGGGTGAACCACCTCTGGTTCACCATCGACGAGCCGGGCGTGTATCTCGGCCAGTGCGCCGAGTACTGCGGGACCCAGCACGCCAACATGCGGATGCGGGTGATCGTCCAGACGCCGGCCGAGTTTGAGCAGTGGGTCCAGGCCCAGAAGACCGTCCCGCAGCCGACGACCGCCGAGGCCCAGCAGGGGGCGCAGCTCTTCGCCCGCAGCGCCTGTGTGGGCTGCCACACGGTGGCCGGAACGCCGGCCCAGGGCAAGCAGGGACCGGACCTGACCCATGTCGGCAGTCGGACGACGCTGGCGGCGGGGATCATCCCCAACACGCCGGAGAACCTGGCGCGCTGGCTGAAGGACCCCCAGGCGATCAAGCCGGGGAACAAGATGCCCACTCTTGGGCTGAGCGACGCGGACATCCGGTTGCTGGTGGCCTACCTCACCAGCCTGAAGTAGGCGAGGGCGCAGCGCTCGCCGCGAGCACACGCGGAGGTGGACGATGGCGACGGTGGCAGGTGTTCTGGAACGACGCCGGGTCTACCACGGCGTCTGGAGCTGGGTGACCACGGTCGACCACAAACGAATCGGCATCCTCTACGGGGTGACCGCCTTCATCTTCCTGCTTATCGGCGGGATCGAGGCGCTCCTGATGCGCATCCAGCTGGCGGTCCCCAACAACACGTTCCTGGGGCCCGATGACTTCAACGCCCTCTTCACCATGCACGGCACCACGATGATCTTTCTGGTGGTGATGCCGCTGAGCGCCGCCTTCTTCAACTTCGTGGTGCCGCTGATGATCGGGGCGCACGATGTAGCCTTCCCCCGTCTCAACGCCCTCTCCTACTGGGTCTTCCTCTTCGGCGCCATCCTTCTCAACCTGGGCTGGGTGGTCAACCAGGCCCCGGCGGTGGGCTGGTTCGGCTACGCCAACCTGACCGCCAAGCAGTACACCCCGGGCCACGCCACCGACTTCTGGATCCTGGGCCTGCAGCTCCTGGGCGTGGGCTCGATGGCGGCGGCCTTCAACTTCCTGGTGACGATCATCAACATGCGGGCCCCCGGCATGTCGCTGATGCGGATGCCGGTCTTCGTCTGGATGACGCTGGTGACGATGTTCCTCATCATCTTCGCCTTTCCGGTCATCACCGTCGCCCTCATCCAGGTGATGTTCGACCGCTTCTTCGGGACCAACTTCTACAACGTGGCGGCCGGAGCGGACCTGCTCCTCTGGCAGCACCTGTTCTGGGTCTTCGGGCACCCGGAGGTCTACATCCTTATCCTCCCGGCGATGGGCATCATCTCCGAGGTGCTGCCGACCTTCGCCCGCAAGCCGCTCTTCGGCTATCCCTTCGTGGTCTACTCAGGGATCGCCATCGCCTTCCTCTCGTTCGGCGTCTGGGCCCACCACATGTTTGCGGTGGGGATGGGGCCGCTGGCTGACGCGGTCTTCGCCATCACCACAATGGCCATCGCCATTCCGACCGGCGTGAAGGTCTTCAACTGGCTGGGGACCCTGTGGGGTGGCCAGATCCGCTGGACGACGGCGATGCACTTCGCGGTGGGCTTCATCGCCATGTTCGTCATCGGCGGGATCAGCGGGGTGATGCACGCCACCCCGCCGGTGGACCTGCAGCAGACCGACTCGTACTTCGTGGTGGCCCACTTCCACTACGTGCTGTTCGGCGGGGCGCTCTTCGGCCTGATGGCCGGAATCTACTACTGGTTCCCCAAGATCACCGGACGGCTGCTGGACGAGAAACTGGGGCGGCTCCACTTCTGGCTCTGGTTCGTGGGCTTCAATATGACGTTCTTCCCGATGCATATCCTGGGGCTGGAGGGGATGCCGCGCCGGGTCTACACCTACAGCCCGGAGCAGGGCTGGGCCTTCTGGAACCTGGTCTGCACCATTGGGGCCTTCATCACCGCCGCCTCGGTCCTGGTGTTTATGGTCAACGTCTACCGCAGCCTGCGCCAGGGCGAACGGGCCGAGGCTGACCCCTGGGATGGGCAGACGCTGGAATGGGCCATCCCCTCGCCGCCGCCGGCCTACAATTTCGCGGTGGTGCCGACCGTGCACAGCCGCCGACCGGTCTGGGATTGGAAGTACGGGCCGCACGCCGGGGTGAAACTGCCGCTGGTGGGTGAGCCGGCCCAGGTGGCCGAGGCCGAGCGGCATATGCCCGATCCCTCATACTATCCGATTGTGGTCTCCTTCGGGCTCTTCCTGGCGCTGAGCGGGTTCATCTTCTCGCCGGTGCTGGTGGCCCTGGGAGTGGTGATCCTGCTCTACGGCCTGTACGGCTGGCTCTTCGAGCCGATCGCCGGCCAGGCCTGAGGCTCAACGGACGGAGAGACGGATGCAGCACGCCATCGCCCACGGACCGGCCCACGCGACGACCACCGGCCTGGACAACCGGAAACTGCTGATGTGGTTGTTCCTGGGCTCGGACTGCCTGTTCTTCGGGTCGTTTATCGCCACCTACCTCATCTACCGGGGGAAGAGCGTCGTCGGGCCCTACCCACAGGAGATCCTGAACATCCCGGTGACCTCGGTCAGCACCTTCGTTCTGTTGAACAGCAGCCTGATGATGGTGCTGGCCCTGGCCTCGATCCAGCGCGGGGATATGCGGGGCACCAAACTCTGGCTGCTGATGACCGCCCTCTTCGGTTCGACCTTCCTGGGCTTCCAGTTCTTCGAGTTCACCGAGTTCGTGCACAAGGGGCTGACCCCGGCCCGGAACCTCTTCGGGACGACGTTCTTCGTCCTGACTGGCTTCCACGGGGCGCACGTGAGCATCGGCGTGCTCTGGCTGCTTTCGCTCTGGACGATGGCGATGACCGGCAAACTCACGCCGGCCGACAGCCTGAAGGTCGAGATCTGTGGACTCTACTGGCACTTCGTGGATGTTGTCTGGATCGTGATCTTCACGGTGGTCTACCTGCTCTCGGTGCTCTGAAGGGGGCGATGGTGGCAGACCAGGGAGCCGAGGTCCAGGCCAAGGAGGCAACGATGAGCGACGCCCAGACCGCGGCCCACGCCGCGCACGACCATCCGGCGATCGCCGCCCACGCCGCGCACGGTCACCCGGCGGTGGTCCACGCCCACACGCCGCCCAGCCCCTGGGTCTACCTCTCGGTGGCCGGGGTGCTGACGGTCATCACGATCATCGAGGTGGCCGTATACTATCTGGAAATTCTACGGCCGGTGCTGGCGCCGATCCTCCTGATTCTCTCGGCCAGCAAGTTCGCGCTGGTGGCCCTCTTCTATATGCACCTGCGCTTCGACAGTCGGCTCTTCGCCGCCTTCTTCGTCGCCGGGCTGGGGATCGCGGCCGCGCTGACCATCGCCTTCCTGCACCTCTTCCCCCACATTCCGCAGCTGGTGCACTGAGTGGTCGGCATGGTCTGGACCGACGCGGACTTCTGGGGCCATCTGGGGGTGCGGCTCGGCGTCCTGCTGGCGGCACTCGCCTTTCTGCGCCACTGGCGGCAGCAGCGCGCCCGGGGCGACGATCTCCCCACCGGACGGGTGGTGGCCTTCTCCGTCGGGTTGGGGGTGATTCTGCTGGCCGAAGAGTCGCCGCTCCACACCTGGAGCGAGCAGTATCTCTTCAGCGCCCACATGGCCCAGCATCTTCTGCTCATTCTGGTGGCGCCACCGCTGCTCCTCTACGGGCTGCCGACGGCCTGGCTGCGCTGGCTGGCCGACCGGCCGGTCCTGGGGACAGTGCTGCGCGGGGCCACCCGACCAGCGGTGGGGTTTCTGGCCTTTCACCTCATCTTTGGAGGGTCGCATCTTCCGCCGGTCTATGACCTGGTCTTCGCTCACCCGCTCCTGCATATTCTCTCGCACCTCGTCTTTGTGGGCGCGGCCCTGCTCCTGTGGTGGCCGGTGGTGAACCCGCTGGCCGACCTCCCGGGGCTGAGCCCGCCGGCCCAGGTTCTGTACTTCTTTCTCCAACTGGCTCCAACCTCGCTGGTGGGAGCCTTTCTCACCTACGCCCCGGCCCCGCTCTACAGCGGCTACGCCACGGCCAGCCGGCCGTGGGGGCTGTCGGCTCTGGTGGACCAGCAGATCGGCGGGCTGCTGATGTGGGTGGGGATGGGCTTCTATTTCTTCGGGGCGATGACCGTCGTCTTCTTCCGCTGGTTCGGTCGCGAGGAAGCACTGGCCTGAGATTGTGTATAATCTGAGCAGGAACGGTCCCCGGCGCAGGTTGGAGAGCGTTGGCGCAGGCAGCGGGGCAGCCAGCTGAGGCGGTGATCACGACCAGCAGCCCGGAGGAGACGCGGGCGGTCGGACGGCTTCTGGCCGACCTGGTCCAGCCGGGCGATCTCATTCTGCTGGACGGCCCGTTCGGGAGCGGCAAGACCACCCTGGTCCAGGGGCTGGCGGAGGGGCTGGGCGTCCGCGGTCCGGTGCCCAGCCCGAGTTTTACGCTGATCCAGGAGTACCGGCCTGGGGCAGGCGGGCCCCGCCTGCCCCTCTACCACCTCGACCTCTACCGCCTGCGGTCGCCGGAGGAGGCGCTGGGCCTGGGGCTGGAGGAGTATCTGGCTGGCGACGGGGTGGTGGTCATCGAGTGGCCCGAGCCGGCCCGACCGCTCCTCCCGGCCGAACGCCTGGAGATCCGGGTGCAGTACCGCGACGACGGGCGGGAGATCCGCCTGCGGGCCGTTGGCGCCCGCTACGTTCTGCTCCTGACCCGGTTCGTGGAGCGCTGGTATGGGCAGCCCGCCCCTCTTGCTCGCCATTGACACCTCAACGGCGGTGGCCAGCGTGGCCCTCTACGCCGGCCAGGTGCTGGCCGAGACGACCTGGCGCGCCGAGCAGCACCACACCCGGCAGCTCCTGCCGGTGATCCAGCGCCTGCTGGACCTAGCCCAGCGGCCCGTCGCCGCCCTGGAGGGCGTTGTCGTGGCCCTGGGGCCGGGGGGCTTCAGCGGGCTGCGGGTGGGGGTGACGACAGCCAAGGTGCTGGCGGCAGTGCTGGACTGCCCGATCGTCGGCTGCGGAACGCTCGAGGTCATCGCCTACGCCCACCGCGAGACCGCCCTGCCGATCCGGCCGATCCTGCCCGGCGGGCGAGGGGAAGTAGCCACCGCCCTCTATCAACGGGAGGGCGAGCGGGTGGCGCTGCTGGAGCCGCCCCGGCTGGTCGAGCTGGGGGCGCTCATCGCCGAGACGACCCAGCCCACGCTCTTCTGCGGGGAGATCGCCCCGGAGCAGGCCCAGATGTTGCAGGCCGCGCTGGGGGAGCGAGCGGTGATCGTCGGGCCGGCCCAGCGGGTGCGGCGGGCGGCCTTCCTGGCCGAACTGGGCTGGCAGCGGCTTCAGCAGGGGATCGTGGACGATGTCATCACCCTGCAGCCCCTTTACCTGCGCCGTCCGGCCATCACCCTGCCGCGCCGCCCACTGACCCTCACGGGGGAGCGGTGAGGCCCGGCCACCGAGGAGCGAGAATGCCGTACATCGTGCAGCCGATGACCCTGGACGACGTCGACCAGGTGGCGATGGTCGAGCGCGAGTGCTTCACCACCCCCTGGCCCAAGACCGCCTACATCCGCGAGATCAAGGAGAACCGTCTCGGCCGCTACATCGTGGTGCGCTGGGTGCCCGAGGAGCCAGCCGGGGAGACCGCCCCGCCGGCCCCCGAGGGAGCCGGTGAGGCACCACTGGGGACCATCCGCCGGCTGGTCCAGCAGTTCCTCCGCCCGTTCGGCCTGGCCGAGCGGCCGGCCGGCGACCGGCGCGGCGAACTGCTGGGCTTCGCCGGCATGTGGGTGATGCTCGACGAAGCCCACATCACCACCATCTGCGTGCGCCAGGCGGCCCGCGGACGGGGACTGGGCGAACTGCTGCTGGCCAGCCTGATCGAGCTGGCGATGGAACTGGGCTGCCGCCGGGTCACGCTGGAGGTTCGGGTGTCGAACACCGTGGCCCAGAATCTCTACCGCAAGTACGGGTTCCGGATCGAGGGTGTCCGCCGCCACTATTACAGTGACAACGGCGAGGACGCCTATATCATGTGGAGCGAGCCGCTGGACGACCCGGCCTTCCAGCAGCGGTTTCAGGCCCTCAAGGCGCACCTGGCCGAGAAACTGGCCAAGGCGCCCCCGCCCGTGGTGCCGACCAGCGGTGAGAGAGGGTGAGCCGAACCGTGACCGATAGGCCGTCGCCCGCCCGCCGGCTTCTGCTCCTCATCGACGGCAACGCCCTGGTCCACCGGGCCTTCCACGCCGTGCCACCGCTGACCACCAGCAAAGGGGAACTGGTCAACGCCGTCTTCGGCGTGGCCGAGATGCTCTTTAAGGCCCTGACCGACCTGCGGCCCGATTGTGTCGTGGCCGCCTTCGATCAGGCCGGGCCGACCTTTCGGCATCTGACCTACGCCGAATACAAGGCTCAGCGTCCCTCGGCGCCGGACGGGCTCTACGAGCAGTTCCGGCGCGTCTATCAGCTGCTGGAGGCGTTGAACATTCCAGTGGTAGGGGTCGAGGGCTACGAGGCCGACGACGTGATCGGCACCCTGGCCCGACAGGCGGTCGAGCAGGGCTGGGAGGTGGTGATCGTCACCGGCGACACCGACGCCCTGCAACTGGTCGGACCCGGCATCCGGGTCCTGGCCCCGCTCCGGGGCTTCTCGGAGACGGTGCTGTACGACGCGACGCGGGTGGAGGAGCGCTACGGGCTGCGACCGGAGCAGCTGGTCGATTTCAAGGCCCTGAAAGGCGACCCCTCGGACAATATCAAAGGGGTGCCGGGGATCGGCGAGAAGACGGCCCGGCGGCTGCTGCAGGAGTACGGCAGCCTCGACAACCTGCTGGCCAACCTGGACCGGCTGGACCCCAAGATCGCCCGGCTGCTGCGGGAGCACGGCGAGGCGGCCCGCCAGGCCCGGGAACTGGTTCGCATCGTCACCACCGTGCCGGTCCAGTTCGACCTGGACCGGTGCCAGGCCGGACGTTACGACCGGCAGCGGCTGGTGGCGTTTCTGCGCGAACTGGAGTTCCGCCGGCTGCTGGACCGTCTGCCACCGGGAGCGGCCGAGGAGGGTGAGGCCACCGGCGCCGACCGACCGGCCGGGGCAGTCCAGCTTACCCTGTTCGACGGGGCGTCGGCGTCTGCCCCGCCCTCGACCGACCAGCGGGCGGCCGTGATGGCCGGTCCGGCCTGGCCGGGCGTCTACCATACGGTCGCCACACCAGGCGATCTCGAGCGGCTGGTGGCGCGCCTGAGCGAGGTCCGCGGGTTCGCGCTGGACACCGAGACCGATGCCCTGGACCCGATGCGGGCGGCTCTGGTGGGGCTGGCGGTGGCCTGGGAGCCGGGCGAGGCCTACTACCTTCCGGTCGGCCACCGGACGGATGGAGACGCCCAGCTGTCGTGGGAGCTGGTGCGGGCGCGTCTGGGCCCCTTCCTCGAAGATCCGCGCTGGGCCAAGTACGGCCATCACCTGAAGTTCGACCTCATCGTCCTGGCCCGCCACGGGGTCCAGGTTCGGGGACTGGCCTTCGACACCCTGCTCGGAGCCTATCTTCTGGAGTCGACCCAGCGGGCTCTGAACCTCAAGGACCTGGCCTTCCTCAAACTGGGTCTGGAGATGACCCCGATTACCGATCTCATCGGCAAAGGGCGACAGCAGGTCTCGATGGCCAGCGTGCCGGTCCCGCTGGTGGCCGCCTACGCCGGGGCCGACGTGGACGTGGTCCTCCGGCTCCGGGCCCTGCTGGAGCCGGAGTTGCGGGCGGCCGGGCTCTGGTCGCTCTTCGCCGACGTCGAGCTGCCGCTTATCCCGGTCCTGGCGGCGATGGAGCTGACAGGGGTGGCGGTGGACGTGCCCTATCTCCAGGAGATGTCGCGGGCGCTGGCCGAGCGGATCGGGGCGCTGGAGGAGGCCATCTACGCGGCCGTCGGCCACCGCTTCAATCTGAACAGCCCCCAGCAACTGGGCCGGGTGCTCTTCGAGGAGCTGGGTCTGCCGGCCCTCCGCCGGACCAAGACCGGCTACTCCACCGACGCTGAGACGCTGGACGAACTGCGCGGCACCCACCCGGTGGTGGACCTCCTGCTGGAGTATCGGCAGCTGGTCAAACTCAAGTCGACCTACGTCGACGCCCTGCCGACCATGGTGCATCCGCGAACGGGGCGGGTCCACACCTCGTTCAACCAGGCCGGGACCAGCACCGGCCGGCTGGCCAGCGCCGATCCGAACCTGCAGAACATTCCGGTGCGCACCGAGCTGGGACGGCAGGTGCGGCGGGCCTTTATCGCCGACCGGCCGGACTGGGTGCTGGTCAGCGCCGACTACTCGCAGATCGAGCTGCGCATCCTGGCCCACATCACCGGCGACCGGCGACTGCGCGAGGCCTTCCAGCGGGGCGAGGATGTGCACGTGGCGACGGCGGCCGAGGTCTTCGGGGTGCCACCTGACGCCGTCACTCCCGAGATGCGGCGGGTGGCCAAGATGGTCAACTACGCCATCGCCTATGGGCTGAGCGAGTACGGCCTGGCCCAGCGGGCCAATATCCCCCGCGAGGAGGCCCAGCGCATCATTCACGGCTACCTGACCCGCTACGCCGGGATCGCCGACTACATTGTCCGGATCAAGCGGCTGGCCGAGGAACAGGGCTACGTGACCACCCTCTGGGGCCGCCGCTGCTATATCCCCGAGATCCGGGTCAGCAACCGCACGGTCCGCCAGGCGGCCGAGCGGCGGGCGATCAACGCCCCGATCCAGGGCTCGAACGCCGACCTCATCAAGATCGCCATGGTCCGGCTGCACCGGGCGCTCGGCGAACAGGGGCTGGCCAGCCGGATGATCCTGCAGGTCCACGACGAGCTGCTCTTTGAGGCGCCCGTCGCCGAACTGCCGGTACTGATCCCGCTGGTCCAGGAGATCATGAGCGGGGTCGAGCCACCAGACGGCCCCTTCACTGTGCCCATCGAGGTCGAGGTGCGGGTGGGAACCAACTGGGCCGACGTGACCCCGGTCGGCGAGGCCCTCCCCAACCTGGCCGACCCCGCCTGAGCGGGCGGGGAACGCTCACTTCGCCCCTCTCGCACCGCCGAGCAGAGCCCCTGGGGGGTGCGGCTCCAGACCGGCCGGACAGCCGTCGCCAGGAAGCAGCACCCGGCGGCCAGGGACTGAGACACCACGCCGAGGGTGGCCGAAGAGGTCCCTGGCGCCCACGCCCCTCACGGGCCGGGCTTTTGACCTTCGGCGACTCCCAGCCGGGCTCAGCCAGCGAGAGTGGCCAGTTCGGCCAGCAGGCTCTTGACGTAACTGACGCTGCGGCCGTCGCCGGTCAGCTGGTCGCCGTAGCGCATCCCCTCGACAGCCAGGGGACCCCGGTAGCCGGCCTGCCACATGGCGGTGATGGCGAAGCGGTAGTCGATCTCGCCGTCGGGCAGAGGTACCTGGAGAAAGATAGCCCGCTGGAGTTCGGGGATGTGAACGCGCTGGAGGTTCTTGCAGTGCCAGTAGACCGCCTTGGGAGCCAGGGCCAGAATGGCGGCCTCCAGCGACTCCTCGGGGGTATCGTAGGCCCAGTAGATGTTGCCCAGGTCGGGGTTGAGACCGACGTTGGGACGATTGATAAGGTCGAGGAGGTAGAGAGCCGACCAGGAGTTATCGGCGATGGAGTGCTGGTGGACCTCGATGCTGATCTGAAGGCCGTGGTCGGCGGCCAGGTCGGCGATCTGGGCCAGGCCGCGGGCGGTGTACTCGAAGTCGGTCATATGGGCCAGGCGGCTGGAGCCCTGGGAGACCGGCTGACCGTAGGTGGCGCCGGGGGCGTTGGGATCGACCGGGGTGGAGACGGTGGTGTTGACGATGCGGGCGCCAATGAGGGCAGCGAAGCGCACCGCCTCCTCCAGGCGCTGGCGGGTGAGGGCAGCCGTGCGGGGGTGATGCAGACCACCGCCCCCACGGACGGCCACACAGGGCAGGCCGTGGTCCTCGAGTTCGGCCCGCAGGTCGCGGACGGCGGCCGGATCGAGGGAGCCGACGCCCAGTTCCAGACCCTCGAAGCCCAGGCTTTTGACGGTCTTGAGGTACTGGCGCCGGACGTCGGGCGGTGGCAGGTCGAGCCCGGTGGTGTGGTGCGGATAGAACGCGCTGCGGCGGAAGGCGTAGATGACCTGCATCGCGGGTCCTCCTTGCTCACCGGAGGTGACAGCCGGGGGCTGGCTTCCGTGGGGGACTATAGGGCCCGACGCCGGGCCTGTCAAGAGGCTAGCGGGCGGCCAGGCCGGCCAGCCGGCCGGTCCGGGCGGCGTGGTAGAGGTACTCCTGGGCCCAGCCGGCGGCCGGGCCGTAGCGCTGGCGGAAGAGGTCGCCGGCCAGGCGATAGGTGCGCGCGGTCAGAGTCCGGGTCGGCAGAGCCGACCCGAAGAGCCCACGGGCGACCTTCCAGGTCTGGGCGTCGATGGGCACCGCCTCGGCGAAGCCCAGACCGAAGAGACAGAGGCAGTCGGCCACCTTGGGCCCCACCCCCGGGGCCTCCTGCAGCCGCCGATGGGCCTCGGCGTAGGGCCGGGCGGCCAGATCACTCAGCCAGGCCCGCCCCCGCTCACAGTACCAGGCGGCCAGCCGGCGAATGACCCGGGCCCGGTAGCCGAGATTGCAGGGGCCGGTCAGGAGATCGTCGGGGGCGGCCAGGAGCGCCTCGGCTGTGGGAAAGGCCCGGTAGAGCCGGCCGTCGATCCAGGCGATGGGCGCCCCCAGCTGGGCGGCCAGCGATCGCACCATGTGGGTGATGCGCGGAACATGGCTGGCGGTGGCCAGGGCGAAGGTGAAGAGCATCTCCTCCGGGTCCTGACGGAGAACCCGCAGACCGGGAAAGGCCGCGAGGGCCATGGCCAGCCAGGGGTCGCGCGACCGCATGGCCGCCGCCCAGCCGGCCAGGTCGAAATCGGCCCAGAGGTAGCGGGCCAGGTCGAAACCGGGCGGGTAGGCCTGGCTGCAGGTCCACCGCCCCTCCTGCCAGAGCCGGACGATGTGCCCGCCGGCCACCCCGATCCAGGCGCCCTCGACCGGCTCCCAGCGGAACGTCTGACCGCAGGTGAAGGTCACCGCCGGGTCAAAGAGGTCCGGGCCGAGCGGGAGGGCCGCCACCGGCAGATCGGTCCAGCGCAGGTGGGGAACGGCGTCGGACGGCATCTCAGGAGGCGGGCGAGAGCGCCTGGAGGTCGTCCGGGGCGAGAGGGCGGACGAGCAGCGTCTTCTCGCCGCTGTAGGTCACCAGCCCCGGCGGGGCGTCGGGCAGCCGGCGGACGTGCTTGCGCAGGGTGTAGTCCACCGCCACCCGGCTCTCGCCCCGGGCCTGGCTGTAGTAGGCGGCCAGGCCGGCAGCCACCGTCAGCGCCCGGGGCGTCACCGGCCGGCCGCCGGCCCGCAGGACGACATGAGCCCCGGGCACCCCCCGGGCGTGGAACCAGAGATCGTCGGGGCCGGCCAGGTCGAAGGTCAGCCGGGCGTTCTGCTGGTTGCTCCGGCCGACGTAGATGGCGCAGCCGTCCACCTCGACCACCGGGCGCAGCGGGGCTGGCCGGGCCGATTTCTTCTTCGTCGGCGTCGTGGGGACTCCCGGCCGCCAGGACAGGTCGGCGGCCAGGGCGCGCAGGTCCTCGACGGTGGTGGCCGTCTCCAGCAGCACGGCGATGTGGTCGAGGTAGGCCTGCTCGAGATCCAGGGCGGCCAGCAGGGCCGGCACCTGGCGGGCGGCATCGCGGGCCTTGGCGTAGCGACGGAAGTACTCCTGAGCGTTCTCGACGGGCGAGAGAGCGGGGTCGAGGGGGATGGTCCGGTCGTCGAGGGTGAGCGTCGTCTGACCGGGAGCGATGGTGGTGGCGTAGGCCAGGAGGAGTTCGCCGGCCTCACGCCAGGCGGTGGCCTGCGCGGCCTGGTCCAGTTCGCGCTGGAGCGCCTCGCGCCGGCGCTCCAGCTGCCGGCGGGCCTCCTCCACCCGGGCTCGCAGCGCCGTCCGCAGAGCGCCCAGTCGGTCCACCGCCCGACTCTGGGCGTAGAAGCGCTCTATGGCCAGGCTGATACTTTCGACCGGCTCCCAGGTCCCCAGATGGGTGAGGGGGTAGGGAGCGAAGGCCACCAGGTCCTGGCCCTCGCGAGCCAGCGAGGGCTGCCACTGGCCCTCGTCCAGCGGCCGGAGAAGATCGGTCAGCGCGCGGGCCAGGGCGGCTGGGTCGGTGGCGGCGGCCGGGGCGTCCGCCTGGCCGGTGGCACGGAAGACCGCCTCGCGGGCCAGGAGCGGGCTCAGGCCGGCCAGGCCGCGGACCAGCGTCTGCCAGGCGGGGGTGGTGGGCTGGCTGGCGAGGAGAGCGGCCAGGGTGGCGGGCGCGACCGGGTAGGGCGGCTCTTTGGCCTGAGCCGGCGGACCGACGTAGGGCTGTTTGGGCAGGATGACGCGGTAGCGGTTGATCGCGGCCGGGACGCGCTTGATGGCCTCCAGCACCAGGCCATCGCCGACCAGGACGATGTTGCTGTAGCGGCCGATGAGTTCTATAATCAGCCTCAGGTCGGCCGGTCCGCTCTCCTTGTCGGCCGTCGGCGGGCCGAAGACCAGGTGGAGCACCCGCTCGAAGGCGGGCTGCTCGAGGCCGATGAGCCGGCGGCCGCGGACGTACTTGCGCAGGAGCAAAAGCAACGGAGTCACCCGCTCCGTCCGGGCCGGTGGTGCGCTCAGCCGGTGCAACCGTGGAGCCTGCGGATCGGCCGAGGCCAGAAGCCAGTGTCGCCGGCCGTGGGCGTAGATCTCCAGCGCCAGGGAGAGGTCGTCGGGATGAACGACCTTCTGGACCCGTCCCCCCAGGCAGTGGGCCCGCAGGTCGGCGACGAGGGCAGCAAGAGTGATCGCGTCGATCGTGCTCATAGCCAGATGAATGATAGCACATGGCGATGACCGAACTCCCGACCGGCAGTCGGCACCCCGTGGCCGCGCCCCAGCCGCTCTTCACCGGTCCGCTGCCGGGTGAGCCGCAGGGGATTCTTTTCGTGCTCTCCGGCCCCTCCGGGGTGGGCAAGGACTCGGTCATCCGGGCGCTCAAGGCTGAGGGGTTCCCGCTCCAGTACGTGGTGACGGTGACGACCCGTCCCCGGCGGCCGACCGAGGTCCACGGCCGCGACTACTTCTTCGTCTCGCCGGCCGAGTTCCAGCGGCTCAAAGACCAGGGACGGCTTCTGGAGTGGGCGGTGGTCCACGGCCACGAGTACGGTACGCCGCTCGACCAGGTTCAGGCAGCGCTGGCGGCCGGGCAGGACGTGCTGCTCAAGATCGATGTTCAGGGCGCGGCCCAGGTGAAGCGCCGGGTGCCCGGGGCGGTCTTCATCTTTCTGGCGCCCCCCTCGCTGGAGGACCTGGCCGCCCGGCTGGCCCAGCGAGGCACCGAGAGCCCGGAGGCCCTGGCCCGGCGGCTGGCCGACGCCCAGGCCGAACTCCAGCGTCTGCGCGAGTACGATTACGTGGTGATCAACCGGGCTGGTGCCCTGGAGATGGCGGTGGCGCACCTCAAGGCGATCATCACCGCCGAGCGGCTGCGCGTCCAGCCGCGTCGCACGCGCCTCTAGATGGCGGTCGCCGAGGTCCTGGTCCTGCTGACGGTCCCGCGCGACCTCCGCCTCCACTACGCCGTCCCGCCGACGCTGACCGTCGAACCGGGGCATCTGGTGGTGGTCCCGCTGGGGCCGCGCCGGGTGCAGGGTGTGGTCTGGCAGGTGGACCCGGCGGCCGCCGACGCCGACCTGCGGCCGATCCTCTCGCTGGTCTACCCCCGGCCGGTCCTGACCGCTCTCCAGCGCCGGCTGGCCACCGAGGTCGCCGCCGCCAGCTGCGCTCCCCTCAGCACCGTCGTCCGGCTGATGGTCCCGCCGGCCCTGCGGCAGCGGGGAACGGTGGTGCTCCGGCTGGCCCGGGCGCCGGCGGCGCCCCTGGCCCCGGAGGAACAGCGGGTGGCCGAGGCGGTCCAGGCCGCCCGGCAGGTCAGTTACCGCCAGCTGCGGGCTCGACTGCCGCTGCCCCGGCTGGAGCGGGTGGTCGAGCGGCTGGTCCGGCGGGGGGTGCTGGTGCGCGAGTACACCCTGCCGGCGCCCCGGCTGTCCGGGCGGGTTGAGCGCTATCTGGTCCTGGCCCGAACCGAGCCCTGGCCGAGCGGGAGTCCGCGCCAGGCCGCGGTCCTCCAGTACCTTCAGACCGCTCAGGCGGCCGGGCGGACCGAGGTGCCGCTCGAAGAGGTGCGGGTCCAGACCGGGGCCAGCGGGGCGGTCCTGCGGACGCTGATCGCCCGGGGGTATCTGCAGCTGGTCAGCCGGGAGGTCTGGCCGCGTCCGGCTGTCCTGGCCGGGCGCGAGCCGCTGAGCGGGACGCTCACAGCAGAGCAGGCAGCGGCCGTCCAGGCCATCGCGGCCGCCGTGGCCGCCGGTCAGCCCACGGTCTTTCTGCTCCACGGGGTGACCGGGTCGGGCAAGACCCTGGTCTATCTCGCGGCCATCACTGCGGTGGTGCGCCAGGGACGGCGGGTGCTGGTGCTGGTGCCCGAGATCGCCCTGACCCCCCAGACGGTCCACCGCTTCGGCGCCCACTTCCCGGGCCAGGTGGCGCTCCTGCACAGCGGGCTGCGGCCGCTGGTCCACTTCGCCGAGTGGCAGCGGGTCCGTGACGGCCAGGCGCCGATCGTCATCGGCCCGCGCTCGGCCGTTCTGGCGCCGCTCGACAACCTGGGGCTCATTATCGTGGACGAGGAGCACGATCCCTCCTACAAGGCGGCCGACCCACCCCGCTACCACGCGCGCGAGGTGGCCGTCGCCCTCGGCCGGCTGGCCGGGGCGCCGGTGGTGCTGGGGAGCGCTACGCCGGACGTGGTCTCCTACTACCGGGCCGAGTCCGGCTCCTACCGGCTTCTCCGCCTGCCGGAGCGCGTCGGCCCGGCCGGCCAGGTCCAGGGGCTGCCGGTCGTCGAGGTGGTGGACATGCGGGCCGAACGTCGCCGGGGCGAGACCGGACTGTTCAGCGCCCGGCTGCGGGCGGCCATCGCCGAGACGCTGGAGCGTGGCGAGCAGGCGCTCCTCTTTCTCAACCGTCGGGGAGCCGGGAGCTTTGTCTTCTGTCCACGCTGCGGCCACAGCGTTCGCTGTCGGCGCTGCGACCTGGGGCTGACCTATCACGCCACCCTCGACGCTCTCCTCTGCCACCTCTGCCACGGGCGCTGGCCGCTGCCGCCTCTCTGCCCCCAGTGCCGGCGCGGCCCGCTGCGGATTCTGGGGGTGGGTACCCAGCGTGTCGAGCAGGAGGTCCGGGCGCTCTTTCCGGCGGCGCGGGTGGCGCGCTGGGACCGCGACGCCCTGAGCGGTGGGACCGATGAGGCCGAACTCCTGCGACGGGTGCGTGAGCACGAGGTGGACATCGTCGTCGGGACGCAGATGGTCGCCAAAGGGCTGCATCTGCCGGGCATCACGCTGGTGGGCGTGGTCCTGGCCGACATCGCCCTCCACCTGCCCGACCTCTGGGCGGCCGAGCGCACCTTCCAGCTGCTGACCCAGGTCGCCGGGCGCGCCGGCCGGGGGCGGCCGCCCGGCCGGGTGGTCCTCCAGACCTATCAGCCCGAGCACTACGCCATCCGGGCGGCCAGTCAGCACGCCTACCATCTCTTCTACACCCAGGAGGTGGCCTTCCGACGGGCCCACGCCTATCCTCCGTTCAGCCGGCTGGCCCGGCTGATCTGTGTTCACACCAGCGAACGGGCGGCCCGGACCGCGGCCGAGCGGCTGGCCGGACGGCTGCGCGCCGAGATCGCCCGGCGCGGGCTGCCGGCGACGAGCGTCCTGGGGCCGGCGCCGGCCTACTATCGCCGTGTCCGGGGGCTCTACCGCTGGCAGGTGGTGGTGCGCGGACCGGCGCTGGCCGACTGGCTGGGGGAGATACCGCTGCCGCCAGGGTGCGCGCTGGACCTCGACCCGGTGACGCTGGTCTGAGCCAGGTCCCCCGCTTGACAGCCCCCCAGTCTCAGGGCTATGCTGGGGCCGCCACGGCGCCCGCACGAGCGGCGCCGTCTCCAAGGAGGGGCCATGAAACTGGGGCTGATGTCCGCCGCCTTCCCGACGCTCAGTCTGGAGGAACTGGCCGCCTGGGCGGCCGAGAACGGCTTCCAGATGCTGGAGATCGCCTGCTGGCCGGTGGGGGAGAAAGAGCGCCGCTACGCCGGCGTGACCCATATCGATGTGACCAGCCTGACCCCGCAGCGGGTGGCCGAGATCCGGGCCCTTCTCCAGCGCCACAACCTGGAGATCTCCTCCCTCGGCTACTATCCCAACCCCCTCGACCCCGACCCGGCCCACCGCGAGCACGTCATCGACCACCTCAAAAAGGTGATCCTGGCGGCCGAACAGCTCGGCGTGCCGGTCGTCGGCACCTTCATCGGACGCGACTGGCGCCGGACGGTCGAGGACAACCTGGCCATGTTCCGTGAAATCTGGCCGCCGATCGTCCGCTTCGCCGCCGAGCACCATGTGAAAATCGCCATCGAGAACTGTCCGATGCTCTTCTCCAACGATGAGTGGCCGGGCGGCAAGAACCTGGCCTACTCCCCCGCCATCTGGCGGAAGATGTTCGAGATCATTCCCGACGAGAACTTCGGCCTGAACCTTGATCCCTCGCATCTGGTCTGGCAGTTCATCGACTACATCCGGCCCATCTACGAGTTCAAGGACCGTATCTTCCACGTCCACGCCAAAGATATGCAGATCGACCGGGAGATGCTCTACCAGGACGGCATCCTGGGGCTGGGCTTCCGCTGGCAGATCCCCCGCCTGCCCGGACTGGGCGAGGTGGACTGGGCCAAGTTCATCTCGGCCCTCTACCGGGTGGGCTACGACTACGTTATCAGCATCGAGCACGAGGACCGGGCCTTCGAGGGAACGGTCGACCTGGTCAAGCGGGGCTTCCTCATCGCCCGCAACACCCTGGCTCCGCTCATCGTCTGAGGGCTGGCGATGCTGACGGTCGGGGTGGACCTGGGTGGGACCAATCTGCGGGCGGCGGTGGTGGACCCGGTGAGTGGCCAGGTGCGGGCTGAGGTCCGCACGCCGACCCGGGCGGAAGAGGGGCCTCCAGCGGTCATCGCCCGCATGGCCGACCTCATCGCCAGAGCCATCGCCCGGGCGGGGGCCACCCCGGAGATGGTCGCCGCCATCGGCATCGGCGTTCCTGGCGTCTACGATCCGGCCAGCGGTGTGGTCCGCTTTCTCCCCAACCTGCCGACAACCTGGCCCGACGTTCCCCTCGGCGCCGAGATCGTCCGGCGGCTGGGGCGTCCGACCGTGCTCATCAACGACGCCCGCGCCTTCTGCCTGGCCGAGGCGACCTTCGGGGCCGGGCGGGGCGCCCGGACGGTGGTCGGGCTGACTCTGGGCACCGGCATCGGCGGGGGCGTGGTCATCGAGGGTCGGCTCCACCTGGGGATCGACCACACCGCCGGGGAGGTGGGCCACCAGATCATCGATTTCAACGGGCCGGTCTGCGGCTGCGGCAGTCGGGGCTGTCTGGAGGCCCACGCCAGCGGCCCGGCCCTGGCCGCCCTGGGGATGAAGGCGGTCCGGCAGGGGCGGACCACCCGCCTCCGCGACCTGGTGGCTGGCGATCTCAACCGGCTGACGCCGGAGGTCATCGTCCAGGCGGCCGAGGAGGGCGACGCGGTGGCCCGGGAGATCCTGGAGGAGGTGGGCTTCTACCTGGGCATCGGGGTGGCCAACCTCATCACCCTCTTCAGCCCGGAGGTGGTCGTCCTGGGCGGGGGGATGGCCGGCGCCGGCGAATGGCTCTTCCGGCCGCTCCGGACCACCGTCCAGCAGCGGGTCCGGGTGACGCCGCTGGCGCGGGTTCGGATCGTCACGGCGGCTCTGGGCGACCGGGCGGGGGTGGTCGGGGCAGCCCGCTGGGCCTGGCAGCAGATCACAGAGCGAACGGCAGAGGGAGGCCAGACATGACCGTGCGGATCGGGCTCATCGGCAGCGGCTTTGTGGCCAACTTCTACATGCAGGGGCTGCGCGACGTCTGCGGCCACGAGGTGCGGGTGGTCGCCTCGCCCCATCGCGACCGCGCCCAGCAGTTCGCCGAGCGCTGGGGTATCCCCGAGGCCACTGACGATATTGACGGGGTGATCGCCCGGGCCGATCTCGACCTCATCATTCTGGGCGTGCCCAACTACGTGCACAAAGACCTGGCCATCAAGTGCGCGCGGGCCGGCAAGAACATGGTCCTGACCAAACCGCTGGCCCGGACGCGGGAGGAGGCCCGGGAGATGCTGGAGGCGGTGCGGGCGGCCGGGGTTATGCACGGCTACGCCGAGACGGAGGTCTTCAGCCCGGCGGTGATGAAAGCCCGCGAGTTCATCGAGCGGGGCAGCATCGGGCGGGTGCTGATGGTCCGCTCGCGCGAGGCCCACGCTGGCCCCCACGCCGACTGGTTCTGGAAAAAGGATCTGGCCGGCGGCGGAGCGCTCCTGGATACGGGCTGCCACACCATCGAGGCGGCCCGCTACTTCGTCGGCAAAGAGGTGCCCATCGTCGAGGTTCTGGCCTGGGGCGACCGCCTGTACCACCACGACCGGACCGACGCCGAGGACAGCGCTGTCTGCCTGATGCGCTTCGCCGAGGGCCAGCTGGCGGTGGCCGAACTGAGCTGGATCGCCCGGGGCGGGCTCGACCTCCGCAACGAGATCTACGGCACCGAGGGCACCATCTTCACCGACGTGACCCGCGAGACGCCGATTCGCGTCTTCTCGCGCCCCGGCGCCGGCTACATCGTCGAGAAAGGAGAGTCGGAGACCGGCTGGCTCTTCCCACCGGTGGACGAGGCCTGGATCTACGGCTACCGGGAGGAGATGCGCCACTTCGTCGAGTGCGTGGCCCAGAACCGGACCCCGCGCGAGACGTTCGAGGACGGCTATATCGTCAACTGTGTCCTCGACGCCGCCTACCGCTCCATGAGCACCCGGCGCTGGGAGCGCGTCGAGTACTAGGAGGCGCTGTGCACCCGGCCCTGGCCTACCTCGAGGCCGTCCAAGCGATCCTGGACCGGATCCGTCAGACCCAGCTGCCAGCCATCGAGCGGGCAGCCGACCTCTGCGCGGCGGCCATCGCCGGCGGCGGGCTGGTCCACGTCTTCGGCTCGGGGCACTCGCGCATCCCGGTCGAGGAGATCTTCCCGCGTTACGGCAGTTTCCCCGGCTTCCACCCCATCGTCGAACTCTCGCTGACCTACCACCACCAGGTCGTCGGGGCCAACGGCCAGCGGCAGGCTCTGTTCCTGGAGCGGGTCGAGGGCCTGGGCGAGGTGATCCTCCGCAACTTCGTTCTGCGGCCGCCCGACTGCTTCCTTATCTTCTCGACCAGCGGGGTGAACGCGGTGGTCATCGACGTCGCGCTGGGAGCCAGGCGGCGCGGCCTTCCGGTCATCGCGGTGGTCTCGCTCGACCACTGCCGGGCCCTGCCGCCGCGCCACAGTTCGGGCCAGCGGCTGCCGGATATCGCCGACATCACCATCGACAACTGCACCCCGGCCGGCGACGCCCTGGTGCGGATCCCGGGGGTGGACGCGCCGGTCGGCCCGGGCTCGACCATCGGCGCGGTGGCGGTGGCCAACGCCCTCAAGTGCCTGGTGGCCGAGCGCCTGGCCCGACAGGGCCAGCCCCCCTGCGTCCTGACCAGCAGCCTGATCCTGGGCGAAGAGGCGGCGGCCCGTCGCTTCGAGGAATGCTACGATGACTACCGGGCGCGTATCCGACGGGTCTACGGCTGCACGGAGGGACCCGATGGGCCGGCTGGCGGGTAAGGTGGCCCTCATCACCGGGGCGGCCAGCGGGATCGGGCAGGCCACCGCCCGACTCTTCGCCCGTGAGGGAGCGCGGGTGGTCCTGCTCGATATCGACGCTGTCGGCGGTGAGGAGACCGCCCGGGCGGTCCGGGCCGACGGGGGCGCGGCCCTCTTCCTGGAGACCGATGTCACCCAGGCCGCGCAGGTGGCGACAGCGGTCGAACGGGCGGTCGAGCGGTTCGGGCCGGTCACCGTCCTGGTCAACAGCGCCGGGGTGAGCGGGCGCCGCTGGGGCGACGGGCCGGTGGCCGACTGCACCGAGGAGGCCTGGGAGCGGGTGCTGGCGGTCAACCTGCGCGGGGTCTTTCTCACCTGCAAGTACACAGTTCCGGTGATGATCCGGGCCGGTGGAGGCAGCATCGTCAACATCGCCTCGGTGCTGGGGCTGGTGGGAGGCGACGCCGACTTCGCCACCCACGCCTACGCCGCCAGTAAGGGCGGGGTCATCGCCCTCACCCGGGCCATCGCCGTCTTCTACGCGCCCCAGCGCATCCGGGCCAATGTTCTCTGTCCGGGGCTCATCGCCACACCGATGAGCCGGCGGGCTCAGGCGAGCCC
The DNA here is from genome assembly GCA_034433795.1 of Chloroflexota bacterium. Taxonomy (GTDB): domain Bacteria; phylum Chloroflexota; class UBA6077; order FW602-bin22; family DAOUAE01; genus DAOUAE01. The sequence continues at coordinate 41,685 of DAOUAE010000089.1, forward strand.
GGCCATCCGGGCCCGCCTGCCCGACCTTCAGCCGCTCAGCGGCGACTTCGGCCAGCCGGAGGACGTGGCCGCCGCCGCCCTGTACCTGGCCTCGGACGAGGCCCGCTTCGTCACCGGCGTGGTCCTGCCGGTGGACGGCGGCTGGACGGCGCGCTGACCGCTGGCTGTGAAGGAGGTGGTGATGACAGCGCTGCCGCTGCTCCCGACCAGCGTTATCGGCAGTTACGCCTGGCCCGCCTGGTTCGTGACGGCGGTCGAGGCTATCCGGCGTGGGGAGTACGGTCCGGCCGATACCGCCGAGACGCTCAACGACGCGGTGGATATGGCGCTGCGCGACCAGGAGGAGGCCGGGGTGGATATCGTCACCGACGGCGAGATGCGGCGGCTGGGCTTCTTCACCGCCGACTTCTACGGGCGGCTGACGGGGTTGCAAGCGCTCCCGCCCGAGCGCCGGCTGGGGCCACCGGGGCACGACCAGCGCGAGCGCTACCGCATCGTCGACGAGATCCAGGCGCCCCAGGGATTGGGGCTGGTGGCCGAGTTCACCTACCTCCGCCAGCGCACCCATCGTCCCATCAAGGTCCCCTGCCCGGGGCCCTACACCCTGGCCGGGCGGCTGGTGCCGGGCCACCGCTACCGCGACCGCCTGGAGATCGCCACGGCCCTGGCGGCGATCATCAATCAGGAATTGCGGGCGCTGGTGGCGGCCGGAGCCGATTTCATCCAGATCGACGAGCCCTCCTACGCTGTTCACCCCGAGGCCCCGGCCGAGTTCGTCCGCCTCTTCAATCAGACGGTCGAGGGCGTCCAGGCCCGCATCGGCCTGCACCTCTGCTTCGGCAACTTCGCCGGCCGTCCGGTGGCCAAGCGCACCTACCGTCCCCTCTTTCCGACGATCCTGGAGGTGCGGGCCGACGAACTGGCGCTGGAATTCGCCAACCGCGAGCTGGCCGAACTCGACCTGGGCCGGGCGGTCGCCGAGGCCGGGAAGACGCTGGCCGCCGGGGTGGTGGATGTCAAGAACTACTACCTCGAGACCCCCGAGGACGTGGCCGAGCGGATCGAGGCCGTCCTGCGCCATGTTCCCCCCGAGCGCCTGGCGGTGGTGCCCGACTGCGGTTTCAGCCAGACAGCCCGCTGGGCCGCGCGGGCCAAGCTCCGGGCGATGGTGGCCGGAACGCGCCTGGTCCGGGCCCGGCTGACCGGGGCGGCGTCCTAGCGCCGGTCGGGCAGCCCCGGGATCGAACCGTCGAGGACCACGTCGAGCAGGAAGGGGCCCGGGGCCGTCAGGGCCTCGCGCAGGGCTGCGCCGAGGTCGTCGGGGTCTTCGACACGGCGGGCCGGGACGCCAAAGCCGGCCGCCAGCCGGGCGAAGTCGAGCGGCGGATCGCAGAGGTCCATGCCGATGAAGCGGCTGGTGGCCGCCGCCTCGCCCAGATAGTGGGCCATGTTGATCTTGAGCACCCGGTAAGCCCCATTGTTGAGGATAATCCAGGTGACCGGCAGCCGATGGTGCAAACTGGTCCAGAGGGCCTGGATGGTGTACATGGCCGAGCCGTCGCCGACCAGGGCCACCACCGGCCGGTCGGGGCAGGCCAGTTTGACCCCCAGGGCGGCCGGGAGCCCCCAGCCGATGGCTCCCCCACGGCCGCTGAAGTAACTGCCGGGCTGGCTGAAGTCCAGAGCCTGCTGGAGGATCGGGCGGGCCGAGATCGACTCGTCGACGACGATGGCGTCCGGGGGCAGCTGCGCGCGCAGCTCCAGCATCAGTCGGGGGACGGCGATGGGGCGCTTCGTCCAGACGGCCCGGGCCTGCTGCTGGAACGCCTGCCGGGCCCGCTCGCGCTCGGCGGCGATGGCCGCCCGCCGGCGGGCCGCCCGCTCGGCGAACGCCGGGTCGCTGCGGGCCATGACGGCGGCGATGAGGTCGGCCAGGCCGGCCTTGGGGTCGCCGGGCAGGCCGACCGTCACCGGGATGTTCTTGGCGATCTCCCAGGCGGCCGCGTCGAGGTGGATGACGCAGGTGCCGGGCCGCAGGATGGGCTCGGGGTGGTAGAGGAACTGGTTGAAGGCGTTGGCGCCGACGATGAGGAGGACGTCGGCCTGCTCCAGAAGATGCCGGCTGCTCGGGGCGAACGGGCTGAAGGTGCCCAGGAAGAGGGGATGGGTGGTCGGGAAGTTGACCTCGGCGTAGCCGGCGGCGTAGACGCGGGCCCCCAGGAGCTCGGCCAGGCGCACCGCCTCGGACTGGGCCCCCGCCTGGGCGACACGGTCGCCGACGAAGAGGACCGGTGTCTCGGCCCCCACCAGCAGGGTGGCCGCCCGGACCACGCCAGCCGGATCGGGGCGGGTCCGCGGGTAGAGACCACCACTCGGCACCACCTCGGCCTCGGTCTCCTCGTCCAGCACATCCCAGGGGAGGGAGAGGAAGACCGGGCCGGTCGGCGGCTCCTGGGCCACTTTGAAGGCCCGCCGCAGGACCAGCGGCAGGTCGGCGGCGTGCAGGACCTCGGTGCTCCACTTGGTGAACTGTCGGGCCATGGCCACGAGATCGGCCGAGAGCACCGGCTCCTGCTGCAGCAGACGGGTGTCGGACTGGCCGGCGGTGACGATGAGCGGCGTGCCCCCGCGGTGGGCGTTGTAGAGGAGGCTCAGGGCGTTGGCCAGGCCGGCCGAGATGTGCAGGTTGACCACCGCCGGTCGTCCGCTGGCCCGGGCGTAGCCGTCGGCCATGCCGAGGGCCACCGCCTCCTGGAGGGCCAGGATGTAGGTGAGGTCCGGATAGGCCTCCAGCGCGTGGAGAAACGGGCTCTCGGTCGTGCCGGGGTTGCCGAAGATGTAGCGCACCCCCTCGGCCCGGAGCTGCTCCATCACCACGTACTTCCCGGCCAGACGCGGCATCGCTTTTCTCCTTTCCAGAAGTCAGCGAGCCCAGAGGCGGCGCAGCCACCAGAGAAGCCCACCTCCCAGGGCGGCCCCGGCCCAGAGCAGATTCGCCGGCCGGTACAGCCATTCCAGGCTGAGGTAGGCCAGGGTGGTCGGTCTCTGGCCACCGCCGTCCACAAGGAGCAGGGCGGCGTCGTTATCCGCCCCGAAGAGAAGGTGCAGCGCAACCGGCAGGACCAGCAGCCCGAGGCCCATCACCACCAGGCCCCCGGCGAGCCAGCCGGCCAGTCGGTGCCAGCGCATCGATCCCTCCTTCGCGGGGCTCGGCCCTGAGGATACACGACCGGATGCAGTCGGTCAAGCGGCTGGGCTGGCCGCCCGGTGTGAACCCCTCTTGCCGGGGCCGATCAGGCCGCCTATCATGGCCGCCGATGACCGGGCAGGAGGTGGACCGATGGCCGAGACGATGCGGGTGGCGATCGGACAGTTCAGCGAGCTGACCGATGAGATGCTGCGCTTCGCCAAGCAGCTCGGGGTGAGCGGCATCGTCCTCAACACCCCCAAGATCCCGGGCGAGAAGCGCTGGGAGTTCATGGACCTTCTGCGCCTGCGGGTCCAGTGCGAGGAGTACGGCCTGCGGCTGGAGGCCATCGAAAACACGCCGATCCGCTTCTACGACAAGGCCATGCTGGGCCTGCCGGGGCGCGACGAGCAGATCGAGAACTACTGTGAGACCATTCGCAACCTGGGCCGGGCCGGCATCCCCATCCTCGGCTACCACTGGATGCCCAACGGGGTCTGGCGGACCTCGCGGACGGCCTTCGGGCGCGGAGGGGCGCGGGTCACGGCCTTCGACCTGGACCTGGTGCAGAACGCGCCGCCGACCCACGGGCGGGTCTTCACCGAGGAGGAGATGTGGCGGAACTACGAGTACTTTCTGCGGGCGGTGGTGCCGGTGGCCGAGGAGGCCGGGGTGAAACTGGCCCTGCACCCCGACGACCCGCCGGTGCCGATGCTGGGCGGGGTGGCCCGCATCTTCCGGAACTTCGAGGGCTTCCGGCGGGCGATGGAGCTGGTGCCCAGCCCCAACAGCGGTCTGGACTTCTGTATCGGCAGCTGGTCGGAGATGGGGCCGGGGGTGCGGGAGGCCATCGAGTACTTCGGCCAGCGGGGCAAGATCTTCTACGTACACTTCCGCGACGTCCAGGGGCACGTCCCGAAGTTTCAGGAGTGCTTTCTGGGCGAGGGCAATCAGGACGTGGTCGAGCTGATGCTGACGCTCAAGCGGGTGGGCTTCACCGGCTTTCTGATCGACGACCATGTGCCCCGGCTGGTGGACGACACCGAGTGGGGCCACCGGGGGCGGGCCCACGCCACCGGCTTTCTCCAGGGGCTGCTGCTGGCCATCCAGCGCCTGACGTAGAACACCCCTCTTGACAGCGTGTGCTATACTTAGGGCCGACTGTTCCCCCCACCCGGTTCCGCTGCGCGGGCTCAGTGTGACCGGTGTCCACCGCCAGCAGACACCACCGCCCGCTGACCGGATACCCCAAACCACCGCCGGTCTCGCCGGCTGGAGACTGTGAGGGGCCTATGGACATCGATCCACGGATCCTGACTGCCACGGAGTGGGCGTTCGCCTGGGTGACCATCGGCCACATCTTCGTCTTCGTGGTGGCGATGATCACCGGCGCGTTCGCCTTTCTACTGGGGCACATCGCCATCCCCTCGCTGGCGGCCACTCGCCAGCTGCCCACCGGGGTCCAGGGGCTGCGGCCGCTGTTCTACGTCATCGCCCTGGCGGCCTTCACGGTGGCGGTCTACAACTTCACCCGCATCGTTGTCCTGGGGCGCTTTCTTGAACTCCAGTTTTATCCGAAACTGCTGCTCTGACAGCGAACGGATGGAGCGTCGAGCGTGCGAGGGCTATCGGTACCAGTCATCATCGCCGTGGTGATCCTGGGCCTCCTGGCCGCGGTGGTGGTCGTTGGCGCCCGGCAGGTGGCGGCCCAGGTCGAGCGGGCCCGGGCGCCGGAGCAGCCGATCCGCTTCGACCATGTGATCCACGTCCGGCTGGCCCAGCTGGACTGCCTCTTCTGCCACCGCAACGCCGATAAGGGCGATGCGGCCACCGTGCCCAGCGTCCAGCAGTGCATGTTCTGCCACGTGGTGGTCGGGCGGGGGAATCCCGAGGTCGAGAAGGTCCGGGCCAAGTGGGACGCCCAGGAGCCCATCGACTGGATCCGGGTCCACCGGATGCCGGACCACGTCCACTTCGCCCACGCCCCACACATCCGGGCGGGCTTCGACTGCGCCACCTGCCACGGGGATGTCGCCTCGATGCCCCGGGTCCAGCAGGTCCGGGCGCTCAACATGGGCGACTGCGTGAACTGCCACCGCGAGAACAACGCGCCGACCGACTGCGCGACCTGTCATTACTAGGAACGAGGCGGAGACCGATGGGCGTCACACGCCGTGATTTTCTCAAAGCCGTCGGCGTCGGAGCCGCCGGCGCCATCGCCTTCACCGGCTGCATCCCGGAGCGGGAACTCCGTCTGGAGAGCCCGGTCCGCCTGCGGGAAGACCTGCTGGAAGGGTTCGACACCTGGTTCGCCAGCACCTGCGGACTCTGCGGCGCGGGCGAGGGGATCATCGTCCGGGTGATGGCTGGCCGGGCGATCAAGATCGAGGGCAACCCGGACCACCCGCTGAATCAGGGGAAGTCGTCGGTCCGCTGCCAGGCCGGGCTCCAGGCGCTCTACCATCCCGACCGGGTGAGCGGCCCTCTGCGCCGGACCGGCGACCGGGGGAGCGGGCAGTTTCAGCCCATCACCTGGGACGAGGCCCTGGGCGAACTGGTGACCCGGCTGCGCCAGCTGCGCGACGGTGGCCAGGCTGGCTCGGTGGTGCTGGTCACCGCCCCGGTGCGGGGGCAGCGGGCGCTGGTCTTCGACCGCTTCGCCCGGGCGTACGGGGCCCAGCTGCTGGGCTTTGAGCCGCTCGACGAGCGGGTGGTGCTGCGGGCGGCGATGGAGCGGGTCTTCGGCCAGCCCCGGCTGCCCTTCTTCGACCTTCGCCGGGCCACGTATGTTCTCTCCTTCGGGGCCGATTTCCTGGGGACCTGGCTCTCGCCGACCCATTACGGCAAGGCCTACGGCGAGTTCCGCCAGGGAAAGCCGGCCGAGGGCCGGCCGGTGCGCGGGAGGCTGGTCCAGATCGAGCCGCGTATGACGGCCACCGGCGCCAGCGCCGATGAGTGGCTGCCGGTCCGCCCGGGGACCGAGGGGGTGCTGGCCCTGGGGATCGCCCATGTTCTGGTGCGCGACGGGCTGGCCGACCCGCGGGCGGCCCAGGCGGTGACCGGCGGCGCCGGGGCCGGGGCCCTGGCCGCCTACGCCCCTGAGCGGGTGGCCGAGATCACGGGCCTCCCCGGCGGGGCCGAGACGGTCGTCCGGCTGGCCCGGGAGTTCGGCCAGAACCGCCCGGCTCTGGCGCTCGGCGGCGGCCCGGCGGCCGCCCACACCAACGGCCTTTTCAACCTGGTGGCCATCTACACGCTCAACCATCTGGTGGGCAACGTCGGCCAGCCGGGGGGCGTCATCCTCAACCCCCCGCCGGCGGCCGGCGAGGCGGCGGTCTCGCCGGCCCCCTTCCGGCAGTGGCAGCAGTTCCTGGAGCGGCTGCGGACCGGCACGCCGCCGGTCAACCTGCTGCTCGTCCACGAGGCCAATCTGGCCTACGGGCTGCAGGGGCTCAACGCCGCCGAAGCCCTGGCCCGCGTGCCCTTCATCGTCAGCTTCGCCACCGTCCTGGACGAGACGGCCATGCTGGCCGACCTCGTCCTGCCCGACCACACCTACCTCGAGGCCTGGGGCTACGACGTGCCCGACCCGGGGGTGGGCTACCAGGTGGTGACGGCCCAGCAACCGGTGGTCGTGCCCTTCCAGGACAGCCGCGACGTGGTCGAGGTGCTGCTCCGGGTGGCTCGGGACCTGGGCGGCGATCTCGCGCGGGCCCTGCCCTGGCAGTCGGCTCGCGAGGTGGTGCGCGAGGTCGTGGCCCAGCTCCAGCGGTTGGGGCGCGGCAGCATCACCGAGACCGATTTTGAGAAGTTCTGGGTGCGGTTCCTCCAGCAGGGCGGCTGGTGGGATCCCCAGGCCACGGTGGGCAGTCCGGCGGTCGGACCGGCGCCGACGGTCGCTCCGCCGTCTCTCCCGGCCCAGCCGGTGCTGCCGGCCTTCGCCGGCGACGCCCAGCAGTATCCCTTCACGCTCGTCGTCTTCCCGTCGCACAGCCTGCTGGACGGACGGCTGGCCCACCTCCCCTGGCTGCAGGCCACGCCCGACCCCATCACCACCGCCGTCTGGCGGACCTGGGTCGAGGTCAATCCGGAGACCGCCCAGCGGCTGGGTCTCCACGAGAAAGACCTGGTGGTGGTCGAGTCGCCCCAGGGCCGGGTCGAGGTGCCGGTCTACATCCATCCGGCCATCCCGCCGGAGGTGGTGGCCATGCCGGCCGGGCAGGGCCACACCGCCTACGGCCGCTACGCCAAAGGCCGGGGGGTGAACCCGCTGGCCATCCTGGCGCCGCAGACCGAAGCCGAGACCGGGGCCCTGGCCTACGCCGCCACACGGGTGCGGCTGATTCGGACCGGCAAACTCGGCCGGCTGGCCAAGTTCGAGGGCGACGTGCCGGCCAGGCAACTGGAAGACGCCAAAGTGTTCCGCGTGACGCCGAAGTAGGGACGCGAAAGGGAGCAAAGAGACCATGGCCGACCTGCGCCAGCAACAGCCGCCAGCGCCGGCGATCCCGCCGGAACGGGCGGCCGAGCAGCGGACCCAGAAGTGGGCGATGGTGGTGGACTTGGACCGCTGCACCGGCTGCCAGGCCTGTGTGGTCGCCTGTCAGGCGGAGAACAACATCCCGCTCAATCTGGAGGACTTCTTCTTCCAGCGGCGGGCGATCGAGTGGATCCGGATCGAGCGGTACTGGGAGGGGGAGTACCCGAACGTCAAGGCGCGGTTTCTGCCGGTGCTCTGTCAGCAGTGTGATAATGCCCCCTGTGAGCCGGTCTGTCCGGTCTACGCCACCTACACCAGCGCCGACAGCCTCAACGTCCAGGTCTACAACCGCTGCATCGGCACCCGCTACTGCGCCAACAACTGCCCCTATCAGGTCCGCTTCTTCAACTTCTGGGACCCGATCACCATCTGGCCGGAGTCGTACCACAACCATCTGAACCCGGATGTGACGGTGCGCAGCAAGGGCATTATGGAGAAATGCACCTTCTGCATCCAGCGCATCCGGCGCAAACAGCGCGAGGCCCGGGCGACCGGCCAGCCGATCAAGGATGGCGACCTGCAGCCGGCCTGCGCCCAGGCCTGTCCGGCCGACGTGCTGATCTTCGGTGATCTCAACGATCCCAACAGCCGGGTGGCCAAGCTGGCCAAGGACCGGCGGCAGTACCGGCTGCTGGAGGAGCTGGGCACCGAGCCGTCGGTGATTTATTTGAAGAAGGTGGACCCACATGCCACAGAGGAACCAGCCACCCACTGAGAACGGGCACGGACCCAACGGGCATCACCACCACGCCGAGGCGGTGCTGACCCCGGCCGATGTGACGGCCGACGCCCTGCGGCAGTTCACCTTCGGGGGACCGCGCTACAACATCGCCCTGGTCTTCTTCGGGGCGCTTTTGGCCTTCGGGGTGCTGGGGGTCATCGCCCGGCTGGTGGAGGGCTACCAGCACCGGGCCAACTGGGCCTACCCGGTGGCGGCCTTCGCCTTCCTGCTCTCGACCACCCAGGCCGCGCCGATTGTGGCCTACGGGCTGCGCTTCGCCAAGGCCCACTGGCGGCGGCCGCTGACCCGGGCGGCCGAACTGCACGCCGTCTCGGGCCTTCTCCTCTTTCTGTTCTTCCTGCCGCTTCTGCCGACCCTGCCGCCGCTGCGGGGACGCTCGAACATCTGGTTCAACTGGCCGGTGGGCGCCCCTCACCTCTGGGAACTGGTCTTCCTGGCCGTGCTGGTGAGCGCCGGGCTGGCGGTCCTCTACTTCTCGGCCCGGCCCGACTGGGCGGCGGCCCTGCGTCTCCGCACCGACGACGGTCGGGCGGCGATGGGCGCGCGCTTCGCCCAGGACTGGGTGGGCAGCCAGCAGCAGTGGCGGGCCACCTGGCAGGGCATGCTGTACCTCGGCGCCCTCTACGTCATCACCTTTGCCGGCGTCCATCTCATCTTCTCGACCGATTTCTCGATGAGCCAGATCCCCGGCTGGTTCAGTTCGATCTTTCCGGCCTGGCACACCCTGGGAGCGCTCCAGGCGGGGCTGGCCACGACCATCCTGACGCTGGGAATCCTGCGGACGCTGGGGGGCATGCGCAGCTACCTGCAACTCGACCAGTTCTGGGGGCTGGCCAAGATCCTGCTGGCCCTCTCGCTCCTCTGGTTCTACATGTTCTGGGCCGACTTCCTGACCCAGTGGTACGGGCGGACGCCGCGCGAGGCGGCCGTCCTGACGCTTCTGGTCTGGGGGCCCTACGCCGTGCCCTTCCTGCTGGCCTTCCTGGGCTCGTTTCTTCTGCCCTTCCTGCTCCTTATCTGGAGCCCGATCCGGGTGAGCATCGTCGGTCCGACGCTGGTGGCGCTGATCGTGCTCATCGGCAACTTCTTCGACCGGGTGCGCCTCTATGTCTCGGCCTATTCGCTGGAGAGCGTGACCGGGCACCAGATCGAAAAGATCCCGGCCACGCACCTGCCGGACTTCATCGACGTGATGATCGTGCTGGGCAGCATCGGGGGGGCGATCTTCTGCTACCTGCTGGCGCTGAAGTTCGTCCCGGTGCTGAACACCTGGGAGGTCAAAGAGGGCCTCTACCTGCGCGTGGTCCGGCCGTTCCTGCGGACGCGGGTGCCGATAATCGGCAAGCCGGTCTAGGCGCCGCCGGAGACGAGGGGAGACGAGGATGCAAGAGCGCTACGACCTGCCCGATCCCAAAGTCAACACCGACCTCTTACGCTTCCCGCTGACCACGCCGACCTGGTTCTGGTTCGCGGCCGGAGGGCTGGGGCTCATCGTGGCCGGCTACCTCTACGCTTTCAGCCAGATGCTGCTCTACGGCGTGGGAGTCACCGGCAAGAGCCGGCCGGTGATGTGGCAGTTTCTCATCACCACGTTCGTCTTCTGGGTCGGGATCAGCCACGCCGGGGTGATGATCTCGGCCATCCTGCGCCTCTCGCAGGCCGAGTGGCGCCGGCCGGTGACCCGGGCGGCCGAGGTGCTGACGGTCTTCTCGCTGGCCACCGCCGCCCTCTTCCCGCTCATCCACACCGGCCGTCCCTGGCGGGCGATCTACTGGGTCTTCCCCTACGACTTCAGCCGGGGCATCTGGCCGAACGTCCGCTCGGCCCTGATCTGGGACCCGAGCGCCATCTTCACCTACCTCACCGGGAGCAGCCTCTTCGTCTACGTGGCCCTGATCCCGGACCTGGCGGCCGCCCGTGACCGGTCGACCGGCTGGCGGCGGACGTTCTACACCATTCTGGCCCTGGGCTTCCGGGGGAACGCCCGTCAGTGGAAACTGCAGACCCTGGCCGGGATCCTCCTCTCGGCGCTCATTCTGCCGGTCTTCGTCTCGGTGCACAGCATCGTGTCGTGGGACTTCGGGATGGCGATGGCGGTTCCGGTCTGGCACGCCACGGTCTTCGCCCCCTACTTCGTCATCGGGGCGGTCCACTCCGGGGTGTCGGCGGTGGCGACGCTGATGGCCATCCTGCGGCGCATCTTCCGGCTGGAGGAGTACATCACGCCCGACCACTTCGACGCGCTGGGCCGGCTGCTCCTGGCGGTCTCGACCACCTGGTTCTACTTCCTGCTCCTGGACTTCATCTTCGGGCTCTACACGATGGAGGAGCGGGAGGTACGGGTCTGGGAGCAGCGGCTTTTCGACTGGCCGTGGAACCTGCTCTTCATCCTCTTCCTGCTGACCGGCTACTTCATCCCGGTGCCGCTCTGGCTCTCGAAGCGGGTGCGACGCAACGTGGGGCTGATGTTCTGGACCTCGCTGCTGGTCAATATCGGGATGTGGCTGGAGCGCTACATTATCATCGTGCCGGGGCTCCAGCAGAAGCAGCCCTTCGTCTTCGTCTGGACGCGCTCGCACCCCAGCCCGGTGGACTACATGCTGGTCATCGGCTCGTTCGCCATCGTCTCCCTGGGCTTCCTGCTCTTCTCCAAGTTCTTCCCGATCATCCCGCTCTTTGATATCAAAGAGGGGCAGGTCTTCAAGGCCGAGATCCCGGTCGGACGCGTCCGGGTTCCGGCGGTCATTCGCGAGTGAGGGGGTTTGAGGGATGGCCACAGTGTGGCAGACGGTCCTGGGGCTCTACCAGGACGCCGAGGCGGCCGCCAACGCGGTGGACAACCTGAAGCGGGCGGGCTTCAGCGAGGCCGATTTCGACGTGCTGACCAGCGCGCCCTACCCGGAGGGGGCCTTCGGCGAACACCTGGCCCCGCACCGGCTGTTCTTCTTCCCGCTGGTCGGGGCAGCCTGCGGCTTTGCGGTGGCGATCCTCATCACGGTGGGCACCCAGCTGGCCTATCCGATGGTCACCGGCGGCAAGCCGATCCTTTCCATCCCGCCGATGATCATCGTGATGTACGAGGGGACGATGCTGGGGGCGATCCTCTTCACCGTCCTGGGGATCATCTTCGAGTCGCGGCTGCCGCGCTTCAAGCTGGGAGCCTACGACCCGCGGATCATCGAGGGGTATATCGGCGTGCTGGTCGGGACGACGCCGGACCGGCTGCCGGTGGCGGAGGAGGCGCTGCGCCGGGCCGGAGCGGTGGACATCGTCCACGAAGAGCAGCGGAGAAGGTAGAGCGATGCGCCAGAGAATACGCGGCTGGCGCCGCTGGGCGACGGTCGCCGTCATCGGACTGGGGCTGGCGCTCGGCGGCTGTGCGACCGGGGCCTATCCCATCGATTTCTACTCGGAGATGCACTACCAGCCGTCGTTCCGGGTCCAGGAGCCGCCGACCCGCCCGGTGCCGGCGGAGTCGGTCCCCCGAACGCGGACCGAGGTGCCGTACGGCTACGAACGTCAGCAGGAAGCGGCCCGGCTGACCAACCCGTTGCCGGCGACGCCGGAGACGGTCCAGCGCGGTCAGGCGCTTTACCGCCGCAACTGCGCGCCCTGCCACGGGCCGCAGGGGCGGGGCGACGGCATCATCGCCAACTACTTCCGTCAGGCCAACGTGCCCCCACCGGTCGATTTCACCAGCGACCGGGTGCGGGGTCGGACCGACGGGGAGCTGTTCTTTTACATTTCCAACGGTATCGGCAATATGCCGCCCTTCCGCACACTCCTGACGGAGGAGGAGCGCTGGGCGCTGGTCGCCTACATCCGGTCGGTGGGACGCTAGCCGTCGGGAGCAAGCGCGGGCGGAGAGCACGAGGGGGAGGACCATGGCCCAGGCGCCGGCGTTGGGTGGCGAGATCCGGTTCTGGAACCTGGCAGTCCGTCGAGAGCAGGTCGGGACCGAGGTCCTGGCCGGGGTGACCACTTTTCTGGTGATGGCCTACATCATCTTCGTCAACCCGGTTATCCTGGGGTTTGTCGGCTTCCCCGACCTCCAGGGGAAGGGGCTGCCCTTCACCGCCGTGATGACCTCGACCTGCCTGGTGGCCGGGCTGATGACGGTTCTCATGGGCCTCTACACCAACAAGGCCTTCGCCATCGCCCCCGGCATGGGCCTGAACGCGGTGGTGGCCTTCCAGCTGGTCAACGGGCTGGGACTGCCCTGGCCGACGGCGATGGGCGTTATCGTCCTGGAGGGGCTGGTCATCACCGTTCTGGTCCTGACCGGCCTGCGCCAGGCGATCTTCGAGGCGGTGCCCGTCGAACTGAAGCGCGCCATCGGCGTGGGGATCGGCTGGTTTATCCTCTTCATCGGCCTCTACTCGGCCGGCTTCATCAAGCAGGGACCGCCGGGAGCGCCGCTGCAGCTGGGCGACCTCAAGGGCACGCCGGTCCTGGTGGCCATCGTCGGGCTTTTTCTCACCGTCTGGCTCTTTGTGCGCGGGGTGCGGGCGGCGCTCCTCATCGGCATTCTCCTGAGCACCGCCCTGGCCACGCTGCTCAACCATCTCTCGGGGCTGACGGCCTTCCCCACACCGGGTGTGGCCACTGTGCCGGCCCAGATCGTCAGCCCGCCCGATTTCTCGCTGCTGGGGCGCTTCGACTTTGGGGTCTTCGGCCGGCTGGGGCTGATCAGCGCCGTGCTCCTTATCTTCTCGATTATGCTGTCGGACTTTTTCGACACGATGGGCACGCTGATCGGTGTGGGAGAGCGGGCCGGCTACGTTGACGAGCGCGGGAACTTCGACCGGGTGGAGCAGCCGCTGCTCATCGACTCGCTGGGGGCGGTGGCCGGGGGCGTGGCCAGTTGCTCTTCGGCCACGACCTACATCGAGTCGGCCGCCGGGATCAGCGTCGGCGGGCGGACCGGCCTGACCAGTCTGGTGACCGGGCTCCTCTTCTTCGTGGCCCTGCCCTTCAGCCCGATCGTGGGAATGGTGCCGAAAGAGGCCACCGCGCCGGCGCTGATCATCGTCGGCTACCTGATGATGACGGTGCTGGGGCAGGGGCTCGATTTCGAGAAGGCGGAGACAGGGCTGCCGGCCCTGCTCACCATGGCGGTGATGCCGCTGACCTATTCGATCACCAACGGCATCGGCGCGGGCTTCATCCTTTATACCTTTATCCGGCTGGTCAAGCGCCAGCAGGTCCACCCGCTGATGCTGGGGGCCGCCCTGGCCTTCGTCGTCTACTTCGGCGAGACGTTCCTGCGGGCCCAGTTCGGGCTCTGAGTCCGGACCGGGGAACGCGCCAGACCCGGACGGTCTGTGCTAACATAGAGAGGCACCGCCACCGGAGGAGGCAGACCATGGGCCGTCCATCGCCCGACCGTCCGTCACGTCTGGAGGAGCAGATCGGCCGGGGGCTGGGGAAACTGGTGGGCCGGCTGCGCCGGACCCAGCTCTGGCAGGAGACCCGCCGGGCCTTCGAAGAGGGCAAAAGCGGTCAACGTTCCCCAACCTCTCCGCCTAAGGAGGGTCGATGACCTCTCTCCCCATCCGATCGGTGGCCGTGGTCGGCGCCGGGCTGATGGGCCACGGCATCGCCCAGGTCTTCGCCCAGGCTGGCTACCCGGTCGCGCTCTACGACAAAGACCCGGCCGCTCTGGAGCGAGCGCTGGCCGGAATCCGGGCCAACCTGCGGCTGCTCGAGGAGCACGGCCTGAGCACGCCCACGGCCGCCGAGCAGACGCTGGCCCGCCTCACCCTCGCCCACGACCTCGCCCCGGCGGTGGCCGGGGTCGACCTGGTGGTCGAGGCGGTCTACGAGGATCTGGCAGTCAAGCAGGAGGTTTTCCACACTCTGGACCGCCTCTGCCCGCCCACGACGATTCTGGCCAGCAACACCTCCGGCCTGAGCGCCACCGCCCTGGCCCAGGCCACCAGCCGGCCCGACCGGGTGCTGGTCACCCACTTCTGGAACCCGCCTCACCTTATCCCGCTGGTCGAGGTGGTCCGGGCCCCGACGACCAGCGAGGCCACGGTGCAGACGGTGGTGGCCCTGCTCCGGGCGGTCGGCAAAGTGCCGGTGGTGGTCCAGAAGGATATTCCCGGCTTTGTCGGCAACCGGCTGCAGTACGCGCTCTTCCGCGAGGCGGTGGCTCTGGTCCAGGCGGGGGTGGTCAGTCCCGAGGACGTCGATACCGTGGTCCGGCTGAGCCTGGGACGGCGCTACGGGGTCATCGGCCCGCTGGAGACAGCCGACCTGAACGGCGTGGATCTTTTCGCCCGCATCGCCCACTACCTCTACCCGACGCTGGACTGCGCCCAGGACACCCAGCCCTACCACCAGCGCCTGGTGGCCGAGGGCCGGCTCGGGGTGCGGGTGGGGCGCGGCTTCTACGACTGGACGCCGGAGCGAGCCCAGGCCAGGATCCGGGAGCGCGACGCCGAGCTTCTGCGCTGGCTGCGTCGGGATCGCGGACTCGATGGCGAGAGGGCGATCTGACCACCGCCACCCTGTCGGAGCGGGCTGCGCCCGAAAACAGTCCGCCGCGAGAGCGCTTGCCAGGCCCTGGCGCTAGCCCGGGGGCTGGGGGTGGTTCCGGTGCCTGCCACTTCTCCCCGTGGTGAGCGGTCTGGCCAGCGCGCGGCCGGTCCTGGTCGGGGCCCGGCGGTGGACTGACTGGGACAGTCTGACCCACGGCCCTCACGACCACCGGGCCCATGGGCGCCCCTACGGCTGGCCGGAGCAATGGCCTGGCAGGCGGAACCGTGGTGTGGCTTATCCGGCCTCTCCTCCTGGGGGTTCTGCGGCTCGTGGTCGGGATGCTGGTCGCTCTCTGGAGCGGCGTCTGCCAGACTGGCGGGAGCGACCCGACCACCGTCGGGCGGAGCCGGGCAAGCCCCCAGCGGCCGGCCCTGTTTTTGCGCCGGGGGGTCCGTCGGCGTAGAATGGTGACAGGGGCCCATTCCGGAAGAAATAAGGAGAGACCCGTGTCAGCCGATTGTCGTGACCTCCCGGCCGACCTGGCGATCGCGGCGCTGACAGCGCTCCCCTGGGGGATCGCCATCGTCGGGCCGGACGGGGTGATCCGCTGCACGACGCCGGCCATGGCCGCGCTCCTGGGGCTTCCGCCCGAGAGCCTGGCGACCGGCCAGACGCTGGCTGACCTCACTGTCCGGCTGAGCGGCCGGCTGGTGGACTCCCAGCCATGGGCGGCGCTGATGACGGGCACCCCCGCGGTGACCCTGCAGCTGCGCGAGCCGCCGGGGCGGGTGCTCCGGATGCTGCGGCGACCGCTCGCCGACCATCTCCTGCTGGTGGCCGTCGACGAGACCGGAACAGCGGAGCGCGAGCGAGCGGTGCGCGCCTTCATCTCCTCGGTCTCCCACGATCTGCGTCTGCCGATCACCGTCATTCAGGGCTACGCCCAGACGCTGGAGCGCCGGCTGGCCGGCCATCCGGACATCAGCGAGCGCGACCGACGGGAGATCCACCAGATCTGGGAGAGCGCCCGGCGGCTGAACCGGATGATCACCGAGATCGTGGACAACATCCGGCTGCTCCTGGGGTACATCGAGGTCACTCCCCAGGAGGTGGCCCTCACAGACCTCCTCGAGCGGGTGGTGGCACGGGTGCAGGCCGACGTGACCACCGTCCGGATCGTTCAGGAATCGTCGCCTCCGGCCCCGGTCCTGGTGCGGGCCGACCCGCTGCGGCTGGAGCAGGTGCTCAAAACGGTGCTGGAGACCGCCGCCCGACGGACCCCCGCCGGCGGGACGGTGCGGGTGCGCACGGTCCCGCAGGCGGAGCGGATCGTTCTGGAGATCGAGGACGCCGGCGAACCGCTGTCGGCGAGCGAACTCGCCGACCTCCTGAGCCGCACCGAGCCCCGACCGGGCCCCGAGGGGCTGAGCCTGGCCCTCTCCAACGCCCGGCGGCTGGCCGAACGGCAGGGCGGAACGCTCACCGCCGAGCCGCTGCCCACCGGCATCCGCTGGCGGCTGACCCTGCCGCTGGCCCGGCAACCGGCCAGCACGCCGACCGGTGGCCAGGCCGCCGGATAGATCGGGATGAGGCCGCCGGCGCAGACCGGACGGTCAGGCGGTGTGGCCGCCGGGGAGATAGGCGACGGCGTCGATCTCGACGAGGGCTCCCAGCGGCAGGCGGGCGGCCTGGACTGTCGAACGGGCCGGGGGATTGGTCGGAAAGAAGGTGGCGTAGACCTCGTTGAAGGCGGCGAACTCGCCGAGGTCGGTGAGGTAGCAGGTCGTTTTGACCACATCGGCCAGCGATCCCCCGGCCGCCTCCAGCAGGGCCCGCAGGTTCTCCAGCACCTGACGGGTCTGGGCCCGGATATCGCCCTCGACCAGACGGCCGGTCTGGGGATCGAGAGCGATCTGGCCCGAGGTGAAGAGCCAGGGACCGACCCGGACGGCCGGGGCATAGGGGCCCACCGGCGGTGGCGCATCCTGACGGTAGACAGGCTGCTTCATCGCGGTCTCTCCCGACAGCGGTTCTGGTGGACAGGAGCCAGAAGGTCAGCGGAACTGTCCGCGCCCAGCGATGGGCCAGACGGCCTCGACGCGGCCGGCGCGGACGGCGTAGAGCCGGTCGTGCAGGTTGAAGGTCGTACAGCCGTGGCTGGGGATGAGTTCGAGCTTATCGCCGACCGAGAGCCCGCCGTCGGCCAGTTCGATCTTGCCGTGCTCCTCCGAGAGCCGCACGACGCGGGCGCCGGGCAGCCCTTTGGGCTCGGGCATGCCGAACTCGGGGGTGATGGCCTTCATCCCGGCGTCGACGATGGCCAGCCCCGGCTGCGGCCGGCTGATCACCGTGGTGAGAACGGTCAGCGCGCACTCAAAACCCAGGTCCAGCCGGCGGTAGCTGGTGTCCATCGTAACGTATGAGCCGGCCTGGACTTCGGTGACGCCGGGGTAGCGGCCGGTGATGTCGAAGGTGCCGGTGCCCCCGCCGCTGACGACCTCGACCGGGAGGCCAGCCGCCTCGATCATCTCCTTGGTGGCGATAAGGAGAGCCATCGCCGCCCGCGCTTTCTCCTCCCGTTCGCGGCGGTCGGGGATGGCCACGCAGTGGCCTTCGTAGCCCATCACCCCGCGGAAGCGCAGGCCCGGCGACCGGGCCACCTGCTGAGCCAGGGCGACCGCCGCCTCGCCCGGCGCGACGCCGCAGCGGTTCATGCCGACGTTGACCTCGACCAGGACCCCGACGGTAGCCCCGGCGGCCGTCGCGGCCGCCGAAAGGTCGGCCACGTTCTGGGGATTGTCCACCGCCACCGTGACGCTGATCTGGCGGGCCAGGCCCATCAGCCGGGCGATCTTGGCCGGACCGACGACCTGGTTGGCGATGAGAATATCGTCGATCCCGGCGGCGGCCATGACCTCGGCCTCGCCGAGTTTGGCACAGGTGATCCCCTGCGCGCCGGCCGCGATCTGTTTGTGGGCGATGGCCGGCGTTTTGTGGGTCTTGACGTGGGGACGCAGGTTGGCCGGGACGCTGGCGAAGAAATCGGCCATGCGCCGGATGTTGCGCTCCAGGGCCTCCAGGTCCACCAGGAGCGCCGGGGTATCCAGGTCCTCGACGCGCAGCCCGACCTCAGTCACGGCTCTCCTCTCTCGCCTTCTCGAGCCGCCAGCGGTTCTCCGAGCGCGACGGCACTGGCCAGTATAGCAGCGGCCGGCGAGGGCGACAAGAGGTGCTCAGGTCCGCTTGCCCTGACGGTAGCGCTCCAGGGCGGCCTGGGCCAGCGCCCGAGCCTCGGCGAAATCCACCTCCTGGCGGCTGTAGGCCAGCGCGTACCAGTCGAGCTCGCCGGTGGTGCGGAGGACGCCGCCCAGGATCGTCTCCGGACCCCGCCGGGCGATCTCGCGGATCGAGCCCGGCTCGAAGCGGTCCAGCCTCTCGAGGATGGCCACGTACTGGGTGGTGGTCCGCTTCCATTCGAGAATGGCCTTGGAGGACAGAGCCATCACGCCTCCCGCCGCACCGGGGCCGTCGGCGGTGGCCCCGTTAGGAGATCTCCGCCAGTGTATCGTAGATCAGACGCGACAGTTCGGCAACCGTGGAAGCGCAGTCCGTCTGGTCGGAGAGGACAGCCACCACATAGGGGCCAAAGGGCGCCAGGACCAGACCGACATCGTGACAGGCGTCCTGCCAGTTGCCCGTCTTGTGGGCGACGCGGACACCCTCGGGCAGTCTGGCTGGCAGGCGGTCGTTGATCTGCTGGGACAGCAGGAGGTCGAGCATCTCCTGGCTGGCCTCCGGGCTGACCGCCTGACCACGGCCGATCATCTCGACGAGGATCGCCATCTCGGCGGCACTGGTCGGCAGGTCCGGGGTAATACGGGTGGTCCGCAGGCCCAGGGCGGCCAGATGGGCGTTGAGGTTGGCGGCGCCCAGCCGGTCGAGGAGCAGGTTGGCGGCGGCATTATCGCTGTAGGTGATCATCGCCCGGGCCAGATCGGCGACCGGAACGCGGCTGCCGACCGGCCAGCGCAGGGTATGGAGGTCGAGGTCGGCGTAATGCTCGGTCAGGGGCAGTTCCTCGTCGAAGGAGATAAGCCCGAGGGCCCGCTGATGGTAGAGCTCGTAGAGAACGGCCAGTTTGAAGAGGCTGGCGGCATAGAAGACCCGGTCGGGCTGGTGGGCGGCGCCGGCGCCATCGCGCAGTCGCTTGACCACGATGGCGTAGTGGGGAGCCTCGTCGCCCAGCGCGGCCAGCAGTCGCTCGGCCAGCGGCGCCAGCTGGTGAAGGGGCAGGGGCGTATAGGGGGCCGGCGGCGGCACCCCGACCGGACCGCGGACCCGTCCGGTCGGCAGTGGCGCCGCGTCGGACAGAGCGGCTGCCGAGGGCGTGGGAGACGGTGGCGGAGGGGAGGGCGTCGGGGTAGCAGTGGGGGCCGGCAGGGCCGCCGGTGGAACCTGGCGGAGCAGGTGCAGCCGTTCCAGCGGGCGGCCGTCCGGCGTGGCGAAGCGCACCACCTGATAGCCGCCGGGGCGCGCCTGGAGGCGCACCAGCACCTCGCCGGGCCCGCGGGTCTCGATCCCGGCCACCGTCTGATCGAGCAGCCAGAGCTCGACCAGGGTCCCGGCGGCCAGGTCGCGCTGGACCTCGGGCGGATAGGGAACGGTCCGGGCCACCGCTTCCAGGCCGGTCAGGGTGAAGAGATCACGGGCCTCGCTGGCGCCCCCCTGGTAGCGGAAGAGGTTGCCCTCGCGGAAGGCGCGGTAGGTGACGGCGGCGGCGTCCTGGTAGCGACAGAAGTGGGGTGCCCAGACCTGGCGGGCCATGGTCTCGCGCGGGGGGCGCTGCCAGGCCGGGTTGTCGGCGATGACCTGGAAGGGGACCGTCTGGCCGTTCAGTCGGGCCGGCGTCGGGGTGGGGGTTGGGGTGGCGGGAGGGCGCTCCAGCGGCCGGAAGGCGCCGGCGAAGGCCAGGATCTCCTCGCGCGAGAGGGTCTCGGCCGGGGCCACCACGGCCAGGCTGACCCCGCCCTGCGACCACCAGACGGTGTTCAGGTGGTCGCAGCCGCTGTAGAAGACGCCGGGCACCGCCCCCACCCAGACCCGCTCGGGCGGCTGATCGTAAGGGGGAAAGTAGGCGTCATCGCCCGGGCGGGCCGGCCACTGGCGGATGGCCACCCAGTGGGCCGCCTGGTGGATGACCAGGAGCAGGCTGAGAGGAGAGGTCTCGGTGGCGACCGAGAGCGTTCCCGACGCCAGGTCGGCCGGAAGCCAGGTCGGGACCATGACCGGGAAGGGGACCGCTGGCAGCAGGCTCGCCCACGGGCGCTCCAGCGGCACCCGTGGCCGCGCGGGAGTTGGCGTGGCGGTCGGTGGCAGCACAGACGGACGGTCCGGTGGGGGTCCGACCGCCACCCGGTCGCTGGGGAGGCCCTGGCAGGCGGCGAGCCCCAGCACCAGGCCCAGCCAGAGACCAGCGGCGAGCCGGCGGACGGTCACCACAGGCTCCTCAGGGCGTTGAGCGCCCGCTCGACGCGCGGCTCCAGCGGCGCCACCGGCAGTCCCAGGCGGAGGAGGACGAGGCCGGCCAGAGCGAGGGCCTCACGCAGAACGTGCCAGGTGTAGGTGGCCGGACTGTAGTAGGTGGCGTCGGTGGCCGCCGTCGAGACCCGCAGCCCCTGCGCGCGGAAGAGCCAGGCGGCGCGCGGGAGATGGAACGGGTCGCTGACCAGAATCACGTGCTGCCAGCCGTGCTGGCGGGCCAGGGCGGCGACATTGGCCGCGCTCTCAGCGGTGGTGTGGGCCCGGTCATCGAGGAGGATCCGTTCGCCCGGCACGCCCCACTGCCGGGCCAGGCGACGCATCACCTCGGCCTCGGCCGGCGGGTTCCAGCCCTCTCCGCCGGAGAGGACCAGCCAGGGGGCCAGGCCCTCCCGCCAGAGGTCCACGCCCCGACGGGTCCGGCTGGCCAGGGCCGGGGAGGGCTGCCCGCCGGGCCAGACGGCCGCGCCCAGGACCACGATGGCGTCGGCCGGGGCTGGCCGGGCCCGGGCGCCGGCGCTGGCGATGTAGGCCACCAGCCCGGCGAGAAGCAGACCGATCAGGCTGAGAAGGCCGCCGCTGAGCAGAAGCGCGCGTCCGAGCACTCTGTCTCCTGCCCTGTCCTGGTCATGCCCGGCCGCCGGTGCAAAACGTGGGCCCGGCGGCTTTTCAGTCTAGCACAGCCCCGGGCCCGAATTGTTAGGAAAGTTTGGCGAGCGTCACGCGCCGACCGGTTGCCGCAGGGCCGCCACCACGGCGCCGGCGAAGTGCTTGAAGCCTTTGGGCCGGCGCTGGGTGATGATCCGGTTGTCCACCTCGACCTCGGCGGCGGTGTAGGTCGCGCCAGCCGCGCGGATCTGTTCGGCCAGAGAGAGTGGACCGGTCACCCGGCGTCCCTCGAGGAGTCCCGCCCGGGCCAGAATGAGGACGGCCGTGCGGCCGGCGGCCACCACGCCACCGGCCTGGTGGACGCTGCGGGCCAGGTCGATGGCCGCTGGCACCTCCAGGAGAGAGGGAACACCCTTCCCGCCGAGAAACACCACCGCCTGGTAATCCTGGGGCCGGACCTCACTGAGCAGGACGGAGGCCATCAGCCGGGCCCCGCCCGAGGCCTTGACCTCGCGCTCGGTGCTGGCCAGGTCCACAGCGATACCGGCGTGCTCCAGCCGAGCGCGCAGCTCCAGGTACTCACGGTCCGAGAACCCTTCGGCCGGAACGACGATCAGCGCCTTGGGCATCGGTCACCTCCGTCACCGGTCGTAGAGTCTGAGGATCGGCGAGCTGCGTTCGATCAGAGTATAGCGGGTCGGCCGGGCTTTCTCCAAAGGCCAAATGCGACCCGAGCCTGTGCCTCGCCGCCGGTGGGGCAGCGCTCACCCGTTCAAAAGCGGCCGGAGCCCGTTCCTCAGAGCGTCTCCAGAACCACGGTCGGATCCAGGGGGTAGCAGCCCAGCCGCTCGCCGTAGAGGGCCAGTCCACCGGGGTGGGGGGCGTCGGCCGGGATGGTGAAACGCAGCACCAGCGGGTCGCCCGCCTGGAGCGCCCGCCGGACCGGCGCCAGGGCCTCGCCCGTCAGGTGCAGGTCGAGGAGATAGCCGTAGGAGCCGGGGTCGCGTCCGTGGTGGTGGCTGAGGACGCCCCGCGCGTCGGCCGGGTCGTCGGGCAGGCGCAGCTGGCCCAGGCAGACCCCGTTGACCGTGACCACCAGATCGCTGGGGAAGGTGCGCTCCTCGGTCTGGGGGTAGTCGGTCGCCTGGGCCCGCTCGCGCCAGTCCACCTTGGCCAGGCCGGCCCGGGCGCTGGCCTCGCAGCGCAACCGGAGTGCCCGGAGATCGGCCGGCGGGAGGTCCGGCGGCAGCGTCAGGTGGTATTCGACCCAGCCGGCCCCGGTGGCGGCGAACTTGCCCCCGCCGGGTGCGATCAGCGGGCTGGGCCAGGAGGTGGCGGCGAAGTCGCCAGGGGCGAAGCGCAGGATCCAGCCCGCTGGCTGCCGCTCCAGACGCGGCGCCGGGGCGCTCCAGACCTCGATATTGACATAATTACGGCAGCGGACCTGGCCGGCCGCATCGCGCAGCCAGAGGGCCACGGTGGCCAGGCCGGGCTCCTCTGGCAGCCGGAGGTGCAGCGTCTCGACCGGGGTCACGTCGAAGCGGCGGGGGTGGAGGGTCCAGGAGCCCTCGGCCAGGGTTCGGCGCTCGGCGAAGCGGTCGGTGAACTCCAGCCGCCAGGTGACACAGGCCGGGCCGAGGGGTGGGCCGAAGTGGCTGACAAAGACCGGCAGGTGAACCGGGCTACCGGGAGGCATGGTCTGACAGGGTGGAGCATCGAACCCGACGAAGTCGGGGCTGTTGAGGTCGCGAACGCTCATCCCGGCGACGAAGAAGTCGTAGCCGAACTCCTTGCGGCTGCGGTCGTAATTGACAAAGCCGTTGTGCTCCCACTCCACGTCGGTCAGTTCGGTGTAGACGTAGCCGCAGATCTTGGCGTGGCGGCGGAGCTCGGTCGTCTGGTACTTGAAGGACCAGGAGATATCCTGGTCGCCCATGCGGGCGCTGATGCCGGCGTACTCGCTGTTCATAAGCGGCTGGCGATCCTGGCGGGCCCCGCCGGTGAAGTTGAAGGTCGAGCCGGGGTAGGTCTCGCGGACCACCCGTTCGACGTGGCGGCGGACCTGGTCGTAGTCGGTGAGGTAGAAGTGCCAGGAGTTGATATCGGTGGCGACGTGGTCGTAGCGGATAGGCGAGTTGTCCTCGACCAGGCGGGTGGGGTCGAGCTGCTTGGCCAGGTGGTACATGGTGCGGACCCAGGCCTGGCCCTCGGGAGTATCGTGGTTCTCCAGGCCCCAGGTCTCATTGAAGAGCACCCAGGCGAAGATCGAGGGGTGGTTGAAGTCGCGGGCGATGGCCCCGCGCAGGGTGGCCTCCCAGGTCCGGCGCATCTGGGGGGTATCGATATCCGGGCTGGGCAGGTCGTACATGATAAGGACGCCCAGCCGGTCAGCCCAGTAGTAGTAGCGGGGGTCGTTGATCTTGATGTGACAGCGGAGCAGATTGAGTCCCAGCTCCCGGGCCAGGGCGATATCGCCGCGAATGACCTCATCGCTGGGGTAGGTGTAGATGCCGTCGGGGTGGAAGGCCTGGTCGAGAGCGCCGCGCAGGTAGACCGGCTCGCCGTTGAGCAGGATGTATTCGTAATCGCGGCCCTCCCAGCAGGCCCGGCTGATAGAGCGCAGACCGAAATAGGTCTCGACCTGGTCGGCCGGGCCGCCGGCCAGGGGCTCGAGGTCAATAATGAGTCGGTAGAGGAAGGGGTCGTCGGGCGACCAGGGGTGGGGAGCCGGGACCGGCAGCACCAGGTCCCAGGTGTGCTGGCCGGGGGCGAGCGTCCGCTGGTCCTCGACCACCGGGAAGGCGTCGTCGGGCGAGCGCAGGCGGAGGCGGTAGGGGCCGGGCTGGGCGATGTCGAGGCTCAGCTGGACCTGGACCCGTTCGCCCGGCAGGTCTGGCGTCAGCCGGCAGTGCTGGACGTGGCTGGGGGCACGGGCCTCCAGCCAGACGGTCTGCCAGATACCGCTGGTGTGGGTGTACCAGCGAGGGACCTGTTTTCCGACCGGGTTGGCCGGATCGGCGATGTCGTAGGCCCGGACGGTCAGGGTACCGGTCTGACCGGGACGGAGGCGGCCGGTCAGTTCGGCTGAAAAGGGGAGATAGCCGTTGGCGTGCTCGGCGACGAGACGGCCGTTGAGCCAGACGCGGGCGCTCCAGTCCACCGCCCCGAAGTGCAGAAAGACCCGTTTGCCCTCCCATTCCGGGGGAATCGTGATCTCGCGTTCGTACCAGGCGGCGCCTTTGTAGTCGGTGGCGCCCAGCCCCGAGAGCCGGCTCTCCCAGGGGAAGGGGACGATGATGGTCAGCGGCTTGGGCCGGCCGTAGGGGCGGTGCCAGCGCTCCTGTTCGCCGATGGCCCGGGGGTCGAAGGCGAAGCGCCAGGGGCCGTTCAGGTTCAGCCAGTCGGGACGCTGAAAATCGGGACGCGGGTGTTCGGGACGGGGGATCGTGGTCATCCGGCGACTCCTGTGGTCGTGAGTCTTTCAGCGGCCGGCCAGCCCGCTCACCATCACCCCCTGGACGATCTGCCGCTGGAAGACGGCGTAAAGCAGCAGGACCGGGGTCGTGGTCAGCGCGGCGGCGGCCATGGTCAGGCCACGCTGGGTGTAGGCCTCACTGTTGAGGATCGTCAGGCCGACCGGCAATGTCCGCATCTCGGCCGAATTCAGAGCAATAAGCGGCCAGAAGAGGTCGTTCCACGAGCCAAGGAAGGTGAAGATGGCCAGAGCCACCATCGCCGAGCGGCTCAACGGCACGATAATATTCCAGTAGATACGGAACTTCGAACAGCCGTCGATAATGGCTGCTTCCTCCAGTTCACGCGGGATCGTTTGGAAGAACTGGCGGAGCATAAAAACACCGAAAGCCTGAGCGCCGGCCGGCCAGATTAATGCGTGATAGGTGTCGAGCCAGCCGAGTTCGCGCATAATAATGAAAGTCGGGATCAGTGTCACCTGACCAGGGATCATCATCGTCGTAAGAACGGCGATAAAGAGAGGCTCACGCCCGGGGAACTCCAGCCGAGCGAAAGCATAGGCGGTGAGACTGGCGATGAAAAGTACAAGCAGGGTGACCGAGGTGCTGACGAAGACGCTGTTGAAAAGCCAGCGCAGAACGGGAAGTTCCCATTCGAAAAGCAACCGTCGGAAATTATCGAGCGTTGGATTTTCCGGAATATACCGGATGGGCCAGCGCAGGGTCTGAGCCTCGGGAGTGAAGGCCAGTGAGTACATATAGGCGATAGGGATGAGGGTGGTGATAGCGGCCGGGACCAAAATGACGTAGAGCGGGAGAATCTGCAGCGCCCGTCGCAGCCAGCGCGGCCAGGGACGGGCAGTGGTCTTGGCAAGCGCGGTCGTGCGCATCGCTAGTACTCCACCCGCTGACCAAACAGCCGGAAGTTGATCAGCGTGATAACGAAAATAATCGCCGCCAGCGAGAAGGCCATGGCCGCAGCGTAGCCCATACGGTAGAAACGCCAGCCATTGTCATACAGGTACAGTATAACCGAGTAGGAGGCATAACCCGGTCCACCACCGGTCATAATGAACATCTGACCGAAAACCTGAAGGTGGGCGATAAACTGGGTGACAATGACAAAGAGGAGTACAGGCCGCAGAAGCGGCAGGGTGATAGCGAAGAAGGCCTGGACAGCGTTGGCCCCGTCGATCCGGGCGGCCTCGTAGAGATGCTCCGGGATATTCAGGAGCCCGGCGAGGAAGACGAGCATCGGGAAGCCGAAGGTCCACCAGACGGTGGCCCCGGCGAGGGCTGGGATAACAATCCGTGCATCGGCCAGCCAGGGAATCCGTGGCAGCCCCAGCGAGGTAAGATAAAAATTAATAAGGCCATATTCGGTATTAAAGGCTCGCTGCATAACAGTGCCCATCACGGCGACAGAGAGGATAACGGGCGTATAGAACAGAACTCGGAAGAGATGCTGACCAGGAATTCGCTGTTTGACCAGGAGAGCCATCATCAGGCCGACGACGGTGTTGCCGACGACGGTCAGAATGGCAAAGAGAATTGTGTTACGCAGCGAGATCCACCACAAATCATCGCGTAGCAGCTCTTGATAGTTCGCCAGGCCGATGAACGGTTTGCGCTCGGCCAGGATCTCCCAGTTATGGAAACTGACGAAGAAACCAAAAAGATCGGGTCCAACCCGGAAAATTAGGAAAAAGAGCAAATAGGGAAGCAGGAATAGATAGTTCGGCAGGACTTTTCGCCAGCGGTAGCCAGCACGGCGAATGCTCGGGACCGGAGCGGTCGCTGCCATCTCATAAACTCCTGAGATACTGATGCGGGCCAGCGGTCCAGAGGCCGCTGGCCCGCTGATAGGGCTGATTCGGCTACTGGCCAGCCCGCTCGAGAATACGCTGGATGCGCATGTTAGCCTCGCTCAACGCCTCACGGACCGGCTTCTGATTGGTGACAATTGCGCTGAATGCCGGGTTATAAGCCGCCTGGATCTCGACGATGTTCACATGCTGACGCTCGGTCCGGCCGATCTCCTGGAACATCTTGGCAAAAACGCCGGTGTGCCAGTGCTTCTGGAGTTCGGGGCTGTTCTGTTGCGAGATGCGCGCTGGAGGCTGACCCGAGACCGCCCACTTGAGACCGTTGTTCGAGAGCCAGACGATGAGTTTGGCCGCCGCCTCCAGGCGGTCGCCGCTGATCTGCCGCGGGATGGCCATGACGTGGGCACTCATCCAGGTGGCCGGCTTGAGCCCCCACTGCGGAGTGTACCAGATCTTGGTCACCGGTGGGTGGAGTTGGGGCCGGTCTTTAATGAAATTCAGCGTCCACGAGCCATCCGGCCAGATGGCCAGCCGGCCATTGGCAAAGGCATCGCTCGGGCTGAAACCGACGGGTACCGGCGAGACTTTGTGCTTGTAAATAAGATCGTACCAGTATTGCAGGGCCTGGACGGCCGGCTCCTCACTCAACGTGGCTTTCTTCCCGTCCTCACTGATAACATCGCCTCCAAATTGATAAATCGTTGAAAGCATGGTCGGTCGAAGCCAGGAGGGATGGACCGCCCAGACCTCAACGTTTTTCTCGTCAAAACCCGGCTCGTTGGGGTGCCGGCCGTTCTTATCCCGTGTCAGTTGCTGGGCGATCTTGATAAACTCCTCGCCACTCTTTGGCGGCTTATCAGGGTCAACACCGGCTTTCTTGAAGAGTTCGGTGTTGATATAGCAGCCCCAGCCGTGGTTGTCGAGGAGAACGCCGTAGGTCTTGCCCTGATAGGTGATGTTCTGCAACGCGAACTTGAGGAAGTCGTCCCTGGGCAGACCACGTTCAGTGTAGAAATCGTCAGCCACCCGCAGAATGCCCCGACTGGCGAACTGGGCGATGGCCCACTCGTGCGTGATAATGAGGTCCGGCGGCGTGCCGGCGATGACCGAGGTCGGGACTTTTTGATAGAAGATGTCCCAGACCATCACCTCTTGGCGGACCTTGATATCCGGATTCTCGCGAACGAAATCCTTGAGCAACTCGGTCATCGTCTTGCCGTCGGCACCTGTGAGGCCGTGCCAGAAGATAATCTGGCGCTGGCCGGTGCCGACCTCGCTGACGGCGATGGTCGGGGTGGGCGCTGGCGCCGGGGCCGGAGCCGGCGTGGGCGTTGGCGTCGGCTGGGCCATTGCTGGAGTCGGCGTTGGCTGCGGGGCCGGCTTGGGGGCTTCTGCCGGCTTAGCCGGGGCCGGCGTGGGGGTCGGTGGCGCCGGTGTGGGAGTCGGCGCTGCAGCCGGGGCACAAGCAGCCGCCACCGGTGCAGCTAGAGCAACGAGGGCGAAAGCCCGCAGCAAGCGCCGGCGCGACAGACGCGACACACTCACAGGACCCATGGCTCTCCTTTCCTCCTCGCCCTGTTCGGCGAACGTTCGCCTTATACGGTAGCGCGCCCCGGACCACCTGTCAAGCCCCTTTTTTGTCACCGCGCGCGGCTGTCGCCCGCCCCACAGCCGCACGAGACCCGGGGGACCAGAACAACCGGCAGCAACACCCGGGAGGTCGCCGATGGCTGCCCGGTGATGAGGTCGAGAAGCAGCCGCATGGCCGTCTCACCGGTCTCGAAAAAGGGAATCCGTATGGTGGTCAGCGGCGGAATCGTGTGGGCGGCCAGGGGCAGGTCGTCGCAGCCAACGACCGCGCAGTCGGCCGGCACGCGCCGGCCCAGATGGTGCAGAGCGCTCAGAGCCCCCAGCGCCATCACATCGTTGTGGACAAAAAGAGCGGTGATCGACGGAACGCGGTGGAGAAGCCGCAGCGTCGCCTGGTATCCCCCCTCGACTGTCCAGTCCCCCTCCTCAATCAGGGCCGCATCGCTGGCGATCCCGGCCTCGGCCAGCGCCTGCTGGTAGCCGCGCAGCCGGCTGTGAGTCACTCGGCGGCTGGAGAGCCCGGTAACGCTCCCGATGACGCGATGACCGTGCTCAAGAAGATGACGGGTCGCCAGATAGCCAACCAGCCGGTGATCGGAACCGACCGTGGGGATGCCACCCCCCGGGACATGGTGCAGGCTGACCGCCGGCAGACGCCCCCGCAGCCGCTCACCGATCCGCGGGTTCTCCTCCAGCTGCGGAGCGGCCAGCAGAATGCCGTCCACCCGTCGCTCGATGAGGATCTGCAGGTAGCGCTCGCCCTCTGTCCCTGCCGGGTCGATGCTGCCGATGATGACACAGTGGCCATGGCGACGGGCCTCACGCTCGGCACCGACAACGAACTGGGCCAGCACAAAGTCGCTCAGGTCGCTGGCGACGATGCCGATGGTCCGCGTCTTCTGCCGAACCAGACTGCGGGCCACCGCATTGGGAACGTAGCCCAGTTCCTCAGCCACCTGGAGGATGCGCTGTCTGGTGGCCGGCGAGACCGAGCCCTTGCCATTCAGGACCTTGCTGACCGTCTGGAAACTGACGCCGACGCGCGCGGCGATATCCTTGAGCGAAACGTGCTCCATCCTGGCCTGATCGGAAGGCGAAGGTTCGCCTAGAGGATAACAGAGGCCGGAAGAACCGTCAACTCGCTTCCCGTGCCGGGCCGGCATGGCCTCGGGGCATCGGACCAGGGAGGCCAGGACCCGGCCTCCTCCTGGAGAGAGCCAAAAGCGCCAGCGCGGGATCACCACCCGGCCGGGCCAGGCAACTCCCGCTCAGCGCCCGGCGGGAGCGCTCGGCCCGACCGTCGTCCGGCTGTACTGCTCCTCAAGGGCCCGAATCCGGGCGATCTGCCGCTGGTTCCACTCGTCCTGGCTGTAGGGGGTGCTGAACCAGGCGTCGAGAATCTCTTTGAGAATGGCCTCCGCGGTGGCCCGCAGGCTGAGGGCCAGGACGTTGGCATGGTTCCAGATCCGCGCCCCACGGGCGGTCTCAGCATCATGGCAGAGGGCCGCCCGGATGCCCGGAATTTTATTGGCCGCCAGCGCGGCTCCGGTGCCGGTCCAGCACAGGACGATCCCTTCGTCGGCCTCGCCCCGGGCCACCGCCTCGGCCGCCTGCCGCGTCACCTCCGGCCAGTCGGCCTCCTGCCCGGGCGCCGGGCCGAAGTAGAGCACCTGATGCCCCCGCCGCTCCAGCTCCTGCAGCAACACCTCCACCAGATGAGTCCGTTCATCGGTGCTCACGGCGATGCGCATCGCGCTCACCTCCCCTCCGCAGGGAACCCTCGGGGCCCCTGCCTCATAAAGTGTACCGAAAACACCGCCCGGTTTTCCGGTCTTACGCCGACAGCCCCAGGCCAGGAGGCACAAACCGGACAATGGAACCTGAGCCGCCCCGGACTGCCAGTCAGCGCCGGGCGGCCAGAAGGGTCACCAGGGCGATGACCAGCCCCAGGAGCAGATAGCCGATCAGATTCCAGACAGCCACCAGCTCAGCCCCCGCCGGCCAGCCGACCGGCTGGCCCAGCCAGAGCGGCATCAGCACCAGCGTCCCCACGGCCCACCAGAAGAGGCCATAGAGCAGCCCCGCCAGCACGGCCACCCCTGTGGTCATCACCACCGGCCCCAGAACCAGCCCGTAGAGGCCGCCCAGGACCAGACCGACGACCACCAGCACCACCAGGCCGGCCCCCACGCTCTCCCCACCGACCAGCCGCCCAACCGAGGCGAGCGTCCCCAGAACGGCCAGGAGGAGACTGAACAGCACCCCGCCTCCCAGCCCCCCCAGCACCCCCAGGAGCAACGCCCGACGCCGCGTTACCCGCGCCCGTCCGAACAGACTCATCGTCGCCCCCCTTCTCCGGCTCCCCGGCCAGACCCGCTTTCCCCGATCAGGGTCCGGCCGCCCGGTCCCGACCCATAAAATCGTCCGCGAAAGAATCATACGTCTGGCGAGCGAGCCGTCAAGGGGTGTCACTATCGGACGTTATCGCCTGGCTCCTCCACCCCATCGGCCAGGCCCGACGAGCGCCCGACCTCGCCCTGGGGCTCAGAGGCCAGCCGTTCTGCCAGGCCCCCGGACCAGGGCTCGGCCAGAGGGCTTCGCGAAAACGCCCCTACACCAATACCCGGCCGGGCCGTTCCCGGTGCTCAGCCCGACGCCCGGTCGAGACGCAGGAGCACGGCGACGATGGCCACCGCGGCCGTCACATGCATCAATCCCAGCACGATCTGTTCGGCCGGGGTGATGGGCAGCGCGAGCAGCGGACCGAAGGAGAGGAGGAGCACCAGCAGGGCCAGGATCAGGAAGAGCGGCCGGGCCCAGCGCGTGAGACGCAGGAGCAGCCCCCAGACCAGGGTCGCGCCGACGGCGGCCAGGGCGGTGACCAGGACGATCTGGCCGGGCGACGCCGGGGCCAGGTCGAGCACGCCTGGTCGGCTGGGGAGATGGAGCGGCAGCCGCAGGAGATAGCGGGCCAGGGCCCAGAGCACCAGGTTCAGCCCGCTGGCGACAAAGAGAGCGATCAGACCCGCTCGCAGCAGGTCGGTGAGCGTGGTCGGGCGCGCAGCCGGCTGACGGGTCGTCTTCCCCAGCGACATGGTCGCTCACCCTCCTCTGGCCAGAGTGCTTTGCGTGAGAGCAGCCGCCTGTCAGGCGGGGCGATGGCCGAAGATGGCCTCGAAGACCTGGCGGGCCCGGGGGGCGGCGGTCTCGGCGCCGGTGCGTCCGCCTTCGACCATCACGATGACCACCGCCTCGGGCTGGTCGGCCGGGGCGAAGCCGGCGAACCAGGCGTGGGCATCGGGGTTCTGGTTCTCGGCCGAGCCGGTCTTGCCGGCCACCGGCAGGCGGTAGCCGTGGAAGGCGTAGTAGGCGGTGCCCTCGGGACTGCTGGTCACCCGGACCATCGCCTCGCGAATGGCCTGAAGAGTGGCCGGGCTGATCGGCAGCGGGCGCCGCTCGCTGGCCTGGAAGGTCCGCACCGTCTGGCCCTCGCCCTCGTAGAGGCGCTGGACGACCACCGGCGTGCGCAGGCGGCCCCCGGCGGCCAGGGCGCTGTAGAGGTTGGCCATCTGCAGGGGCGTGGCCTGGAGGTAGCCCTGGCCGATGGCCAGGTTGACGGCGTCGCCGGGATACCACGGTTCCTTGATGGTCTTCTCTTTCCAGTCCGGGTCAGGCACTGTGCCCTCGGCCTCGACCAGCCCGACCGTGCCGGTCGGCTCGCCCAGGCCGAACTGGCGGGCGAAGCCGGGCAGGAGACGCGGGTCGATCTCGTTGAGTTTCTTGCCGATCTCGTAGAAAACAATGTTGCAGGACTGGGTCAGGCCGCTGCTTAGGGTCAGCGTGCCGTGGCCGCTGGGCTTCCAGTCGCCGAAGACGATACGGGGGCCCAGGCCAGTCCAGCGCCCGACGCAGTGGAAGGTCGTGGTCGGCGTGAAGCCGCCTTTCTCCAGACCAGCCGACATCGTGACGACCTTGAAGATCGAGCCGGTGGGGTAGGCGCTCAGAGCCGGCCGGTGCTGGAAGGGGCGGCGCGGGTCCTCGGTCAGTTTCTGCCATTCACTGTCGCTGATCCCCAGGACGAAGAGGTTAGGGTCGAAGGCCGGCCGGCTGACCAGCGCCCGGATGGAGTTATCGCGCGGGTCGAGGACGACGATGCTGCCGGTTTTATCGCCCAGGATCTCCTCGCAGCGCTTCTGCAGGGCGAGGTCGATGGTCAACTGGACATGGCGGCCGGGGCGAGCCTTCTTTTCGGCGATGAGCCGGACCAGGGCGCCGTCGGCCGAGACGATGCTGAGCCGGCCGCCCTTCTCGCCGGCCAGTTCGCGGTCGGCCCAGGCCTCGATCCCGGTCCGCCCCACCAGATCGCCCTCTTCATAGCCGCGCTCGGGATACTTTTTGAGGTCCTCGGCGGTGACCGGGCTGGCGTAGCCGATGAGGTGGGCGGCCACCGGGCCGTGGGGGTAGACCCGGCTGATCTTCTCGTCGACCACCACCCCGGAGAGCGTGCCGATCCGGGCCAGGGCCTCGTCGCGGCGGCTGAGCGGCAGGTCGCGCAGCGGCACCCACCAGTCGGGCTGGGCCTGGCGGTAGCGGCTGCGGATGAGGTCGACCGGCAGATTGAGGTAACTGGCCAGGGCGGCGAAGACGCGCTCCTCCTCGCCCGGCTTGATTTTGCCGGCCACCAGGCCCACCGTCAGCACCCGGCCCTGGGTAGCCAGCGGCTGGCCGTTGCGGTCGACGATAGACCCCCGGGGCGGGTCGTCGGGCTCCAGCAGCACCCGCGTCTCGTGGGTCAACCCCCGGAAGATCACGCCCGGGTGCCAGTCCACCCGCCAGGCGTTCTCCTCATAGACCAGGGGCAGAACGGTCTCCTCGCGGATCTCCCCCACCCGCACCGTGGTCCAGAGGCTGGTCAGGGGGACCGTGGCGGTCGGCGGCCGGCCGGACCCGCCCCGGTCGATCTGGGGGGGACCCGGCGTGATCTGCAGTTTGAGCAGGGTGATGCCGCTGGCGATGGCCTGGTGGCGGCCGACGAAGCGCTCCTCGCTGACGGCCGCCCGGGCGGCCCGGGAGAGCAGACGGTACATGTCCGCGTAGCGCCCGGCCTGCCAGGCGGCGAGGTACTGCTGGACCACCGGATCGGGCGCCGGGAGGTCCGCGGGCGCGGGCGTGGGGGTGGGCTGGCCAGGACTGGGCGTCGGGGCCAGGTCCGCGCCGACCTGCCGGGAGAGATCTTTGGCCTTCCCGGCGAGCTGGTCGACCATCGCCGTCCGGCCACAGGCCGCCAGCACCGGGCCGAGAGCGGTCAGCAGCGCCGTCCGCAGAAGCCCACGGCGACTGAAGCGACCAGACAGGTGGTTGAACGGTCGCGGGTTCATAGCGGCCCCCCCGATGCGTCGCCAGGTCTTCTCTATTGTACCACGGCCCGATCGAAGAACTGGGGGAGATAGGCCCGGTGGGCCTGGAGGAGATCGTCGAGCAGGGCGTCGGCGCGGGCGAAGTCGGTGACCAGCGGGTCGTTGAGGAGAGCCTGGCGGGCCAGGTTCCGGTCGCCCCGGAGCGCCGCTTCGACGGTCAGTTCCTGCGTGACCACGTGACGGGCGACCAGGCTGTGGATGGCCGGCGGGAGATCGCCCGCGGCCAGTCCGCGGGCGGTGGCACCGTCCACCACCCCCAGCGTCTCCACCACCACCTCCGGCGGCAGGTTGGCGACCTGTCCTCGATTGGGGAGGTTCATGATGTGCACGCTCGGCCGGCGCTGGCGGATGGCGGCCAGGATCGGGGCCACCTCCTCGCGCGACGGGGTGAGGGGGATGGGCTCTTCGCCGGCGATCTGGCGTTCCAGGCGGGCGCGCAGGGCGGCCCGCAGGCGCTGACGGTGCTCGATGGTGGTCACCTCGACCCCATAGCGGCGGCCGGCGTCGGCGTGAGGGCCAAGGAAGAAGGGGAAGAACTCGGCCAGGTGACGGTCGCCGGCCGCCGGCAGCGCCCCGTAGGTCTGGAAGAGGGCGAACTTGATGAGACGGCGGTCGGCGAAGGGCCGCCGCTCGGGCGGAAGGTGGGAGAGATCCGGCGGGGTGGCCTGGGCGATAGCCGCGCGCAGGCGGGGCCAGGCGTCCTGGCCGTCGACCCAGAGGCCGAGGATCCAGATAAAGTGATTGATCCCGGCGACGTTGACCTGGAGGTGTGATTCCGGGACAGCGAGCAGTTCGCTGATTATCCGCAGGGTGCCGAAGAGTTCGTGGCAGAGGCCAATGACCCGGCGCCAGCCGGCGCGGGCGGCCGCCCGGCAGAGGGCGCTCATCGGGTTGGTCAGGTTGAGCAGCCAGGCGTCGGGGCAGAGCTGGGCCATGGCCCGGACCAGGTCCACCACCACCGGGATATGGCGGAGGGCCCGACTGAGCCCGCCCGGGCCGACGGTATCGCCGACCGTCTGGACGATGCCGTAGCGCAGGGGGATCTCCAGGTCGTGGCGCATGGCCTCCAGGCCGCCGACGGCGATGGAGAGGATCACCACGTCGGCCCCGGCCAGGGCGGTCGCGCGGTCGGTGGTGGTCTCGACGGTCAGTGGTTGGGGCAGCGCCTGGTTCAGGCGCTCGGCCCAGCGGCCGACCAGAGCCAGGGGCTCGGGGG
Organism: Chloroflexota bacterium; assembly: GCA_034433795.1. Classification (GTDB taxonomy): domain Bacteria; phylum Chloroflexota; class UBA6077; order FW602-bin22; family DAOUAE01; genus DAOUAE01. The sequence goes on from DAOUAE010000089.1 coordinate 76,309, forward strand.
CGATGTCGTAGAGGACGACCCGGGCACCGGCCAGGGCCGGCTCCAGGGCGATATCGCGCAGCAGCATTGGCGCCCACTGGTAGGAGCCGCCACCGACGATGGCGATCTTCATCGCGCCGCCTCCGCCCAGGCAGCATCCTGCTGGCGGCGCAGGCGCACCAGGAAGTCGGACTCGTCGATCGCGACCATATCCCAGCGGATGGGCTGGCCCTTGCCGACGGCGACGTTGAGGCGCACCCCGTCGGCCAGCCCCAGCGGCAGGAGGTTCTCGGCCCGCGCGATCTCCGCCCGCTCGATGAGCCCCCGGACGTAGCGCCCGCCCGACCCGTCCAGAATGGTGCCCGGCTCGAGGTCACGCTTGGCCACCGTGATCACCTCGGCCACCGGCTGCGGCAGCGGCGCGCAGGTGGCCTGGTGCAGCAGCGCCGCCTCCAGAATAGAATAGGGGGTCTCAACGCCACAGAGATGATAGGGCCGGTAGAGGGCGGCCGTCTGCCCCTCGACGGCGGCCGGCAGACCGTAGAAGCCCAGGTCCTCGTGCAGCAGAGGATTGTCGGTCCGGACGACCACCCAGACGCCGATGGCGATGTTGTTGGGCAGTTCGGTCCGGCCGTCCGGGGCGATGGCGTTGGCCAGGTCCACCACCCCCTCACGGGAGAGGAGCCCGCCCTGACTGCGCAGACGGAAGAGGCGGGGCAGATCGGCGATGGTGGCCGAGGGCTCGTGCATCCCGCGTTTATCGGGCACCAGCCCGGTGGCGTTGGCCAGGGCACACATCTCGATCTGGGCCTTGCTACCGTCGCGGAACGAGTTGTACATCTTGGGATTCAGCCGGCGACGAGCGACCAGATCAGGGTCGTAACCGTAGCGGGCGAAGGCCTCCTCCGGAACGCCCTCGGCGTCCTCGGGGAAGAAGCGGGTACCACGGCCGGCGGCCACGATGGTGTAGCCCAGGGTGGTGGCCCAGTCCACCAGACGCTTGGTCACCGCCGGCTGGTCGCCGTCAGCCAGGGTGTAGACGACCCCGGCCCGATCGGCCTGCCGGCGCAGCAGCGGGCCGATCAGGACATCGGCCTCGACGGTGACCATAACCACGTGATGGCCGTGGGCGATGGCGGTGAGGGCGGTCCGGGCGGCGGCGGCCGGACGACCGGTGGCCTCGACCACCACCTCGACCGGCGCGCCGGCGGCGGCCTCCAGGTCCTCGGTGACGACCGGGCGACCCGAGCGGACGGCGTCGGCCACCGCGTCGGGCGTCCGGGCGTGGACCACAGACGCGCCGGGAACGCCGGCGGCGGCCCAGGCGGCCCGGGCGGCCTCGAGGTTGAGGTCGCAGACGACCGCCAGCCGCAGGCCCGGCATCTGGCCAGTCTGGGCGGCGACAGTGGTGCCGAAACGGCCGGCGCCGATCAAGGCGTAGGTCACCGGCCGGCCCTCACGCTGACGCTGGGCGAGAAGCGCTGCCAGGTGCTGCATGGTCTCTCCCCCCTCGTGTGGGGCCAGTATAGCGCGCCCACCCGCCCTGTCAAGGACCAGGACGCAGACGGCGTCGAGGCGACCAGGCCGCCGGCGCCACGGCTCAGGGGATGACCGCGTCCGCCTCGATCTCAACGAGGATCTCGGGGGAGATCAGCCGGGCCACCGCCACCATGGTCGTCGCCGGACGGATCGAACCGAAGACCTCACGGTGCGCCCGCCCGACCGCCGGCCAGTGCTCGATATTGGTGACGTAAAGGCGGGTCCGGACCACGTGCTCCAGGTCAGCGCCCAGGGCCTGGAGGGCTCGGCGAATGTTCCGCAGCGCCTGGACCGTCTGACCGTAGGGATCACCCAGTGCAACAACTGCCCCGCTCTCATCCGTGGCAGTTGTGCCCGAAACATAAATGAAAGGACCGACCCGCACCGCCCGAGCGTACCCGACAAGCGGCTCCCAGGCGGTGCCGGAGCGGAAGTCCCGTCGTTCCATCACCTGCCTCCTTCGACTGCCGGCAAAAAGGCGGCCGGCGACTGTTCACGCCCCGCCGGCGACCGGCTGGGTGAGCATGATCACGTTGCCCTCCGGGTCGCGGATGTAGGCCAGGCGCTCCCCCCAGGGCATCTCGATCGGCGCCACCAGCACCGGCACACCCTGGGCGCGCAACCGCTCGACCAGCCGGTCGACCGCCGGGACGTACAGACACAGTTCGAAGCCCCGCCCGCCCTGCACCGGCGCCAGCGGCCGGCCCTCCAGCCCCGGCACCGTGACCTCGGCGCTGATCCCCAGGGTGGCCTGGCCCCATCGCAACGCCACGTACACCGGCTCGCCGGTGGCCGGATAGCGGTAGACGACCGTCAAGCCCAGAAGATCCCGGTAGAAGGCGACCAGCCGGGGCAGGTCGCGGGCGTAGAGAATCGGGAAAAGCGTCTGAGCGCTCACTGTCACCTCGCCGACGCCGATTCGGGTGCCGCCGGCCGGAGAACCCGGCCGGTTGTGGCCTCAGAGCGCATGATCGCCGATTGGCCGGGCCAGAGCAAGCGGCCGCCGGATCGGGCGGTCAGCGCGGGCCTTCGGCCGGCGCGCACTCCTCGGGATGCTCCTGGCAGTAGGGGGTGACCCCGGGCAGACGCCCCCGGTGGGCGGCCACCCAGGCGTAGACGGCATCGGCCGCCTGGCGGAGCCCGGGCAGGCGGTAGAGGGAGGCCAGCGCCGGGCAGCCCAGCGCCCAGGCCAGGGCGGTGAGGACCGCGTCGGCTCCCCGGTGGCGGCGGCCGTCGGGTTCGATGGCCCAGGCGGCGGCCGCGCAGTCGGCGCGGCTGAGGCCCACCGCCTCGGGGGCCCCCGGACGCTGACAGGGAATGGCCGTCACGCGGCCCCGGCGGTCCAGACGCTTGAGGATCCGGACCGCCAGAGTACAGAACCCTCAGGTGCCGTCAAAGAAAAGACTAAGAGAATTAGGGGGGGCTGGCCATTGACCCACGGCTCGTCTCCCTCACTAAAATATCAGGTGAGAGGGTGTCTGCCCATCCCTTCTCCTATCGTCTGTCGGTGGCCGTTCGGTCGGCGGCCACGCTGGTGCGGTCTCACCGGGGCCGGTTGTCGTTCAGCGTCGAACGAAGGACCCGAAGGGAGGGATAAGCGGTGATCACCGTCAGCGTCATCAAGGCCGACATCGGTGGTCTGGTCGGCCATTCGGGGATCCACCCCGATCTGCTGGAGGCCGCCCGTGAGCAGCTGGAGAAGGCCAAGCAGCAGGGCCTGATTCTGGATTACTACGTGACACGGGTCGGCGACGACGTCCAGCTGGTCATGACCCACACCCATGGTGAACTGGCCGAGCCGGTGCACCGGCTGGCCTACGAGGCGCTCCAGGCCGGAACCCGGCGGGCCCGGGACCTCAAGCTCTACGGCGCCGGCCAGGACCTGCTGGCCGACAGCTTCAGCGGCACGGTCAAGGGGATGGGGCCGGGCATCGCGGAGATGACCTTCGAGGAGCGCCGCAGCGAGCCGATCATCATCTTTATGGCCGACAAGACCTCGGCCGGGGCCTGGAACCTGCCGCTCTACAAGATCTTCGCCGACCCCTTCAACACCGCCGGCCTGGTCATCGCCGAGGAGCTGCACGGCGGGTTCCGCTTTGAGGTCCACGACGTGATCGCCCGCAAGCGCATCTTCTTCGACACCCCGGAGGAGTCCTACGACCTGCTGGCCTTCATCGGCGCGCCCAACCGCTATATGGTCAAGGCGGTCTACCACCGGGCGACCAACGATATCGCCGCAGTCTCCTCGACCGAGAAACTCAGTCTGATCGCCGGGAAGTACGTCGGCAAGGACGACCCGGTGCTGATCGTTCGCTGCCAGCAGAAGTTCCCGTCGGTCGGCGAGGTGCTGGAGCCGTTCTCCCAGCCGCATATCGTGGCCGGCTGGATGCGTGGCTCGCACATGGGCCCGCTGATGCCGGTCCCCTTCCACTACGCCAACTGCTCGCGCTTCGACGGACCGCCGCGGGTCATCGCCGTCGGCTTCCAGATCGCCAACGGGCGGCTGATCGGGCCGCGGGATCTCTTCGACGACCCGGCCTTTGACGAGGCGCGCCGGCAGGCCAACCTGATCGCCAACATCCTGCGCCGGCACGGCCCGTTCGAGCCGCACCGCCTGCCGCTCGACGAGATGGAGTACACGCCGATGGCCGGGCTGATGCGGCGTCTGGCCCACCGCTTCGAGGAGATCCCGGAGCGGCCGGCCGCCACGGTCGCCGCCGAGGCCATTCTGGAGAAGGCGGCCACGGCCGACTGAACCGCTGACCACGGGCAGACCCTCCGCCGCCCCGATCGGTGGCCCCGCGGTCGGGGCGGCTGCTCTCTCAGCCGCCGATCTTCAGAACGGCCATGAAGGCCTCCTGCGGGATCTCGACCGCGCCGACCCGCTTGAGGCGCTTCTTGCCCTCGGCCTGCCGCTCCAGCAGCTTGCGTTTGCGGGTCACATCGCCGCCGTAGCACTTGGCCAGGACGTTCTTGCGCAGAGCCGGGATGGTTTCGCGGGCGATGACCCGGCTGCCGATGGCCGCCTGGAGCGCCACCTCGAAGAGCTGCCGGGGGATGAGATGCCTGAGCTTCTCGACCAGCTCCTTCCCACGCTGGTAGGCCCGGTCGCGATGGGTGATGAGCGAGAGAGCGTCCACCGGCTGGCCGTGGACCAGAATATCGAGTTTGACCAGGTCGCCCGGCCGGTAGCCCAGCAGGGTGTAGTCCATCGAGGCGTAGCCCTGGGTGCGCGACTTCAACTGGTCGTAGAAGTCGACCAGGACCTCGGCCAGCGGCACGTGGTAGGTCAGGATGACCCGCTGGGCGTCAACGTACTCCATCCGGACGAACTCGCCGCGCCGGCTGGTGACCAGATCCATGATGGCGCCGATGTAGCGGGTCGGGCTGACGATGCTCAGCTCCAGCCAGGGTTCGCTGATCTCCTGGATCTCGGCCGCCGGCGGCAGTCGGGCCGGGTTGTCGACCACCACCTGCCGACCGTTGCGCAGCGTCACCTGGTACCGGACGCTGGGGGCGGTGGTCAGCAGATTCAGCCCGTACTCGCGCTCCAGCCGCTCCTGGACGATCTCCAGATGCAACAGCCCCAGAAAACCGCAGCGGAAGCCGAACCCCAGCGCCAGCGAGGTCTCCGGCTCGAACGAGAGGGCGGCGTCGTTGAGTTTCAGTTTATGCAGGGCGTCGCGCAGCAGAGCGTAGTCGTCGCCGTCCACCGGGTAGAGACCGGCGAAGACCATGGGCTTGGCCGGCCGGTAGCCGGGCAGCGGCTCTGCAGCCGGCTGGTCGGCCCAGGTGATGGTGTCGCCGACCGGGCACTCGCTGACCTCTTTGAGACCGGTGGCGATATAGCCGACCTGACCGGCGCTCAGGCGGTCGACCGGGGTCATCGCGGGGGTGAAGACGCCGATCTCCATCGCCTCGGTGGTGGCGCCGGTGGCCAGCAGTCGCAGCCGGCTCCGCGGCTCGACGAAACCGTCCACCACCCGCACATAGGCGATGACTCCTTTGTAGCTGTCGTAGTGGGAATCGAAGATGAGGGCTCGCAGCGGCTGCTGCCGCTGGCCTCGCGGAGGCGGGATGCGCTGGACGATGGCCTCCAGGACCGCCTCGACCCCCAGACCGGTCTTGGCCGAGGTGTAGAGGACCTCGCTGGCCGGGAAGCCGAGCACCCGCTCGATCTCGCGGGCGACCGCCGCGGGCTCGGCGTTGGGCAGGTCGATCTTGTTGACCACCGGGATGATGGTGAGGTCGTGGTCCAGGGCCAGGTAGGCGTTGGCCAGGGTCTGGGCCTGGATGCCCTGGGTGGCGTCGACGACCAGCAGGGCCCCCTCGCAGGCGGCCAGGCTCCGGCTGACCTCGTAGGAGAAGTCCACGTGGCCGGGCGTGTCGATGAGGTTGAGTTCGTACTCCTGCCCGTCCCGGGCCCGGTAGCGCAGCCGGACCGCCCGCGCCTTGATGGTGATGCCCTTCTCGCGCTCCAGGTCCATCGAGTCCAGGACCTGCTCGGTCATCTGCCGCGGGTCGATGGTGCCGGTCAGCTCCAGGAGCCGGTCGCTGAGCGTGGTCTTGCCGTGGTCGATATGGGCGATGATCGAGAAGTTGCGAATCCGCTGCTGGTCCACGCCTGATCCCCACCCGGACACAGAAAACGGTGGCGTGACCGCCACCGCTCAGCACGATGAAGTATAGCCGACATCCGGGCTGCCCGTCAAACCGCCCCGCCACACTCCCACCGCTCAGCCCGACCGCTCCACCAGCACCGGCCCGAGACGGACGGTGTCACCGCCGGCCAGGAGCCCCAGGCGGGTGGGCCCCCGGTAGAGACCGACCGCCAGCCAGTAGCGACCGGACGGCAGATCAGCCGGCAGCAGAAGCGCGTGGCGGTCGGTCAGGACCTGGCCGGGACGCCACCGGCTGGTAGGGGCCCGGCCGTTGAGCGGCGGGGCATCGTGCTGGGCCCGGATCGCTCCCCCGGCATCGAGGAAGTGCACGAAGACCGTGTAATCGGCCGGGAGCGGTCCGGCGGCCTGCCAGGTCAGAGCGACGGGCAGCGGCTCCCCCGCATGTGCGGTGGTCGGAAAGGTCGCCTGGGTCAGGACCACCCCACCCTGAAAGCGGGCGGCCACGGTCTGCGGCGGCGGCAGATCGGGCGCGCTGTGGTAGGGGACCAGATCGGAGTCGCTGAGGGCCAGGGCCGGACCGGGGAAGGTGTGCAGGCTGAGCCAGTCCTCGATCTGCACCGTCCCGCTCCCCAGCACCTGCCGGTAGAGGACCAGCCAGAGGGTGCGCTCCTCGGCCAGCAGTGGGGTCAGGAGAGCGGCGGTCCGACCGGCCACATCGCCCTCGAGGTAGGTCGTGCCGACCGGGATGAGCACCCAGGGGCGCGGGGACCGGCTGAGCACCTGGTAGTAGCCGGCCTGCTCGGCCGAGACGAAGACGATGAGGTCGTCGGGTTCGGTCCGCTGGTCGAGCGCCTGGACCGTGGTGCGGGGATCCCAGAAAAAAGCGGGCGGTGGGGGACGCTGCAGCCAGGCCAGCGTGCCCAGGAGACCGACAGCGGCCAGCAGAGCGGTGGCCACCGCCGCCCGCCAGCGGGCGACCCGGGCCAGCTGCCCGGCCAGCAGGACCACCAGAAAGGGAAGGGCGGTCAGAACATAGCGCTCGCTCAGGCTCTGGCGGGTCCAGAGGGTGTTGATGGCGACCGCCTGGACCAGGCCCAACCCGGCGCCGAGCAGGAGAAAGACCGGCTCACGGGGCCGCTGGTCGCAGGCCAGCCGTGGCCGCCCGAGCAGGCAGAGCGCGCCAGCCAGAGCCGCCGGCCCGAGCCACTCCGGCCGCAGCCATCCACCCCCGCTGAGCAGGCGCAGGGCGTCCCAGAGCTGGCCGGTGAGCGGCTCGGGCGGGACGACCGGCCGGGGGCCGCCGCTGGTGAGAGTCTGACCGAAACCCTGGGTCAGCCCAAAAGCCAGCCACGGGATCAGGCTCAGCCCGGCCCGAGCGGCCGCCCCCAGACGGTCGCGCCGCTCCCGGTGGAGGAGCCCGTCCAGGGCGAGGGCCACCAGGAGCGGCAGGGCGGTGTAGGCGGTCCAGAGGGCCAGCGCCAGGCTCAGACCGAGCCCGCGTCGGGCGCGGGGCGCTGAACCGGTGTGCCGCCAGGCGGCCAGGGTCACGAAGAGCGCCGCCAGAACGAAGTCGCGGACGGCGACGCTCTCGTGGACGGCGACCGGGGCCACGGCGACGAGGGTCCCGGCGGCGAGAGCGGCCCGTGGGCCGGCCAGCCGGCCGGCCCAGGCCCAGACCACCGCCAGCGTCAGGAGAGCGCTGAGGAGGCTGAGGTACTTGGCGCCGAACGGCGTCGAACCAGCCAGCGCCAGCCAGAGGCGGAGCAGAAGATAGTAGAGCGGCGGGTGAACATCGCGGGCCAGCAGCGCCAGCGCCTCCGCCAGCGGCATCACCGCCAGGGCGACCGAGAGCCCGCCGTCCAGCCCCAGGTCTGGCCCCTGGGCGGCCCGGAGCCGGAGGCCGAAGCCCAGGAGCAGCAGACCCAGTCCGCCAAGAGCAAGGCAGACGGAGGGCCGGCTGATCGGTGGAGAGGATGGGTGCGGCGGGGCGGTGAGGACAGTCAACGGTGTGCGCTCCGGTGGGGCGGCCGGGAGCCGGATCCGGCTCCCGGCCGCTGGCCCCTACGGGCCGGGTTGAATGGTGTAGGTGATGGTGCCGAGGAGGTTATAGTTAGCGAGCTGAACCAGCACCGGACCGGGCCGGAGCGGCACGAACGTCACCGTCACCGTCCCAGGGGTGCCGGTCTCGCTGGCCCGCTGGCTGACCAGGAGCGTCCCATCCTGGTAGACGTTCAGGAAGACGCCGCTGGTGATATCCGCCCCCGGCGGAGCGACCGTCAGGCGAACGGTCTGGGGCTCGGTCGCGGAGGTATTCCATTGAAAATGCACGAACTGGCCGGCCGGATTGCCCGGCAGCACCCCGCTCTGGGGAGCGGTCAGGGGCAATGGATTCTGGGCCGAGCCCGCCGCGGGCGTCGGCGTGGCCGCCGGGGTGGGAGTGGCGGCCGGCTGGGCGAGTCCCTGGACGGTCAGGGTGAAGGCGACCGGCGTGCCGGGGGCGTAGTTGTAAACCTGAACCAGGATGGGGTCGGTGGTCTGGGGCACGAACGGCAGGGTGTTCGTCCCGGGGGCCGGTCCGACCCCGTTCATCGTCGCCAGCCGCTGGCCCGCCTGCCAGAGTTCGACCCCAACGGCATTGGCGGTGGCCGGATCGCCGGGGCTGAAGGTCAGGGTGAGGCTGGCGGTGACCCCGGCGGCCGGGACCGCGAGGGTGTAGTACCGGAAGGCGCCGGCCTGACTGCCGACCAGCTGCCCACTGGCCGTCTCCCGGAGAGGCAGGGCGGTCTGGGGCGTGGTGCCGTCAGGCCCGGCGGCCAGGGCCGGACCGACGAACAGGCCTCCCAGCAGCAGTGCGAGGAGAAGCAGTGTGCGGCGCACGGTCGAGACCTCCTGGTGAGTCTGAGATCCTCACCGGTCTCCATAGCACACCGCCGCCGGGGTGATGGTTAAGGGCAGGTAAAATATTCGTCAATCTCTGGTCAAGATCGACGGGGCGAGGACCGGCCGGAGCGGTCTGGTAGAATAGAGGGTGATGAGCGCGGTCTACAGCGGGCTCTGCCCCAACTGCGGGGGAGACATCACCGGCGAGCGGCTGGAAGCCGGGCTCCCCTGTGACCGGTGCCTGCCGCAGCCGGCACCCGAGCCGCTCTGCGCCCTCCTGCGCCGCCAGGGGACGCTGCAGCACCTCGCCGCCCGCTGTCAGGTCGAAGAGCGGCTGGCCGCCTTCAGTACCCTCTTCGAGCGCTGCGTCGGCGCACCGCCCTCGACGCTGCAGATAACCTGGGCCAAGCGCGTCCTGGCCGGCGATTCGTTCGCCATCGCCACGCTCCCCGGCACCGGCAAGACCACCTTCGGGCTGGTGATGGCCCTCTTCCAGAACGGCCACCGCCTCCTCATCGTGCCCACCCGCCTCCTGGTTCAGCAGGCCGCCGACCGCCTCCAGCAGTACGCCCAGCGGGCCGGCCAGACGATCACGGTTGCGGTGCGGACCGGTGAGACGCCCGGCCCGATCCCGGAGGCCTTCGACATTCTGGTCACCACGCTCATGTACTTCCACCGTCACCACGCCGAGATCGGCGCCGTCCGTTACCAGTACATCTTCGTCGACGACGTCGACGCCCTCCTGCGCAATTCACGCGCGACCGACCATCTCTTCGGTCTGCTCGGTTTCGAGCCGGCCGACCTCCAGCGGGCTCTGGCCACCACCGACCTGGCGACGCTGGCCGCCCTGCGCCAGAAGAAGCGGCCGACCGTGCTCCTCCTCTCCTCGGCCACGGTGCGTCCCCGGGGACGGCGGGCGCTGCTTTTCCAGCGGCTGCTGGGGTTTGATGTCCAGCGGGCGGCGGTTCAGCTGCGGGCGGTGACCGACGCGGCCCGGTCGGTGGGCTCACTGGCGGAGGCGGTCACCGCGGCGGCCGACTTCATCCGGACCTGGGGCGGAGGCGGCCTGGTCTTTCTGCCCCTCACCGCCGGGCGGGCAGCGGTCGCGGCGGTCACGGCCGCCCTCCGCGACCAGGGGGTGACGGCCCAGAGCTACGACGAGGCGGATCTCGCCGCCTACGCCGCCGGGGCGGTCCAGGTGCTGGTGGGGCTGGCCCACAGCCAGAATCCGCTGGTCCGCGGCCTGGACCTGCCGCACGTGGTGCGCTACGCGCTCTTCCTCGACGTTCCGAAGATGACCATTCCCCTGCGGCCGTCAGAGGAACCCGGCGCGCTCTTCGCTCTGCTGCTGGCCCTGCGGCCGCTCCTGCCGGCCGAAGAGGTCAGCCTGGCCCTGGGGGTCGTCCGGCGCGCGCTCGGCCGCCGGCCCGAGCAGATCGCCCGCTCGCCCCGTCTCCAGGCCCGGCTGGCCGAGGTTCAGGCCTGGCTGGCCACGGTCCTGGCCGACCCCACGCTGCCCCAGCGGATCGCCGCCGCCGACGACCTGGCGCTGGCCGAGGAGGAGGGGCAGATCGTCCTGGTGGTCGGCGACGCCGCCGCCTATCTCCAGGCCTCGGGGCGCACCTCGCGCCTCTTTCCCGGCGGCCTGGCCCGCGGGCTGAGCATCGTCTACGTTCAGGACCGCAAGGCCTTCCGCTCGCTCCAGCGTCGCCTGCGCCTCTTCACCACCCAGGAGATCGAGTGGCATGACCTGGACCGGCTGGACCTCGCCCGGCTGATGGCCGCCATCGACGCCGACCGGGCCCTTATCCGGCGCTGGCAGGCTGGCGAGATCGTCGGCCGTCTCCCCGACCTCTTCCGCACCACCCTCCTGGTGGTCGAATCGCCGACCAAGGCCCGGACCATCGCCCGCTTCTTCGGCCGTCCCCAGGCCCGCTGGGTGGACGAGGCCCTGACCTATGAGCTGCCGCTGGGTGACCGGCTGCTGGTGCTGAGCGCTTCTCTGGGGCACGTGGTGGACCTGGTGACCCAGCAGGGGGTCTACGGCGTGCTGGTTGACGGCGTCACCCGGCCGATCTACGGCACAATCAAGCAGTGCACCGTCTGCGGCAGCCAGTTCGTGGACCAGGGCTGCCCGCAGCACCCCCGGGCCCCGGCCCGCGACAAGCGGCGACTTCTCCAGGCACTGGGGCGGGTGGCCTTCGAGGTTCAGGAGGTGCTCATCGGCACCGACCCCGACGCCGAGGGCGAGAAGATCGCCTACGATCTGCTGGCGCTGCTCCGGCCGATGGCCGCCCGGGTGGCCCGGATCGAATTCCACGAGGTCACCCCCCGGGCCTTCCAGGCGGCGCTGCAGGCGCCACGGACGGTCGACCGCCGGCGGGTCCAGGCCCAGATCGTCCGCCGGATCGCCGACCGCTGGGTGGGCTTCGCCCTCTCGCAGCGCCTCTGGGCGGTCTTCGGCCGGCGGGGTCTCTCGGCCGGCCGGGTGCAGACGCCGGTTCTGGGCTGGGTGATCGAGCGGGCTGACCAGGCCCAGCAGGAGAAGGCGGTCCTGCGTCTGCGCTTCGACGGCTATCTCCTCGAGCGGGAGTATCCCGATCTGGACCGGGCGGAGGCGGTCTGGCGCAGTCTGGACCGGTTACGGGTCCGGGTGGTGGGGACAGAGGAGCGGCGCGTCAACCCGCCGCCGCCCTTCGTCACCGCCACCGTCCTGCGCGAAGCGGCCCATCTCCTGGGGCTCTCGGCCAGCCGGACGATGGCGTTGCTCCAGGAGCTCTTCGAGCGGGGGCTCATCACCTACCACCGCACCGATTCGCTGCACATCGCCCCCGAGGGGCGGGCGGTGGCCCGGACCTACCTGGAGGAGAACGGGCTGGGGCACCTCTTCGAGGGCCGGAGCTGGGGACCGCCCGGCGTCCACGAGGCCATCCGCCCGACCCGGCCCCAGGACCGCCAGACGGTCGAACTGCTCCTGGGGACGGGGCTGCTCGAACTGAGCCAGCCCCGGCTGGCCCTGCGGCTCTACGATCTCATCTTCCGGCACTTCCTGGCCTCCCAGTGCCGGCCGGCCCTCGTCCGCTACGCCCGCCTGCGCCTGGAGACCCCGGTCGAGGCCTGGGAGGCCGAGGTGCCGGTGGCCCTGATCGAGCCAGGCTTTTATCAGTTTCTCCCCCTCGATCTCTTCCCGCTGGCGGCTCTCGACCGACCACCGGTGGCCACGCTGGACCACGAGCCGCTGGTCTGGCCCTTCACCGAGGGGACGCTGGTCGAGGAGATGCGCCGGCAGGGGCTGGGACGTCCCTCAACCTACGCCAAGATCGTCCAGACGCTCAAAGAGCGGCGCTATGTCCAGGTCGTCCGCGGTTTCCTCTACCCGACCGCCCTGGGGCGCGAGGTCTACGCCTACCTGGCCGGGAACTTCCCGCAGTGGGTCTCGCCGGCCTTCACCCGCGACCTCGAGGCGGCGATGGACGCCATCGAGGAGGGCGCCGCCGACCCCGAGGCGGTGCTGGCCCGGCTGCGGCCGGTCCTGGCCCTGGCGCCGACCGGCGCGCCGGGACTGGCCCTGGTCGATTAGCCGGCCCGTCCCTCGCGCCAGCGCTGGCGGTAAGCGCAGTGGGTGTAGTAGGCCAGGAAGAGGGCCAGGAGCAGCCCGTGGAGCCCGTCGCGCCAGCCGCCCAGCCGGACGTAGCGGCGCCAGAACTCGCGCAGCGGCTGGCCGACCAGACTGCGGGCCCGTGGTCGGACTCCGGCCCGACGCAGGCGCTCGACCTCCAGGGCGGTGTAGCGGCGCTGCTTGGCCAGGAACTCGCCGACGGTGGCGTAGTTGTAGTGGAGGAGGGGGGTCTGGAGATGGCCGGCCGGGCCGTCCAGCAGCACCACCTCATGCACCGGCCGGGTGGGGTCGTAGCGGCCCCGGTCGCGCCGGAAGAGGCGCAGCTGGTAGTCCGGGAACCAGCCGCCGTGCCGGATCCAGCGCCCCCAGATGATGTTCCGACGAGGGATCCAGAAGCCGACAAACGGCCCCGGCGCGCTCAGAACGGTCCGGATCTCGGCGGCCAGCGCTGGCGGGACCCGCTCATCGGCGTCGACAAAGAGCACCCACTCCCCCCGGGCCAGGGCCAGGGCCGCCTGCCGCTGGCTGGCGTAGTCGCCAAAGGGGCGCTGCACCACCCGGTCGGTGAAGCGCCGGGCGATGACCAGCGTGCGGTCGGTGCTGAACGAATCCACCACCAGGAGATCATCCACCCAGGTCAGGCTGGCCAGGCAGTCGGCCAGGTGGGCCTCCTCGTTGTAGGTGAGAACGATCCCGCTCAGGCCGACCGCGCCCATGGACCTCACCAGGGGAGAGCCCGGATCGCCTGGTAGGCCCGCCGGCGCTCGGCCGCCTCGGCCGGGCTGAGCCGGCCGGCCCGCTCCAGCCGGTCGGTCTGGCGGAGGGCCCACCAGCAGCCGGCCCGGACGATCCGCCCGGCCAGCCAGCAGAAGAGCGGCGAGTAGTGCTTGCGGAAGAAGCGGAGGCGGCTCTGGTAGAGGGCGAGGAGGGCCGCCGCCCGGACCTGCCGGCTGCTCTGCCCCTCCAGGTGGACCACGGTGGCGGTGGGGGTGTAGTAGACGGGCCAGCCGGCCCGCCAGAGGCGCAGACACCAGTCGAGTTCCTCACAGTAAAGGAAGAACCCCTCGTCGAGCAGGCCGACCGCCTCGGCGGCCCGCCGCCGGACGATCAGACAGGCCCCCAGCGGATGGCCGATGGGGTGGGGATAGGCGTAGCTGGCCGGGGGGTAGCGCCCGTTCAGGCGCGAGTTGAGCAGGCGCGGGTGGAGCGGAAAGAGGTCGAAGAAGACCTGCCAGAGCGTGGGGAAGTCGAAGCAGGAGTGCTGGAAGCGGCCGTCGCCGTAGACCAGCCGTCCCCCGGCCGCGCCGATCCAGGGGTGCTCGTCCAGAAAGCGGACCAGATTGGCCGGGGCGTCGGGCATGACCCGCGTGTCCGGGTTGAGGAGCAGCAGATAGCGGCTCCGGGTCTGACCGAGGGCCTGGTTGCAGGCGGCGGCGAAGCCCCGGTTCTCCTGATTGGCGATGAGGTGGACCCAGGGGAACTCCTGCGCCACCAGCGCCGCCGAGCCGTCCGGCGAGGCGTTGTCCACCACCCAGACCTCGCTCGCCCCGGGGCCATGGGTCTGGAGGGCCACCGCCAGCGATCGCAGGCAGTCGGCCAGGAGGGCGCGGGTGTTGAAACTGACGATGACCACGCCGAGGTCGTAGACCGGCTCGACCGGTGGCAGGCGGGGGACAGTCTCGCCGGGCTGGCGGGCCTCAGAAGTTGATGGTGATGACCGTATCACCGACGCGCCCTCCGGGGTAGCCGACGCCCTCCTGGATAACGCCGGCGAAGAAGCGCAGGGTCCGGCTGGGCGGCCGCTCCAGGATGCGGATCTGGCCCTCGACGACCACCTCTTCGCCGGGCAGAAGCAGCCGGTTCAGGTCCGCAAAGAGCCCCCAGCGGA
>DAOUAE010000090.1:0-2400 GCA_034433795.1 Chloroflexota bacterium
GCGGAGGGTTATCCTGGCCATGGGGCAGGCCTCCTGGGGTGTGGTGGTGTGTTGCCTTTATTCCCGGAGAGTCTGCCCCGTCTTGTCCAGTCCCCTACCCACCGCCTGTGGGACAGTCACCGCCGGGCGCATGCGCCGGTGCGGGAGTCAGGAGCAGCCTCCTGGGGCGGCGGGCGAGCCCCGGGTCGCCACGCGCGACGACCAGGACGCGGGCAGAGCGCGCCGCCTCACGCCCCGCTCCGCCCCTCTCCCGACCGCTCCGCGGGGTCCAGCGAGGCGGCCAGGAGCGCCCGCAGGGTGCGGGCGTTGGCCACGGCGTAGGCGTTGATGTCGTTGTTGAAATAGGCGTAGACATCGAGCCCCCGGGCCAGAAGATCGCCGATCTCCCCGGCCCAGGCCCGCAGCTCCTCGTCTGGGAAGCTGGCCCCGGCCCGGCTGGCGTGGAAGCGTATGTAGGTGAAGTCGCTGGTGACCTCGCGAGCCAGCGGCCAGACCGGATGGACCGGCCAGCAGAGGGCGCAGCCGGCCGCCCGCAGCCGCTCGAAGACCGCTGGCACCAGCCAGGAGGGATGCCGAAACTCGAAGACACACCGCACCCCGTCCGGCAGGAGCGCCAGGAAGGCGTCGAGCCGCTCCAGGTCGACGGCCAACGAGGGCGGCAGCTGAAAGAGCACCGGTCCCAGTTTCGGCCCCAGACCGCTGGCGGCGCCCAGCAGCTGCGCCAGCGGCTCCCGGACGTCGGCCAGCCGCTGGACGTGGGTGATGAGCCGGCTGGCCTTGACCGCGAAGACAAACCCCGGGGGCGTCAGATCGGCCCAGCGCTGAAACTGCTCCCGCGTCGGCAGCCGGTAGAACGAACGGTTGATCTCGACGGTGTCGAAGTGCTGGCTGTAGTAGGGGAGATAGTCGCGCGGGGACAGCCCCCGGGGGTAGAAGCGCTCGCGCCAGTGGGCGTAGGCCCAGCCTGAGGTCCCGATCCGTGCGGTGGCCACCGCCAGCTCCTTTCGGCCTGGCACGGGCTGTGCCGGCCCGGTGTGGTGAAGACTTCTGCCACCGCGAGAAGCATACCATGGGACGAGGCGATCCGCGCTGGCCGTTCAGCCCGTGGGACGTGATGGTCACCGACCGCACGCCCTTCGAGGAGCGCTACCCCAACACCTTCGGCGAGGACCAGGACCTGGGCTACGTCGACCCCGAGGCGCCGGGGGCCGGGGTCGAGACCGCCCTGGAGCACACGGCCGACCTGCCCTGGCTCCGCACCCTCTTCGACGACCGGGAGCTGGCCCGGCTGCCCATCTACCGGCGGTCCTACCTGCTCCCCGGTCAACTCTACGCCGATCTGCGCCGGCCCGACCTGGGCGTGCTCAAGGCCTTCGCCTCCCGCCGGGTCCGTCCCGAGGACCTGCTGGTGGCCAAGAACCAGGTCCCCCACCACCTCTGGGACCGTCTGGTCCAGCGCTTCTACTGCTCGCCGGCTTAGTGACTGCTCAGCTCCGGGGGGCGTGGCCGCCCGACCCGTCCCCGGTGGCCGATGTAGAGGCCCCGGAGGCCGTGCACCGGCGCCAGCCGAACCTTGGTCGGGTGAGTCCGGGCCCCTTTGGGGAGAGCAACGGTCAGGACCCCATTGCTGTAGGTGGCGTTGAGACGGGCGCTGTCCACCGGCACCGGCAGCCGAACGGTCCGGAGATACGGCCCATAGGACCACTCGCGGGCGATGTACTGGCGTCGCTCCTGGCCGATGCCGCGCAGCGCGCCGTAAAGGGTCAGCGCCTCGGCGGTGATATCGATCACGATGTCCGTGGGCTCCAGACCCGGCATCGGGGCGACCACCACCAGTTCGTCGGCCGTCTCGTAGAGGTTGACGGGAACGGTCTGGACCGGCTGAACTCCCGGTCCCCCGAACCAGAGCCCGCCGCGCTCGTTCATCATTGTCACGCTCCCGCCTCCCCGGTTCATCCCCGCAAGGGGCGTACCAGCGGGGCAGTCCCCAGACGCCGGCGCGACCGCCCTCCTTCGGTCGCGCCGGGGACCACGGTCAGCCCGACCAGCCCGGGGGGAGAACGCCGACCGCTCCGCCGGGCCATCGATTTGTTCCTCGAGACCGCCTGGGCACTGGAGGTCCGGCCTCCGGCCGCTCGTTGGAATGCCTGGGAAGAGGAACGGGCGGCCATCCGCGCCCGCTGGGCGGAGGCTGGCCCTGAGAAAGTCGGGGAGGGCCGTGCCTGGCGCCGCGAGGGCCTCTACGAACGCGGGGGCACCGTAACTGCTTCATAAAACCCCAGGGCTTTCCAGTTTTCATAGCTTTCGGCGGATCAGCAGGCTTAGACCCCGGTCAGGCCAAGCACTTAAGGCCCGGAATCCGTCAACCACGAACCGGTAACCCACGGTTCTTAGCAGGTT
>DAOUAE010000091.1:0-18551 GCA_034433795.1 Chloroflexota bacterium
GGCAGGGGGCGGATCCGGCGACCTTTCAGCGGCGGGTGCTGATCGAGACGGTTCACGAGCTGGGGCATCTGGCCGGGCTGGGGCACTGCACCACGCCGGGCTGTGTGATGCGCTTCTCGAACACGCTGGCCGACGTCGACGAGAAGACGCCGGATTTCTGTCCCCGCTGCGAGGCTCAGATCGCCCGCCCGACCAGCCCGGTCTGACCAGAACAGGACAGCGACCGGGTGACCGGTCGGAGACCCGGCCAACGCCAGCGACCACCTTCGCTGACCAGAGACGCTTCCTCACGAGCAGCCCGGGCAGAGCCGCCAGGCTAGGTTTTGACCGCTCCGGTCACCATTCCGCTGATAAACTGCCGCTGCATGAAGAGGAAAACCACGATAATAGGCAGGGAGGCCAGCACGCTCCCGGCCATCAGCGGCCCCCACTCGCGCTGGCCAACGTTTAGATTAAGTAGCAGCGCCAGACCGACGGGAATAGTGTATTTTGTCTGCTCTCGCAGGATAACTAACGGCCAGAAGAAGCTGTTCCAGGAGCTTAAGAAGATCGTGATCGCCACCGCCCCCAGGGCCGGACGAGCCAGGGGCAGCGCGATCTGCCAGAGAATCCGAAACTCCGAGGCCCCATCGATCCGGGCCGCATCCAGCAACTCCGACGGGAGCGACAGCATGTACTGGCGGCAGAGGAAGATACCGAAGGCGCTACCCACCCACGGCACGATAAGCGCCAGATAACTGTTCACCCAGCCGATCCAGATCATCATCACATACAAGGGTATCACATAGACCCAGAAGGGCAGCATCATCGAGCCAACCAGGAAGGTGAAGAGCGGCTGGCGCCAGCGAAAGTTATATTTTGCGAAGCCGAATCCTCCCATTCCGGAGATAAAGGTGGCCAGAACCACCTGGCTGGCACTGACGATGACGCTGCTCAGGAACCAGTGACCGAACTGCCATTTATCAAAGAGACGGAGGTAGTTTTCCCAGCGCAAAACCGAGGGAAGAAGTTGTGGCGGGTAACTGAAAAGCTCGCTATGGTCTTTAAACGAGGCGGAGAGCATCCAGAGGTAGGGAAAAATCGTCAGCACTGTGCCAGCCAGGAGCATCAGGTAGACACCGGAGCGGAAGAGGATCTCGGCCGTGGTCCGCCCCAGGCCGAGCACACCAGCCGGCGCCCGGACAGCCCGCGTCGCTGTTGTTTGCCTCGCCATCGTGTCCCCCTAGGCCTCCTCGTCGCGCAGCGCACCGAACCAGCGCATCTGAATGAACGAGAGGACAAAGATGACCACAAAGAGCGCCACCCCGATCGTCGCCGCGTAACTCAGCCGTCCGAAGGCGAACCCCTGGCTATAGAGATACTGGGCCAGACTGAGAGTCGCATTCGACGGCCCACCCTGCGTGATCAGGAAGGGCTCCTCAAACGTCTGGAAGGCGCCGATGATTCCAGTGATCAGAACAAAGAGAATGATCGGACGAAGCAGCGGTAGCGTCACATAGCGGAATACCTGCCAGCGGTTCGCGCCGTCGACCATCGCCGCCTCGATGATCTCGTGGGGAATCGCCTGCAGGCCGGCCAGGAAAAAGACCATCGTAAAACCAAAACGCCGCCAGATCATGACGATAATAATGGCAATTTTGGCAGCGATAGGATCACCGACCCAATCGATCGGAGGAAATCCGGCGAGTCGAACAACAAAATTCAAAAACCCGTAATCCTTACTATACAAAAGAGTGAAAACAATAGAGACAACGACACCGGTTGTCAGGACTGGAATAAAATAAATCACGCGAAATGCGTCTTTAAAGCGCAACCAGGCCGCGTTCAGCGCCAGAGCCGCAATAAGGCCCGTTGGGATAACCAGCAACTGATTACCAACCACGTAAATAACCGAGTTAATAAACGCCTGATTGAAAACATCGTCGATAGTTAGCATGAAGATGTAGTTTCGGAGTCCCACCCAGCGCGGCCAGCCCAGTCCGGTCCATTCCGTAAAACTGGTGTACAGGCCAAAGAAGACGGGACCGACAAAGAAAACGATGAAGAGAATGTAAAAAGGCGAGATAAAGATATAAGGTGCCAGACGCCGCTGGTACCGATCGTAGAGGCTCCCCGTGCGCCTCGTCCGGGAGACTTCGACCGCCATGTTTCCTCCCAGCATACTGACTGGGGGAGAGGGTACCCCTCTCCCCCAGTCGCCGGTGGCTCAACCGCCAGCCGCCTGGATGATCTTCAGCAGAGCGTCCTCGGCGTCCTTCAAGCCCTGTTCGACGCTCTTCTTGCCGGTGAGCACCGGCACCCAGGCCTCGGTCGAGAACTTCTGGGCCGCCTCCGGCCGCCAGGGGCTGGTGTAGAAGACCGGCACTTCGGGGGCCAGTTCGGCGAAGATCTTGCCGACGTTCTGGCCGCCGAAGAACTCGTCGGTGGCGTTGACGATCCGGGGATCGTCCCAGGCGTCGACCATGTTCGGGAAGTAATGGATCTCCAGGTAGCGCTTGACCTGGTTCTCCTTGGTCAGATAGCCGTATTTCAACAGCTCCCAGACGATATCCTGATTCTTGCTCTGCTTGGAGATCCCGTGGCCGGTCCCGCCGACCGCGCTGGTCCGGGCGCCACCGGGCTCGTAGCGCGGCATATAGGTGATCCGCCACTTGCCGCTCTGCTCTTTCAGGTTCTCTTTGATGATGTAGTCGGAGTACCAGTCGGCCATAGGAATACCAGCCACCGACCCGTCCTTGTAGGCGGCCATCAGGTCGGCTCCCCAGAAACCGGTCGAGAACGGCCGGGCCACACCCTCATCCAGCAGCCGCTTCATCAGCCGCAGGCACTTGGCATTGCCCTCGGAGTTGATGACGACTTTCCCCGTGGCGTCGAAGAACTGCCCGCCGGCCTGCAGCGCGTGAACCTGCCAGTTGGACATGCCGTTGCTGGTGTCGATCGGCATCAGGAAATGGCCAGCCTGCTTGAGCTTCTTGCCCGCATTGATGAAGTCCTCATAGGTCCCGAAGGGGGGTTGGATTCCGACTTTCTCGAAGATATCCTGCCGATAATAGTACACACAGTGGGAGAGACCACTCTCCAGGCCGTAGATACCGCCTTTCCAGGAATACAGCTCCAGCCGCTTATACTTTTTCTCATCGATGCCGTCGCGCTGCATCAGCGGCCGCAGGTTGACCATCGCCTGGGTCACACGGTCTTCTTTAAGCAGACGCGGCATATGGTTATTCTCGACACCAATAATATCCGGTGCTCCCTGACCCGCTGTAATCGCACCAATATACTTATCCATTATCTGTGCGTACGGGATTTGAATAATGTCCCAGGTGAACTTGATCGAGGGATTCATCTTCTCGAATTCATCGGCCCGGTTCTTCCAGAACTTAACATACAGCTGGTCATGGAACCACATGCTAATAGCGACCTGCTTGGCTCCAGCCGGCGCCGCCTGCGCGGCGGGGGTGGGCGTCGGCACCGGCTGCTGGGCCGGTTTCTCCGCCGGCTTCTCCGCCGGCTTAGCTGGGGCCGGTGTCGGTGTTGGAGCCGCCGGCGCGCAGGCCGCCAGCACTGTCGCTCCCAGGGCCACCAGCCCCATCTGGCCGAGGAGGCGCCGCCGGCCAAGAACCGGAGACACAGAACCAAAGCGAGCCATTGCTCTTCCCTCCCCACAGAACATAGGTAGCGATCGCTACTGAAACGCTCGTGGAGCGTCGACCCTGTTCTTTTCACCCTTCCTCGACGCCGAACCTCCTTTCTCCCCGCGGCCGATTCCTACCTCTCGACCACGATCCGCACATCCCAGGAACCAAGAGTGAGCGTTGTTTCGGGTCCAACCACCGCTCCGCTGAACAACTCCGTCCCCCGAACCGGCAGTTCACGCAGCGCCTGCGGTTCCCACGACCAGTTGGTGAAAAACCAGAGGCGCTGTCCATCGCGGGTCCGGGCGGTGCTCACCCGCACCGCCTCGGGCAGATCGGCGATCAGAGGGCGCAGACCGGCCTGGGCCAGCACCCAGGCGGCCAGCGCTCGGCCGAAGGCGGCATTGGGCAACGTTCCGATATAGGTTACGCGCCCACGGCCGTAGGGTTGGGAGACCGCGGCTGGGAAGCGCCCGAAGTGCGGGTGGTCGTAGTAGGCGAGCGGCGTCGCCCCCTCCAGTTCCAGACCGTCGGCCCAGGCCTCGGCCCGCGCCGCTGGCGACAGCACAAACCCCTCAGCGGCCGCCCGGAGGGGAAGCGGCTGCAGCAGGTTCGAGTACTCCTGGTAACTGGCTCCCACCGCCCGGCGGAGCGGCCCGGGCGCCCGCTGCCAGCGGGCGCGGGCGAACTCATCGGCGTAGCCACAGCGGAACGTCAGGACCAGATGTCCGCCGTTTTCGGCGTAGCGAACCAGTCGCTCCAGCAGCGCCTCCTCGGCGATATAGAGGGCGGGGGCCACCAGCACCCGGAAATCCTCGAAACGCTGCGGGGGATGAACCACCGCCGTCTGGGCCCGGGCGTCGAAGAAGGCCCGGTAGAAGGTGTCGAAGATCCGCTGGTACGAGCGCGGGTCTGGCTCCAGCCGTCCTGGCACGGTCAGGCACGGCTGGAACTCCAGCGCGTACCGGCTGTCCTGAGAGTAGAGGAAAGCGACATCGGCCTCGACCCGGAGATCGGTCAACAGATCACCGTATCGCTGCAGCTCATGGCCGATCCGACTGATCTCGCGATAACAGCGATTGGGCTCAAGATCATGGTTCAGGATGCCGCCCCAGTAGGTTTCCCAGCCGTAGTGGAGCGTATGCCAGTGCCAGTAGGCCAGGCCGTTCGCGCCTCGCGAGATATAGGTGTAGGCCGCCAGCCGCCACTGACCGTCGTAGGCCGGGAAGTTGCTGTGAGCACCCCCGATGCTCAAAGCGTTCAACTCGGTGACCAGGAAATTCGCCTGACGCCCGCTCCGTCCAAGATCACCCTTCAAGAAAAGCGACCACGGACCAGACTCGGCCATCCATTCGGGACCAGCCCGGCGCCCGGCCTCGCCCGCCGTGGCCAGCAGCCCGTCCTGTGTCGGGTGGTAGGGATTCTCGGCCAGGATATCCACCACCTGAGCGATCTGGTAGCGGTCGGCGTCCGGGCGCCCGTGTCCCCCGACCACATCCTGAGTCAGGAACTGACCAGGCCGCAGGTACTCACGGACGATGGCCGCCTGCCAGGCCAGGAACTCGGTGGTCAACTGACTCTGAAAGCGGCGCCACTCCAGGTCGTAGCCCGGATTAGTGTTGCCCGAGGCCCCTGGACCGTGGGGCACTCGGGGTTCGGGCGGCCAGAGGTCAGCCCAATCGCTCAGCCGATGCGACCAGTAGGTCAGCCCCCAGATCTCGTTCAGCCGTTCGACCGAGCCGAACTTCTTTTTGAGGTATTCGACGAATCGCTGGAAAACGTCGGGGTTGTAGATGAGCCCGGTGCCGGTCTCGTTATCGAGCTGGAACCCGATCACCGCTGGGTGGGGAGCAAACCGGCTGGCCACCTGGCGGATGATCCGTTCGGCGTAATAGCGGTAGGCCGGGTGGACGATGTTCACATTCTGACGGCCGCCGAACGTCGCGCGCTCACCGCGCGCGTAGATCGCCATCACCTCCGGATGCTTCCGCGCCAGCCACGGCGGGATGGCATAGGTCGGGGTCACCAGCACTGCTTTGATCGCCGCACGGTGCAACGCGTCCAGGACGCGCTCCAGCCAGCCGAACTCGAAGCGTCCCTCCTCCGGCTCGCAGAGGCTCCAGATCGAGTCACCCATCCGCACAAAGGAGAAGCCCGCCTCACGCATCAGGCGGATATCTTCTTCCAGGCGATCATAGGGCTGATACTCCCAATAGTACGAGGCTCCAAAGAGCACGGATACCTTCTCCCGGTGGAGAATTTAGGAACTCAGGCTGGCGCTGAAATGCTCAAAACTGGCCGTCGGTCCCGCCAACAGGGCCGCTCGCAGGTCGGCCTCCGACTGAAGAATATGCTGGCGCATCGCCTCCCGGGCGGTGTCCACCTCCCCCTGGGCGATGGCGGCATAGATCGCCTCGTGAGCCCGCATCGATTTCTCGGCTGCCCCCGGCTGCCGAATCGAGATGAAGCGCCCCACCTTGAGCACCGCGAACACCGGCTCCAGCGCCTGCCGCAACAGCCGGTTGCGGGCCGCCGCCAGAATCGCGTCGTGAAACAGATTGTCAAAATGGGTGTACGTGTCCGGGTCGTGCAGCGACTGCCGCATCCCCGCCACCGCCTCGCCCAGCGCCTCGAGATCCCCCGCCGTCCGCCGCTGAGCCGCCAGGGCCGCCACCTCCACCTCGACCAGGCGCCGCACCTCCAGCAGTTCGTCTAAAAGCGCCGTATCGCGCCGCGAGCGCACCTGTTCAAACAACAGCAGCGGGTCCAGATGGTCCCAGCGCTCCGGCGGCTGCAGCCACATCCCCCGGCCGTGGCGCACCAGGACCAGCCCCTTGGCCACCAGCACCCGGATGGCCTCGCGGATGACCGCGCGGCTGACATTGAACCGCTGGGCCAGTTCGGCCTCCGACGGGAGCGGCGCGCCGGGGGTGAAGCCGCCGGCCACCACCTCCTGGACGATCCCGCGCACGACCTGCTCGTGCAGCCGCGGACGCCGGGGACGGGGACTGGTGGGCGGGCGAAGGGAACCGGTGGAGACAGGCGAGGCCATCGGGAACGCATCCCTTTCAGATCAGATATCTGACACCGATTATAGGACGGAGCCGTTCGCTTGTCAATAGAACAGGCATTCGAAAATGTAGTCAACACCCCGGGCCGTCCCAGGCGCGAGCAGAGCGGGCGACACGGTCAGGGGCGGCGCGAGAGCAGGTCATCGCGGATATGTTCCGAGAGCCAAGGGAATCTGGTCAGAGAATCCGCACCACGGCGCTGAGAGAGTATCCGAAATCACTCCACCGAGCTGATGGATGATCTCGTGGATGGCCGGCCAGGATGACCGGGCCGGTTCGTGCGGCTGCTTGGGATCACGGACGCACAAAGCCGCCGATACCCCGGGCCGCCAGGGTACTGTTCGTGCAGTCACACGTGATCACAGACAAAGAGAGGCGACGGACATGCTGGAGGCGCAGAACAGACTGATCGTGCCCCAGACCGAACGCCCCAGGGGTGGACCCTGGGAGCTGCACGTTCGCACAACAAAGAGCCCCGGCGCTGGGGGAGCAGCCCAGGACATGGCCAGGCTGGACGGGGCGACCTGGCGTCTCTATTCTCCCCGGTCCGGTCTCCCCTATCAAGGTCGCCGTGATGCCTGTTTGATGCCAGTTTCGGGGGCCGTGCGCTCCGCTGAGGCCATACCCCCCTGCCAGGGGGGCCGACAAAAAGCCCGGCGGGGCCTGGTGTGGGTGCCGAGGGCGGGGCTCGAACCCGCACGAGGGGGTCGCCCTCAGTGGAGTTTAAGTCCACCGCGTCTGCCAGTTCCGCCACCTCGGCCGGTGGGGTGGGCAATGCAGGATTCGAACCTGCGACCTCACGGATGTAAGCCGTGTGCTCTGACCCGCTGAGCTAATTGCCCAACGCACCGTCAGTATAGCACCCACCGGATCACCCCGTCAAGCGAGCGGCATGGCTCTCACCTTCTTCCTCTGGCCCATAAGGTCTCGCAAGGATCAGCGGCGTTCCCCTGAGGAGGCCTTCTGGGGCCTTATGGTCTCCGGCTGTCCGTGGCAACTGACCGGCAGGCGCTGCCCGGGACTCCCGGCCCGGCCTCGCCTGACCCAAAGAGAGCCGGCCGACGCCTAAGAGAAGAAGTTGCCACCCGGTCAGAGACTCCACTCTTCTAGCAGGGGCTCGGCCGCTCTCCCACGCCATTGTGGTGAGACTGGCCCCGTTTGCCGTTCTCCCACCCCCGCGCGACTCGCTTTTGCCAAGGAGCCGGATAGTAGCGCCTGCCGTCCTCGTGCTCGCCCTCTGTCTCCGCGCGGCACCGACATCCCACGTCCTGGCTGACCCAGACGGTCCCCCGGTAATCTTTTAGCCGACGGCCGAGAGAGCCCAAGGCCAACCGTCTCATGTCCGCATCTGTCCGCCTTTGTCCGTTTTTTGGCCGGACACCTCTTGTCATCCAAAACACCTCTGTCTAATAGAGGAGATGCAGACGCTGCAGGCCGAAGGAGGAGGGTTGGCCATGGGCAGTTATCTCTTACCTACACGGTTGAGTCGGCGGCAGGTCCTTTGGGCTGGCATTCTGATGGCTGCGACGCCACTGCTGGCCGCCTGTGGTCAGGCCGCGCCAGCGACGCCAACCGCTGAGGCGGTGAAGCCGGCAGCGAAAGCCGCACCCGAGGGGAAGAAAGTTCGCCTGATCGCGGTGGATACAGGCGATGGAACATTTTTGCGAAACGCTTTGAAGCCCTTCCTTGAGCGTAATCCCAATATCGAGGTGGAAATTGTCGCGGTCGCCTGGGCCCAGTACGACGAGAAAGTTGACCTACTCGTCGCTGGTGGTGAGGCTCCGGCGCTCTGGTGGCCTGGGGCAAAGAGAGGATACCGGTATTACGCAATCCGCGATATGTTCCCAGACTTGACTCCATATATTCAACGTGATAAATATGACACGAGTGACTTTTTCGAGCCAACATGGAAATATGTCCACTGGCAAGGCAAACCTGTAGCTTTCCCCTCTCAGCATCATCTCGCACCCTATATCTTTTTCAATAAGACACTATTCGACCAGGCTGGTGTTCAGTACCCGCCGACGACCTGGGAAGATACATCCTGGACGTGGGACCGTTTCCTCGAACTGGCGAAAGCGCTGACCAAGCCCAATCCTGACCCAACAAAAGCGGTCTGGGGGACGAGTGGGGCCTGGACAGATCTACGGCATGCGGCCTGGGTCTGGGGTGGCGACTACTTTGACGAGAAAGACTACGAAGGCGGCCTGCCGAAAAAGGCTAACGTCAACCGCCCCGAGGTCATCGACGGCTTGCAGTTTATGGCCGATC
Organism: Chloroflexota bacterium; assembly: GCA_034433795.1. Classification (GTDB taxonomy): domain Bacteria; phylum Chloroflexota; class UBA6077; order FW602-bin22; family DAOUAE01; genus DAOUAE01. The sequence goes on from DAOUAE010000091.1 coordinate 8,978, forward strand.
TCATACACAAATACAAAGTGCAACCGAGCCCGGCCGATTTGCAAGTTATCACCGCTGGGGGTGTTAATCCGTTTATGGTCGGACGCGTGGCCATGGCCCCTGGCGCGACCTGGAATCTCTTGCAATTCGCGACCATCAAGGACTTCCAGTGGGATGTCGCTCCCCTGCCGATCGCGCCCAAGAGCCCGATTCAACGAAAACTGCTACTCTATCCCGATCAGTGGACTTTCTTTAAAGCGACTCCCTATCCTGATCAGGCCTGGGAACTCTTAAAGTATATGGTCTCCCCGGAGGGCATGAACCTTTATAGTATAGAAGGGCGCAATACACTGCCTTCTCGCAAGTCTGTGGGTGAGAGATGGGTTTCTAAGGTCTTGGAGAGCACAAAACTTCCACGCGAACGTATCGAGATGGTACTCAACGGCATCAAATACAGCCAGGTGACGGCATCGCACGCTATTCCGAAGTTTGCCGAAGCCCACGATGTGGCCATCAAGCCACCGCTGGACGAATTGTGGCTGGGTAAAATTACGGCCAAGGAGGCGGTGGCGCGAATGGAGCCCAAGATCAACGAGATCCTGGCTCAGCCATGAAGCGCCGCGTGGGAGGGTCCATCGGGCCTTTCCCCGATGGACCCTCCTATTCTCCACACCAGATTGCGACGGATGGCCCCGAATGCGTGTAGAGACCAGAGTACAGGTCAAGAGATCCTTTCTGCGTCTCTCTCTGACACAGCGTGAGGCGATTGCCTTTTACCTGTTCATCTCTCCCTGGCTCCTCGGATTTCTTCTCTTCACTCTTGGTCCTATGATCGCCGCTTTTCTCCTTTCTTTTACCTTCTACGACGTTATCAGCCCTCCACGTTGGGTCTGGTTTGAGAATTACCGCATTATGTTCACCACTGATCCACTCTTCTGGCAGGCGCTAAAGGTGACTTTTATCTATGTCTTTGGTTCTGTTCCTCTACACCTTGGTGCCGCTCTTTTTGTCGCTCTGTTGATGAATCAGCCTTTGCCTGGGATTTACTTCTTCAGAACCGTTTATTATCTTCCATCGATTATCGGAGGTGTACCTGTAGCCTTACTGTGGCTCTGGATTTATAATCCGAGTTTTGGAATCGCCAACTGGTTGCTCTCTTTGGTTGGAATCAAAGGGCCTCAGTGGCTTTTTGACGAGTTCTGGGTAATTCCTGCGCTCATTATCATGGGCCTCTGGGGTATTGGTGGCGCCATGTTGGTTTTTCTGGCCGCTCTTCAGGGTATTCCTCGTCACCTCTACGAAGCCGCTCAACTCGATGGGGCCGGCGTTCTGGCCCAGTTTAGACATGTGACGCTACCGATGCTATCCCCTGTCATCTTCTTTAACCTTGTCATGGGTATTATCCACTCTTTCCAGGTGTTCACTAATGTTTTCATCATGACTCAAGGCGGCCCGGCGAATGCGAGCCTGGTCTATGTGCTCCATCTGTATCGCAACGCGTTTTCCTATTTCAAGATGGGCTACGCCGCCGCGCTGGCCTGGTTTCTGTTTCTGGTTATTCTGGTCATTACACTGTTAATCATCAAGTCCAGCCCTGCCTGGGTTTACTATGAGGGTATGCGCGGAGGTCGTCAGACGTGATCGGCACCCTGGCACACGAGTTCTGGCGTCGAAAGAGCGTCCAGAACCTCTTTCTGAGAGCACTTAGCTTCACATTCATTGTCGCCGGGAGTATATTTATCGCAATCCCTGTTGCCTGGATGATCTCTACTTCGCTAAAAACCCTTGGAGAGACGTTTCTCTTTCCTCCACGATGGATTCCCCATGAGATTCGCTGGGATAATTACCCACGAGCGCTAACTTTTATCGATTACGGACATTATCTTAACAACACACTCATTATTACGATCTCGGCAATGATCGGTCAGATACTCTCGGCCTCGCTTGTCGCTTTCGGCTTTGCGAGATTGCGTGCCCCTGGCCGGGATTTCCTCTTCGTCGTCCTGCTCGCCACACTTATGCTGCCATACCACGTAACACTGGTCCCTACCTATCTTCTCTTCCGAGCACTTGGCTGGCTCAATACTTACCTGCCTCTCATCGTCCCTTCATGGTTAGGTGGTGGTGCTTTCTTCATTTTCTTGTTGCGACAGTTCTTCGCTACTCTCCCCCTCGAGCTCGATGACGCTGCTCGCATCGACGGAGCCAGTCTCTTCGATATCTACTGGCGAATTATGCTTCCTCTCTCTAAACCTGCTCTGGCGACAGTAGCGATCTTCTCCTTCTTTGCTCATTGGAATGACTTTCTCGGACCGCTCATCTACCTTAGTCGGGAACGCATGTATACCCTCTCTCTAGGGTTGGCTTTCTACGTGACCACCCACGGCCAGGTCGAGTGGAACCTGCTGATGGCGGCGACTCTTGTGACACTTCTGCCACCATTGATCCTCTTCTTTACCTTCCAGCGCGCCTTTGTTCAGGGCATCGCCCTGACCGGCCTAAAAGGTTGAGGGTGGAGAAACAGAATGAGAGAGCAGACCCAGATCCCGGACTCTCGGGTACGGACCCCCTGGCCGGAGGGCTGCCTCGGCGCGGTCTCGCTGACCTTCGACGACGGGCTGCGGTCGCACCTTGAGCGGGCCGCACCCCTTCTGGCCGAGTACAACCTCCAGGCCACCTTCTACCTCTGCCCCCGTGGCGATGACTGGGCCGAACGGCTCCAGCCCTGGCGCGCCCTGGCCCAGCAGGGCCACGAGATCGGCAACCACTCCCTTACCCACCCCTGCGCCCGCAACTTCCGCGATTCCTTCGAGACCCGCAGCCTGGAGGACCTGACTCTGACCGAGATCGAGGCCGATATCCTGGAGGCCGAACGCCGCCTGCGCCTGGCCATCCCGGAACAGACCACCCGCACGTTCTGCTACCCCTGCTACCTCGATTACGTCGGCGAAGGCCCCACGCGCCAGAGCTACGTGCCCGTGGTGGCCCGCCACTTCCCCGCCGCCCGTGGCCGTGGCGAGCGACCCAACCACCCCCTGACCTGCGACCTGCACTACCTCTGGTCGTTTCCGGTCGAGCGCATGTCCGGGGCCGAGATGATCGGCCTGGCCGAACAGGCCGCCGCCACCGGCCGCTGGACGATCCTCACCTTCCACGGTATTCACGAAGGCCACCTCCCGGTGGCCGAGACCGACCTGCGCGACCTCTGCGCCTTCCTGGCCCGCCACCGACACCGCCTCTGGACCGCCCCAGTGGTCACGATCGCCCAGCGCCTCCAGGCCTGGCGCCAGACCATCGGCCGCCCCGGCACTCCCCAGCCCGCACCCGGCTGAACCCACCGGCTGGACACCATAAGGCAACCATGCTAGGCTGCCTCTAAACCCGACAGAAGGAGGAGAACCCATGGCCACCGAACAACTGGCTCTCCTCGGCGGACCCAAGGCCGTCACCCTGCCCTTCCCCGAATGGCCCCGACGCACCCCGGCCGACGCCGAAGCCCTCCTGGCCGCCTTCTGGGGCACCGGCCGCGAGGCCATCGAGCCCGGCGGCGTCATCGGCGCCTTCGAACGCGCCTTCGCCGCCTACCAAAACCGCCGCTTCGCCCTGGCGGTCAACGGCGGGACCTCCGCCCTCCATCTGGCGGTGATGGCCGCCGGGGTCGAGCCGGGCGATGAGGTGATCGTCTCCCCCTACACCTGGGGCGCCACCGTCGGCTGCATCCTCCACGCCAACGCCATCCCGGTCTTCGCCGATATCGACCCCCACAGCCTGAACCTCGACCCGGCCGCCGTCGCCCGCCGGATCACCCCCCGCACCCGGGCCATCGTGGTGGTCCACCTCTACGGCCAGCCGGCCGATATGGACCCTATCCTGGAGCTCGCCCAGGCCCACCACCTGGTGGTGATCGAGGACTGCGCCCAGGCCCACGGCGCCACCTACAAAGGCCGCAAGGTCGGCAGCCTCGGCCACATCGGCTGCTTCAGCTTCCAGGCCTCCAAACACCTGCCCACCATCGAGGGCGGCATGCTGGTCACTGACGACGAGGAGATCTACCACCGCGCCCTCCTCCTGGCGATGCACCCCCAGCGCCAGGTGGTCGAGACCGCCCAGAGTCCGCTGGCCCGCTACGTCGACTCGCTCGGCTTCAACTACCGCATGCACCCCTACGCCGCCGCCCTCGGCCTGGCCCGCCTGCCCCACCTCGACGCCGATAACGCCCGCCGCCGTCAGAAGGTCGCCCGCCTGATCACCGCCCTGCGCGAGGTCCCCGGGATCGAGCCGGTCTTCCCCGAGGTCCAGGAGGGCCACACCTACCACATGATCCCGTTCCGCTACCGGGCCGGCGACCTCCACGGGCTGCCGCGTGAGGTCTACCGCGAGGCGGTCCGGGCCGAAGGGGTCAACCTGGGAAGTTACGTCCGGGTGCCCATCCACCTGCGGCCGCGCCTCCAGGAACGATATTTCTACGGCCGGGGCTGCCCCTGGACCTGCCGCCCCGGCCATCCGGAGATCGTCTACCGACCGGGCGATTGCCCGGTGGCCGAGCACTTCTGCGCCGAGGAGGAACTGACCCTCTACAGCACCCCGCTCTGCGACGCCGACGACGCCCTGATCGACCAGCTGGCCGCCGCCTTCGCCAAGGTAGCCGCCAACCACCAGGCCCTCCTGGCCGCCCGCCCCGGCTGACCAGCCCCCGGACCCGGCGTCCGGAGCCAGGGGCTGGTCCGGCCCAGGCCGGCCAGACCACAGCGCCTGACACCCCTGGGGCCGAGGAACCCGGGCGCGGCCGGCCGCTCAGACGGCCCCGGTCTCAAGCAGCGACTCTGCCAGGGCGGCCGCGCCCCAGAGCCCGAGATCGGCTCCCAGCCGGCTGGGCACCACCGGCGGCGGGGTCGGGAGCGGCGCGATATAGCGGGGCAGCGCCTGCTGGACCGGCTCGAAGAGGGCCGGTCCGGCCTGGGCCACCCCTCCCCCCAGGACGATGAGGCTCGGATCGAGCAGCACCGCCGCATTGGCCAGCCCCCGGGCCAGAAAATCCAGGCACTCCTGAAGCGCCATCTGCACCGCCGGCTCCGACACGGCGGCCGCAAAGACCGCCGCCGCCTCCGGAAAGACCCGCCCCGCCCGCTCGCTGGCCCGCCGGGCGATGGCCGGCCCGGCCGCCAGCGCCTCCAGACAGCCGCGCTTGCCGCAGGGGCAGACCGGCCCCTCCGGCCAGAGGACCATGTGCCCGATCTCGCCGGCCAGCCCCCGCCCCCGGTAGACCCGTCCCCCGAGGACCAGCCCTCCACCGATGCCCGTGCCGATGTTGACATACAGCAGGGCCGCCGCCCCCCGAGCGGCCCCGAAGCGCCACTCGCCCAGCGCCATGGCGTTGCCGTCATTGTCGAGGGCGACCGGCCGGCCAAAGGCATGGGCCAGGGTCTCGACCAGCGGGAAGTCCTCCCAGCCCGGGACATGGTGCGACCGGAGGACGCGCCCGCGGGCGACATCCACCGGCCCGCCGAAACTGACGCCCACCGCCGCCACCGGTGCCGCTCCCCGCGCCAGCAGCCCCCGGGCCAGGGCCACCATGGCGGCCAGAACGGCCCGGGCGTCGCCTGGTGGGGTCGGCTGGACCTCGCGGGCGATCAGCTGCTCGCTCTCCAGATCGACCAGCCCGGCGGCCAGTTTGGTCCCGCCGAAGTCCAGAGCCAGGACCAGCCGGCTCACACCGTCTGCTCCAGCGGAGGCGTGAGGGCCAGATCGGTGTCGAGGGTCCGCACCAGGGTGGCCATCTCAATGGCCGCCACCGCCGCGTCATACCCCTTATTCCCGGCCTTGGTCCCGGCCCGCTCGATGGCCTGCTCGATGGTGTCGCAGGTCAGAATGCCGAAGATGACCGGGCAGCCAGTGCTGAGGGCGGCCTGGGCCACCCCTTTGGCCGCCTCGCCGGCCACGTACTCGAAGTGGGGCGTGGCTCCGCGGATGACCGCGCCCAGGCAGATGACCGCGTGATAGCGGCCGCTCATCGCCAGTTTCTTGGCGATGAGCGGGATCTCGAAACTGCCCGGCACCCAGGCGACATCGATGGCCGCCGGGTCCACCCCGTGGCGCCGGAGCCCTCCCAGCGCGCCTTCCAGCAGCTGGCGGGTGATGAACTCGTTGAAGCGGCTCACCACGATGGCGAAGCGCAGGCCCTGGCCGTTCAGTGTCCCCTCAAACGTCCGTCCCATCATCGTCCTCCAGGTCGAGATAGTGGCCCAGCTTCTCGCGCTTGGTCCGCAGGTAGGCCCGGTTGGCCGGGTTCGGCGGCACCTGCAGCGGCACCCGCTCGACCACGGTGAGGCCGTAGCGCTGGAGAGCCTGAACCTTGGCCGGGTTGTTGGTCAGCAGCCGAACCCGCTGAACGCCCAGGTCGCCCAGCATCTGCGCGGCCACGGCGTAGTCGCGCCGGTCCGCCGGAAACCCCAGGCGCAGGTTGGCCTCGACCGTATCCAGACCGTTGTCCTGGAGGTGGTAGGCCCGCAGTTTGTTCAAAAGCCCGATGCCACGCCCCTCCTGGGCCAGATACAGGAGCACGCCGGCCGGCGCGGCGGCGATCAGCGCCAGCGCCTGGTCGAGCTGCTCGCCACAGTCGCAGCGCCGCGAGCCGAAGACATCCCCGGTCAGACAGGCCGAGTGGATGCGCACCAGCGGAGCCGGGTCGGCGGCCGGCTGGCCGTGGACCAGGACCAGGTGGGCGTCACCGGTCGTCAGGTCTTCGTAGCCCAGAACGCGGAAGAGGCCCAGACGGGTCGGCAGACGGGTCTCGACCCGCCGCTCGACCAGCCGCTCATGCCGCCGGCGGTATTCGATGATCTGGGCCACCGTCAGCAGTTTCAGCCCGTGGCGGGCGGCGAAGCGCTCCAGGTCGGGCCGGCGGGCCATGGTGCCGTCATCGTTCATGATCTCGCAGAGGACGCCGGCCGGGTAGAGTCCGGCCAGGCGGGCCAGGTCGACCGCCGCCTCGGTCTGGCCGGGCCGGACCAGGACGCCGCCGTCGCGGGCCCGCAGCGGGAAGACGTGGCCCGGCCGCAGGAAGTCCTCCGGCCGGGCGGCCGGGTCGATCAGCCGGCGGATGGTGGCCGCCCGGTCGTGGGCCGAGATGCCGGTGGTCACCAGCCCCCGCGCCTCGACCGAGACGCAGAAGGCAGTGCCCAGCGGCGAGGTGTTGGCCGCCTCGGGCACCATCAGCGGAATCTTCAGCTCGTCGAGCCGCCAGCCGGGCAGGGCCACGCAGATGAGCCCGCGTCCATAGGTGGCCATAAAGGCGATGGCCTCGGGGGTGACCTTCTCGGCGGCGATGATGAGGTCGCCCTCGTTTTCCCGCTCCTCGTCGTCCATCACAATGACGAACTTCCCAGCCCGCAGATCGGCCAGCGCCTCCTCAACGGTGGCCAGTGGCATCGCTCTCCCCTCACTTTCCGCCGGGCCGCCACGGCCCGGCCAGGAGCAGCCGCTCGACATACTTGGCCAGGATATCCACCTCCAGATTGGCCCGGTAGCCGATGGGCTGGCGCGGCAGGGTGATGTGGGCCTGGGTGAAGGGGATGAGGGCCACGGTGAAACGGTCGGCGGCCGCCTCCACCACCGTCAGGCTCACCCCGTCCACGGCGATGAACCCCTTGGGCACCACATAGCGCGCCAGGTCGGGCGGCAGGCCGATGGTGACGAGCAGCGCGTTCCCCTCGGGCTCCTTGGCCAGGAGAGGCCCGGTGCCATCCACGTGCCCCTGGACGATGTGGCCGCCCAGCCGGCCGCCGACCGGCACCGGGCGCTCCAGATTGACGCCGTCGCCGGGGCGCAGGTCGCCCAGATTGGTCCGCCGCAGCGTCTCCGGCATCAGCTCGACCGAGAACGTTGCGGCGGTCCGGGCGACCACCGTCAGGCAGACACCGTTGACGGCGATGCTGTCGGCGACCCGGAGATCGCTCAGCACGGTGCGGGCGGCGATGGTCAGGGCGTCGCCGGTGGCCTCGACCACTGTCCCGATCTCTTCGATGATGCCGGTGAACACCGCCCTCACCCTCCCGTCGGCGCCCCCGCCGGACGCACCGGGTAGCCGGTGACCAGCAGGTCGCCGTCCAGCCTCTCGATGGTGAGATCGGTCAGCCGCCAGGCCTGATCCAGCGTTGGGCAGCCCCGCCCGCCGACCGGCCCCGGGGCACCCACCCCGCCGACGACCGTGGGGGCGATGAAGGCGCTCACCTTGTCCACCAGCCCGGCGTCGAAGAAACTGCCCAGGACGCGCCCACCCCCCTCGACCAGGAGGCCGGCGATCTCACAATCGGCCAGAAGACGCAGGGCGGCGTGGAGGTCCACGCCGGCCTCGGTCGCCGGGACGACGAAAACCCGGGCGCCGGCGGCCTGGATCCGGGCCAGACGGTCCGGCGGGGCGGCGGGGGTGGTCAGCACCCAGGTGGTCGGGGCCAGATCGGGCCGCAGGACCCGGGCCGTCAGCGGCAGGCGCAGACGGCTGTCGAGGATGATGCGGACGAACGGCCGGTGGCGCGGCGGCCGGTCGGGGTCGGGCGGCCGGCGGACCGTCAGCTCCGGGTCGTCGGCCAGGACGGTGTTGATGCCGACCAGGACCGCGTCGAGCCGGTCGCGCAGCTCGTGCACCCGGGCCCGGGCGGCCGGGCCGGTGATCCAGCGGGCGGCGCCGGTGGCCGTGGCGATGCGCCCGTCGAGGGTCATCGCCCACTTGGCCCAGACGAACGGCCGGCGCTGGGTGATATAGGTGAAGAAGACCTCGTTCAGACGCCGGGCCTCGTCGGCGTGCTCCCCCAGGTGAACCCGGATCCCGGCCGCGGTGAGCGCCGCCAGCCCCTGGCCGTTCACCTGGGGATTGGGATCCAGGACGGCCACGTGGACCTCGCGGATGCCGGCGGCGATGATGGCGGCAGTGCAGGGCGGGGTCCGCCCGTAGTGGCAGCAAGGCTCCAGCGTCACGTAGAGGCTGGCGCCGTGGGCCCGGTCGCCCGCCTCCCGCAGGGCCACGATCTCGGCGTGCGGACCGCCGGGCGGCTGGGTGAAGCCGCGTCCGACGATGACCCCATCGCGCACCACCACCGCCCCCACGGCCGGGTTGGGGCTGGTGCGCCCCAGGGCCCGCCGGGCCAGGGCCAGGGCCTCGGCCATAAAGTCCATGGGCACGACTCCAGGCTGGACCAGCGCGGCGGGGGCGGGGAGCCGAATGCCGACAGGGGGATGAAAAAAGACCCGAAGGCGCAGAGACCCTCGGATCCACGATCATCCGAGCTGCCGCCTTCTCCCATCCGGACTATACCGTCGGCCCCGGAACTTCCCCGGGTCTGCCGCTCATCGCGGCTCGCGGGCTGTACCGCCGATCGGGAATTGGCGCCAAGCGCCTCACCCTGCCCCGAAGGACGCGCTCTTCTGTTGCCTGAAGTGTAGCCGACGGGCCGCCCATCTGTCAAGAGAGCGGCCCGCACCGGCACTGTCACACGGACGGTGGGCGAGTTTGGGGAAAGGGCTCTCCTGCGCCTCTCGGCTGTTTCTTCGGGGCCCTTCTCCTCACGCCACCTGGAGGTGAGAGAGGAGCAGGGCCGCC
>DAOUAE010000092.1:0-3398 GCA_034433795.1 Chloroflexota bacterium
CATGATGTAGCTGGCCACCAGGAGGTCCCAGAACTCGGGCCGGCCGCCGATATAGGAGTGGGGGAGGAGTCCCGGCCACCAGCAGACCCCCAGGTCGCGGCCGTGGGCGTCGATCCGCCGCCAGAGCGAGTAGACCAGCCCGATGCCGGGGTGGGCGTCGAGGAGCGCCACCTTCCGCTCGAAGTTGCCCGGCAGGACCGGGTCGTCGTCGCCCAGGAAGCACAGGTACTCGCCCCGGGCCGCCGCGAGCGCCCGGTTGTGGTTGGCGACCGGATCGATCAGCCTTTCCTGACGCACTACCCGCAACCGCCGGTCGCGGGCGGCCCAGTCGGCCAGGAGAGCCGGGGTCTCGTCGGTCGAGGCGTTGTCGACCACCACGATCTCGCAGTCGACGGTGACGGTGGTCAGGCTCTCCAGACAGCGGGCCAGGTAGGCGGCCCGGTTGTGCGTCGGGATGACAACGCTCACGCGCGGGCGGCGCACCAGAGCACCTCCCTCAGAGCCGCGGAGAGTCGATCCAGCGGCTGATCCGCTCACTTTCACACCGATCGTGGCGCGCGCAGAAGCGCCTTCAGAGTCCGACAGACGTAGCGCACCTCCTCCGGGGTCAGCGTCAGTGCGCTGGGCAGATTGACACCATAGGGGCTGAGCCGGTAGCTGACCTGGTTGCGCTGACGGGCGCTTTTAGCCTGTTCCAGATGGGCAAAGGCCGGAAGGGCGCTCAGCGGGTAGAAGAAGGGGCGGGTATCGATACCATAGTCAGCCAGCCGTTGGATCAGCGGCTCTTTCTGCCAACCAAATACCAGATCAAGAATCACGGTTACCATCCAGTAGGTATTCTTCACACCAGGAGGCTCGTAGTTTAACAGCACGCCTTCAATTCCTGCCAGTTCTTCCTGATACCAGGTAAAAATTTCGCGCTTCTTGTCGATTAATTCCTGAATGCGTTCCAGTTGCGCCAGGCCAAGTGCGGCTTGCAGGCTGCTCATTTTGTACTTATAGGCCACTTCTGTATTCAAGAAGCTCTTATCGCCTGGTTGTCTGCCATGATCTCGTAGAACCAGCACTCTCTGGTAAAGATCCTCCCGGTTGGTTACCAGCATCCCACCTTCACCGGTGGTCAGTGTCTTGGAACCGTGGAAACTGAAAACCCCCACATCGCCGAGGCTGCCCGCCTTGTGGCCGTGGTACTCGGACCCGATGGCCTCGGCCGCGTCCTCGATCACGGCAATACCATGCCGTTCAGCGATCGCCCGAATAGCCGCCATATCCGGCATTCCGCCGTACAGATCAACAGGGATGACCGCGCGGGTCCGGGGCGTGATACAGGCCTCCAGCGCCTCCGGCGCAAGACACCAGGTCCGGGGCTCCACATCGGCAAAGACCGGGGTGGCGCCCACGTAGATGATGGGCGCGGCCGTCGCAATCCAGGTGATCTCCGGCACGATCACCTCGTCACCCGGCCCAATCCCCAGCGCCAGGAGAGCAAGATGGAGGGCCGACGTGCACGAAGGGAGAGCGACCGCGTAACGGACTCCCAGGTAATCGGCAAAAGCTCTTTCAAAGCGCTCATGGTAGACATGGGCCTGGTCATACCAGGCATTGGCCGCAGCGTCGGCGACGTAATCGATCTCTTTCTGAGTTATCCATGGGCCAGCGACGGGAATTCGTTTTCTAATCGCCGTCAATCCCTGATACATCTCAAATAACCTCCGGGCGCAGCGGTAATAAGCAGCTTCTTCTCGATCTCGTCATCCGGTACAAAGCGGTCATTGTATCGCAGAAATTCACGGACTGCCGTCTTTGGGTTATTCCCCCGTCCCCATGGGCGATTCGGCCAGAGTCCTTCGGGAAGATCTTCGATAATCGTATCAAAGACCACCAGATAACTTCCTTTTGTCACCAAAGGGGAATAGAGTTCAAGTTCTCGGAGAACATGGGTGTGCGTGTGATTTGAATCCAGCGCTACCAGCACCGGACGCCGCCCTCTGGTCAGCTCGTAGACCTGCCGGACGACCTGTTCGTCGGTCGACGATCCCTCGATCATCATAATACGCCGCGCCAGGGGATGGGCCAGGATCGCGGCGCGATTATGCGGGCGAATCTCGCAGTCAATACCCAGCACCTGGCCATCTTCACCAATTAATTCGAGCATCGAGGCATAGAAAATCAGAGATCCACCGTGAGCGATGCCTGTTTCGATAATAAGTCGTGGTTTAACCCGCCAGATAATCTCCTGCATGGCTATAATATCCTGAGGATACTGAATGATCGGACGTCCTAACCACGTAAAATTGTACGAATACTTATAACGAACAGTCTCGCGCAACCACTCGAGAGATAACGCCAAAAGTCTGGCGTCTCGCCCCTGGCTGGCGATGTTTTCCCGCACCTCAGCCTGGAATCTTGCGCTCTCGCTCATTGCGCACCCTGTATTTCTAACGTACTCTGTCGATATCCATCGCGATGTATCGCAAGATATAGGAGATATCTCTCAGCCTCCGTGACATCTTCCGTTAACTCCACCCAGCGAATACCGTTCTCAGCACTTACTCGCTGTAGGGGAACCTTCTTAAGAAATCTGAACCCATTTCGGGTATAGAAATCCAGCGCTCGTCTATTGTCGGCAAGAACCCGGAGATAGGCAACTTCACCATCAAGATCAAAAAACAACCAGTCAAGTAACGCCCGAAGAGCCAAGGACATTCCACCTCTGAGAAGATCCGCCCTTCCCCTAAGCACATTATCGACTTCGACAGCGCGAGCGGCGAAGTCGACATTCGCTAACCCCATCTGTCCGAAGGGGATGCCATCGGCTGTCTCCACCAGAAAAAGAACACGGTCCGCCCGCGCCAGGATCTGCTCGGTTACCCACCGTCGCGTGCTCGCCTCGGTGACCGGTGCCCAGGTCAAAAAGGCCTCACGGTGCCGGTTGCGCCAGGCCACAAGAAGCGCAACCTCAGAGGCGGTGAATTGGCACGAGAGCGGACGGAGCCAGGCGACCGTGTTCCCGCCATGAGACACCGGGATCGCCGGCCCGCCCCTCTCTTTCAGAGTCCGAAAGGCCGCCAGAATCCGATCGCGAAAGGCCGCCTCACCGCCCACCACCTGGCCTCCCCACCAGAGTATCGCCAAGCCCGTGGCGCGGCCTCCCGACGAGCTGGTGGGCGCCAAGGGAACCGGCCACCCCAGCGACCAAGACCCCCACCGGCACCTCACCTCCTCGCAGACAGGAACGGCCCGCCCCCAGGGAGACCTCCATCGCCCCCCTCCAGCGCCACCGGACCCACCCTGGCCAGCCGCTCGGTCCACCAGGCGACCGTCTGGCGCAATCCTTCGACCAGACTGTAGCACGGTCGCCAGCCGGTGGTGCGCAGCCGGCTCACGTCGGCCCACAT
>DAOUAE010000093.1:0-34131 GCA_034433795.1 Chloroflexota bacterium
GCGGGTGGCCATCGAGGTCTATCCGGGCAACTTTATCGAGGAGAGCGCTGTACTGCTCCACCTCATCCGCGACCTGAACTTCCCCAATCTGGGCTATCTTCTCTGCGTCGCCCACCTGGCCGCCCTGGGCGAGGATCTCCTCGCCACCTACCGGGCGGTCCGCGACCACCTCTTCCACATCCACCTGTCAGACACCCCGATCCGGACGCTGGACCACAAACATCTGGTCCCGGGCTACGGGGAGGTCGATCTTGGGGCGCTCGCCCGGGCGATCCGCGCCGACGGCTACAGGGGGACGGTGACGCTGCAGATCTACAGCCACGAGGCCTCGGCGGAGCAGAGCAGCGTGGAGGGCTTGCGGGCGGTCCGGGCACTCTTTGGGCTGACCTGATCATGGTCCCTCTGGAAAGGGACCATGATCTTTGGCGCGATGGAAAAACGTTTAACCACGGAGGTGAAGGGGCAGGGCTGAGAAGAAGGGACCGAACGGTGGTGAACAGGCCAGAAAGACGCAGGAGGTGCAGCGGTGAGCGACATCAAAATCGGCATCAATCTGGAGTTTGTGCGGCATCACGATCTCGGCTTTGAGGCCGGCGCGCGGAAGGCGGCGGAGCTAGGGTACCGGTACGTGGAGCCGTGCGTGGCGACGGGGCGGGATCTGCTGGCCGAGGCGGGCTACTACCATATGCTGAGCATGGAGGAGGACCCGCTTTACTACCGCGATCTTCTCGCCCAATTGGGGCTGCGGTGCCCGGGGCTGTCGGCCCACGCGCCGCTGGCCAAGCCGGAGATCGCCATTCCCTATCTGCGGCAGGCCATCCGCTGGGCGGCGGACATCGGAGCGCCGGTGGTCAACACCGACGATGGGACCAAGTATCCGTGGATGACCGAAGAGGAGATCTGGCAGCAGATCCGTTACACCCTGCGGGTGGTGGTGCCGGTGGCCGAGCGCCACGGGATCCGGATCGGTTTGGAGCAGCACCAGGACCTGAGCACGCGCTGGGAGACCTTCCAGCGGCTTCTCACCCTGATCGACTCGCCGATGATCGGGGTGAACTTCGACACCGGCAACCTCTATCTGGCCGGGCAGGATGTGCTGCAGTGGCTGCGGGAGCTGGCCCCGCGGGTGGTGCACGTCCACGCCAAGGACATCTCCATCGAGCACGCCGAGCGGGAGCGGGGCAAAGTTTACGGCACGCCGGTGGGGTGTGCCTGCGGGGATGGCGTGATCGACTGGCCGCAGGTGGTGGCGATCCTGCGGCAGGCGGGCTACACCGGGGTGCTCTCGGTGGAGTGTGGCACGATCGAGCAGGCCCGCCGCAGCATTGCCTATCTGCAATCGGTTCTGGGCGCCAGCCCGTCGCCGACCCCGACCCGCTAACTCGCGGAGGAGCAGATCCCCCTGGAGGAACCACAATGATCCGTCGGATGCGCAACCGTCATTCCTCTAAACTGCTGGCTCGAGAGGCTATAGATGGGCGCCTCTTTGCCTTACCCTTTATCCTTGGGTTTATCTTCTGGTGGGCATATCCGATGGGTTACTCGATTTATCTTGTCTTCCAGGACTGGGATCTGCTCACTCCTCCAAGTTTTGCTGGGCTTAAGAACATACTACAGTTATTCAACGATCCGAAAGTTGGTCTCTCTCTGACAAATACAGCGTTTTACACATTTCTCGGTGTTCCGATACATCTTTTTATCGCGCTTATCCTTGCTCTTGCACTAAACGTACCGCTACGTGGCATCTCTCTCTATCGTACAGTATTCTATATCCCGTCGATTACGCCGGCAGTGGCCAGTGCTGTTGTATGGTTGCAAATTTTCCATCCAGAGTTTGGCATTCTCAATGCATTTCTCGGTATTTTGGGCATACCTCCTGTTAAATGGCTCTTCGAGCCAGCAATAGCAAAGCCAGCATTTATATTCATGACAACCTGGACTATAGGTCCGCAGATTGTCATATTCTTAGCCGGACTTCAGGGAGTTCCTGAAGTTCTCTATGAGGCTGCACAGATTGACGGTGCAAATACACTCCAGCGGTTTATTCATATTACTCTGCCGATGATCTCTCCGGTGATCTTTTTCAATCTTGTTGTCGGGATTATAGGAAGCTTTCAAGTCTTCACTAGTGCTTTTATCATGACTGGCGGTGGCCCTCAAGATGCTACGCTTTTCACAGTGTTGTATCTTTATCGGAACGGCTTCGAGTACTTTAAGATGGGTTATGCCGCGACAATAGCGTGGCTCTTATTCTGGATCATAGTTTTCTTTACGATAATTCAGTTCAGACTGGCAAGCCGCTGGGTTTATTACGAAGGTTCTCTAAAGTAGCCGTGGGGGGCGTGGCATGTTTATGAAAGACCAAGGCAAGACCTTAGAAATTCGAGTCTTAGCTCGTCAATTCTCGTTAACTTCAAAATCTAAGCAATTAATTGGCCACACTATGCTACATGTTACCCTAACAGTGGTTGGTTTCACATTTCTTGTGCCGCTTTTGTGGGTTATATCAACCTCTCTAAAATCTCCAAATAAAGTGTTCACATATCCAATAAAATGGATCCCAGACCCAGTGGTTTGGACAAATTACTCTGACATTTTTGAAATTTTGAGATTTTCTGGGCAGCCAGCATTCTTAGTTTTCGCCAAAAACACCTTCATCGTTTCAACTCTGGCCACTATTGGTACTCTCATCTCAACAATATTCGTTGCCTACAGTTTTGCACGGCTGCGCTGGCCTGAACGTGATCTAATCTTCAGCCTCTGTCTGGCAACAATGATGTTGCCGGGTGTTGTGACATTAATCCCGACTTTTCTAATATTCAGAAATCTCGGATGGCTTGATACCTTCTTACCATTGATCGTTCCATCATGGTTTGGGATAAACGGGTTTTATGTCTTCATGCTCCGACAGTTTTTCCTGAACCTTCCATATGAGCTTGAGGAGGCAGCACGTATCGATGGGGCAAGTAGTTTCCGCATACTCTGGCAGATTATGGTTCCGCTCTCCGGTCCAGCACTCGCAGCGATAACAATCTTCTCATTTCTGCATCACTATAACGACTTCCTCGGTCCCCTTATCTACCTGAACTCCAACGAGAACTATACCCTGGCTCTTGGGTTGCGGATGTTCCAGGGACGCTTTGGTGATCGCTGGCCGATCGTCATGGCGGCCTCGATGCTCGTCATCATACCACCGATCCTGATCTTCCTCCTGGCACAGCGATACTTTATTCGTGGCATTCATTTAACCGGGCTGAGCGGGCGATAGGAGACTAATTGCACCTGAAGGAGGGAGATTATGGCATAAAAACACCACACTATGATCGCGAGCGAAGTGAAACCCGAACATAGTCGACGGAGAATATGCTTCAAGGAGGTTGTCATGCACGGACAAAATACACTGGCGCGGCGTGCTATTCTTCGAACGATGGTATTAGCGGCCATAGGCGGTGTAGCTGGGGGCGCACTTGCGGCCTGCGGACCAGCCCCTGCCCCAACCCAGACTCCCCAACAGGGGGCTCCCGCAGCTCAGCCCGCTCCGGCAGCACAGATGACAAACATCGCCTTCTTTGAATGGGGCGATATCAACGACAAGCAGATAGCCGATGGTACGATCGCGGACTTTGAGAAGGCCCATCCCAACATCAAGGTCAGACTCGAACAGCCGACCGGAAACTACTATGAGAAACTTCAAGCGGCGCTGGCCGGGGGTGTCGCTCCTGATGTATTAAACATGCAGACCTGGCGCTTCCAACCGTTTGCCGCGAAAGGGGCAATCGATCCCATTGACACTTTCCGGGGGCGAGATAACTACAATACGCCGTATCCTGAGGTTTGGAAGAGCGTCTACGACCCCCAGAAAAAATTCCGCGGCAAACTTTATGGCGTACCGTGGAACATGAACTCGATGGTTATGTTCTACGTTAAGGATCAATTCGACAAGGCAGGGCTCAAATATCCCACAGATGATTGGACCTATACTGATTTCGTCGATCTCACGAAGAAATTGACAAGAACTCAGGACGGAGTCAAATACTACGGATACCAAACAAACACGATCTATGAGCGTCTCGCGTGCTGGATGCGTCTCAATGGAGATAAAGAGTGGGATACGGAAGTGGAGCCTAAGAAAGCTCTCTGGGATCAACCGCGTATAATCGAGGCTATCAACTTCCAGCTCTATGAGGTCATAAACACGTTAAAGGTAAGTCCAACACCGGCCGAGATGCAGGGTGGAACGAACCAAATTCAGTCAGGGAATGTCGCGATGAAAATGGAAGGGCCATGGTTTATGCCGCAAATGATGGGGCCGAAGGCGAAGCGCGAAGGAGGAACACCTTTTGACGTAGTGCTGCTGCCGAAAGGCGAGGGAGGCCGGCGTGCTCACATGGTCTTCGGTCACGTGCTTACACTCAATAAGGCCAGTAAAGCCAAAGATGCGGCCTGGGAGTTTATGAAGTTTGCCGGAAGTGAAGGAGGGCAGAAGCACGTTGCCCGTGGCGGACGGCAGCCGGTGACGCCGGAGTTCAACGAGAAGTTCTGGGCCCCTCTGGCTAAGGAACAGTTCAAGTTGGAAAACACTGCCGCCTTCATTAAAGCTTTTGAGACTGGCATCCTGCATCTTGCGGGTGAGGTCGACGACCGCTTTATCTACAACGAGGTTCTGAAGGAAGCATTCGACAAGCTTATTGCCGGTCATGCTCAGGCCAAAGATATTATCCCGGAGGTAAATAGAAAACTCCAAAAGATTCTTGATGATTACTGGGCCAAACAAAGGCAATAAAATTAAATGCAGGTGAAGTCCCCGTCTCGGCAAACAAAAGACGCGGAGACGGGGACTTCACTCACATCAGCCACAAAAATCTTACGCCTCTCTAATTTCTTTGTTTAATTCCACTGCCCTAATCTTATGGAGGCGAATTCATGCCCATACCCCTGTGTGCCGCACTGCGGCCCACCGACCAGACCGGTGACCCCTATATGGATCTAGCCGGGCGGGCCCGAAGACTCGACTTTGACGGTCTGATGCTCGGGTTCGCCCCGGAACGCGACCCGGCACGCGCCCGTCAGGCCCTCGCCGACCACCACCTCGTCGTGGCCGAAGTCGGCTGCTACGTTAACCTGCTGCATCCTGAGGACCGGCACTGGCAGGCGAACATCGACCGGGTGAAGGCAGCCCTCCGGCAGGCCAAGGCCCTGGGCGCCCGCTGCGTCGCCAGCATCGCCGGCTCGCTGGCTCCGGACATGAATACACCCCACCCCGACAACTGGTCTCCCCGCGCCTGGCAGCGACTGTATGCCGCCCTCGCCCAGATCCTACCGGTGGCCGAGGAGGTGGGCGTCTTCTTCTGCCTAGAGCCGTTTATCCTCACCCCTCTTGACTCGGTTCGGGCCCTCCGGCGAGTCCTCGACGACAATCCCTCGCCCTGGCTCGGCGTTCTGCTCGACCCGGTCAACCTGGTCAGCCACGACCGCTATTTCCACACCGGCGACCTTATCGACGAGGCTTTCGACCGCCTGGGAACGAAAATCCAGTGCATCCACGCCAAAGATACGCTGTGGGTGCCCCGGGCCTTCACCCTCTACCTGAAAGAGGTCCCACCGGGCGCCGGAGTCCTGGACTATCCCCGTCTGCTCCGCCGCCTGGCGCAATTGGGCAATGGCGCGCCCCTCTGCCTCGAGCACCTCGCCTCCGATGAGGAGTACGCCGCCGCAGCCGCCCACCTCAGACGGGTGGCGGCCGAGATCGGGGTATCTCTGGGCTCTCCAAGAGAACACGAGGAGCGAGACCGACGATGACAGCGCACCAGCCTCTCCGCCTGGCACTCATCGGCTGTGGGAACATCGCCACCGCCCATATCCGGGCCTTCCAGACTCTCGGGCCAGAGGTGGTCCGTGTCGTCGCCACCTGCGACGTCAGCGCTCCCCTGGCGGAAGCGCGGGCCCGTGACCTCGGGGCAGACCACGCTCTGACCGACTTTCGCGCCGTCCTGGAGATGCCAACCGTCGAGGCGGTGGATCTCTGTCTCCCGCACTATCTCCACGCCGAGATCGCCATCGCTGCCGCCCAGGCCGGGAAACACATCCTGGTGGAGAAGCCGATGGCCTGCTCGCTGGCCGAGGCCCACGAAATGGTCAGCGCCGCCGAGAAGGCTGGGGTCATCTTGATGGTCGGCCAGATGCAGCGCTATCATCCGCTCCACCGCGGGGTGAAACGCCTCATCGCCGCCGGCGAACTGGGAACCATCCGTGGCGTCCGCTTCGACGCCATGCAGAATCTGTTGGGATACGCCCAGCCGGGCCACTGGCTCTACGACGGCCGTCTGGCCGGTGGGGGGATCCTCATCTCCGTCTCCGTCCACAAGATCGATCTTATGCGCTATTTCCTCGGCGAGGTACGGCGGGTGGCGGCGATCTGCCGGACCGCCCAGCCCCATTTCCGGAACGGCGCCGAGGATTATGCCTGCGCGGTCCTGGAGTTCCAGAACGGGGCAATCGGCGAGCACTTCGCGACCTACAGCGGCTTCCAGCTGCCCTACTCAGAATCGTATATGCTCTTCGGTGACGAAGGCACGGTGCACACGCTGCCCACCGGGCAGGCCGCCTACTACGCCTCCCGCCGGCACGACCCGACGCCTCCCGATCTCACCGGCGCCCGGCGCTTCTACGGTCACTTTCTGCCCGTCGCGCCAGATCGGACCGGGCTGCCGACCGACGACCCCTTCGTCAACGAGATCGCCCACTTTGTGGACTGCTGTCGCACGGGCACCGAACCGCTCTCCAGCGGCCGCGACAACCTCGGGACCATGGCGGTCATCGCCGCCCTCTACGCCTCCGCCCGCCAGGGCGGACAGCCCGTTGAGGTGACACTGTAGTGAGGAGGGATCTATGAGCCGTCTCACCGTCGGTCTGGTCGGCTGCGGGGGCATCTCCCGCGCCCACGCCCGCGGCTACCGGGCCCTGCGCGACCTGGTCCGCGTCACCGCCGTCTGCGACCCCGACCGGGCGCGGGCGGAGGAGCGAGCCCGCGACCTGGAGGGCGCGCAGATCTTCACCGACTACGACGAGTTCCTGGCCCACGCCGGCGTCGACGCGGTCGACCTCTGCCTGCCCCACGCCCTCCACGCCCCCGCCGCCATCCAGGCGGCCCAGGCGGGCAAGCACATCCTGGTGGAGAAGCCCATCGCCACGACCCTGGCCGAGGCCGACGCCATGATCGCCGCCGCCCGGGCCGCCGGGGTCACGCTGATGGTGGCCCACAACCAGCGCTACGACCCGCTCTACCAGACGGTCAAGCGGCTCCTTGAGGAGGAGGCGCTGGGGCCGATCCTCTGCGCGCGCGCCGACCACAACCAGGACTTTCAGCGGCCGCCCGGCCACTGGCTGCGCGAGAACCGTCTGGCGGGCGGGGGTGTGGTCATCGGCTCGGGCATCCACCGCCTCGATCTTCTGCGCTGGCTGGTCGGCGAGATCACCGCGGTGGCCAGCTTCCAGACCTATCAGCCAGCCCGCCTGGAGGGAGAAGTGGCCGCCGTCCTCAGCCTGCAGTTCGCCAATGGCTCTGTCGGCGAGGTGGTGGCCAACTGGGCGGTCCGTCGCTCCCCCTGGGGCGAGCTGCTCTTTCTGACCGGGGAACGCGGCGTCCTCCACAATGTCGGCGGACTGTTCCTGGCCACCCCGGAGACCAACGGCGCCTTTCAGGCGGTGCCGGTTCCCCCGGGCGACTCGTTCGCCGAGGAGATCCGCCACTTCGTCCAGTGCGTGACCGAGGGGCGCACGCCTCTGACCGACGGTCTGGAAGGACGACGGTCGCTCGAGGTCTGTCTGGCCGCCTACCGGTCGGCCCGGACCGGCCAGGTGGTGCGCCTGCCGCTGGCCGGCGACGAACCGCTGGAGGGAGGGCGCTGAATGCTGCGGGTCATCCACGAGGTCGAGGCGGCGGTAACCGTCGCCGACGCGGCGTATCCCCTGCTCACCTACCACTACGGGGCCACGGCGGACCGCTTCCCCTATTGCCACCCGGTCCAGCTGCCGGAGGGAGGGCCACCCATCACCCTCTGTCGGCCGTTTGACCACCCGTGGCATCTCGGGCTGTATTTCGCCTGGAAGTACCTGAACGGCCACAACGTCTGGGAGGGGCCGAGCGCCCGGGAGCCGTGGGGGCGGGCGGTCCACGAGCGGTTGCAGCCGGTGCGGCTGACCACGCCCCCCGGGCCGGGCTCTGGCACGCCCTGCGGTGGGTGACAGCCGCGGGCCAGCCGCTCCTGGCCGAGGAGCGCGTGGTGCTGGTCCATCCGCCGGCGGAGGGCGCTTATGCTATCGACTGGATCGGGCGCTTCACCCCGCTGGGGTCGGAGGTGGTGTTTGAGCGCAAGGTCGAGTGGGGCGGGTACGCCGGGCTGTCGGTGCGCCTGCCCCGGAGCTTCCTGCGGCCCCAGATTCGGAACGCGCTGGGGCAGACCGATCCGGCCGAGACCCATCAGGCCCGGGCCGCCTGGACCGACTACTCCGGCGGGATTGACGGGCTGGAGCGCCCGGCCTGGGGCGGGGTGGCCATCCTCGACCATCCGCAGAATCCGCGCTTCCCGACCCCCTGGCTGACCTACCACCGGCCGGACCTGCAGTTTCTCAACGCCGCCTTCCTGCGCGACGAGCCGTACGTGCTCCGCCCCGGCGAGCGTCTGACTCTGGCCTACCGGGTGCTGGTCCACTGGGGAGTGGGCGATCCCGCCGCCCTCGACCGCGCCGCCCAGGCCTTCGCCGCCCTCGACCCTCAGACGCTGTGGGAGACCGTGCGATGGTGATGATCCTGCGAGCGGCTATCCGCCTGCCACAACTGTGAGGCAGATGGGAGAGAAGGTGAGCATCAGGCGCGGGGATGACGAGGAAGGGAGAGTGTCGCGCAGCACAACCAGGCAACCAGGAAGGAGGAGTGACAATGCGTGGTCAGCTGTTGATTGCCCGGCGACGGTTTCTTGGCGGCATGGGGAGTCTACTGGTCAGGGGAGCGGTCCTGCCCCTCCTGGCGGCCTGCGCGCCGGCGGCCCCGACACCGACGCCGGCCAAACCGGCTGAGGCCCCGAAGGCACCGGCCGCGCCGACACCAACCCCGGCACCGGCCCAACCTACGACTGGTCAGACGGCTGGCGTCTGCACGATGGACTGGCACCCGACTTATCCGCCCTTTGCGAAATACACCCCGCCGATTGAGATCTCGACAATCGCCTTTGGCACGGGTGCGCCGGCCTCCACCGCTGGCTTGCTGCCCAACCCCTACGATCAGCGCCTTCGCGACCAGCTTGGCATCATCTACACTGTTCACTGGGCCGCCCCTCCCGGTGGCCCCTGGGCCCAGAAGCTTCTGGCCGACATCGCGGCGGGAACGCTGGCGGATATTATCCCTATGTATGTCTCCACCGCCAGCGGGGGCTTCGTCGGCCCCGAGGTTCTGGCGAGTATGATCAATCGCGGCGCAGTAGAAGAGATCCGGGGGATCTTTGAAGCGACGGCAACCACACTGACCAAACAGAAAAAGACCTATCCTGATGGCGTGATCTGGAATCCTCTCTGGCGAGGAGACAGGCTCTACGGTCTCGCCTGGACGAACGGCCCGGCCTACAACAGCGACAGCGTGGGCTGGATTCGGCAGGATCTCCTGGACAAGGTTGGCATGAAAGCGCCGGAGACCCTGGACGAGCTAACCGAGGTGCTGCGGGCGCTCAAGAAGAGCAAACTGACGGCCTTTGGAATCGCCGCCAACCAGGACCTGATCAGCTGGAAGAACAGCCTGGACCCGATCTTCGGGGCGTTCGGGGCGATACCGGGGATCTGGCGGCGCTGGTCGGGCGGTGATCAGCTGGAGTACGGGAGCATTCAACCCGGCGTGAAGGAGGCGCTGAAAGTCCTTCGGAGTTGGTATGCCGAGGGCCTGATCGACCCCGACTACTATACCTATGGCCCCGGGCCCTCCTGGCAGCAGGTGGCGCAGGGGAGAGTGGGTGTCTTCTTCGGCCCCTGGTGGATCGCCGGGGGCCTGTACGCGCCGGGAGGCACTCTCAGCGAGCATCCCGATTGGCGGTTTGCGAACTTCCCCGCTGCCGAAGGGTCCCAACGGGCAACGGGGGCGGGCAAGTCCGTTCCTGGGCATGGCGACGGTCTTCCGCAAAGGGCTCGATCCGAAGAAGATTGAGGCGGCGATTCGGCACCTCAACTGGTCGATCGATCTGCACGTCAACTGGCTCAAGTACGAACAGTACGGTGAGCATCGTAACAGCGCCACGTTTGTTGAGGGCTACGACTGGGAGTGGGACTCCTCCACCTGTGAGCTGAAACCGGTTCCTCCGACGGTGCAGCAGACAAAATATGCTCCTCGTGGTCCCGATCCTTTCGGTTTTCCAGGCAACTGCTATCCGGATTACCAAATCGATATTGACCGTGAGATGAGCAAATGGTACACGCAGGATCCGCAGAAGCTCAACAAAGCCCAGCGCTTCCTGGTCAGCCTGCTATGGCGACGGGTCGAGATCTCTGTGTACCAGTTGGTGTACAATAGCGGCAATTTCGCCCTGGCCGACGAATTTCTCGGCGCACCGACTGAGCGTATGATCAAACTTCTGCCCGATCTTCGAAAGTTGGAGCAACAGTACTTCACCGAGATCGTTATCGGGAAGCGGCCGCTGGAGGCCTTCCACGAGTTCGTCCAAGAGTGGTGGAATCGAGGCGGTAAACAGGTAACCGAGGACGTTAATGTCTGGTACAAGAGCCAAAGGAGATAGCGTGCGCATGCTTTAACTGATGCTTACGGACAAGAGATTCGACTGGTCTCGTCACGGGGCGGGGTTCACCCTACCTTCGACTATTTCTGGTCTGCGCTCCCAGCGGTCAGCACAGGTCCCGTCGTGGGTCGCAAGCCAGAGGGGGAGCGGAGGAGCAGATGAGCCAGAGTAAGGTTGGGCCAGCCGGGGTGCTTCCGGCCGGCGTACCGGCCCGAGCGCCCGCCAGAGCGCACTGGTCCTTTCGGGCCGTTTGGCGGCAGCACTGGATGCTTTATCTGATGTTACTGCCGGCGACGATTCAGCTGGCGCTCTTTCATTTCTACCCTCTTTGGGGTCTCGCCCTCGCCTTCGTCGACTACGATCCCTTTGCCGGTCTGACCGGTTCGCCGTTTGTTGGGCTGAGTAATTTCCAGCAGATCTTCGCGGGAGAGGACTTCTGGCAAGTTCTGCGCAACACGATTCTCATTGCCAGCGGTAAGATCGTCGTTGGTCAGGCGGCAGCGGTGATCTTTGCGCTGATACTCCACGAACTGCGCTGTCGTCTCTTCACCCGGACCGTTCAGACGGTGACGGTCTTTCCATATTTTCTCTCCTGGGTCATCATCGGGGGCATCGTCGTCACTATGTTCTCAAGCACAGGTCCAATCAATCGTATCCTTGGGCTTTTAGGGATCCCGCCGATTCGTTTCCTTGGGGAGCCGCTGATCTTCCCCTGGATGATGATCTTGCTGGAGACGTGGAAGAATTTCGGCTTCGGGGCTGTCATCTATCTAGCGGCCCTGACGAATATAAATCCTGAGCTCTATGAGGCGGCAGCAGTCGATGGCGCCGGGCGGGGAGCCCGGCTGTGGTACATCACCCTACCAGGTATCGCTCCGACGATTGTACTGATGTGCTGTCTCAGCCTCGGAAATATTCTGAACGCCGGTTTTGAGCAGATTCTCGTCCTCTACAATCCAGTTGTTTACAGCACCGGTGATATCCTCGATACCTACGTTTACCGGATCGGTATTCTCCAGACAAGCTATAGTATGGCCACAGCCGTCGGTCTATTTAAAGCAATTGTCGGCTTCGGTCTGATCCTGCTTTCCTACTGGCTGGCTGACCGCCTGGCTAACTACCGGATCTTCTAGAAAGGACGCTGCAATGGTGGCCGAACGGAGTTTGATGGATCGCTTTATCACGATCACGTTATACCTGCTTGCTACTATGGCAGCTATGGTGACAGTGCTCCCGTTTCTGCACGTCGTGGCGGTATCGCTCAGCAGCCGCTCAGCGATCTCAGCATATATCGTCGGGCTCTGGCCGGTCGGCCTGACTTTGGATAACTACCGCTGGATTGTTCAGAATCCACAGTTCTTCTCCTCACTCGGTATCTCCGTCGCCCGAGTGATCGTGGGAGTTTTGGCCATCTTAATTGTCGGCGTGCTGACCGCCTATCCACTCTCGCGTGAGGATATCCACTTACCAGGACGAACGGCGTTCAAGATGGTTCTGCTCTTTGCCATGTTGTTCAACGGCGGCCTGATCCCCTTCTATCTATCCATGCGGAGTCTCGGACTTCTTAATAACTTTCTCGTTCTGATTCTACCTGGCGCATTAAACATCTTCTATGTGATCCTGTTGATCAATTTCTTCCGAGGTATTCCGCAGGAGCTACGAGATGCCGCAGCGATCGATGGGGCATCACATTTTGATCTTCTGGTTCGGATTTATCTGCCAATTTCTCTGCCTGTCCTGGCAACAGTTGCACTGTTCTCCACCGTTACCCACTGGAACTCCTGGTTTGATGCGATTCTTTATATCAACCGCTCCGAACTCTGGCCGCTCCAGAGCTATCTCTATAGCTGGATCGCGACGGGCACGGTGCAGTGGACCACAGGGTGGAGCGAACAATTCCGCGACATCACGCCGGAGGGGCTGACAATGACCTTCATCGTGGTCGCCGCCGCTCCGGTTGCCCTCGTGTACCCGTTCCTGCAGCGTTACTTCGTCCACGGGCTCACTCTCGGTGCATCTAAGGGATAGACAGTCGCCGATAGGGCATTCAACAGTAGTTTGGAGGAGATCACACGATGGACACACGTCCGCTAGGGCGAACCGGGCTTCGGGTCAGCGTGTTGGGCCTGGGCGGCGGCGGTATCGCTAATCTCTATCTTCCCCTCAGCGATGAGGAGGCAGTCGCAGTGATTCACGCCGCCCTCGACCACGGCATCCGCTACATCGATACCGCCCCCCTCTATGGTGCCGGGATGAGCGAGCGCCGGATCGGCCTGGCACTTCAGCGCCATCCCGCTGGTGGAGACTGCGTGGTCGGAACCAAGATCGGTTTTTTCCCGCAGGATTACGACTACTCCTTCGAGGCGACGATCCGCAGTGTCGAGGCAAGCCGGGAGCGACTCGGACTGGCGCAGATTCCCCTCATTCAGATTCACGAGTTGCGACCCGAGATCTGGGAGGCGGTCATGGCACCACGGGGAGCCCTCGCCGCCCTCCAGCACCTGCGAGCGAGAGGAGTCGTCGGACATATCGGCGCAACCTCCTCGGATATCGCGACCCTGCACCGCGCCCTCACCCTTGAGGTCTTCGAGACGGTCTTCGTCTGGAAGCATTTCCACCTGCTTGACGACTCCGCACGACCAGTCCTCGATGAGGCCGCCCAGCGAGGAATTGGGGTCATTATCGGAACCCCCTTCGCCGGCGGGATTCTGGCGAGCGGAACCAGTCCTGACGCACACTACTTCTATCGGCCGGCTCCGGCGGAGATTCAGGCGCGGGTTCGCCCGCTCGAGGCGCTGTGCCGGTCGGCCGGTGTCTCTCTGCGGGCGGCCGCTCTGCAATTCTGCCTGCGCCATCCCGCGGTCGCCTGTGTGGTGGCAGGAGCCGATACGCCGGAGCAGGTTAGGGAGAATGTCGCCGCCCTGACCGAGCCGATCCCGCCGGACTTCTGGTCCCGTTTAGAGACAGTGCGAGCGCAGGGGCCGGCAGGCCAGTGAGCGGACCGTTCCGCGCCCCGGACTGAGAGACACAGGACCAGAAGAGCGCGCCGGCACCGGAGGGCCCGGGCCGCCAGCAAGGGCCAAGCACTCTCCCCATTGCGAGGTTGGTCCTGGGCTTTCCGGTCTTCTGGGCTTGGGGTCTTCTGCGGCTGAGGACGGGGCGGAGGTGGCGCCATGGAGCAGAGCGTGCTGACCGTCCTGGCTGCACGCCCTGACCCCCGGGGTGGACACGGCCGCCGGTACCCCATCTAAACTCACCCCAAGGTGAGATCTCTATACATGGGTTGGCTGCCTGTCACCTCTGGCATCTGGCGTAATGAGGGCATCAGCCTGGGCTTGCAGGACGGTGCGGCAGCGCCGCCTGACCTCATCCGCGCGGCGAGCCAGACGTTCGAGGAACTGTCCCATCTTCTCCTCCCCCCGAGCCTTGGTTCCCCGGCAGACGTTCCCCGTGACCTCCTCCCGCGCCCAGTCCCGGATCGCCTCGTCAGCAGTGCCGTCAGGGCTGTACCCGGGCCAGGAGACCAGAGGCAGGGCCACGTCTGGCGTGGCCAGAAGGTTCCGCCTGGGCTCACCGCGGTGGGCCGGGCCGTTGTCCCAGAGCACGAACACGTGCTCTGGATGGTTGGCCCGCCACGGGCGCACGGAGGCCGCCGAGGTCGCCGCCGTGCAGTTCTCCCTTCTGGCTCCAGCTCCTCCCCCTCGCCCGTCTCCACACAGACGGCCGAACAGTCGGGGGCCGTCTCTCCCAGACGCGGGCTGGTCGCATTCCCAAAGGGCTGGCTGCCCCGCAGCGCCCCTTTGCCTCGGCGGTCGGCATCGGCGCGGAAAGGGGGCATCAGAGTTGGGGCCTCCGCGGTCGTTTTGAGGTGTGCCCACCCCTCTTTCTGGCCGCGAAGGCCCCTTGCTGTCAAGAATGCACCTAATGCGCCTGAGGCGGTTATCAGGCAGCGGCTCCAGCCCGCGTCCTGCCCAGCCTCCGCCGCGCGGACCGGCGGCTGACCATCTCAGCGGCCGCCCTCTCCACCGCTCTACTGCCACCCACCTCCTCTCTGCCCGCCCGCCAGACGATGCCGACGGGCCCCGGTACTGTTAACCAGAGGTGATGGAAACGGTGCTCCGGCATGGCGGCACCGTTTCACTGCCGATTCCCACGCGGTGAGCGCGGCCGGGATCCTCCGGCTGGACGATCGAGTGGACCTGATCGACGGCGAGGTCAGCGCCATGGCGCCAGCGGGCCGGTGTCACCAGGGGTCGTGGACCGCTTGATCGACCGCTTCGCCCGAGCCCGGACGATCGAGTCCCAGGCCCGGCCCACGCCTTGGATCGCGCGCTGAGCCCTCTCCGGACCCGGTTCTTCTCCCGCACCAGCCCGACTTCCACGCCGGCCGTGCGGTCGGCCCGGCGGATGTTCTCCTCGCGATCCGAGGGCCGAGACCTCGCCCCGCCTGTGACCGTGAGGCTTAAGGGAACCCCGCGCCCAGGGGCACGGGAAGAGCCAGACAGGAGTGCTAGCGGCTGATGGCCAGTGGGTTGAAATCGATCCCCACGTCGAAGGCGTCGAGCCCCTCGACGCGCTTGAGCCAGTTGACCACCAGGTAGGTGAACGGCGTGGCCAGGGCCTCGTAGAGGCACTTGGCCGCCCACTGGGTGAGAATGACCGGCGCCAGCGCCATGCCGGGCGTCCCGAGGAAGGCGACGGTGATGAAGACCAGCGAGTCCAGCCCCTGACCAACCAGCGTCGAGCCAATGGTCCGCGTCCAGAGGAAACGCCCTCTGGTCAGGACTTTGAGGCGCGCCAGGACGTAGGAGTTGGCGAATTCACCGGCCAGATAGGCCAGAAACGAGGCGACCAGCAGACGCGGACTGTAGCCCAGAATCCGCTCGTAGGCGGCCTGGCCCTCCCAGAACGAGGCCGGAGGGAGCAGCTGCCCGGCCAGCACCCCGGCGACCAGCACCAGATTGCAGAAAAAGCCCAGCCAGATGACCCGCCGGGCCTGCCGGTAGCCGTAGACCTCGGTCAGGATATCGCCGAAGATGTAACTCAAAGGGAAGATCACGATGCCGGCCGGCAGAACCAGACCGAAAAGGTCCACCACCTTGACGGCGATAATATTGGCGGTGAGAAGGGTGGTGACAAAGAGCGCGGTGATGACCACAAAGAGCGAACTGACCACAGACGCACCCCCAGTGGCAAGCCGCCCCTCGGCTTCGCTAAGGATCGACGACCCCGGCCAGCCGCTGGACCGGGTTGCGCAGCGTCCCGATCGCGGGCACCGTGATCTCGACGATGTCGCCCGGCTCGAGGGCGTGCTCGCGGGTGACCACGATCCCGGTGCCGGTGCAGAGGACGGTGCCGTCCGGGATCGGGTTGTCGCGCCTGAGATACTCAATGAGCTCGGCGAACGTCCGGCCGATACGGCCGGTGTTGACCTCGCCCTGGAAGAGCACCTGCCCCCCGCGAATGATCCGACAGGAGAGGGTGAGATTCAACGGCTCCGGGACGCTGGTCGGGGTGGCCAGCGCCGGCCCGAGGGCGCAGCAGCCGGCGAAGATCTTGCTCTGCGGCAGGTAGAGCGGGTTCTCGCGCTCGATGTCCCAGGCGGACACATCGTTGGCCAGCGTGTAGGCCAGGATACGCCCCGTCTTGTCCAGCACCAACGCCAGCTCCGGCTCGGGCGCGGTGAAGGTCGAGTCCGAGCGCACCCCGATCGGCTGGTACGGCCCGACGCAGCGGGAGGCGGTGGCCTTGAAGAAGATCTCCGGCCGGGGAGCGCTGTAGACGTAGTCGTAGAGGCCGCGCCCGGACGACGCCTGGGTCTCCTCGTCGCGGAACTCGGCGCTCCGCCGGTAGGTGACGCCGCAGCCCCAGACCTCCGGCGGTTCGATGGGGATGAGCAGATGCGGCTGCCGGGGATCGGGCGGCCGGTCCAGATCGCTCAGGCGATAGACCGGGCCCGCCACCCCCTGCAGGAGATCCTCCAGGGTCTGGTCCTGCAGACGGGCCCGCACAATGGCCGCGACCATCGAGGTCAGCCCGGTCACCCGGCTGAGATCGACGACCAGATCATCCTCAATGCGCCCCAGCCGCCGCCCCTGGTCCGGCAGCCAGAACTGGACGAGTCGCATCCGTGCTCCTTTCGGTTGGGGATTCCCGTGTGCGGTCCACCGCCGCTCAGTCCTCAACGGCGACGACGATCCGCTTGTTGCTCCGCCCCTTGCTCAGATAGTCCACCACCCGAACGCGTCCCACCTCGCGGGTGTTGGCCACATGCGTCCCCCCATCGGCCTGCAGATCAAGGCCGACGATCTCCACCACCCGCACCTCGGCGATGTCCGGCGGCAGAAGATTGATCTTCGTGCGGATGAGATCCGGGTGACGGTCGGCCTCGGCCCGCGGCAGAAAGAACACCCGCACCGGCCGGGCGGCCGCGATCTCGGCGTTCACCGCCTCTTCAATGGCGCGGACCCGGTCGGCGGTCAGCGTCTCGAACTCGAAGTCGAGCCGCCCCCGGAGCGGCTCCATGTTCCCGCCGGTGACATGGACGCGGTAGTCACGCCAGATGACGCCGCAGAGCACGTGCAGGGCCGTGTGGGTGCGCATCAGCGCGTAGCGCCGCCTCCAGTCGAGGACCCCGGTCACCTGGTCACCCGGCGCCGGGGGATCCCCCTCGACCTCGTGCCAGACCACCGCCCCCTCGCGCCAGAGGCGCCGCACCGGCCAGCGCCGCTCCCCGGCGACAAGATGCCCCTGGTCCGGCGGCTGACCCCCGCCGCCGGGGTAGAAGGCCGTCTGGTCCAGAGCGACCGCCTGGCCCTGAACCATGAGGACCGTGGCCGCAAAGACCTGACAGTAGGCGTCGGTCTGGTAGAGCAACCGGGTCGCGGTCGGCTGGCTCATGAGACTCCTTCGAGGAAGACCTCGGCGTCCATCGCCGCCTTGCAGCCCGAGCCGGCCGCCGTGATCGCCTGGCGATAGCGGTAATCGGCCACATCCCCGGCGGCGAAGACCCCCGGAATGCTGGTCCGGGTCTCGTCATAGACCTTGATGTAGCCGCGCTCGTCCAGCTCCAGCTGGCCGGCGAACAGGCTGGTGTTGGGGGTGTAGCCGATGGCGATGAACACCCCGTCGCAGCGCAGCTCGCTCTCGGCCCCGGTCTTGACGTTGCGGATCCGCACCCCCTCGACATGATCGGTCCCCAGGATCTCGGTGACCACCGAGTCCCAG
Source organism: Chloroflexota bacterium (assembly GCA_034433795.1). Taxonomy (GTDB): domain Bacteria; phylum Chloroflexota; class UBA6077; order FW602-bin22; family DAOUAE01; genus DAOUAE01. Next base: position 18,003 of record DAOUAE010000093.1, read on the forward strand.
ACGAACGCGATCTTGGGGTTGCGGAAAGCCCGCTCCTGCAGGATCTTGCTGGCCCGCAGCTCGTGCCGGCGGTGGATCACCGTGACTTTGGTGGCGAACTTGGTCAGGAAGAGGGCCTCCTCCATCGCTGTATCGCCCCCGCCGACCACACAGACCTCTTTGCCCCGGAAGAAGAAGCCGTCGCAGGTGGCGCAGCTGGAGACCCCCCGGCCGATCAGCCGCTGCTCGGAGGGCAGGCCCAGCCAGCGGGCCGAGGCGCCGCTGGCCACAATCACCGCCAGGGCCCGGAACTCGCGGTCTTCAACGCAGACCCGGAAGGGGTGAACCAGGAAGTCCACGCTGGTGACGTCTTCGTCGAGGAACTCGGCCCCGAAACGGGCGGCCTGCCGCCGCATCCGGTCCATCAACTCCGGGCCCAGGATACCGTCGGGGAAGCCGGGGAAGTTCTCGACCTCGCTGGTGAGCATCAACTGCCCCCCGGCCATGCGCCCGGCGATGACCAGGGGCTGGAGGTCGGCCCGGGCGGCGTAGATCGCCGCCGTCAGGCCAGCCGGGCCGGAGCCGATGATAATGAGTTTGCGCGTCTGCTCTTCCACAGGCGGTACCCCCCTAAGAACATGCACAGCCTCACTTTAGCGCCAGGGCCGGCCGACTGTCAAACCGCGCCCCGCTCGTAGACCGCGCGGCCGGCGACGAAGGTCTGGCGGACCGTCCAGTCGCCCTCCCAGAGGACCAGGTCGGCGGCCCGTCCCCCCGCCAGCAGCCCCAGGCTCGACCCCTGGCCGAGCGCCCGGGCCGGCGTCAGGGTCATGGTCCAGAGCGCCGACTGCGGGGTCAGGTCGCCGAAGGCCAGCAGATTGCGCAGCATCTGGTCGAGAAGCGTCCCGCTCCCGGCCAGCGTGCCATCGGCCAGACGGGGGGCGCGGCCGTCGAAGACCACCTGGCGTCCCTCCCAGGCGTACGTGCCCGGCGGCAGCCCGGCCACCCGGGCGGCATCGGAGACACAGACGACCCGCCCCACCCCCTTGGCCCGCAGGAGCAGACGGACCGCCGCCGGATGGACATGGACGCCATCGGCGATGAGCCCAGCTATCAGCTCTGGCCGGTCAAGGGCCGCCCCCAGGGCGCCGGGCTCGCGCTGGTGCAGGCCACGCATCGCGTTGTAGACGTGGGTGGCCATGGTCGCTCCGGCCTGGATGGCGGCGACGACCTGGTCGTAGGTGGCGTCGGTGTGGCCCAGACTGACCACCACCCCGGCCTCGCGGAGCCGCGGGATGGCGGCCAGGTTCTCCGGCACCTCGGGCGCCAGGGTCACGAGCCGGATCGTCCCCCCGGCAGCCTGCTGAAAGAGGCTCCACTCCTCGGCGTCGAACGGCCGGATAAGGGCCGGGTCGTGGGCGCCGTGGCGGACCGGGCTGAGGTAGGGGCCCTCGACGTGGGCGCCCAGCAGGCGCGCGCCATCAGGCCCCTCGGCCCGCACCTGGGCGATGGCCTCCAGCGCCGCCACCATGCGCTCCCGGGTGGCGGTGACCACGGTGGGCAGAAAGGCGGTGCAGCCGGCTCGCGGCAGGTAGCCCGCCAGCCGGCGCAGGGCTGCGGGGTCGGCGCTCATCACGTCGTCCCCCCCGGCGCCGTTCACCTGCAGATCGATGAGGCCCGGACTGACCGGTCGCCCCTCGGCCTCGATGACCCGGTCGACGCCCCGCAGATCGACCTGGGCCGTCGGTCCCACGTACCGCACCCACTCGTCGAAGACCACCGCCCCGTCGCGGATGACCTCGACGGGGGTGTAGACCGTCGCGTGGACGATGGCCGTCGTCGGCATCCCTCGTTCCTCCCTCTGGAGCGCGGCGCGTCAGTCCAGCGCGAAGTACTTGAAGGCCTCGGCGTAGGGCACGCCACCACGGCGCCCCTCCTCGGCCGCCCAGCGGCGGACCTCGTCGGCCGGGTCCCAGTCACCCAGCTGGCTCCGGTGCGCCCGCAGCGCGGCGATCTTGAGGTCCAGCGTGTCGGTGATATCGACCCAGCGGTCGGGAGCGGTGGTGGCCGCCAGGTAGAGCTCGCGGACCTTGTGCGGCTCCAGCCCCTCCGCCAGCAAGCCGGGAAAGCTCAGGCGGTTGCGGGCGTAGAGCGAGACGGCGGCCAGGGTGGCGTTCCCGGCGGCGACATGGTCGGGGTGGTTGATATAGTGCTGGCCGAACCAGCGGGCCGTCGGATCCGGCGCGATCACCCGCTCCGGCCGGTACTGGCGGATGAGCCGCGTCAGCGCCCGCCGGACCTCCTCCGTGTCCTGCAGCCGACCGTCCTCGTAGCCCAGAAAGAGCACCTCGGCCACCCCCAGCAGACGCGCCGCCTCGCGCTGCTCCTGGACCCGTTGGGCCACCAGAGCCGCCGGGCTGATGGCCGGATCATCGGTCCCCTTGCTCCCATCGGTCAGGACCACGTAGACGACACGGACCCCCTCGCGGGCCCAGCGGGCGACCGTGCCGGCGCACATGAACTCGGCGTCGTCGGGGTGGGCGAAGCAGACGAGGGCGACCGGGGCCGTGCTCTCTGCCATCTCTCTCCCTCTGTCAGACGTGCGGTCCCGGCCGCCTATTCTACCACCGGCCAGAGCCCGATGGTAGCGACCTTGCCGCCGGCGCCGTGGGTTGGTAGAATCCTGGGCGCAATGCGGGTCTTTCTCACCGGCGCACGCGGACAACTCGGCCGAGCCCTGCAGACCGCGCTCCAGCACCAGACGGTCATCACCGGCGACCGGCCGGCCTTCGACCTGACCGACGGCGCGCGCGTGCGGGCCGCGATCCTGGCCGCTCGCCCGGACATCGTCATCCACGCCGCCGCCCACACCGACGTGGACGGCTGCGAACGCGACCCCGCCCTGGCCTACCGCGTCAACGCCCTGGGCACACGCCACGTCGCCGCCGCCTGCCAGGAGGTCGGCGCGGCCCTCGTCTATCTCAGCACCGACTACGTCTTCGACGGCCAGGCCCAGACCCCCTACCACGAGTTCGCCCGGCCGAACCCGATCAATGTCTACGGCGCCTCGAAACTGGCCGGCGAGCAGGCGGTCATGGCCATGGTCCCCCGCCATTACATCGTCCGCACCGCCTGGGTCTACGGCGCCCCGGACCGGCGCAGTTTCGTCAACACCATCCTCCGGCTGGCCCGGGAGCGTGAGGTCCTGGAGGTGGTGACCGACGAGGTCAGCACCCCCACCTACGCGCCGGATCTGGCCCGGGCCATCGCCCGGCTCATCGAACAGCCCTTCTACGGGGTCTACCATCTGGTCAACGAGGGCTACTGCTCGCGCTACGACCTGGCCGGCGCGGTGGTGCGGCTGGCCGGTCTGGCGGCCACCATCCGTCCGATCACGACCGCCGAGTTCCAGGCCCGGTCGCCGCTCCCGGCCCGCCGGCCGGCCTTCTCGGCGCTGCAGAACTTCTGCGCGGCCGAACTCGGCATCCGGCTCCGACCCTGGCCAGACGCTCTGGCGGAGTACCTGTGTTCGCTTCGGTGATCATCCCCAACTACAACGGCTGGCACCTGCTGGCCGTCTGCCTGGCGGCCCTGCGCCGGCAGACCTATCCCGCGTTCGAGGTCGTGGTGGTGGATAACGGCTCGACCGACGGGTCAGTGGACCTGGTGCGGCGGCACTTCCCGGAGGTGCGGGTCATCGCCCTCCCCGAGAACCGGCGCTTCTGCGGCGCGGTCAACGCCGGCATCCGGGCCACCACGGGCGAGGTGGTGGCCCTGCTCAACAACGACACCGAGCCCGAGCCGGCCTGGCTGGCCGAGTTATGTCGCGCCCTGGCCGAGCACCCCGAGGTGGGGCTCTGCGCCTCGAAGATCCTGCTCTACGACCGGCGCGACATTCTGCACACCGCCGGCGACTATTACACCCTGGCCGGGCTGCCCGGCAACCGGGGCGTCTGGCAGAAGGACGACGGGCGCTACGACCGGCCGGAGTACGTCTTCGGGGCCTGCGCCGGGGCGGCCGCCTACCGCCGGGCCCTCTTCGAGGATATCGGCCTCTTCGACGAGGACTTCGAGGCCTATTGTGAGGATGTCGACTTCAACCTGCGGGCCCAGCTGGCCGGCTACCGCTGCCTCTACGTCCCGACCGCCCGTGTCTACCACCGGCTGAGCGCGACCGGTGGCGGTCCGGCTGCCAGCTACTACTGCGGCCGCAACTTCCTGTGGGTCATCGCCAAGAGCCTGCCGGGCGAGATCATCCGCCGGCACTGGTGGCGCATCGTCGGCGCTCAGGTCCGTCTGGCGCTGGAGGCTCTCTGGCACGTTCGCGAGCCAGCCGCCCGGGCCCGGTTGCGGGGGCAGATCGACGGCCTGCGGGGGCTGCCCCGGATGCTGCGCAAGCGCCCGGCGGTTCAGGCCCGCCGGCGCGTGCCGGTGGCGGCGCTCGAGGCGTTGCTGGCCCAGGCGCCGGGCAGTTGATCCGGCCGGTGGTTCGTCTGTATGATCAGGCCGGAGACCTGGGGTCAGCGATGGCGGAATCAGCGCCCTATCTGAGCATCGTCGTGCCCGCCTACAACGAAGAGACGCGTCTCCCCGAGACCCTGCGGCAGATCGCGCGCTTCCTGGCCACGCAGCCCTATACCTGGGAGGTCATCGTGGTGGACGATGGCTCCGAGGATAACACCGCCGGGGTGGTCGAGGCGCTCCAGGGGGAACTGCCGCATCTCCGGCTCATCCGCAACCCTCACTGCGGCAAGGGCTACGCCGTGCGCACCGGCGTTCTGGCCGCCGCCGGGCAGTTCGTCTTTATGTGCGATGCCGACCTGGCCATGCCCATCACCGAACTCCCCAAGTTCCTGGTGGCCACCCGCGACGGCTTTCCCATCGCCATCGGCTCACGCGAGGCCCCCGGCGCCCGGCGCTTCGGCGAGCCGCCGCACCGTCATCTGATGGGCCGGGTCTTCAACTACCTGGTCCGGCTGATGGTTCTGGGGGGGATCCAGGACACCCAGTGCGGCTTCAAGATGTTCCGGCGCGAAGTGGCCCGCGATCTCTTCCAGCGCATGCGCCTCTACGCCACGCCCGCCACCGTGCGCGGCCCGATGGTCACCGGCTTCGATGTGGAGATCCTGTACCTGGCCCGCAAGCGCGGCTACCCGATTAAAGAGATCCCGGTGGACTGGTACTACGTGCCGGGGAGCAAGGTCCGTCCCTTGCGCGACGCCTTCCGTCTGCTGCGCGACGCCCTGCGGGTGCGCTGGAACGACCTGCACGGGTGCTACCGCTGATGACCGGCCAGACCGCTCTGCTCGCCCTCATCGTCGGCGCCTATCTGGGGCTGGGGACGCTCTACGCGGTCCATACCCCCCGCTGGCAGGCGCCGGACGAGCCCGCCCACTACAACTACATCAAAGAGATCGCCCTCACCGGCCAGCTCCCGGTTCTGCAGCCGGGCGACTGGGACGGCCCCTATCTCGACACCCTCAAGGCCCGCCGCTTTCCGCCCGACCTGCCGGTCGACTCCCTGCGCTACGAATCCCACCAGCCCCCCCTGTACTATCTCCTGGCCGCGCCGCTCTTCCGCCTGACGGCCAGCTGGCCGCTGGACCGCCAGGTGGTCGCTCTGCGTCTGCTGTCGGTGGTCATCGGGGCCGGCGTGCTGCTCCTGGCCCACCAGCTGGTGCGGGAGAACTTCCCCCAGGACCGTGAGCTGGCGCTCCTGGTCCCGGCCTTCATGGCCACGGTGCCGATGCACATCGCCATCGGAGCCAGTATCAGCAACGACCTTCTGGCCGAAGGCGTTCTGCTGGCCCTGCTCTGGTACGCCCTGCGCCAGTGGCGGCGGCCGACGACCCTCCCACGCACCTTCCTGCGCCTGGGAGCGCTCCTGGGTCTGGCGCTGCTGACCAAGGCGACGCTCTATCTCCCGGCTCTGGCCGTCAGCCTGCTGACGGTCTGGGTGATCGGCCGGCGCCAGAAGGCGCCGGGGCGCGTCGTCGGGCAGGGGCTCCTGCTCGTGCTCCTGGCCGCCCTGGTCGTCGCCGGCTGGTGGTTTGTCCGGAACATCGCCGTCTACGGGCCAGCCGACCCCCTGGGGCTTCAGCGCCACGACCAGGTGGTGGCCGACCAGCCGCGGACCGGGCCGCTGACGGCGGCCAAGGCCCGGACGATGCTGCTTACCGCTTTCAAGAGCTTCTGGGCCCAGTTCGGCTGGATGGGGGTGCTGATCGACGAGCGGTTCTACTGGGCCCTGGCGGCCCTCTCGGCGGTGGCCGGCGGGGGGCTTCTCCTCTGGCTCTGGCGGCTGGCGCGGGGTGAGGCGCGGCTGGGGTCCAGCGAACGGGGAGCGCTGGGACTGCTGGGGCTGACCCTGGCCCTGGTAGCCGGCGGCGCGGTCGCGTATAATCTTGTATACCTTCAGCCGCAGGGGCGGTATCTCTTCCCAGCGCTGGTGGCGATCGCGGTCGGCTTCTGCCTGGGGCTGCGCGAGGTCCTCAACCCGCGCCACGTCCCGGTGCTCTTCGCCGGGCTCTTCCTCGGGCTCGGGGCGCTGGACCTCCTGGCCCTCTACCGCTATCTCGTGCCGGCGCTGCGGGTGTGACGGTCAAGGGGAGGTGGCCAATGGCGTCCCTCTGGGAACGGGTCCGCGCCCTCCTGGGCGGATCGGCCCGGACGGGGGCGGAGCAGGACGATCGGGCCTTCTACTACTACCTCCTGTGCGGGAAGTGCCGCACCCCGCTGCGGGTGCGGGTGAGCAAGACCACCGAACTGGCCGAGGAGTATGAGGGGCCGGGCGACGGGGTCTCGGGCTACGTCCTCAACAAAGACGTGATCTGCACCAAGTGCTTCCGCCGCATCCACCTGACCATCACCTACACCGCCGCCCGCCGCGAGAAGCACCGTGAGATCACCGGCGGCACCTTCCTGGAGCCCGAGGAGTACCTCCAGCTGACTGGTGCCCCGCGCCCCTGAGCGGGGCCACCAGGCACGGGTTGTGCACCACGGCCAGGGGGCCCGCCCATCGACTGTGGGCGTCAGCGGCCCCTGGGAAAAACCGTGGCCTCGCCGGCGGCCGACCCCCTGGCGCTCGACGCTCTCAGCAGTCAGATTTTTTTGCTGAGCCTGGTCCTGACCGCGCTGCTTCTCCCGGCAGCCCTGGCCAGCCGCTCGCCGTTTCACCATCTGGCCTGCCTGCTGGCCTTCCTGGCGGCCACCCTGGCGACGGTGAGCGTCACCCTCCTGCCGCTTCTGTTCATCGCCTGGGAGACAACCGCCCTCTTCCTCTGGGGGCTGCGGCGTCTGGCCGAGGACGACGATCACCCTCCCTACACCCCCATGAGCGCGGCCGGCTCGTTCCTCTTTCTTCTGGCCCTGACCGGCCGGGCCATCGAAGGGCAGACGCTGCAGATCGTCCCCCTGGCCGCCGACCGGGCCGTTCTTCTGGCCCTGGGCGTCCTGCTGGGCGGGACGCTCAAGATCCTGAGTCTGCTCGCGGAGACGATCCCCGGTCCGCGGCACGGACCGGATGTGGGACGGGCGCTGGCGGCCAGCGGCGGCGGTCTGGTGCTGCTGCTTTACCCCTCTCTTCGATTGAACATTCTGGGACTGGCCTCCCGCGAGGACCGGGAGCGCCTCCTGCTCCTCACCCTGGCGCTGGCCATCGGCCTGGCCGGGCTGGCGCTGGTTCGGGCGACGCCGCGGGCCTGCCTGACCGCGCTCACCATCGGGCAGCTGGTCGCCCTGACCGCCGCCGGCAGCCTGGAGGCCGTCGCCCGGCCGGAGACCACGATCTGGCTGGTGACCTGGAGCGGCGCCAGCGCCGGGGGCTTTCTGACCCTGGGGCTGGCTGTGCCGATGGTCGGGCCGTCTGAGAGCGCCCCTCTGCGCGGCCTGGCGCTCCGGGCGCCCGGGCTGGGGATCGTCTGGGGCATCCTGGGGCTGGCCCTGGTGGGGCTGCCGCCGGCCAGCGGCCTGGCGGTCTGGGTCGTGGGCCGCGGGTCGGACCTGCCATGGCCCGGGGCCTGGGCCGCCGTGCTGGCGCTCGAGGGTCTGGGGATCGCGCGGCTGAGCTGGCCGCTTTTTCAGGGTGGGCTCCGGCCTCCGCAGCGGTCGGTGGCGCTCCCCGATTACCTGGGTCTGGTGGGACCGGTCGGCCTGGTGCTGGCGCTGGGGCTGGCCGGCCAGCGGATCGCCGGCTGGCTTCTGGTTGTCGGTCAATCTGGCCGGTTCTGAGACAGTCGGTCGTTCAGAGCGACGGCGCTCACCGAATCGTCTCCGGTCAGCCCTTCAGACCGGTCAGGGTGATGCCCTGAATAAAGGTCCGCTGGGCGAAGAAGAAGAGCAGGATAATGGGGACGGTCACGATGACCGACATCGCCATCATGAGTCCCCATTCGGTGTCGTACTCCATACGGAATTTCTGCAGCCCAAGCGAGATCGTATAGACCTCTTCTTTATTCAGGTACAGCAATGGTCCGAGGAAGTCGCGGTAGGCGGCCATGAACTCGAAGAGCGCCACGGTCGCCAGGGCCGGTTTAGCCAGTGGCAGGATGATCTGGGTGAAGATCTGGAACTCGCCAGCGCCATCGATCCGGGCGGCATCAGAGAGTTCGGTGGGAATAGTCAGAAAGAACTGACGGAGCAGGAAGATATAGAAGGGGGCGCCGAAGAAATGGGGGACGATCAGCGGCCACCAGGTGCCGACCCAGCCGAGCGTTCGGAAGACCAGGAAGAGGGGAATGAGGGTGGCGATAAAAGGCAGAAAGATCGTCGAGAGGGTGACAGCGAAAAGGAGGTCACGGCCCGGCCAGCGCAGGCGGGCGAAGCCGTAGGCGACCAGTGGATTGGAGAGCAGGGCCCCGATAGTGGAGAGAGTGGCGATGATCAGAGTGTTACGGATGAAGATGGTAAAAGGCGGCTTGGTGAAGGTGAAGCTATTCGGGTAGTTCTCCCAGACCAGGCGGTCCCAGGTTGAGGGGTCCTGGAAGGGGACGAGGAGCGGCGGGATCCGGAACATCGCATAGTTGGGCTTGAGCGAGGTCGCCACCATCCACCAGAACGGCAAAAGGAAGGTGATCCCCAAACCCAGGAGCAACACGTGGAGTCCCAACCGACCGATCTGTTCCACCACCGGCCGGGAGAGCCAGCGGGCAGCCAGCGTCTGCCGGAGCGTTCCGACCTGCATCCTCCGCCCCCTATCGCCGTTCCTCGGCTCCGCCGTAGTAGACCCAGCGGGCCGACGATTTGAAAAGAAGGTAGGTAAAGAGGCTGATCGCGATGAAGAGCATCCAGGCCATGGCCGTGCCCAGTCCCATGTTGAACTCCTGGAAGCCCTTACGGTAGAGGACCATGGAGTAGAAGAGGAGGGACTGGGCAGGTTGACCGGTTCCCCCGGTGATCACCCAGGGTTGGGAGAAGATCTGCATCGCGCCGATGAGGCTGGTGATCAACTGAAAGAAGATGGCCGGGGTAATCATCGGGATAGTGATGTGCAGAGTCCGGCGAAGCCAGTTGGCGCCGTCCACCGCCGCTGCATCCAGCAGCTCCTGCGGCACATCCTGCAGCGCGGCCAGATAGATCACAATGGGGTGGCCGATGAGCCACAGGTGCATCAGGACCAGCGTCGGCTTGGCCCAGACCTCGCTGGCCAGCCAGCCCGGTCCGACAATGTCCAGCCCGACCAGTTTGGCCAGCCCTTCGATAATAGTGTTGACCAGCCCATACTGGGGGTTGAACATCTGCAGCCAGACGATGGAGAGCGCCACATCCGGGACCAGAACTGGCAGGAAATAGATGGTGCGGTAGATCGGTTGACCGCGCAGGCGGACGTTCAAAGCAATCGCAACCGTGAGAGCGGCGATGATACCGGTGGGGACCGCCATCAGGGTGTAGACAAGCGTATTGGAGACGCCGGTCCAGAAGTCCAGGTCTTTGGTCAGCATCCACCAGTAGTTCTCCAGACCGACGAAGCGCATCTGGCCCAGGCCCCGGAACTCGTGGAGGGAGTACCAGAACGAGGCCGCGATCGGATAGGCCCGGAAGGCCAGAAGACCCACCAGCCAGGGGCTGACAAAGGCCAGACCGAGCCCCAGCTGACGCAGCCAGAGAGGTCCTCGCCGGTGCGGTGCCGGGGTCACAGCCGCCATGGTGCCTCTCCCGGCCGGCGCCAGGGGAAAGCGCCCGGGCGCCGGCTTGTCCTTTGACTACTGGTACTTGGCCAGTTCGCGGTTAACGACCTCATCCACCTGTTTCAGCAGCGCCGCCGGCTCGCCCTTGAAGTGGATGGCCAGGTCGCGGGCTTTGCTGAGTTCGCTCCAGGCCTCCTGGCCAGCCGGAATATTGGGGCGGAAGCGGGCGTTGCTGCGCAGCGGCCAGAACTTGATCCAGCGCGGGTCGAACTTCTCTTTGTTCTTCTCCAGCTCGTCGTAGGCGGGCAGGTAGACCGGAATGTGCGTCGTCTCGATGGCGTAGATATGGGCGACGTCGGTGCCCAGGAACTTGGCCAGCGCCCAGCCGGGCTCCTTCTGCTTGGCGCCTTTGGGCAGGACCGTCGACCAGCCGCCGCCCCAGGTCACCGGATAGGGAGCGTTATCGGGCCCCTGCGGGTAGGGCACCACGTCCCAGATGTCCTTCTCCTCGGGTTTGCGGTACTTCAGGTTGTTGGCCACCATCCAGTCGCCGTCGGAGACGAACGTCACCAGGCCGGCGATGAAGGGGTCGTTCTCATTGGGACCGAAGGCCTGGGCAAACGAATCGATGGCGTCGATCTGGTACTTTTTGGCGTAGGAGACCATCCATTCCAGGGCCTTGACGATGCGCGGATGCGAGGCGGTGAACTTATTGGCCTGCCGGTCGTAGAACTCACCGCCGAAGACCCAGCCCCAGGTGTAAATATGTCCCTGCTTGAACCAGGGGATGAAGCCCAGACGGGTATACTTGGCCCCCTCCTTCTTGGTGCACTTCTCCGCCATCATGTCGAGCTCTTCGATGGTGCGCGGGGGCTTATTGGGGTCCAGGCCGGCCTCTTCCATGTGCTTTTTGTTGTAGTAGAGGGCGCGCAGGTCGGTATCGAAGGGGACGGCGTAGACCTTGCCCTTCCAGGTGGCCTCCAGCCAGCCCTCTTTGATGAATTTATCCTCGGTGACCCCGTCGCGTTTGGCGTAATCAGTCAGTTCCTCCAGGAAGCCACGGGCGGCCCACGAGGTCACCAGGAACCGGTCGAAGCGGGCCGCATCCGGCGGGTTTCCGCCTGTCACCGCCGCCAGCAGTTTATCCGACAACTGCGTGCCGGCCTGGGTGGGCACATAGACCGGGTTCACCTTGTACTGGGGGAACTTCTCCTCAAACATCTGGATCTGCTTCATGTGCACATCCAGGCTGAGGCCGACCCCCATGTTATGCCAGTACTCGATGAGCGTCTGCCCCGGCTTGACCTCCACCTTGACGGGCGTCGGCGGGATCGCCTCGACCCCTTTGGTCTTGGGGGTGGGAGCGGCCTCCGCCGGCTTGGGCGTCTGCTGAGCGGCCGAGGGCTGCTGCCCAGGAGCGCAGGCCGCCAGAAGCCCACCGTACAGACCCACCGCGACCGTGCCCACCAGCGTTCGAACAAACTGGCGCCGCGAGATACCTGCCATCTGTGCCCTCCCCCCTCTGCCGATGCTTTTGCCAAGCATCATAGGCCCACCTCGCCAACGTGTCAATAGGGGCTGGTCCGGCCGGCGGCCCCGGGCCGCCGGGTGGGCCGGGACCAGGGGAGCGGTCCCACCATCTGGTGCGGCTTTTTGAGCCCCTTGACAAGGTGGGGGGCTCTTCGGTATTAAATAGAGTAGCGCGGGATTGATGTAGTGGCAGCATACGTGCTTCCCAAGCACGGCGCGGGGGTTCGAATCCCCTATCCCGCTCCCGACCCGGCCCGGTGCGACCGGGCCTTGACCGCGGCCGCACCCGTGGGGGAGAATAGGGTTTACAGCCTACCTATGAGGATTTGAAAGAAATATGAGGATTTGAAACCGTCCGTGTAACAGGATCAGCCTCCGGCCGATCCGTTCCCCCACGGGCGATCTCTCCGGCGGAGGCAGAGACGCACCAGCGCCTGGGCGGTCGCCTCCGGCGGTGCGTCCAGGAGCTTCCCCGCGCAGCGGGCCGCCCACTCCAGCAGCCGCCCCTCCCGCGCCGGCAGCGCCTGCCAGACCGGTGTGCGGGTCGCCGCGGCGTCCCGAATGGCCCGGGCCGCCACCGCCGGCGAGACCCACACCGGCGGCACCGGTTCCCGCACCGCCTGAAGGACCCGCGCCACCGCCCGGCTCCAGCGGCCCTGGGCCAGCGCCACCCCCACACTCACCCAGGTCCGCACGTCCGGCGGCGGGGTTTTCCCCTCGGCCAGGAGGGCGATGGCCCGCTGCATCGCCCGCGTCCAGGGCCGGTCGGCCGCCCGGGCCGCCGCCCGTGCTTCCTCCTCCAGCGCCCGGCGCCGCGCCGGGTCCATCTGCGCCAGCAATCCCCAGACGCGGCCGCCATCCAGCAGCCCCAGCCGCACCGCCGGCTCACTCTCCGCCCGAAGCAGGTGCCACCAGCGCTCCGGGTCCATCAGCGCCGCCGGCGGCGGTGGCCCGGCGTCCTCCCTCTCCGTCCCCGGCGGGCCCCAGTGCGCCTCCAGCCACCGCCAGGCCCACAGCCGCGCCGCGGTCCAGGCCGGATCACCCTCGGCGTCGAGCAGCCGCGCCTGCACCTCCAGCAGGGCCTCCTCCGCAAACGGTGGCTCGTCGCCCACCCGGACCGGCGGGAAAAAGCGATCCAGGGCCAGCAGCATGGCCACCGCCGCCCGCGTCCCGGGGGGGAGATCGGAGAGACTCTGCGCCGCCGTCCACAGCGCCGGCAGCCCCGGATGCGTCCCCGGCGCGGTCACCGGGGACAACCCCAGCCGCCGGGCCGCCCGCCGCGCCAGCAGCGCCGGCGCCCCCCGAAATGTCTGCCCCGCCACCACCGGCCAGACCGCCCCCAGCCGCCGCCGCGCCTGCCGCCACCACGCCGCCGGACTCCAGGCCCCGGCCGCCACCACGTCCAGGGGCGGCACCGCCGCCACCACCCCGGGCGGGGCCTCGTCCCCCAGCGGCGCCGCGCCCCCCCACACCACCAGCGCGTGAATCCGCTCTGGGGGAATCTCCTCCCCGAACATCCACGGTGCAAGCCGCCGCACGGCCTCCCGCCGCAGCGCCAGCGCCCGGTCCACCGCCGGCCGCCACACCGCCTGCCCGGAGGCCAGAAGCCCCGCCCAGCCGTCCGGCCCTCCGGTCACCAGCCCCGCCCAGCCTTTCACCTCCAGAATCACCACCCCGGCCTGCGGGTCCAGCACCAGATGGTCGATCTCCACCCGCCGGCGTCCCCACCACAGGGTCACCCCGTGCAGCACGACCGCCTCCGGATGCGGCGGCAGCGCCAGCCCCACCAGCACCTCGGCCAGCAACCCATGCAGGACGGTCCGCGACCGCAACACCGCCTCCGGCCCCTTCTGCCGCAGAATCTCCCGCCCCGGATGTCCGTAGACCACCGGTCTCATGGCGCCTCCCCGTCCAACACGGCCCGCACCCGCGCGGGGTCCATCGTCAGCGGGTTCTCGGCGTGCAGCCCCTGCGCGTCCCGCCAGAGGAGCATGGGCGTCGCTGAAACCGCCCGCGGCACGGCCGCCCGCTCCATGACCACGATGAAAGGAACATTCCCCCAGCCCGTGCGCCGCAGTTTCTCGGCGGTCGCCTGCGCCACCGCCTCAACCGTCTCCCCCGGCCGGGGCCAGATGCTGACCACCCGCACCGGTCCCCGCGGCGGAGGCGTCTCCTGCAAAAAATGCTCGCAATGCGGACACCAGTGGGCGATGACCACCACCGGCCCCTCCGAAACCCGCACGACGGCCGGCCCACCCGCCGCCGTCTGCCCGCGGAAGACCACCTCCGATGTCTGTTGCATCCGCACCACTAACCCTACCCCCAGGGCCAGCCCCACCAGCACGAGAAGAACGGACCACCGCGTCTGCATCAGCACCACCTCCTCCATGTCCAGAGCCAACCGGTCGGCACGGCACCGGACGCCATCCCCTCCTACCCGGATCCTACGCCTGCACGGTGCCGGCGATCCCCCATCCCCTTGACAACACCCGGGGAGCGACGGCAAAAGAGGGGAAAAGAGAGCACACCCGGAGAGCGCATACCCACCAAAACCTGGCGCCCCCTACAGAAGAAAACCAGAGGGTCACCGCCTACCCAGAGCGAAGACAAATCTCAACATTACGCTCCATATAAGGATTTGAAACGATGGTTCTGCGGCCGGTAAACCGGCGAACAGGCTACCGCCCGATGGCCCGCAGCCACTCCTCCGGATGCTGGCGAATCCACTCCCGGAGGGTGGTTGGCAAATCCGGGCGAACAAGGAGCGTCTGCACCTCGCGGACAATGTAGTAGAGGACGCCGTCGCTCGTTTGGTAGGCCGCTCCCCCGTCCGGCACCGCCAGGCGGACCTTCGTGGTCACAATCGCATCCTGCCAGACGCACGCATTTTCGGCCCCTTGCCCAAACAGGCACGGCGCAAGGCCAGTGATCTGTTCGGTTGCAACAGAATGGGGACCTTCGGTAACCCTCTTCCAGTTACACCCTTTCCTGACACGTTCTGTCTTTTTAATAGGAACACTGTACTGGTTCCCATCCGGCCCCGTTACGGTCGTGAACCCAACCGTCCGTTCCTCATCCCTGTAAATACCTTCCGCAATTTGATACGAGAACTGATACCAGAGCCGCCAGGTGGGCAGGACACGGAACACGAAGCTGGGCGTGCCCGCCCGCGCCCATTCCTCATCCAGCGTGGTGGGGAATGGGGCAATCAGGTAGCCGTACCTCTGGGCGGCCGGATGCGAGGGAATGGAGAGCGCGAACGTGAGCGTGTCCCCCTCCTCCACCCAGAGCAGATTGGAGGGGATCCGCGGGCCGCGCATGACGGGCCCCCCGGCGGTCTCGACCACGCGGGCGGCTGGGCCCCCCACAAAACCCCCGGGCCCAAAATCGAGGGCCGCCTGGAGGGGCATGGGGCGATCCAGGCGAGACTGCCAGTACGGCATGAGCCAGAGGCGAAGGGTGATGTCTTTCAGCGTCCCGTCGCGCGGCGTGCCGGCGTCGTCACCCTCACCCGTACACTCGCCGCCCGCGCCGGCGGGCCAGCGGTCGATTTTCGCTTCCGTTGACGGCCGGTCCACCGGCTCCAGCCGCAAGCGGTTGGGCCAGTGAACGAGGCTGGCGGGGAACGGGTCAAGCGTCAGCGTCACCTCCGGGATGGGCACGCGGGCCTCGATGCGGACCGCGTTCGCCTGCCCGACGCAGCGGAAGGTGGTGCCGTCGAACTGGAGGCCGCCCGGACAGGCCGGCCCTTCAGGGGGGACGCCCGGACAGGGCACCTCCCGCGCCTGGGTGTTTATGGTGATCCCGGTGCGGGGATCCAGGTAGTACGTCACCTCCTGGCAGTGCTGGAGGTCGCGTCCGGGGATGAGCTGGGTGTCAACGATCCACCCTTTGCCGCCCGGCACGACGGCCGGGGTGGGGGTGGGGAGGCAGGCGAGGGGAATGCCGTTCGGGCCGACGCAGATCTGGACGTCCGGCGGCAGGCAGTCGAGGGAACGCGTGGCCGTCACCGCCGTGGGACACGGGGTCGGTGTGAAGGCCGGCGGCGTAGGGATCTGCGGCGGGGGCGTGGGCGTGCGTGGGGGCGGCGTCTGGCCCGGGCGCACGATGGGGGTCACCGTGCCGGCCGGGCCCGGCGGTACGACCGCCGAGGGGGTGACGACCGGCGTCTGCCCGGTCTGCTGCTTCCCCGGCACCTGCGTGGTCACCGGGGTCGCCTGCGCCCCAGGCCCCCCTCCACCGGGCGGCTGTGTGCCCGGGGGAACGGTGACACCGCAGCTGCCACCGAAGGTACCCTTATGATCGAGTCCCCAACTACCACACTGCCGCTCTTCGGCCAGGGAGGTCGTTGTTCCCATTGCCAGAAGCAGCCCCAGCAGCCCAGAACCGAGAAACACGCCCCACGCCCCTTTCCTCATCTCTGGCCTCCTCCTTCTTTCTGCGTCTGAGCCGCCAGACGCTGCGACTCCAGCTCGATGAGACGGTTAACATAGCGT
>DAOUAE010000094.1:0-6977 GCA_034433795.1 Chloroflexota bacterium
AACCTGCTAAGAACCGTGGGTTACCGGTTCGTGGTTGACGGATTCCGGGCCTTAAGTGCTTGGCCTGACCGGGGTCTAAGCCTGCTGATCCGCCGAAAGCTATGAAAACTGGAAAGCCCTGTGTCATACGTGCTCTGTCTTGACAACACACGGAGAATCTGGCAATCTGTCTACTAGTCGAGTCGTCCCTCCAGTCCCAGATGGCTGCCGCACAGTAGAAGGAGGGCAGGAATGCGGCTGGCCCTGTGGACGCCAGCGCTGAGCCTGGGGCCGCCGCCGGCGCTGGTCAAGGAGGACGAGGGCCCCGACCCCCTTCTGGGACTGGCGCCGGGCGAGATCCTGGTCGGGTTCCACCCTGGCACGCCCGGCCGGGCCAGCGCCGCCCTCACCCGCCAGCACGGCGGCCAGGGGAAAGAGACCCTCCCCGGCATCGACGCGCCGGTGATTCGGGTGCCGCCGAGCCAGGCGCAGGCCCGGGCCGCCGCCTCGCGGCGCAATCCTACCGTCCTCTTCGCCGCCGTCAACGGCCTCTACCAGGCGGTGGACTTCCCCACCGACCCGCTCTATCCCCAACAGCGGCAGTACACCAACACCGGCCAGGCCGGGGGGACGCCCGATGCGACGCTCGTCCGCAACGTCGACCTCACCCCCAGTAAGATCCTGGACGACAAGGACGGTCACGGGACGCCCGTGGCCGGGGTGGCGGGGCTGGTCTGGGCCGGCGGGGTGTGCGGGACGAACGTCTGCGTCCGGAGCCGCATTGAGAGCAGAGCTGACCGGATGGCGGGAACCTGGGGCCTCTGGGCAGCGGGGCGTTTGAACGCCCACCGCAGCGTCGCCGAGTGCCCACGCCCCCGCCTCTAGCAGTGCGGACGTGGGGCAACCATGCCGACCCGACGGAAGGTCATCACAACCATCGCGCTGGCGGGGCTGGGGGCGGCCCTGACACTGGCTGAGGCCGCCGCGCCGGTCCAGCGCCCGCTCACCGCATGGGAAGAGTTCGGTCACCTTCTGCGGCGGGCCGGGTTCGGGGCGGCGCCGGGGGAGATCGAAGCCGCTCAGGCCCTTGGCTGGGAGGGGGCGGTCGATCGGCTCCTCGAGTACACCGCCGTTTCCAACCAGGATCTGGAGGCCCGCCTGGCCGCGCTCGCCCTGGACATGCGGAACCCCGCCGATCTTCAGCGCTGGTGGCTCCTGCGCATGGCCTACACCGCCCGCCCGCTTGAGGAGAAGATGACGCTTTTCTGGCACGGGCTCTTGACCTCGAGTCTGGCCAAGGCGCCGGCGCCATTCCTGTTCAGGCAGAACCAGTTCCTACGCGAGCACGCTCTGGCCGACTATGGGACGATCCTGAAGGGAATCGCCCGTGACCCGGCCATGATGCGCTGGCTGGACATCGCGGGCAGTGTTCGGGGGCGGCCCAACGAGAACTACGCGCGCGAGCTCCTGGAGCTTTTCACTCTGGGTGTGGGCCACTACAGCGAGCGGGATGTGCAGGAGGCCGCCCGGGCCTTCACCGGGTTCACGGTCGATCGGGCGGGGCAGGTGGTGTTTCATCCTCCCCGGCACGACGACGGCCTGAAGACCATTCTGGGCCGCACGGGGCGCTGGGGACCAGCTGAGGTCGTCGACATCGTTCTGGACCAGCCGGCGGCGGCCGTCTTCCTGGCCCAACGGCTCCTTCGCTTCTTCGTTCGGCCGGATCCGCCGGCGGACAGTGTGGTGGCGGTTGCCCAGACCCTGCGGACGAGCGGCCTTTCAGTAAAGGCGGCTCTGCGGCAGATCTTTCTCCGACCCGACTTCCGCGCCCCTGGGGCCTACCGCCGCCTGATCAAAAGTCCGGCCGAGTACGTGGCCGGCGCTCTCCGCCAGCTGGCAGCGGAGACGGATGGGGTGGGCCTGCCCGCCATGCTGACCCAGATGGGGCAGACCCTCTTTGCGCCTCCCAACGTGGCCGGCTGGCCGGGCGGCCCGGCCTGGCTGAACACCACCACCTGGCTGGCCCGCCTCAATTTTGCCAACTGGCTGGCCACAGACCGCCGGCGGGTCCGGCTCGACCCGGCCGCCTGGTTCCCCGCGGGAAGGATGCCGGCGGATCCGGCGGCGTTCCTCGACGGGCTGGCCCAGCGGCTGCTCGCTGGCCCCATGGGAGCCGGGCAGCGCGCGATCCTGCTGGCCTTCGCCGCCGAGGTGGGAGGTGATCCGGCGGACAGATTCGACCGGTGGGGGCGGGGTCTGGTGTATCTCCTGCTGGCCCTGCCGGAGTTTCATCTGGCCTGAACGGCTCGGAGGAGGCGATGCTGCGACGACGCGCCTTTCTCACCACCGCCCTGGTGGGCCTGAACGCGGGTCTCATCCTGCCGAACCTCTTCGTTCGGGCGCTGGCGCAGGCCCAGGCCGACGGGAGCCGGCCAGCCCCGGCGGCGGGGGGCAATCGCGTCCTTGTTATCGTTCAGCTGGCCGGGGGCAACGATGGGTTGAATACGGTCGTCCCCTATCAGGACGGACGGTACTACACGGTCCGGCCGACCCTGGCGATCCAGCCGGACACGGTGTTGCCGTTAACGGCGGAACTGGGGTTGCATCCGGCCCTGACCGCCCTGGCCGACCTCTGGACGGCCGGCCGGCTGGCGGTCATCGAGAGCGTGGGGTATGACCACCCGAGCCTCTCGCATTTCGAGGCCATGGATATCTGGCAGACGGCCGACCCGGAGCGGGGACGACGGTCGGGCTGGCTGGCCCGGGTAGTGGCCGGAGCGGTGGACAATCAGGGCCACCCCCTCGGGGCAGTGGCTCTCGGCACCCACCTGCCGCCGGCTCTCTGCTGTCCACCGCAGGGGGCCACGCTTATCGAGCGACCGGAGACGTTCCGGCTGGCCACCGATCCGCAGCATCCGGATGTGGAGGCCGCCCGACGGCGGGCCCTGGAGCGCCTGTACCGCGCCTACCGACCGCCGGCACCCTATGCCGCCCTCTTCGAGACAACCGCCACGGGAGCGGCCGTGAGCCTCGCCCAGCTCCACCAGGCTCTGGCGACCTACCGGCCGGCCGCCGTCTACCCGACGACGCCGCTGGCCCATGGGCTGCGGCTCTTCGCCGCCCTCATCGCCGCGGGTGTTGGCCTGCGGGTTGGATATCTGCTTCAGGGCGGCTACGACACCCACGCAGAGCAGGCCCACGCCCACGCGAACCTCCTGCGCACCCTGGGGGAGGCCCTGGCCGCCTTCTGGGCCGATCTGGTCGCTCAGGGCCACGGCGACCGGGTCCTGGTCCTGACCTGGTCGGAGTTCGGCCGGCGGGTGGCGGAGAACGGCTCGCGGGGCACCGATCACGGCACAGCGGCACCGCTCTTCCTGTTGGGAGGGCGGGTGCGCGGCGGGGTCTACGGCGCCCCGCCCGATCTGGGCCGGCTGGACCCTAACGGCAACTTGCGCTTTGAGACCGATTTTCGGAGCGTCTACGCCACGGTCCTGGAGAAGTGGCTGGGGGCTGACGCAGAGGCAGCGCTGGGCCGTCGCTTTCCTCTCCTTCCTGTCCTGGACTAGCGGCGGCGATACCCCAGGTGAGGGATGGCCGCCGCCGGAGTGTGCTGCTACCCTTCCGGTGCAGGGAGAAGCCCTGGCGCGCTCCCTCCTCCCTTCCCCGGGGTGCCTGCCGGGTGGGTACCCCGGGTTTTGTGTGTGCGGAGATGCGCACCCCAGCCTCGCGTACTCACCATCGGGAGCGATCGATGCTACCGGAGATGCCCAACGGCGTCTGGGAAGAGGCCCTCCAGGAGGCGCTGCGGACGGGGGCCGCCGAGCGTCTGCGCGCCCTCATCACCCAGCTGCCGGCTCCCGAGGTAACCGAGCACCTCCTGGATCTGCCGCCCGCCGTTCTGGCCCGCGTCTGCGCTCTCCTGGGAGCCGAGGCCCTGGCCGATCTCCTCGGCCAGGTCGACGCGGCCTCCGCCGCCCAGCTCCTGCTCCGCCTCAGTCGCGGTCAGGCCGCCGATGTCCTGGCCGAGCTCCCGCCCGACGCCGCCGCCGACGTCGTGGCCGAACTGCCCCCCGAGACCGCGGCGGCGACGCTGGCGGCGCTGCCCCCAACCGAGGCCGGCGAGGTCCAGGCGCTGCTGGCCTACGCCCCCCAGACAGTTGGCGGCTGGATGACCCCGCGCTACGTCGCCGTCCGGGCCGAGGCGACGGTGGCCCAGGCCCTGGCGGCGCTACGTCAGGCCGCCCGGGCCGAGGCCGTGTCCTATGTCTATGTGGTTAACGGGGCCCACCGCCTGGTCGGCGTCCTCAACCTGCGGTCGGCCCTGCTGGCCGACCCGGCCACCCCGGTCACGGCGGTGATGGTCCGGGACCTGGTGGTGGCCCGCGCCGACGAGGAGGCGGTGGCCGCCGCCCAGCGCCTTGTCCAGCACCACCTTCTGGCACTGCCGGTCATCGACGGGCAGGGGCGTCTGCTGGGGGTGCTGACGGCCGATGATGCGGCCCGCATCCTGACCGGCGAGGCCACCGCCGATTTCTTCCAGGTGGTGGGGACGGCCGCGGCGGCCATGG
Organism: Chloroflexota bacterium; assembly: GCA_034433795.1. Taxonomy (GTDB): domain Bacteria; phylum Chloroflexota; class UBA6077; order FW602-bin22; family DAOUAE01; genus DAOUAE01. The sequence continues at coordinate 4,548 of DAOUAE010000094.1, forward strand.
CCCGGCGGACCCCCTGGCAGGCGGCCCGGCTGCGGCTGCCCGCGCTTCTTCTGACGATGGCCATCGAACTTCTCTCCGGGCTGGTCATCGCCCACTACACCACCGTTCTGCAGGCGGTGATCCTTCTGGCCTCGTTTATGCCGATCATCTCGGCCATCTCCGGCAACGTGGGGCTGCAGGCGGCGGCCATCGTGGTCCGGGGGCTGGACACCGGGTATGTCACGCTGCGGCACTGGGGACGCCACCTGCGGCGGGAACTGCTCACCGACCTGCTGATGGCGGGCGTGTGCGGGGTGGTGCTGGGGCTCATCGCCCTGCTCTGGTCCCAGCACCTGGGCTTTGGACTGGTCATCGGGGTCTCCCTGGCCTGCGCGATGGCGACCGCCGGCCTGATGGGGACGCTTATCCCCCTGGTCTCCAAACGCCTGGGCTTCGACCCGGCGGCCACGGCCGGCCCCTTCGAGACCGCCTTCCAGGACGTGGTGGGCTTTGCCGTCTTCCTGACCCTGGCCGCCCAGCTCCTGCAGTGGCTGCGCTGACCAACCGGACCGGCCCGGTCCGGACAGACCGGAGACCAGCGCCGGCCCTCGTCTCTGCTCTCTGGTTTTCCCGTGCTGCGCAGAGGCAGAGACCTTCTCCAGCGACATGGGGCAGACGGCCGGGCAGCGTTTCCGCGCCCGGCCAGTCCTCGGAGGCCGGGGAAGCCATCTGGCCAGACATTCGCCTGCGGGGGTCATCAGGCCAGACATCCTTACGAGCGCAGCCACCCCAATCCCCCCAGGGCCGGTTCGTCGGTCAACCGCCGCACCGGGTGGCCGCTGCTCTCGACGAGGTACAGCCCCCGTTCGCCGCTGAACGCGATCCACCGCCCATCGGGCGACCAGACAGGGAGCGGGGTGTCTTCGGCGAGGGCGGTCAGGCGGCGCAGCCCGGTGCCATCGACGCTCACGATCCAGAGGTCCCAGGGCACGCCGTGCGCCAGGGCCACGCCGCTGTCACCCCACCGGGTCAGGTCGGGCCATAGCGACCGAACCGCCGGGCGGTCGGGGCCCCCGACGGCGGCAAAGACGATCTGCGCGCCGGTTGGCGCAAAGCGCGGAGTGGCCAGAGCAGCAAACTCTGGCTCACCCACCACGCGTCTGGCGTTCGCACCGTCCGTCCCGGCCACCCAGAGCGCCTCGCCGGAGCGCTCGGCGTCGGGCGCCAGATACGCCAGCCACCGGCCATCCGCCGAGAGCGTCGGGCTCCAGGCATCTGACACCACCACCTGCGCCCCCGCCGCCCCCAGTCGCAGGCGCTCGATGCGCTTCGCCCCCTCCGGCGTTTGACGGGTGAAATAGAGGGTCTGGCCGTCCGACGACCAGGCCGGCTCCGCCAGGATCACACCGGGGCGATCGTGGGCGAGAACAACCCGCTGGTCGGCTCCGGTCGCGGTCATCACGTAAAGGTCGGCTCCTCCCAGGTCCTGCGGCTCCCGCCCACGCCGATAGAGACTGTACGCCACAAGGCGGCTGTCCGGCGAAACGGCGAGCCCGAGCACAAGAGTCTCTGCCGGAAAACGGACCAGCGGCTGGAGGTCTTTCGTCCCAAGCGTCAGCGTCCAGATCTCAGTGCCGCGCGTGTAGATCAACCGTCCGGGAGCCTCTGGCACCGGGCCGCTGAGCGGCACGACGCCCGGTTCCACGGACGATGACACCCCACTGCGGAACCTGTCCAGGCAAGCAGACAACAGAAGTCCTCCCAGGCCCAGGAGCACTAGAACGACGCGCCACCACAGCCTTCTCCTCATCGGTTCACCTCCTCTCCCCATCGCGTGGCCGGCGGTGGCCGGCCAGCCAGCGCCGTGCGCCGAAAACGGCGAGAGGCCCACGCGGGATGCCGGTCGGACCGCGGGCTGTGGCGAGAGGCGCCAGGGGCTGCGCTGGGAGCCGGACAGGAGTTCTCCACCCGTCCGGCCCTCAACGGCGGGCCTCCCTACCCGTCCTCGCGCACGGCGCTGGCGACAGTATATGGGAGAACACGGGCCCAGCGTATTCTTCCCCTGTTGTATCCCCACCGGCGGTGCGCAGGGTGCGTATCGGAGCGTCACGACCGCCACACCTTGACCTGGCCAGTAGGTTGGGCTTCCGGAATGCGCCGGCATCTCTCCGCCAGCCCTGAGGCGCGTGATGTGGGTTGACTTGACAAGAGGAGGCCCCCATAGGCAGAGAAGGAGTGCAGTATCACTCCCTGTCGTGGAGGCCCGTCCCACTGAGGCCACTGGCCGACCTGTTTGTCCACGTCTTTGTCCTGGTCGACGATGCCCTGCACACGGGCCGCGTGCCGTGAATCTGTCCACCGGACAGGACAACCAGTCCACCGGACTGGTTGTCCCCCCGCCGACCGGGGCCGCCCCCGGTCTGCGCGGATGCCGAGATTCTGACCATCGCC
>DAOUAE010000095.1:0-7340 GCA_034433795.1 Chloroflexota bacterium
CCCCTGAACCTGGAAGAAGAGATAAAGGTTGGTCCCAATGTCCCCGGTTGCATTGCCGGCGGCCTGCTCGGCGCGGACGGCCGCAAGGCTCTTGGCCTGGGCGATCCGGTTCCAGGCATCAGGGTCGGTCACCCCGATCACCTCGATCTTCCACCAGCCGCCGTGCTTTTCGTCCACCACGTGACTGTGGGGCGGCAGTAAGACGTCGCCGGCGCCCGGAAAGATGCGGCTCAGGTCGACGGTGCTGGGGTGGTTGATGCAGCTGCCCGCCACCGGGCACTGCAAGGTCGCCGGGTCGACCGTAATGCCCAGGGGAACGAGGACGTAAAGGGTGGGAATCGGTCCGGGCCGGGGCGGGATCTGCGCATCTTCGCCGACCTCGCACCCGGAAGCTGCGGCGCTGGTGGGCGGCTGGGCGCAGAAGAACGGCTTATTGTAGAAAAACGTCACCGTCTCCCCGTTGAACCAGCCGTCGGTGGTGCCGTGGAGCGCCCCGGCCGCCGAATTGTGGTCGGCGTGGGCGAGAGGAGCCCCCAGCCCGGTCCCGGCGACGACGGAAAGCCCTATAACCAGACATCCGAGCAACAGGATTCCAACCTTTCTCGCTAACGGCATTGTTTTATACCTCCTTAATTTAAGGGTTTCTTGCAACCGCGGGGGAAAAGAAGCCCACGTAGAGGGCGGCCAGGGCCGTCGCTAAGTGGAGAAAGTTATCGGCCAGGTTAAGGGCCAGCAGGTCCAAAGCGGTGCCGATAATAAAGAACCCGGCGACGCCCAAAAGCAGGTAAATGGCCCCGATCGCCTGGCTTGCCGCCCGGGCCGTGGCGACCCGGGAACCGGCCACCACCCACAGGGCGCCCACCAGGATGTGAACCAGGTTGTGCAGCGGGTTTACCTGGAAGACGACGAGCGTAGCCACCGGACTGACCAGGGTTCCAAGGCCGGTAAGCAGGAGTCCAAGGACGCCCACCAGGATGTAGGTCGCTCCGAAGCCGTAGGCAAAGTACCGGATGTACTCGGCGCGCACGGTTACCTCCCGCCTTCGGTCAACTGAACTTTTCCGGGAATTTCTTAACAATGGCCTCCGCCAGAGGGTCAGCCAGCATTTTCATATGCCCAGCTGCCTTCCGGAGAGCCGCAAAAGCCTTGAGCGGATCTCTCGCGGCTTGAGCATCGACGACCTCTTTCAAGGTCAAAATGTGGGTTTTTACCAGATCGGTCGCCGTCTCCTTCGGCAAACCGGCAGCTCTACTGAGAAATCCACCGAAATCCTGTGCATATTGCAGAAGATCTTTTACCGCTTTCTCCTGCTTAGCCTTATCTTGCGCGGCCACACCGACGGTATAATCAACAAACATGGCAATGTGACTGCGCCAGGAGTCGAGAAATGTGCGCTCGGTCTCGGCCCCATAAATCGATCCAATAGTTCTGGCAAAATCTACCGAATTTCCGTCGAGGGCTTCGGCTGCCGCCTTAAACTCGGCCTCCCGGCCACCCAGGGCGGCGCCCGTGGCGATCGCTGCCAGATAGACGTGCTCCTGCAGCACGGTGTTAAGAACAGCCCGCAGTCCTGCCGCCTTGGTGCCGGTCGTGGGCTGAGGCGCCTGGAATATCGCCGGCACGCAGGCCGTCGCGCCCAGGGCCGCCAGCGCCATCCCGGCGAGGGCCTGACGACGAGGGAGCGGTAGGCTCCGTTGGCGCATCATCGGCGTCACTTCCCTCCTCTCCGACCGCGAGTTCGTCTCAGACTCACCCGACCGGTCAATGTGACTCCACCTTGCCAGCGCATGGGCACGCGAGGAACCTGCCCCCAAATCTGCTCCTCGATTCGACCGGCTCTCACCTCCCCCAGCACGCCCTGATTATCGCGGTCGAGCAAGTCAAATCGCCGGACAAAAAGGCGCCAAATCCCCGTCAAACTGCTGTCAAATCTCGAGGACGGCGATGGGCATGCCGAATGGGGCCATCCAGTAGCGCGTGGGAGGCCAGTGTGCAAAATGACCCGACTCTTTCGCGCGCTTCCCCGTCGCCAGCCAGAATCGCGCGGCCCACGGAAGGGCGCCTTCTGGCGAAACGGCGAGGCACCGGCCGTCACAGCCGCAGCCGGCCGCGTCGGCCGCAGGTGCACGCCACCGCCAGCCCTGGAAATCGAGTATCCTTACCAATGATGACCAGCCTGGACAGCGCGGACTACCTCGTTCTGGACGGCAGCCGGGGCTCCGGCAGCGGCACCATCGTGCGGACCGCCGTCGCTCTGGCCGGGCTGACCGGCCGCAAAATCCGGGTCGAGAACGTGCGGGCCGCCCGGGAGAACCCCGGCCTGCGCCCGCAGCATCTCGGGGCGGTCACGGCCGTGGCCCGCCAGACCTCCGCCCGCCTCCAGGGCGCGGCCGTCGGCTCCCGGGCCTTCGCTTTCGACCCCTCCGGCCGGATTCAGGGCGGCGAGTACTCTTTCGACCTGGGAGCGGGCTCGGCGACGCTGGTCGCCTACACGGTGCTGCCGGTCGCCGCCTTCGCCGACCGGCCCAGCCGGTTCACTCTCCGGGGCAGCACCTTCCAGGATTTCGCGCCGTCGGTCTACCACCTGCAACAGGTGCTCCTCCCGCTCCTCGCCCGGATGGGCCTTCGGGCCACGGTCGAGGTCCTTCGACCGGGCTACGTTCCGACCGGGGGCGGTCTTATCGTGCTGCAGGTCTGGCCCCTCACCGGACCGCTCCAGCCCCTGTGCCTGACCGACCCGGGCCGGGTCACCCGCGTCTGGGGGATAGCGGTCTCCTCGCACCTCGAACACCGGCGCGTCTCGGACCGGATGGCCGCCCGCTGCCGCGAGCGGCTCCGGGCGGCCGGCCTGACGGCAGCGATAAAGGTTATATACGACCGGTCGGCGCTCCAGGCCGGGGCCGGCCTGGCCGTCTTCGCCGAAACCGATACCGGCTGCCTCTTCGGCGCCGACCGCTCAGGCGAACAGCGGCGCTCGTCGGAGGCGATCGGCGACTTTGTGGCCGAGACGCTCCTGGCCGACCTCCGGTCCGGGGCCACGGTGGACCGCTACCTCGCCGACCAGCTGGTCATGTTCGCGGCCCTGGCTGCGGGACGGACCGAGTACCGCGTGCCCCTGGTCACCGACCACCTGGAAACCGCGTGCTGGCTGGTGGAGGAGATTCTGGGCGCCCGGGCACGCATCGATGGCCGCACCGTTCAGATCCATGGCGTCGGTTTCCGGCGACCGCCCGACAGTTGAGGTGCGGGGCCTCTACACCACCGCCCTCACCGTGCTCCTGTGGGAGGCCGGGTTCACCATCGCCCGCCCCTCGGCCACCGTCCGGAGCCGTCTCGGCCTGCCGGACTACCCGGGCCCGGCTGCGGTCCTGATCGAGGACCGGCCGGACCGTCACGGGGTGACCATCACGGGCGAGAGCCTGGCCACCGGGCGGGTGGTCCAGGCCCTGCGGCGGCGGCTGCCGTTCGCCCCCTTCTGGCGGGAAGCGTCGCGCGCCGTCCTCTGCTTTCCTCTGCCGGTCACGTACTACCTGGATACCGTGCGGGCCCGCTACGCCCCGACCATCCCCGGCTACCACCGGCTGCGGCTCCTGGGCCTCCAGCCGCCGGCGCCGGAGGGGCTGGACCTGGGCGCGGGGATCGGACTGCTGGCGCGCCTGGAGGCCGAGTGGGTGTGGTCCCGCCTCCAGCCCGGCCAGCCGTTCGTCCTCCGCCATCAGAAGCCCGACGGCCGGAAGGTCTCCCTGCGGGGCACCGTCGAACGGGTGGAGGCGGGGCGGCTTGTCGTCATCCGCCGGCGGTTCCGCCCGGGCGGCGTTTTCGACAGTCTGGGTGAGCCGATTCTCCCCGGTGACTGGGGCCTGGTGGAGCTTTGGGCCGGACACTGGTGGTCGCGCCGGCTCTATTTTCGGGAGGACGGCCGCGCGGTCGGCGAGGTGATCAACATCAATACGCCGGTGGAGCTTTTGCCCGACGGCAGCTACTATGTCGACCTGGAGGTCGACCTCGTTCGCCTGCCGGACGGAACGGTGCGGATCGTGGACCTGCCGGACCTGGAGCAGGCCGTCCACCGGGGCCACCTCAGTCCGGCCCTGGCCCAGCGGGCCTATGAGGAGGCCTGCCGCCTGGCCCTGGCCACAGGCGTGTGGCCGATCTCTTAAGCCCGACCACCAGGGGAGACGAAGCGCCAGCCGGATCGCCCGCGCCGTCTCTCCCGGTCGGTGACGCCGACCGGCTCCCCACCGCCCCGTCAACTTGACTATAATACAGAGCGAGGTTGTCAACCAGGCGGGTCACGCGATGCTCCGGTGGGGATTCTCGCTTCTCGGGCTGGGGCTGGTCGGTCTGGGACTGTTGCTGCTGGCCGTCCAGGCGGTCCTGGACCAGACCGTTGTCTACTCGGAGTACGGAGCCACCCTCATCCAGAGTCTCAACGAGGTCAGCCTGACCAACGCCGCCATTCAGAAGGCCGGAAGCACCATCCCGTCAGCCGGCACCACCCAGGCCGGCGCGGTCACACTCGCCAGCAGCAACCCCGTTGCCTCGACCGGCGTTCCCCTGAACAACTACTACTACCGCATTACCGTGGGGGCCCTGACCAACACCACCCCCGCCAATCAGGTCTTCCGCGTCGACCTCTACCGATGGGATGCCACCGCGCTGGACTATACCCTCATCGGGACTCTTTATGTAAAGTCTGATGCCAACCCGGCCACCGGCGAGACGGCCCGCCTGTATTTCAACCTGGGCACCACGGCGCCGGCGGCGGTGGAATCGTTTGTGGTCACGGTTACCCGCGTCTAGCTGGTGGGGGCTGGCCCTTCTCCTCCTGGTGATCGGTCTGGGGATCGGGGCACTCCTGGCGGGCGTGCGGCTGGTCGTCGTGCAAACCGAGAGCATGGCGCCCACCCTCCGGGCCGGCGATGCCCTCCTGGTGGTGCCCGTCGCTCCGGAGAGGGTCCAGGTGGGGGAGATCGTCGTGGTGCGGCGCACCGTCCCCTACGGGCGGACGACGGTGGTGGCCCATCGGGTCGTGGCAGTGCGGCCCGGGCCGGAGTTTGTCACCCAGGGCGACGCCAATCCGCAGCCCGACCCCGGGACCGTGAGCGGCCGCGCGCTGATCGGCCGGGTGGTCTGGCGCCTGCCGGGGGTCGGCCGGGGGCTGCTGTGGCTCCAGCGCCAGTCCCTGGCGCTCGTGCTTCTCCTGGTCGGGGTGGGACTGCTGGCCCTGAGCCTGACCGCCGACCGCTCCCGACGCTGTCCGCGCTGCGGGGCGCTCTGGAGCGATGGACCTGGTGGAGAAGGACGATCCGATGCGCCTCACCCGGCCTGAGCGCAGACGGCCGGACAGCGCCTCTACCCGCCATCGGATCGTCCGGGCTGGTGACCCCACCGCCCAGACGACGCCCCGGCGAGGAGCGCACCGTAGGTGGTGAGGCGCACGCCCCGGCGGACGACGGCCTCGCGCACCCGCGGACTGGTCAGGGCCTGGAGTTCAGCCCGTCCGGCCGGCGTGTCCAGCCGGGGATGGGTGTAGAGTTCGAAGCAGCCGGGCGGTAGAGCCTCCAGAAGCGCCAGGAGCGAGGTCTCGGTCAACCGCCCGGTCTGCAGCAGGCCGAAGACCCCGTCCAGGATCAGGAACCCGCGGGCCCGCAGCCGCCGACGGTAAAGAGCCCCCAACAGGTGGAAAAGCAGAAGGAGCAGCGCCGCCCGGCCCCGGCCGGCCTGGTCGAGGCCGAGGACGAACCAGGGTTCGACCGGCAGGCGCAGGGCCCGGACGCCGGCCTCCTCGGCCGCCCCGAGGAGCGCCCCGAAGACGACCGGGTGGAGGTGAAAATGATGATGGCTGTCGAGATGGTCCAGCCGCAGCCCGGTCTTTTGGAAACGTCCGACCTGGGCCCGGACCTCGCGCTGGATCTGCGCCCGCGCGGCCGGGCTGAGAAACCAGCGCACCCCGGTCCACACCAGCCGCCGGGGGAAACCGCCGTCGGCCCCGACCAGCGCCGGCACCATCTCCGGCGGCAGGCACGGCCGGCCCTCGGTCAGGACGAGGTGCAGGCCCACCGCCAGCCCCGGCCGGGCGCGGGCCAGGGCCACCGCTTCGTCCGCCGCCGCTCCGGTCACCATCAGACTGGCGCTGGTCAGAATCCCCTGCTCCCAGGCGGTGATGACCGCCTGGTTGACCGCCGCGGAGGCCCCAAAATCGTCGGCGGTGACCACGAGGCACCGCTCCACGCCGATCCTCCGCCGTCAGCCTATGCCGACCGGTCGGCCCCGTCAAGAGAACACTTCAAGAATTCCTCGGCCCCGCGTCCGCCCGGCGGCCGGCGAACCACCAGCAGACCGGGCGACCCCACGGCCAGACGCCTGAGACCTGACCGGCCACCAGCCGGCGTGCCGCTCATCCGGCCTTCAGGTCGCGCTCGGCCAGTCCACCGGCCGTCTGTAGGAGCCGGAAATGCCCATCGCCGTAATGCCAGATCGGCACCTCGGCCACCAGGGCGGCGCCGGCTAGCAGGAGGTCGACCACTGGCACACGATGCCCTTGGCGCCCCAGCGTCCAGCCCAGACGGGCTGCCGCGAGAGCCTCCGCTGGCCCGAGCGGCAGACAGGTCAGAGCGGTCAGGTCCTCGGTCAGGAGGGCGAAATCGGCCTCGGTCCGGGCCCCCCAGAGCACCTCGATGAGGACGGGGGCGGCCGTCAGAGCCTCACCGGTCTGGAGCAGATCGACGAGCGCGGCTTTCACCCGTGGGTCACCATGCGGATGGAAGAACTCGATCCAGGCCGAGGTATCGATCAGCGCTCGCCCCGCCACTGCCGCAGCGCCTCCTGCGTCAGCGTCAACTCAACCGTCCCGGCGTGCTCCCGCAGGCGCCGGAGCCGCTCCCGGCTCACCAGCGCCCGCAGCGCCCACTCGATGGTCTCCCGCCGGGTCCTGGCCCCGCTGAGCCGCCGGGCCTCCTCCAGCAGCTCCTCGTCGATCTCGACCATCAGTCGTCGCATGTTATCTCCCGATAGACTATTATGTACATATTTAGTGTACATACGCTAGCGGCATCCTTCAAGATATCCAGTCGGGGGCCATTCGGCGGTCAAGACATCCTGTCGGGGCGCGCCTCGCTCTCTGAAACCCCACCCGCCGTCGGTCTGGTTCTCCGGCGGCCGACGCGCCGGCTCGCTGACCTGCTTATAAATTGAAGGTTAAGGGGCTGGTCTTCATGCATCCCCTATCCAGTGTGCCCAGGTGATGCCCTGATGCCGCAGGGCGTTCACCACCCGGCGATCGGCGCTCCAGAACTCGGCGCCGCGCATCTCGGCCAAAGCCACGTAGAAGGCGTCAT
>DAOUAE010000096.1:0-84552 GCA_034433795.1 Chloroflexota bacterium
GGGGCGAGGTGGTCTCGTTCCCCTACGAGCAGTGGTACCAGGGGATGAGCGCGGTCCGGGGGGCCGAGGTCGGGGTCCCGCGGGCGGTGGCTCTGATGCGCCCCGAGGGACGGCGCCGCCGCCGGGTCGCGCTCCTGGACGCCGAAGGTCTCTAGTCGGGGCCTGCGGCCCCGGTGGTCCAGGCCTCGTGGGGAGAGACCTGGGGGCAGCGCGGACGCTCGCGCATCTTCGTGGCGGCTGTCCCTCGCGCACCCGGTGCGCTGTAAAAAAGCCCCAGAGCGCCGGCAGCACCAGGTGAGCGCCGGCGGCGATGGCAGGGTGAGGGAGGTTGTGCAAGAGAGCGGCCGGGCAGGATGGCGGTGGTGGACTGGTGGGAAGGGGTGGACTTCGCGGTGGCGGTGATCTGAGCGGGCGTAGCCGCTTCGGCGCCGGCCGGTCCCGGGTTTTCGCCACCTCCTCTACCAGCGGGTCGATCCGAGGCCTTGGCGGCGGTGTCCCGCCTGGATCTGGCGAACGCGCCTTACTCCGGGCCGGCACCGGGGCGTGGGATGGTGACGGTCTGATCGAGGAGAACAAACGTCCCCGCCGGCCGTCCGTCCACCTCAACCGGGAGCTGCCGCCCGGTCGCCCAGTTGTACACCCCGACCCGCAGACGGTACGTCCCGGCCGGCACCGTTGGCGGGACGCTGATGACGTGTTCATCGGCGACGATATCCCCCGGCGCCCACGCCGTTGGGGGATAGCCGGCCTCCGCCCCCGGCGCGTGGTCCTTCTGGGCGACCAGGGTCCCGGCGGCATCGATAAGGTGCACAAAGACCGAGTAGTCGAAGTCCGGTGGCCGCAGCGCCTGCCAGTACAGGAGCACCTGGATGCGCGAGCCGTCGGCCGTCTGCGTCAGCCGGTAGCCCCGCAGGACGATCATCTGGCCGAACGTCGGCGGAGGCGTGAGGGCCGGTAGTTCCCACAGACTCAATTTGGACAGCGGCACGCGCGGATAGGCCGGCGCGATAACTGCAAACGGCGTGATCGCCGCCAGGGTCCAGAGGAGGCCGACCAGTCCAACCAGCGCCAGCCGGCCAGGCCGCGATGATCCCAGGGTGAGCAGGCCCACACTCACCAGCACGGCCAGCGGCGCGATGACCGGAAAGAGATAGCGCCCCTGGTAGCAGGAGGCGTTGCAGCGGGTGATGACCCCCACGAGAAAGGCCTCCTGGACGAGCACGGTGATGGCGAGCCAGAGCAGTCCAGTCCGCGGCCAGGGGTGGAGCGCACGCCAGCCTCCGCTGCCGACGAAGCGCGCCAGACCCAGGAGCCCGCCGAGGCTGACCACCAGCCCGCCCAGCGCCAGCCACCAGGGAGCCGGCACGGTCATCCAGCCGAAGACCCCCCAGAACGACCGGACCTGGGTGAGCACAAAGTCGCTCAGGTCGCTCCACTGGAGCGGCGTGGTGCGCAGGTTGACGGCGAAGACCCGCTGGTACATCCCCCACCCCAGCGGGTCGCCGTAGAGGGCCTGATTGTGGAGGAACCAGGGGGCCGGGAGCAGGATGAGGGGCAAGCCCAGGGCGAGACCACCCCGGAGAAGCAGTCCGGGTGACCGCCGCTGCCAGGCGAGAGACCCCAGCAGCAGCGCGAAGACGAGGGCGACGACCACCCCGCTGAGTTTGGTCAGCACCGCCAGGCCCGCCCAGAGCCCCGGTCCCAGCCACCGCCACCCCGGCTCCGGCTGGCGGAGCCGCTGGCACAGCTGCCACCAGGCGGCGGTGGCCAGTGTGGTCAGCAGGGTATCGTTGTTCACGGCCCCACTGATAAACAGAAATTGTGGCGTGCCGGTGACCAGCGCTCCGGCCAGCAGACCAACGGCCGGTTTCTCGGGGAAGAGCGTCCGGCCGAGGGCAATGGTCAGGGCGACGGTCGCCATCCCGAGCAGGACGGAGACACCCCGCGCCAGGTGCAGGGCCAGCGCCTGTCCCTGAAACGGAAACGTCTCGGCGGTCGTATGTCGGGCGGCGGTGATCTCGGTTCCGCCCTGGCCGGCCCAGATGAAGTGCGGATTTGGTCGGAAGGCGCCGGAGGGATCGCGCAGATCGGCCGGCAGGACCGCCAGGGCGGCAAGGAGATAGTACAGCGGCGGCTGGTGGGCCTCGCCGAGCTCCCCTGGACGCTGCTCGGGCAGCCGGCGGTGGGTCACCAGGTGAGCCAGGTAGGCGAAGTGGCCGACCTCATCCGGGGCCTCCCACGGCGGCGTGACCAGACTGTAGGTGGCGCCGAGGAGCCCGCATACCAGAACGATGCCGACCGCCAGGCGGCGCGCCCCTCTGCCCGCAGCGGCGCTGAGCGCCGGCGGTTCTCTTCTCCTCCGACTCTGATCGAGGGATGGCGGAGACACCGTCCGCTTTCCCGGCGCGGTCGGTCGACGACCTCATGGTGGAGAAGCCGGGCCTGACTGTCAAGGACGGTCGAGAGAGCGCATTCTCCAGACAGCCTGGTCGAGGTCGGCCACCCTCAGGGCTGCCTGGCGAAGGTCAGTCTTCGGCTTCCTCCTGGACCGTTCCCTCCTGCTCGGGCTCCTGCTCAGCCGTCGCGCGGTCCTCCTGCTCGGCCGCCTGATCGTCGGGCTTCTCCGCTTCGACCGCCTCGTCCGTCTCGCGGTGCTCGGCCTGCTCGGTCTGGAGATGGGGGCCGGACCGGCTGGTTGTCCCACCCGGGCCGCCCCGGCCAGGGTGCCCCCACCGAAGGAGGCCTTCCCCAAAGCAGCCGGACGACCTTTCCCGATTCCCATTCCCTTAAGGACCGGGAATCGGGAAAGTCTGCTTATCTGCTTTCCGAACATGCTGAGCGAAGATTTAGGTGAGGGACGGGAACCCGCTGCGACCGGCAATCTTCTCACGAGGGGAACTCCCGGTCCACAGACAGTCTATTTTTACGTGCACCGGCCTCGGGTCTCTGGTGCCCTCTGGGCGGCTGCCGGCGCGGGGGCTGGCGACTCTCCTCTTGGCAGGGGAGCCCCGGGGGGCGTGGGCTGGGGCCTGCACTCTATACAGCAGGAGACCGGCGCTGGTGTTGGCGGCGCCGATCTATCGGGCGGGCCGGTCAGGGCGATCCGCCGTCCTCGTTCTCGCCCCCCGACGCTCTCCTGTCAAGGTCGCCCTGATGCCAGTTCTCCCACCGGGGGGAGGGACGACGGTGCACACAAAAACGGCCCGATTTTTCGGGCCGTTTGGTGAGCCGCGAGGGACTCGAACCCCCAACCCGCTGATTAAGAGTCAGCTGCTCTACCAGTTGAGCTAGCGGCCCAACACCGCTTACTATTATACCGCCAACACCCATATCGCGCAAGAGGTCGGCGCGCCGGCCTTTTCGAAAACACCCGGACCAGCCCGCGCCGGCCCCCGGCGAACCACCAGGGCCCGGAGCCGACCCGGCCCCGGGGAACCCTGGGTCGATCCGGCCAGCATGGCTGGCCAGACTGACCACGCCCGGGCGCGAGGCGCCGGCCCGACCACGGCGGCTCCCGCGGAACACGCCGCCCGCACCGGGCCGCCCGCCTCCCCCATGACCCGCCCGATATTATGTTAAGGAGTTGAATGGGCGACGCCTCTCACCCCCTGCGCTCTCTCACCGAGCCAGGCTACCTCGGCGTGGACGGCGGAGGCACCAAGACGGTGGCGGTCGTCCTCGACGCCACCGGCACCGTCCGCGGTCGCGCCACCGCCGGCCCCTCGGGCTACAAGACCGTCGGCCTGGCCGCGGCTCTCGCTACCCTTCAGACGGTCGCCGCCCAGGCCGTCGCCGCCGCCGGCCACCCGCCCATCGCCCGGGCGGTCTTCGGCCTGAGCGACCTCGATGTCCCCGCCGACTGCGAACGCCTCGCTCACCCTCTCCAGGCTGCCCTCCGGTCGGCCGGCCTGACCATCGCCCGCTGCGACCTCTGTAACGACGCCGTCATCGCCCTGGCCAGTGGCGGCGCCCTCGACCAGGGGATCGTGGTCGTCGCCGGCACCGGCTCGGTCGCCTTCGGCCTGGCCGGCGGCCGGGAGGCCCGGGCCGGCGGGTGGGGCCCACCCTTCGGTGACGAGGGCAGCGCCTACTGGCTCGGCGCCCAAGCCATCAGCCAGGCCCTGCGCCTGGCTGACGCTGGCCAGCCCACGCACCCGCTGGTCCAGACCGTCACCCGGGCCCTGGGTTTCGCCACCCTGACCGACCTGGTGGCCGAACCGGTCGAGGCCTGGACCCGCGACCGCGTCGCCGCCCTGGCCCCGGCTCTCGCCGATCTCGCGCGCACCGGCGAACCCATCGCCCGGACGATCTTCCGAACGGCTGCCCGCGAACTGGCCCGCCTGGCCACCACCCTGGCAGCGCGCCTGGACCTGACCGGCACCGCCTTCGACCTGGTCCTGGTCGGCGGCGTCTGGCAAACCCCTCTCCCGGAGTTCCACCAGACGTTCCGCCGCGCTGTCCGGCACCGGGCCCCCGGCGCCCGACTGGTCTTTCCGCCGGTCGAGCCGGCGGTCGGGGCCGCCCGGCTGGCGCGCTTCCTCGACCAGTCCGGCCGCCCCTGTCCCAGCGGCCTCATCCGCCTCCCGGGCGGGTGAGACGCGCGACATGCCAGACCCGCTGCAGCACTGTCCAGTGGGCGGCCACCGCCAGCACCCAGAGCGTCAGCACCGGCTGCCCCAGGAGCAGCCCCAGGCCCAGCATGGCGACCCGCGCCGGCCGGTCGAACCAGCCGACCTCACAGCGCAGACCGAGCCCCTCCGCCCGGGCCCGGGTGTAACTGACCATGAACGACCCGATGAGAGCCAGCGTCACCGGGACCGCTCCTCCCATCTCGCCCTGCCGCAGAAACAGCCCCAGCAGGCCCAGCAGGACCACCGCCTCGGAGAAGCGGTCCAGGGTGGAGTCCAGGAAGGCCCCGAAGACGCTCGACCGGCCCGCCGCCCGGGCCAGGGCTCCGTCAAGAAGGTCGGTGGCCCCGGCCAGCCAGACCAGGAGCCCGCCCACCGGCCCGACCCCCAGGGCCAGCAGCCCACCGACCACCCCGTTGAGCAGAAAGCCCGCCAGTGTCAGGACGTTCGGACTCACCCCCGCCTGGACCAGCGGCTGGACCAGCCTCTCCGCCCCCTGGCGGGTCCGCGCTTTCATCTCCGCCAGCATCGCCTCTCCTCTCTTCAGACCGGCCCGCTCGCCGCCGACCAGCCCGCCCCCATGACCAGCCGCAGCCGACGGCCCAGACGGGCCACCTGGCTCCAGAGCCGCCGCTCGAAGGGCGGCACCTCCGGCGGCGCCCGCCGGACCATCTCGTAGTAGGCGAGAATCTCGCGGGCGATCCGCGACCAGTCGTAGCGCTCGGCGGTCCGCCGTCCGGCCATCCCGTACCGGGCCGCCCGGGCCGGGTCGGTCAGGATGCTGAGCAGCGCCGCCGCCAGGGCCCCGCTATCGCCGGGCGGAACCAGCCGTCCCTCCACTCCGTCGGCCATCACCCAGCGGTAGCCCTCGATGTCCGAGGCGACGATCGGCTTGCCGGCCGCCATCGCCTCCAGGAGCACGATGCCGAAACTCTCACCGAAGGTGGCCGGCGCACAGAAGACGTCGCACGAGGCGTACAGCCGCACCAGCGTCTCGCGTGGCACCCAGCCGTACAGCCGCACGGCCTGCAGCCCCAGGGCCGCGATCCATTCCTGAACCTGGGCGCGCATGTCCGGGGACCCGTCGCCGACGACCAGCAGCCGGGTCTGGGGCCGGTGCGCCTGGACCTGAGCCATCGCCTCCAGCAGATACCGCAGCCCCTTGCGCTTCTCCAGCCGACCGACGAAGAGCACGTTCTGCCAGCCGTCGCGCACCTCGGGCAGCGGCTCCGCCTGGGCGAACTCGCTGACCCAGATGCCGTTGGGGATGACGGTGTAGTCGCCGGGGAAGTGCTGGGCGACAAAGCGCCGGGCCGGTTCGGAGACGGCGATCCGCCCGTGCAGTTTGCGGATCAGACGGCGGAGGAGAGGACGCATGTAATAGTAGGCCAGATCGCTGTCCCAGTAGGCGTGGAAGGTGCCGATGTTGACGGTCGTCGAATGCCGCAGTACGGTGAGCGGCAGCGCCGGCAGGAGCGGCTCGTGCAGGTGGATGATGTCGAACTGCTCGCGCCGGAGCAGCCGTTTGACCCGCCCCGACAGCCGCAGGGACAGGGTGATCCGGGCGACGGTGCCGTAGGCCGGCACCGAGACCACGCTGCCCAGCCGGACCACCGCCGGACCCGGCCGGGGCGGAACCGGCCGGGCGGCTGGGGTCAGAATGGTGACCTGGTGGCCCAGGTCGGCGAGGGCGCGCCCGAGCTGGGTGATGTGCTCGACCACACCCCCCGGTGTGAGATAGTCATACGGGCAGACCAGCGCGATCTTCACTGGCCGACCTCACCGCCCTTTCTTGCCAGAGAGGGGTGGTGACCACCCACTGCTCGGGGGCCAGCCCGATCACCGTCTCCAGGCGTCTGGCCACCTGCTGCGTCCCGCGCTGGACCTCCTCCCGCAGCCGTGGGCTCTCCCGCCGCAGGACCAGCGGCGGCAGCAGCCACAGACGGTAGCGGCCATCGTCCAGCCGGTAGGTTCCGGCGACGATGATCGGTGCACCGGTGCGCAGGGCCAGGACGGCCGGCGCATCGGGCAGCCGGGCTGGCTGGCCGAAGAAGGTGACCGTCACCCCGATGCCCTGGATGTCGCGGTCGGCCCCCAGAGCCACGATCTCGCCGCGCCGGAGGGCGGTCAGCGCCTGCCCCAACGCCCCCTCGTCCAGTGGCACCAGCCGCAGGCCGGGTCCCTCGCGAACCCGGCAGAGCAGGTCCAGCCGCCGTCGGGGACGCACCGGCTCGACCGGCAGCGTCACCCGCAGGCCCCGGGCGCTGGCGACCCGGGCCAGGGTGTCGAAGGGACCCAGGTGGGGAGCGGCGACGATGACGCCCCGTCCCAGGGCCAGAGCCTGCTCGAGATACTCCCAGCCCTCGATCTCCGTCCGCCGATCCACCGCCTCCGGCCCCTGACCGGCCGTGGCGAAGAGATCGAGGTAGTTCCACACCAGGTGTCGGAAGACCTGGCGGGCGAGCCGTTGCCGCCCGGCCGGATCAAGGGCTGGGCGGACCACCGTCAGATTGCTCAGGACCGCTCGCCGTCGGCCGGAGCAGACCAGCCACAGGAGGTCGCCCAGCGCCGTGGCCAGCGCCGCCCGCAGCCAGCCTGGCAGATGGGGTCCCAGATGCCTTCCGCACCAGTACACCAGATACAGAAGCATCGCCCTGCCCTGGAGGCCGTGATTCTCGGCGCCATGATACCGGATCGGTCCGCCCGGATCACGCGCGGCCTGGCGGCCTCTCCCTGAATCGAAGAGACCAGAGGCGGCTGAAAGTAGGAAAACTTTCGCAGACTGCCCCCCTCGTCCGGCCGGTACAATCGGTGCGTGACACACCGCCTGGGCAACGCTCGCTGGCGCCTGCTTCTGATCGGGCTGCTCCTCGTGCCCCTGCTCTGGGTCGACCGCCCGGCCGGCTCCGCCAGCCGGCCGGAGACGGCGCCGGCCACCAGCCTCCTCGTCCGCCCGCGCCCCGGCGCTCGGAACCTGGCCCACCTGGCTTCCGCTCAGGCCGTGGCCGCGCCGCCCGAACTGGCCGCCCTGGGTGTGGTGCGGTTGCTGGTGCCGTCCGGGCAGGCCGAGGCCGTCCGTCGCCGGCTCCAGGAGAGCGGCCAGGTCGAGTTCGCCGAGCCCGACGTCCGCTACCGCCTGGCCTACATCCCCAACGACCCGCTCTTCCCCCAGCAGTGGGCGCTGACGACGGTCCAGGCTCCCGCGGCCTGGGACTACCGCGCCCCGGCCGGTCCTCCCATCGCCATCGTCGACACCGGGATCGACCTCACCCATCCGGACCTCAGGGACGCCCTCCTCGCCGGGGGACGGAATTTCGTGAACTGGTACACCGGGGTCATCACGCAGGTGAGTGTGGAGACCGGTGGAGCGCTGCCGGCGGGGCAGTACCGCGTCTGGGTCACCGCCCGGCGCGACGCGAACGAGACCACCGCGCTCCCGGAGTCGGCCTATCCTGGTCCGTCCGCCTGCCTGAACGTTCCGGCCGATGGCAGCGCCCTCACCGTCGCGTTCACCCCTCAGTCCGGAGCCCGGGCCTATGGGGTTTACCTCGACCGCTGCGACGGCGCACCGCCCCGGCTGGCCCTCTATGCGCCCGCGTCGCCCGTCCGTCTGGAGCAGCTGCCGCCCGACACCGCCCCCACCCTGCCGGCCGGTGTGCCGCTCGACCCCGCCGATGTCCAGGACGACAACGGCCACGGCACCCATGTGGCCGGGATCGCCGCCGCCCTGACCGACAACGGTCAGGGCATCGCCGGCCTGGGCTGGGGCGCCCGTCTCCGGCCGTTCAAGGCCTTCGACGCTCAGGGCCTCGCCACCGCCGAGGCCCTGGCCCGGGCCATCGTCGCCGCCACCGACAGCGGAGCCCGGATCATCAACGTCAGCGCCGCCGGTCCGCCCTCCCAGACTGTTGACCTGGCCGTCCAGTACGCCTGGCAGCGCGGGGCGCTGGTCGTGGCCGCGGCCGGAAACAGTGGCCGTACCGAGAAGCTCTCCCCGGCCCACTCGCCCCACGCTCTGGCCGTCGTCGCCACCACCCAGGAGGACAGGCGGGCTGGCTTTTCAAACTACGGCTTCACCGCCGATCAGCTGGTCCTGGCCGCCCCCGGGGTGAATATCCTCAGCACCTGGCCCGGCGGCGCCTATGCCTCACTCTCCGGCACCTCGATGGCCACGCCGCACGTGAGCGGGCTGGCAGCCCTGCTTCTGGCCCGTTACCCCTGGGCGACGGCCGGCCAGATCTGGCTCATTCTGAAACTGACGGCCGATAAGGTGCCCGCCGCCGATTACTACGATGCCAGCGGTTTCAGCAGCGAATACGGCTACGGGCGGATCAACGCCTACCGGGCGCTGACGCTGCCGCCGCTGCGCCGGGCCTTTGTTCCCTCGGTCTTCCGTCTGGGCTCGCCCTGAGGGCGGCTACACCGGCAGCAGGACGATCTTCCCGGCCGCCCGGCTGGTGAACGTCTGGAAGGCCTCCTCCCAGCGGGTGAGGGGAAACTGGTGGGTGACCAGCGGACGGGTCTGGACCAGGCCCCGGCTCAGTAACTGAAGGGCGCGCGGCCAGGCGGTGGGGACATGAGCGAAGCTGCCCACCACCCGCAGCTCCTTCAGCGCCACCTGGTTCATATCCACCGTCACCGGCTGGCCGTAGAGGCCGATCTGAGCGACCGTGCCCCCGCGTCGGACCAGGTCCAGGCACTGCCGGAGCGAGGCCCCCGCCCCGGCGGCCTCGACCGTCAGATCGGCTCCCAGCCCGTCGGTCAGCGACTGGACGAGGGCCTGGGCGTCCTCGCGCTGGACGTTGAGGACATAGTCGGCGCCCAGGTCGCGAGCCAGGGCGAAGCGGGTCTCATCGCCGTCGACCCCGAGCACCACCGTGGTGGCCCCGGCCGCCCGGGCCACCTGCAGGCAGAGCAGGCCGATGGTCCCCGGCCCCGAGATGACCACCACATCGCCCGGCTGGACGCCCGCCATATCCAGCAGATTGTGCAGGCAGCAGGCCAGCGGCTCGGTCAGCGCTCCGGCGATGAGGTCGACGTTGTCGGGAAGACGGTGGACCCGTTCTTCGGGCATCACCAGGTAGCGGGCGAAGCCGCCATTGACATGGGTGCCGATGGAGCGGCGGTCGGGGCAGAGATTGGGACGGCCGCTCCGGCAGTAGCGGCAGCGGCCGCAGGTGGCGAAGTAGGTCTCGGTGGTGACCCGGTCGCCGACGTGGAGGCGGGTGACACCGGGGCCGACGGCGGCGATGGTGCCGGCCACCTCGTGGCCCAGGACGACCGGCGGGGTGCAGCGGTACTCGCCGAGATAGATGTGCAGGTCAGTTCCACAGAGGCCGGTGGCGGCGACCTCGATCAGGACCTGGCCTGGGCCTGGCGTGGGATCGGGCACTTCCTGAAGTTCCAGGTGGCCGGTTCCCGGCGCGGTCTTCACCAGGGCCAGCATGGTCTCCCTCCGTCGGTGGGGCTCGGGGGGAGTCTACCACGTCCCGGCGTCCGGCGGCAATCTGTGGCTGACGCGCTCTCCCAGGTGTCAGGCCGGGATCAGAACCGCGCCCTCGCCTGACGGCCACCGGCGCAGCGGGGCTCTTCGGCGGGCGCTGGACGAGGATCACCCGCTGGGGGCTTCGCCTGACGGCGGCGCTGAACCAGGGCGTAGTTCGCCGGCGCCAGAGCGGGCCATCGATGCGGGATGACGAGTGAGATCTTGGCCCGGCCCGTCGGGTGCTGCAGTCGGTACCGGACGCGTGGGCAGGACGGGTCCGGGGTGCGAGTCACCGGTTTTGCCCACCTCTCTGGTGGGGCGGACCTGGCTTGCCGTGGGGGACCGGCAGAGCCTATAATGCGGGCCAGACTGCCGACGAGGAGCCGCACCGTGACCCGACCGAAGGTCCTCATCACCTCCTGGCTCTGCGATCCCGCCGATCCGATCCTCGACCGGCTGCGGGCGCTCGGCTGTGACCTCAGTGATCGGCGCCGGCCCCAGCGCTACGGCGAGGACGAGATGATCGCGCTGGTCCAGGACGTCGACGCGGTGATCGCCGGGAGCGACCAGTTCACCGCCCGGGTGATCGCCGCCGCGCCCCGTCTCAAGATCATCGCCCGGGTCGGGGTGGGCTATGATACCATCGACCTGGCCGCCGCCACCGCCCGCGGGATCGCCGTGACCATCACCCCGGGGGCCAACGACCGCGCCGTGGCCGACTACACCTTCGGCCTGATCATCGCCGTCGCCCGGTTCATCCCGGCCAGCGACCGCTTCGTGCGGGCCGGCGAGTGGCGGCGGCTGGCCGGCGCCGATGTCGCCGGCGCCACCCTGGGGATTATCGGCCTGGGCCGCATCGGGAAGAACGTCGCCCGCCGGGCCCAGGGGTTCGAGATGCGGGTCCTGGCCTACGATACGGTTCAGGACCCGGAGTTCGCCCGCCAGTACGGTGTGCGCTACGTTCCCCTGGAGACACTGCTGGCCGAGTCGGACTTTGTGACCATTCACACCCCGCTCACGCCGGAGACCCGCCATCTTCTCAATGCCGAGCGGCTGCGGTTGATGAAGCCCACCGCCTATCTCATCAACACCGCCCGGGGCGAGATCGTGGACGAGGCGGCGCTGGCCCAGGCCCTTCGCGAGGGCTGGATCGCCGGGGCGGCGCTCGATGTCTTCGCCCAGGAGCCGCCATGGGACAGCCCGCTGATGGCCCTGCGCGACCGGGACAACGTCGTCTTCTCGCCGCACATCGCCGGCTCCAGCCGGGGCGCCAATGCGGCGATGTATCGCCTGGCGGTCGAAGAGGTGGCGCGGGTGCTCTCGGGGCAGCCGGCCCGCTACGCCGTCAACCCTGAGATCTACCGCACCGGCGCGACGCCGGTCTGAGGGACAGGATGGCGGCACCGACCTATGACGTGATCGTCGTGGGTGGGGGGATCATCGGTGGGGCCATCGCCTGGGAGCTGGCCCGGGCCGGCCGACGGGTGGCCCTGGTCGAGCGCGACCGCCCCGGAGCGGGGGCCTCGGGGGCGGCGGCCGGGGGGCTTCTGCCGGAGTGGCGGCCGGAGGCCTCGCCGGCGGTGGTGCAGTTCTGGCGGGAGAGTCTGCGGCTTTATCCGGATTTTCTCCGCGACCTTCAGGCGGCCACCGGGCTGGCAGTCGAGTTCCGGGTGACCGGGCGGCTGCGGCTGGCGCTGGACCCGGCCGCCGCCGAGGCCCTGGCGGCCGATCTGCCCCGTCACCGGGCCGTGGGGGTGGCGGTCGAGTGGTGGCCGGCCGAGCAGGTCCGGGCGGCCGAGCCGGCGGTGACGCCGACGGTCTGCGGCGGGCTCTTCTTCCCCGAGCACGCCCTGGTGGATAGCCCGGCGCTGACGCGGGCCGTGGTCCTGGCGGCCGAGCTGGCCGGGGTGGCGGTGTACCGGGGGTGGCCGGCCAGCGGGCTCGTCGTCGCGCAGGGACGGGTCGGTGGCGTGCGGGTCGGGCCTCAGGTCCTCGAGGCCCCGGTGGTGGTCAACGCCGCCGGCTGCTGGGCGGGTGCTCTGCATCCAGAGGTTCCCTGCCCGGTGGTTCCGGCCAGGGGGCAGATCCTGGCTCTCGAGGCCTCCCCGCGCCAGCTCCGGCGGATGGTGGCCGGGCCCGACGGGATCCTGGTCCCCCGGGCCGACGGACGGATCATCGTCGGGGCGACGGTTGAATATGTCGGCTACGACCAGCGACCCACGGTCCGTGGGGTTGGTGGACTGCTGGCCATGGCCCAGCGGCTGGTGCCGGCGCTGGCCGAGGCGACTCTCAGCGCGATCTGGACCGGCCTGCGGCCGGACACCCCCGACCATCTGCCGCTTATCGGTCCGACGGCGTTGCCCGGTCTCTATCTGGCGACCGGGCACTTCACCAAGGGGATTCTCAGCGCGCCGGCGACAGCGCGCGCCCTCCGCGACCTGATCTGTGTCGGGCGGACCGACCTGCCTCTCGGTCCTTTCGATCCCGGGCGCTTTGCGGCGTCGGGCTGAGGGCTCAGGCCACCGCTGGCTGAGGCTGAGCGGCCCGGCCGGGCAGGCGCTGGGTGATGAGGGCCGAGAGGGCGATGAAGACGGCGCCCAGGAGGAACGGGGCCTCGAAGCCGAAGCGCTGCCAGAGCAGTCCGCCGATGGGGGGCAGGATAATAGCCGAGATGTGCATCGTCGTCACCCCCATCGCCAGGCAGGGACGGACATCGCTGCTGGGGGCGATGCGTTTCAGGTAGGTATTGAGGCCCATGCTGAAGAGCAGGAGGAAGTTATAGGCGATATAGAGGGTGATGGCCAGGGTTCGGTCGCGGACCAGCGCCAGTCCCAGGAAAAGCCCCAGCAGCGCCAGGTAGCTGCCGGTCAGTGTCACCCGCTCGCCCAGGCGGTCGATCAGACGGCCCACCGGTGTTGAGAGGGTCATGTTGATGACCGTCGAGATCACCAGAAGCAGGGTGATCGTCCGCACATCCACACCGTACTCTTTGACCAGGAGAAAGACGCCGAACGCCTGGAAGACCTCCATTCGACAGCCGTCGAGAAAGTTCAGCACGTAGAAGAGCAGATACCGTCGGCGGACCAACAGGCGCTGTTCGTCACGGCGGATCAGGTGGGCGGGAAAGCGGCTGATGATCGCGGCGCCAGCGAGGAGGGCCGCGCCGGCGAGGGCGAAGCTGGTGGGATAGCCCAGGGTCTGGACCGTGCCGAAGACCAGGAGCATGGCCAGGAGGGCGCCGGCGAAGCCGATGGCCTGCAGGTTGCCGAGGGTCTGGCCGGTATCGCTGGTACGGGCGAGGGCCAGGGCGAAGGCGTTGTTGAGGGTCAGCCAGGTGTGGAAGCCGAGGCTGGCGATGAGCACACCGGGGATGACCGTCAGAAACGAGGTGGCCAGGCCGTAGGCGGCGTAGCCCAGGCCCATCAGCCCCAGGCAGAAGGCGGCCAGGTGGGTGGGGACGAGGCGCATGGTCAGGGCGGCGATGGCCACCATCAGCAGGCCGGGCAGTTCGCGGATGGTGGTGAGCAGGCCCATTTCGTCGGGCCGCATGGCCAGGCGTTCGACGAAGAAGTTCGACTGGATGGCCCGGGCGATAGCGAAGCCGAACTGGTAGGCGAAGACGGTGGCGCTCAGGCAGAGGAAGGGGCCGCTCCAGCGCATCGGGTCCTCCGGCACCGGCTTTGGGGCCATCATAGCGGAGTGCTGAGCCCCTGTCAATCTGCCTGACCGCTCTGCGCGTGGCTGATCGGGCGAGCGTGTGACTGGGGGTGTATTCAGCGGCGCGGAGCCGCGACTGCGGTGGGCGTCGGTCGCGGAGCCGGGACCAGGACCAGTGTTTCGCCGGGTTTGACCCAGCCCAGCCGCTCGCGAGCCAGTTTCTCCAGGGCCTCATCGGACTGCCAGTACCGGAGTTCGGCCTGCAGGTGTTGATGCTCGGCCTGGAGTGTGGCCAGACGCTCCCGCAGGGCCTGAGCCTGGACCTGGAGCCGGTAGGCTGTGAGCACGAGCTGGGCGAACGAGAACATTAAATAAACGAGAAGGGGCAGGCTGGCCAGCAGCAGAGCCAGACGGGAAAGGGGCCAGTCCGCCCGAGGGGTACGCCAGGCGAGATGCCGCACCGCCACCACCTCCTCCCCGGTGAGGAAGGATAGGGTGGGGGTGCGGTGAAGGCAAGTTAAAGCGGCGGAAGAAGTAGGCCAGGGGGACCGTCCTGGCCAGGGCTGGGCCGGGGCTTGCGGTCAGGGTTTTGACATGCTATACTCAATATGGTCTCTTCAGCGAGACCAGGAGTCGGGGCGTAGCGCAGCCTGGTTAGCGCGCCACGTTCGGGTCGTGGAGGTCGGTGGTTCAAATCCACTCGCCCCGACCCTTTTTTTGTGCCCGGAGACCGAAGACCCGGCAGGGCTGGCGGGAGACGGGGCGGAGAACGGTCGCCGGTCGCCAAACTGTCATCAGCCGCTCCAAGAGTGCAAGTGGAATGCCCGCCCTCTTAAGAGGCGACGGGAGAGCGTCGCGGGATCTCGGCGCCAGACCGAGGAGCGCCTGAGAGCCACTCCCGGTCGATCGGGATAGATTCAACCGGCGACGGACTGACCCCGTCGCCGGTTTTTTGTGACCGGTCCCTGGCCTGCCTGCCTCAGGCTCGCCTGGCCATGGGCGTCCGCCTGGCGGAGGGTGGTCTCCCCCTTCCAGGCAGCGGCGCGGTGGGGCCGGGGATGACTCTTGCTGTGGGTACAGGACCGTGGTATGCTCCGGCGGTGAGGTCCGGACGGTGGCGCGACGGTTTGGGCGCATCCTGGTGCCACTGGATGGCACACCGGCGGCCGAGATGATCCTGGATGAGGTGAGCGCGCTGGCCGCCCTCACCCAGGGCGAGGTCCTGCTCCTGCACGTCGTCCGACCGCACTACCGCCCGGTGCTGGCGGCTGAGGCGCCCGAGCGCCCGCCAACCTTTGGCGCCCCGCCGGTCATTCCCGGCTACGCCGTTCCCACCGGAGTTATCGGTGAGGAGTACAGCGCGGCCGAGATCAGCGCGGCTCAGCAGTATCTGGAGCGAGTCGCTGCCCGCCTCGGCCAGCAGGGGCTCCGGGTGCGCACACTCCTGCGGGCCGGACCGGATGTTCCCCAGGTGATCGCGGAAACGGCGGAGCAGGAGGAGGCCGATCTCATCGCCCTGGCCGTGGAGACGGTCTCGCCTCTTGCCCGCCTGCTCTTTGGCAGTGTGCCGCTGGAGGTCTTGCAACGGACAGCCCGGCCGCTGCTGATTCGTCGGGTCGCGTCGGTGGGAGGCAGTGGTGCCCCAGATTGAGGAGAGCATCATCATCGAGGCGCCGGTCGAGCGGGTTTTCGCCTACGTGGCCGATTACCGGCACGCTCTCGAGTGGATGCACAATTTCACGCGCTTCGAGCCGGTGGGTGAGCCGACCTACGGCCGGGGGGCGCGGGTGCGGGCGGCTGGGACGGTTATGGGATTGCCGGTCGAGGTCACCTTGGAGATCGTTGATTTCGAGCCCAACCGTCGGCTGGTCTCACGGAGCACCGGCATGGTTGAGAGCCGGTCGGCCTGGCTCTTCGAGCCGCTCGATGGCCGGACCCGGGTGACCTTTCGGGGCGAGTACCGTCTGCCTGTGCTGCTGCGCCCGGTCGAGGGGCGCCTGATGGCCGAACTGGCCGAAAACGCCCGGCGCTCGCTGGCCAATTTAAAGCGCATTCTCGAACAGCCAGGCGACAATCCGGGGTAACGCGCGGGAGTGCGACAGCTATCGAGCGCCCGACTGGTTGGCATGGTGCCGGTCGGGCAGGACGGAGATTGAAGGAGCGGTGGATGGAGCGGCTGAAGCAGTGGTACAGCCAGCACCCGCGTCTTCTTTCGTGGGTGGTGCTGGCTCTGGGGATGGTGGTCCTACTGCTTTACGCGGCGCGAGAGGTGGCGCTGACGCCGAGCCAGTTACTGGTCCTGGTGGTGGCCACGGTCCTGGTCGCCGGGGCCTGCGTCTGGATTATTTACTGGGAGTGAGGTTCGGGGACCGCGAAGGCGGGGCAGCCGGCTCCCTCGGGATGCCAGGGAGGCGCAGTTCCCAGGCTCGATGGCAGGCTACAAGGCGGCCTGGGCCTAAAAGCCCAGGCGGGCGGGGTGTTCCCGCCCGCACTTTGCCGGCTGGCCGCTCAGCGCTCGATGCGTTCGATGCGGAAGCGGACCCGGCCAGCCGGAGCCTCGACCTCGACCTCCTCGCCCGGCCGGCGGTCCAGAATGGCCCGACCCACCGGCGAGGCCACCGACAGACGCCCCTCCAGCGGGTTGGCCTCGGTCGGTCCCACCAGCGTGTAGACCAGCTCCTCGCCCGTCGTCAGGTCCCGCAGCACCACCCGCGCCCCCAGGGTGGCCCGCTCGCCGTTCGTCTCCACGCTGCGCGGGTCCACCACCCGCGCCGTCGCCAGCACCCGCTCCAGATAGCGGATCCGGGCCTCGACCTCGGCCTGATGGTGCTTGGCGGCATCGTACGGCGCATTCTCCCGAATGTCCTTGTCCAACCGCGCCTCGTACAGGATGCGCGCGATCTCCGGCCGCTTGACCGTCACCAGGTACTCCAGCTCCTTCTGGAGCGCGGCGTAGCCCTCCGGCGTGAGGACCATCACCTCATCCTCACGCGGGGGCGTCGCCGCCGCCGGGCCGGTCTTCCCCGTCGCCCGCCGCGCCGTCCGCCGCGCTTTGATGAACCGCCCCAGATTGGCCTCGTGCCAGCCCTGGCGGTGCAGATAGGCCAGGAACGCCTTCAGCGGCTCCAGCCGCTGCGGGTCCAGACCGGTCTTCTCGGTGTAGTCCTGATAGCGCTCGATATCATCCGGGGTCAGACGGTCGGTCGGCACTGTCTGACCGATCCAGCGCACAAAACGCCCGATCTCCGCCTGGGCCCGGGCCCGCTCGGCCGGGGCCAGGTCGCTCAGATAGCGGCTCATCGCTTCGGTCAACGGCACGCCTGGCATAACTCCTCCCCGTCTCCTCAGGACCCTGCCCGGTCTCAGGCGGCCTGCTTGATGTCGTCAAAGACCTGGACCACCTGCCGCTGCAGGTCGAGCGGCAGCCGGGTCCGCCCATTGGGCCGGCGCAGGTGCGCCCGGAGCTCGCGCACGTGCAGGACCGGCACCACCGGGTCGGTCACCTCCAGAACCACCCGCGGATGGGTGAAGACCACCACGCCCTCAACCGGCACCGCTGCCGCTCGCTCCGCCCCCAGGCGCTCGGCCAGGAGCGCCCGCACCGCCCGGACGCCCCGCTGAGCATCGCGGCTGGGGTTGCCCAGCGCTCCCTCGCTCAGGAACTGCAGGATCCGGAAGAGGCCGCCCTTGCGCGACCACTTCTGGCCACGGTTAATGATGTGGCCGATGAAGGGCCGGGTCTCGATAACGGTCAGCCCGAAAGGACTGACCAGGAGATGATCGACCGGAATCCCTTCGATGTAGTTGTAGAGACGGTACTTGTAGTCCAGCCCCCGCAGCTCCCGGCTGAGGATCTCGTGGATCGGCGGACGGATCCCGAACCGCAGGGCGTTGTACTTGGCGAGGCTGAAGAAAAAGAGCCCCAGGAGCAGCCCGCCGTACGAGAGCAGCAGCGCCAGATCAGGCTGGTTCTGAGCCTGGGTCTGCAGCGAGAAGATCAGCCCCGCCCCCAGGGCCAGGAACCCCGCCAGGGTGGCCAGCCGCCCCAGCCGGATCCGGCTCTGGACCAGACGCTCGTTCGTGAAGACCAGCACGGATTCAGTCCTCAGCGTAGCGCCGGAAGATCAGCGTCGCGTTGTGACCGCCGAACGCGAACGAGTTCGAGAGGACGGTGCGCACCGGTACTCGCCGGGCCACGTTCGGCACGTAGTCCAGGTCACACTTCGGGTCAGGGTACTCGTAGTTGATCGTCGGATGAATTATACCATCCCGAATGGTGAGGACCGCAACCACCGCTTCGATGGCCCCCGCTGCCCCCATCGAGTGGCCGATCATGGACTTGGTGGCGCTGATGGGAATGGCGTAGGCCCGCTCGCCGAACACCCGCTTGATGGCCAGCGTCTCGACGTAGTCGCCCGCTACCGTCGAGGTGGCGTGGGCGTTGATGTAATCGATGTCCGCGGGCGTCAGGCCGGCGTCAGCCAGGGCCGCCCGCATGGCCGCCGCCGCCCCCCGTCCCTCGGGGTCGGGGGCGACCACATGGTAGGCGTCCGACGAGACCCCGTAGCCCACCAGCTCGGCCAGGATCGGCGCCCCCCGCCGCCGGGCGTGCTCCAGCTCCTCCAGAACCAGAATGGCGCAGCCCTCGGCCGGCACCAGGCCGTCACGCTCCCGGTCGAACGGCCGGCTGGCTCTGGTGGGCTCGTCGTTGCGGGTCGAGAGGGCCCGGATGGCGCAGAAACTGGCCAGCCCCATCTCGCAGACCGAGGCCTCGCTGCCCCCCGCCAGCATCACGTCGGCCGCCCCCCGTCGGATGACCTCGGCCGCCTCGCCGATGGCCTGGGCCCCGCTGGCGCAGGCGGTGACGATCGTCGAACTGTAGCCACGGATGCCCAGCAGCCGGCTGACCTGCCCCGAGGCCATATTGGGAAGCATCATCGGCAGAAAGAACGGGGTCAGCCGCGCTCCCCCGCGGGTGAAGACCGTCCGACAGCCCTCCTCGACGGTGGTGAACGAGCCGATCCCTGAGCCGATGAGCACGCCGACCCGCTCGGCGTTCTCCTCGGTGATGCAGAACCGGGCCCGCGTCAGCGCCTCGTGGGCGGCGGAGAGGGCGAAGAGGATAAAACGGGAGAGCCGCCGGGCCTCCTTCGGGTCCAGCCACTCCGGTGGCTGGTAGTCCTTGACCTCGGCGGCGATGGTGGTGGGATACCCCGTCGGGTCGAAGAAGGTGATCGGGCCTACCCCCGAGACACCCCGCAGCAGATTCTGCCACGTCGTCTCTGCGTCGAGTCCAACGGCGGTGATCGCACCGACGCCGGTCACGACCACCCGCCGGCGGGACTGGACCTCTCGCTCCATGACCCTTCCCCCGTATGGCCGCTGGACAGCCCGTTGACGGCCGCCGGTCGTCCCCCTGAGGGCCTCTCTGCGTGTGGCGATTATACACAGAGCCTCCGCCCCTCACAAGGGGACGCCCCACTCCGGGGCGGTGGCCCCTGACCAGACGCTGAACCGGGCGCCCGCTCCCATGCCCAGGACTTTTGGGGGAATAGACATAAATCACCCTCTCCCCTATCCTGAGCGCCACACTCTCCGTCAACGGAGCGCCGCTGATGCCGACTGTGCCCGTCCGTCTCCGTCTCTTCCTCGCGCTGCTGGGGCTGCTGGTGGCCGGCGGTCTTCTCCTGGTCCGGCCCGGTCCGGCTCCCACTGCGCCGCTGCTGTCTCCGACGGCGACACCCTCCGGCCGGCCGACGCCCGGCATCACGCCGGCCCCAACCCCGACGCCCGCCCCGCCACCGCTCAACGTCCTCCGCGCCGACGGCGCCACCCTGCGCGATGCCACCGGCCGGGTCGTTCGGATCACCGGCGTCAACTGGTTCGGTCTGGAGACCTGTAGCTTCGCTCCCCACGGCCTCTGGGCCCGGCGCTGGACCGATCTCCTGGACACCATCGTCGCCATGGGCTTTAACACCATCCGCCTGCCCTTTGCCACCCAGGCCCTCGACCCCGACAGCCGCCCGAACGGTATCAACGCCGACCTCAATCCCGAGCTGGCGAACCTCAGCCCGCTGGAGATCATGGACCGGATCATCGCCGGGGCCGCCGAGCGCAACCTCAAGGTGATCCTGGACCGCCACCGCATCGAGTGCCCCCAGCAGAGTGAACTCTGGTACACCGACCGCTACCCCGAAGAGCGCTGGATCGCCGACTGGCAGCGCCTGGCCGCCCGCTACCGGGGGATCGATGCGGTCATCGGCGCCGACCTCCATAACGAACCCCACGGCCCGGCCACCTGGGGCAGCGGCGACCCCCGCACCGACTGGCGGCTGGCGGCCGAGCGGGCGGGAAATGCCATTCTGGCCGTCAACCCCGACTGGCTGATTATCGTTGAGGGGGTCGAGCGCACGGACGACCAGTGGTACTGGTGGGGAGGCAATCTGAGCGCCGCCCGCACTGCCCCGGTCCGTCTGGTGCGTCCGGACCGCCTGGTCTACAGCCCCCACGACTACGGTCCCGGTGTCTACGACCAGCCCTGGTTTCGCACCCCGGATTTCCCGGCCAACCTGGTTCCCCTCTGGACCCGGACCTGGGCCTACCTGGCCCTGGAGAACCTCGCCCCGCTTCTCGTCGGCGAGTTCGGCGGGCGGTCGGTGGGCGCCGACCGCGAAGGGGTCTGGCAGCGGACGCTGGTGGACTTCCTCATCGCCCACGGGCTCAGCTTCACCTACTGGAGCCTGAACCCGAACTCGGGTGATACCGGCGGCCTGCTCCTCGATGACTGGCAGACGGTCGATCAGGCCAAGCTGCAGGTGCTCCGGCCGGCCCTGGCCCCGCTTATCGGCAACACGGTTCGCCAGGCGGTGCTGGCCCGCCTGGCCGCCCCGGCGGTTCCGCTCACCACGCCCTGAGGCCGGCCCGCTCACGCGGCGGGCCCGATGCCGGCGCGACCTTCGCCGCCCCTTGCGATCGGAGGCCGGATCGGGGACAATCAGAGAGGCGGAGGCCGTCGTGGGGAGGTGCCCTGGTGACCGAGAGGTTCGCTCCCCTGGAGCACCGCTGGGCGATCCGGCTGCTGCTGGCCGTCGGCCAGGGGGTCTGCCGTCCTCTGGCCCTGGAGCGGGCGCTCGGCAGTATCCCGCGCCGGACCCTGCGCCAGCGGCTCGCCGATCTCACCGCCGCTGGCTGGCTTGAACGACGGGCCTTCGACGGCTATCCGCGGCGTGTCGAATACCATCTGACCGCGCCCGCCCGGGCCTTCCTGACCCGCTGGGAGGCGCTGGCCCGGGCGGGGGTCGCTCCGGCGGTTGCGGAGGAGGTCCTCAAATGCAAGTGGATGGGGACGATCCTCCGGCTCCTGGCCCAGGGCCCGCGCTACACCGGCGACCTGGAGCGGCACCTGCCCGGCATCAGCCCCAAGATGCTCTCTGAGCGCCTGAAGAAGCTGGTCCGTTTCGGACTGGTGGCCCGCCAGGTGGTGCCCGACTGGCCGGTGCGGGTGCGCTATCTCCTCACTCCCCCTGGACACCTGCTGGTGCAGACCCTGCTGGCCGGCGAGGTGATCGCATCGGCGGCGAGAACCTCACCACCCCGGCCGGCGCTGGCCGGCTAGAAGTCGCCGGCGTGGGTGTAGGGGTAGGCCCAGAGGGTGACCTGAAGCAGGACCGCCTTGAACCAGGCCTGGTGCATCCGCTCGACCGCCTCGGGCGGGTGGCCCTTTCGAGCCAGGAAGGGGCGGATGGTGGCCACGATTGGGTAGAGGAGTGTCAGCACGTAGCGGAGCGGAATGTGGGGAGCGGCCTGGACGCCATCGGTCTGGTTCTTCTTGAGCCGGTGGTGCCGGCGGCCGATCTCAAACTGGTAGGCCAGCCAGTCCTGATCGTAGGGGCGCTGGCAGGTGTCGAGAATCCACTGGCCGAAGCGGCGGCGCACCGCCGCCAGGTACTCCGGGATCGGCCGTCCCTGCGGATCGGAGAAGTAGGCCAGAAGATGCGGCTGGGAACCTACGAATCCGTACCAGACATCGAGAATCTCCTCGACCTGGTCGGCCAGAACCGCGCCGGCCAGCCGCAGGGCCTGGACATCGTCCTCGGTGAAGGTCACCGTCTTTTTGAGCAGCTCGAACTCGGCCAGCGAGAGCGGGGCCGGCGGGAGCGACGGATCGCCGTAGGCGTAGCCGGGAATGGACGCAGGCTGCATCGCTTGACCACCTCCTCGGGACTGACGGGGGCGATCACCCCTGCAGGGGACTGTAGGGGGCAGAGGCGGCGGGCGCAAGACGGCACTTTCTACCGAGCAGGTTACCAAAAAGAGCCTGTCCCCGCCGGCGCTTTACAGGGGCGGGCGGTCCCTGCTACCATTTATACCGGCGTTAGCAATGCCGCCATCCCGTGCCCAGCACGTGCGTAAGGAGGGTTGCGATGCCGATCTATGAGTACTGGTGCGCTCAGTGCCAGCGGGAGTTCGAACTGACCCGCCCGATGAGCGAGGCCGATAAGCCGGCCACCTGCCCGCAGTGCGGCGGCCAGGCCCAGAAACTCGTCTCCGGCTTCGCCTCGACCGCCGGCTACGGCATCAAGGGCACGACCAAGCCGCCGTTCCGCGGCCATACCGCTCAGACTGCCTCGTCGACCACGACCGCCTGAGTGCCACGGTCGACGCGACCCGGCAGCGCGGGGCGGGCCTCCGCCCCGCCTCTTTGTTTCCCGGCCCCGGCGCGTTGCGGTGCCGGTTGGGCATCGCGTATCATTGCCCTAACCGGTGGGCCCACTGCCCCGACGCACTATCCGAATCCGGCGACCAGGAGACCAGCCGATGCGACGCGCCCTGTTCCGCTCCGGTGTCCTCGGTCTGGGGGCGGCCCTCGGCCTCTGGCTCTGGCGGGCCCGGCGCCAGGAGGCCGCCGCTCCCCCGCTGGCCAGTCAGCCCCGCGTTGTCATCGTCGGCGCGGGGTTCGGCGGGCTGACCGCCGCCCGGGCGCTGGTGGGGGCCCCGGCCAGCGTGCTGATTCTCGACCAGAACAATTACCATCTGTTCATCCCGCTTCTCTACCAGGTGGCGACGGCCAGCCTGGAGCCTGAAGAGATCGCCCAGCCGGTCCGGGGCATCATCAAGGGCCTGGCCAATCTGCGCTTCCAGATGGCGCGGGTGACCGGCGTGGACCTGGAGCGCCGGCAGGTGCTGACCGAAACGGGCGCCATCCCCTACGACTACCTCATCCTGGCCACCGGCAGCGCCACCAACTTCTACGGCCTGGAGCACCTGCGGCCGCGCGTCCAGGGGCTGAAGGATCTGCCCAAGGCGGTGCGGCTCCGCAACCATATTCTGAAGATGTTCGAGCGGGCGGTCACCGAGCCGGACCGCGAGCGCCAGGCGGCTCTGCTGACCTTCGTCATCGTGGGGGGCGGTCCGACCGGCGTGGAGTTCGCCGGCGCCCTGGCGGAGCTGATCCGGCTGGTCCTGGTCCACGACTATCCGGGCCTCGACTTCGGTCTGGTGCGCATCATCCTGGTGGAGGCCGGATCGGCCCTCCTGGGGGGCTTCCCACCCCCTCTCCAGCAGGCCGCCGCTCAGGCTCTGCGCGAGAAGGGCGTGGAGGTCTGGCTCAACGCCCCGGTGGAGAGCTATGAGGATCACCTGGTCCGGCTCCGGGATGGCCGGACCATCCCGGCCCACACCCTGGTCTGGGCGGCCGGCGTTCAGGCCAGCGACCTGGCCGTTCACCTGGGACTGCCGACCGGGCGGGCCGGACGGATCATGGTCACCGACTGCCTGCATCTCCCGGGTCGTCCGGAGGTCTACGTGGTCGGCGACAGCGCCTATGTCGAGCAGGACGGCCGGCCGCTGCCCATGGTTATCCCCGTGGCCATGCAGCAGGGGGCCCACGCCGCCCGCAACATCCGCCGTCAGCTCCGGGGCCTGGATCCGCTGCCGTTCCGCTATCACGACAAAGGGGCGATGGTCACCATCGGCCGGCACGCTGCGGTCGCCCACATCTACGGGCTCTCGTTCACCGGCTTTCCAGCCTGGCTGGTCTGGCTCGTCTTCCATCTGCTCCAGATCATCAGCCTGCGGAACCGCCTGCTCGTGCTCATCAACTGGGCCTGGGACTACTTCTTCTTCGAGCGCGGTGTCCGCCTGATCACTGCCCGGTGAGCACCCCACCGCTCTCGCTGACCGTGGCCCTGGCGCCGGCGCTGGCGGCGCTCCACCCGACCGACCTCTGTCTGGTGGTCGACGTGCTGCGGGCGACCTCGACGCTGGCCGTTCTCTTCGCCCAGGGCTGTGAGGCGGTCTGGCTGGCCCCGGACGTCGCCACCGCTCGTCAGGCGATCCGCCGGCTCCCCACCGCTCTGCTCTGCGGAGAGGAGGGCGGTCATCCCCCACCGGGGTTCGATGACGGCAACTCACCGGTGGCCCTGGCCGGGCGCGACCTGCGCGGTCGGAGCGTCGTCTTTGTCACCACCAACGGGACGCGGGCCCTGCGGCTGGCGGCCACGGCCCGCGGTGTTCTGGCGGCCAGTTTCCTCAACGCCACGGCCGCTGTCCGGACCGCGCTGGCGGCCTGGGAGGCGGGTGGGGGAACGGGACGCCTGGTGGTCCTCTGCGCCGGGCGCCGGGGCGATTTCGGGCTCGACGACGCGGTCTGTGCGGGCTACCTGGTTGAACGGGTGCTGGACCAGGTGACGGCCCGGCTGGACGATGGGGCCATGGCCGCCCATCGCCTCTGGCGCTCGTTCGGCGACCCGCTGGCGGCGCTGCGGGCCAGTCAGCACGGCCAGGAGCTCATGGCGCTGGGCTACGGGGAGGATCTCGCCTTCTGCGCGCGGTGCGACTGGACCGCGGTTGTTCCGGCTGTCGGTGAGGTCACCCCCTGGCCACTCAGACTGCTCTAGGGAGGAGGCCATGCCCATCGTTCGCGCTGGCGCCGTCTACACCATCGCCGTTCCCGACCACCGCCGGGTCCACCTGCGCGGGGCCTGGGTCTTCGTCCAGCTGACCGATGCCGCCGGCCACACCGGCTGGGGCGAGGCCTCGCACAGCGGCGACGATGACCGGGTGGTCGCGCTGCTCCGCGATCGGTTTCTCCCAGCCTTGCTCGACCAGGAGGTGCCGACGGTCGAGGCCTGGCTGGCCAGTCTCACGCTGACCGCTCCTGACCGTGTCACCGCCACCGCTCTCTCGGCGGTCGAGCAGGCCCTGCACGATCTTCTGGCCCGCCACTGGGGAACGCCCCTGGCCCGTCTCTGGGGCGGACCGCTCCAGTCCGCGGTCCCGCTTTACGCCAACATCAACCGGGCGGCGGCCGACCGGAGCCCTGAGGGCTTCGCCGCCCTGGCCCGGCAGGCAGTCGCCGCCGGCTTTCCGGCCGTCAAGTGTGCCCCCTTCGACGAGGTCGAGCCGGGGCTCAGCGCCGCCGCTCTCGACCGGGCCATCGCCCAGGGACTGGAACGGGTGGCGGCGGTCCGGGCGGCCATCGGTCCCGACCGGGAGCTCCTCGTCGACTGCCACAGCCGCTTCGACCGTCACACCGCCCGGCGGGTGATCCAGGCCCTTCAGGTTCACCGTCCCTTCTGGGTCGAGGACCCGCTCCCGGTCGAGCGCGACCCGGAGGGTCTGGCCTGGCTTCGCCGCGAGACCGGCCAGCGCCTGGCCACCGGCGAGCGTCTCTTCGGCCTCGGCCCCTACGCTCGTCTGGCCCGGCTGGAGGCCGCCGACGTCTGGCTGGTCGACGTCAAGCACGGGGGTGGCCTCTGGACCGCCCGCAAGGTGGCGGCGCTGGCGGAGGCGCACGGTGTGCTCCTCTCGCCCCACAACCCCAGTGGGCCGGTCAGCACCCTGGCCAGCGCCCATCTGCTGGCCAGTACGCCCAGTGGCTGGCGGCTGGAGTACCCCTTCGCCGAGTTCCCCGACCGGTCCGCCCTCACCACCCCGCCCGAGACGCTTCAGGGCGACCGGCTGATCCTGCCCACAGGCTACGGTCTGGGGGCCGATCTGATGGTCGACCGGCTGACGCTGGCGGCGGCGCTGCGGGTCTAGTCGCGCGGCAAACAGAAGGTGAACGTGCTGCCCCGTCCGGGCCCGGGGCTCTCGGCCCAGATGCGCCCGCCGTGGGCTTCGACGATGGCGCGGGTGATGTAGAGACCCAGGCCCAGGCCCCGGGCCCGCCGCTCGCGGTAGAGGCGCGAGTAGGGCTGGAAGAGGAGCGGGAGGTCCTCCGGCCGGAGCCCGATCCCCGGATCGGTGACCGCGACGCAGACCTCCCGGTCGGTCGACCAGAGGCGGACGCGGATCTCGCCCCCCTCAGGCGTGTATTTGATGGCGTTGCTGAGGAGGTTGGTCAGGGCCTGCGCCAGACGGTCCGGGTCCCAGCGGCCGGGGAGCGAGGGCGGTGCCTCCAGCATCAGCCGGTGGCGGGTGGTCGTGGCCTGCTGGGCGGCCACG
The DNA here is from genome assembly GCA_034433795.1 of Chloroflexota bacterium. Classification (GTDB taxonomy): domain Bacteria; phylum Chloroflexota; class UBA6077; order FW602-bin22; family DAOUAE01; genus DAOUAE01. The sequence goes on from DAOUAE010000096.1 coordinate 26,218, forward strand.
ACCTCGCGGGCGATGGCCACAAGATCGGTGGTCGTGCGCTCAAGGTGGAAGCGCCCGGCCGCGATGCGCGAGACATCGAGCAGATCGCTGACCAGCCGGTTCAGCCGGTCGATCTGGGCCCGCAGGTTGGCCTTCACTGTCGCCTGTCGGTCTGGCGCGAGGGTCTCCCAGCGGTCGAGGAAGTAAAGGTAGCCCAGGAGCGGGGTCATCGCCCCCCGCAGTTCGTGGGCCACGGCCGAGACAAACGTCTCCCGCCGCTCGCGCTCCTCGAGCAGTTCGGCTGCCCGCTGCTGGGCCTCGGCGTAGAGACGGGTGCGCTCGAGGGCCAGAGCGGCGTGGGCGGCCAGCAGGGTGAGGATGGCGGCATCGTCGGCGGTGAACCCGGCGTCGTCAGGTTTATTCCCCAGGATCAGGACGCCCAGAGACCGGGTGCCGCTCAGGAGCGGGACGGCCAGCAGGCTCCCCGCCGGCAGCCCGGGGGGCGCGGCGGCCCGGAGCGAAGGGTCGCGGCGCCAGTCGCTCAGCCAGAGGGGACCACGGTCACGCACCCGGGTCGCCAGGTCGGCCAGCCACGGACTGCCGGCCAGGACGCCCGGCGTCAGGGGGCCGTGGAGGTGAGGGGTCTCGACGCCCGGCAGGGGATCGGTCAGATGGACGAGGGCCCAGGCGGCGCCGCTGAGCTGGCGAGCCTCGTCGGCGGTCGTGGCCACGACGGCCGGCAGGCTGACCTGGGCTCCGATGCGCAGAGCCGCCTGGTGGGTCCGTTGGAGGCGCCGCAGCCGCGTCTCGGCCAGCAGCCGCTGGAGCGCCAGCTGCCGGCTGAGGTAGGCGGTGCTGGTGACAGCCAACAGACTGAAGAGGCGCGGCAGGCGCATGACCGGGGGGACGGCCGGCCGGAGAACGCGTTCAGTGATCAGGGTGACCGCCAGCAGGCTCAGCGAGGCGACGATATCCCAGTGACGGCGGATAAGCGCCCACTCGTGCCGGAGGCGTGGCCCGACCACCTGCTCCCCCGCGCCGTCAGGGCTCGCGGGCCGGGGCGCGCGTCGGCGAACCGGCCGGCGCCTCCGCCCGCGTCTCGCGGACGAAGGCCAGGAGGGTGACGGCGGCCAGAGCGCCGATGCCGGCCAGGGCCAGGGCGCTCAGCGTCAGCCCCACGAGATCGGCGATCATCCCGACCACCAGCGGTCCCCCGGCCGAGCCGGCGTCGCCCAGCAGCCGCCAGAGCCCCAGGAACTCGCCGGTGGCCTCTTTGGGGGCGAGGTCGGCTCCCAGGGTCATCATCGTCCCCGAGCCCAGGCCGTTGCCCAGCCCCATCACCGCCGTGGCCAGCAGCAGCCCCCAGTAATCGTGGGCCAGCGGCACCAGCAGCATGCCCAGCGAGAGGACGGCGAACGAGGGGACCGAGGCGAACTTGCGTCCCAGCCGGTCCATGATGACGCCGGCCGGCAGGAAGAGCGACATGTCGATGGCCGCCGAGAGGCTGACGATGCTGCCGATGGCCGCCACATCCAGCCCCAGAACGCTGGCCCCGTACAGGGGGACGATGATCTGGCGGCCCGCCCGGATCATCTGGGCCCACAGCTGGGCGGTCCCGGCTGCCAGCAGTTCCGGCCAGTGGTGGCGGAAGAGGTCGCCCAGCACCCGCCAGCGGAGCCGGTGATGGAGACGGGTCTGCAGACCGCTCTCCGGGACGGCGACGAAGGCCAGGACCAGGGCTCCGGTCGAAAGGGCGGCGGTGAGCAGGATGGCGGCCGGAAGGCCCAGGGCGTAGCCGACCGCGCCGCCGATGGCCGGGCCGGTGAAGGTGCCGATGCGGTTGACGCCGCCGAAGGTCGAGAGGGCCCGGCCCCGCTGGGCCGGCGGGACCACGTCGGTCAGGTAGGCCAGCCGGGAGAGGTTCCAGCAGGCGGTTCCGGCCCCAGCGATCAGACGGTAGACGACCAGTTCGGGGTAGAGGTGGGCCAGGGCCAGGCCCAGATTGGCCAGAGCCAGGGCCCCGGTCCCCAGCAGCATCATCCGCCGGCGCCCCAGCCGCTCCAGCAGGAGGCCCGCCGGGACGTCGGTCAGCAGCGTCCCCAGTCCGGCGGCCGAGACCACCAGGCTGACCAGACCGAAAGAGGGGGTGAACTGCTGGGCGTAGAGCGGGAGGGTGGGAATGAGAATGCCCTGACTGAAGGCCAGCAGGAATGTGGGCAGGTAGACTGGCAGGAGCAATCGGGCCCGCTGCACCATCGTCATCCTCGCGCGCCGGTCGTCTCGCTGGGAGAGGCCGCCCGTCCCAGTGTAGCACATCCCCCGTGCCGGGGAAAACCGTCGGGGGTGGCCGGGACGGCGGGCTCTGCTATAATGAGGGCCAGACAGGTCTCACCGGCAGGGTGTATCCAGTGTGGTTGCCGGCTTTGGGGCTCCTGATCGGGATCGTGGCCGGGCTCGTCTTCCGCCTGACCGTCCCGGCGGAGTACGCCCGTTACACCGCCATCGCCATCCTGGCGGCCCTGGACTCGATCCTGGGCGCTGCGCGGGCCGAACTGGAAGACCAGTATGATAACATCGTCTTCCTCTCGGGCCTGTTGACCAATATGCTGCTGGCGGGCCTGCTGACCTTTCTGGGCGACCGGCTGGGGGTCGAGCTCTACTTCGCCGCCATTCTGGCCTTCGGAGTGCGCCTGTTCAACAATCTGGCCATCATCCGGCGTCACCTCATCGCCCGCAGCCGGGCTCTCTACCGCCGCCCCTCTTCGCTCACCTCGGAGGGGGAGTAGCCGGCCGGCGCCGCTCCCGACGGGCCTGGATCTCCGCCAGCCAGCGCTCCTCGTCGGCCACGGCCCGCTCGACCAGCTCCCGGACCGTCAGCCGGCCCCAGCGCGGGTGACGACCGGTCCGCTGCCAGTCCTCCGGCCGGAGCGCCTGGAGTCGGGCGACCGTCTCCTGACGAAAGGCCCGGAACAGTCCCAGCAGCCGGGCGACCGCGTCAGACTGGTAGTCGCGGAGGGCGGCATACTCCTCCGGGTCGTAGTCCGGCAGCAGCGGGTCGTCCTCACTGAGCAGACGGTAGAGGGCCGCGTTGAGCCAGGCGGCGGCGTCGGCCAGATGGCCGACGATCTCTTTGATCGACCAGCCGCCGTCGGAGGGGCGCTGGCGCTGCTGGGGTTCGTCCAGGTCGGCGACCAGGGCGGCCAGGCGGTCGGGGGTCGCGGCCAGACGGGCGATCAGCGTCTCGGGATCGGGCATGGTCTCCTCACCGTGGTGGCGCGGGACGACTCTTCCGGTCGCGGATGGTTCCGGCTTGGGTCTGGCTATTTTACCATAGCGTGGGAGGGCGGGACCATAGTACTCCTGGCCCCTTGCTAGCGGTCGTCCTCCCCACTATAATCCCCTGCGTCCTGGGAAGCGGCTGGCTTGTTCGACTCATCATCTTCTCCCCACCGGCCTGATCCAACCGAGACCGAGCGTCGCCGTGATGCGGACCGTTGGGCACGGCAGGGGTGCAGCGCCTCCGCTCCCCGCTGAGCGGGCTGACCGGTCTGGGGGTCGGTTGCCCTCGCTGGGGCTGGCCTCTGCTGGCCGCACCGGCTGGCTCCCAGGGCAGGGACGGAGAGTCAGGGAGCGGGCAGCCTCTGTGACGAAGAGGGGGAGCGTTGAAGGAGAGCGCCATGGCGGAACTGGTGCCTTTGCCCAACACCGAGTCGTTTGCCCGAATCAAGGTTGTCGGTGTCGGGGGAGGGGGATCGAACGCCGTTCACCGGATGATCCAGGCCGAGATCCGCGGGATCGAGTTCATCGCCATCAACACCGATTATCAGGCGCTGCTGCGCACCGAGGCCGACCGCAAGATTCAGATCGGCGATAAGCTCACCAAGGGCCTGGGCGCCGGAGGCAACCCGATCATCGGCACCAAGGCGGCCGAGGAGTCGAGCGATCTCATCTTCGAGGCTCTGAAAGACGCCGATATGGTCTTCATCACCGCCGGCATGGGCGGGGGGACCGGCTCCGGGGCGGCGCCGGTGGTGGCCCAGCTGGCCAAGGAGGTCGGCGCGCTGACGGTGGCGGTGGTCACCAAGCCCTTCAGTTTCGAGGGGGCCCGCCGGCGGGCGGTGGCGGAGGAGGCCATCAACCAGTTGAAGGATAAGGTTGACACGCTGATCGTCATCCCCAACGACCGGATTCTCCAGGTGGTGGACAAGAAGACCTCGTTCGAGGCGGCCTTCCGGGTGGTGGACGATGTCCTGCACCAGGGCATTCAGGGGATCGCCGAGCTCATCACCGTGCCCGGTCTCATCAACCTCGACTTCGCCGATGTCAAGGCCATTATGTCGCAGGCCGGCTCAGCCCTGATGGCCATCGGTCGGGGCGAGGGTGAGACCCGGGCCACCGACGCCGCCCGGGCGGCCATCTCCAGCCCGCTGCTGGAGGTCTCCATCGAGGGTGCTCGGGGGGTGATCTTCAACATCTGTGGCGGACCGGACCTGACCCTCTTCGAGGTGACCGAGGCCGCCCAGATCATCAGCCAGGCGGCGGACCCCGAGGCCAACATCATCTTCGGGGCGGTGATCGACCCGAAGATGCAGAACGAGGTCAAGATCACCGTCATCGCCACCGGCTTCGATGGCCGACCCAGCCAGGTCAAGACCCTGCCGCTGACCGGCCACCGGCCGGCGCCCAGCCGGGAGCCGGCCGGCATCGATGACCCCGAGGTGCCGGCCTTCCTGCGCAAGCGGTACGGCCGTGGCTAGGCGATAGGAAAAAAGTCCTAGAGATCCGCCGACCATCCTCTTGACGCCGGTCCATATCTTGATTACTGTGGAAGTGAGCGATCAAGATATGGCCCTCCCCGGAGGGTGGTCGGCGTTTCCTCGGGGTGGGGGACGGGGGTGGGGGTATGCGCTGTCCACGCTGTCAGGCGGACACGCGGGTGGTCGACTCGCGCGATATCGAGGGGGGGATCCGGCGGCGGCGTGAGTGTCTGTGCTGTGGAGAGCGGTTCTGGACCTACGAGCGGCCGGAGCTCCTGCCCTGTCCGCGCTGTGGCCATCCGGAGACGCGAGTGCTGAGCCTGCAGCTGGTCCAGGCCTCGCTGCGGCGGCAGCGGGAGTGCGTCAATTGTGGCTACCATTTTGCCACCAGTGAGCGCATCGAACGGGCCGGGCTGGTGGTGATCAAGCGCGATGGTCGGCGTGAGGAGTACAGCCGGGAGAAACTGGTCCGGGGTGTCCGGCTGGCCTGCGCCAAGCGCCCGGTCTCGGAGGACCAGATCGAGGCGGTGGTGGACGCGGTTGAGCAGGAGATCTTCGGGCTGGGCCAGGCCGAGGTGCCGAGCCGGCGGATCGGCGAGGCGGTGGTCCGGCGCCTGCGGGAGCTGGACGAGGTGGCCTACGTCCGTTTCGCCTCGGTCTACCGGCAGTTTCGCGACATCGACAGTCTGCTGGACGAGATCGCCGAGTTGAAGGAGTGGAAACGGCGGGTCCAGGAGACACAGCACCAGTTGCCGCTGGCTCTCGGTGACGACGGGCTGGTGGTGGAGCCCAAACTCTAACGGCTTTCTAGTATCCGCTCAGGCATACTAGGAGCCGGTAGTTCATACACCTCAGCGAGAGGGGTGGAGGGAGGAGCGATGGCACAGAGCACCGCCAGTGGGACGGTCCTGGAAGGGGTGCGGCAGAAGGTGTTTCTGGACCGGTACTCACTGAAGGACCGCGACGGCCAGCCGTTGGAGCGCTACCCGGAGGAGATGTGGCGGCGGGTCGCGCGGGGGATCGCCGCCGTCGAAGCCACCGAGGAGAAGCGCCGCTACTGGGAAGAGAAGTTCTACTGGGCGATGACCGATTTCAAGTTCGTCCCCGGCGGGCGCATCCTGGCCGGCGCCGGCACCGGCCATAAGGTCACCTTCTACAACTGCTACGTCATCCCCTCGCCGGAGGACAGCCGCAGCGGCATCCTGGATAATCTCAAGATCATGACCGAGATCATGGCCCGGGGCGGCGGGGTCGGCGTCAATCTCTCGACCCTGCGGCCGCGCGGCTCCTACATCCGCACGGTCAACGGCACCGCCTCCGGTCCCTGCTCCTGGGCCGAACTCTACTCGGTGGCCACCGGCGACGTGATCCAGCAGGGCGGCTCGCGGCGCGGGGCGCTGATGCTGATGCTCGACGACACCCACCCGGACGTTGAGGAGTTCATCACCGTCAAGCAGGACCGCCGCCGGATCAACCACGCCAACCTCTCGGTCTGCATCTCCGACGCCTTTATGGAGGCCGTCAAGAACGACGAGCCCTGGGACCTGGTCTGGGACGGCAAGGTCCGCAAGACGGTCCGGGCCCGCGACCTCTGGGACCTCATCTGCCGGGCGGCCTGGGACTCGGCCGAGCCGGGCGTGGTCTTCATGGACCGGGTGAACAAGCTCTCCAACACCTGGTACTACGAGAACATCCGCTGCGTGAACCCCTGCGGCGAACAGCCGCTGCCGCCCTGGGGCGTCTGCAACCTGGGGGCGATTAATCTCGCGGCCTTCGTCAAAGACGGGCAGATGGACTGGGCGCTCCTCGAAGAGCACGTCCGCATCGCCATGCGCTTCCTCGATAACGTGGTCGACGCCAACGAGTACTTCTTCGAGGAGAACCGGGTCGCTCAGCTCAACACCCGGCGCACCGGCCTGGGGACGATGGGGCTGGCCGACGCCCTGATCAAAATGCAGGTCCGCTACGGCTCGGAGGAGTCGCTGGCGATCATCGAGGAGATCTACCGCCGGATCCGCGACGCCGCCTACGACGCCTCCTGCGACCTGGCGGCCGAAAAGGGCCCCTTCCCGATGTTCGACCGGGAGAAGTACCTCCAGGGGGCCTTCATCCAGCGGCTGCCGGAGCGCATTCGGCAGAAGATCGCCACCCACGGCATCCGCAACGCCGTGCTTTTGACCCAGGCGCCGACCGGGACGACCTCGCTCCTGGCCGGGGTGAGTTCGGGCATCGAGCCGGTCTTCGACTTCGTGATGCTCCGCCGTGACCGGCTGGGCGAGCACCTCATCTACCATCCGCTCTACGACGCCTGGCGGCAGGAGATGCGCCGGCAGGGCAAAGACCCCGACCAGTTGCCCCGGCCGCCCTGGTTCGTGAGCGCCAACGAACTGACGCCGGAGGAGCACGTCCGCGTCCAGGCGGTCATCCAGAAGTACACCGACGCCAGCATCAGCAAGACGGTCAACGCCCCCAACAGCCACACAGTCGAGGACGTGAAGAAGCTCTACACGTTAGCCTACGAACTGGGCTGCAAGGGGATCACCTACTACCGCGACGGCTGCCGCGAGGCGGTGCTGGAGCACGTCGGCGGCAAGAACGGGCAGACCGAGTCGAAGAAGACCTACTCGCTCCCGCCGGCCCAGGAGATCACCCCGACCATCAAGCCACGGCCGACGGTGGTCCACGGCTACACCCGCCAGATCATCGCCCCCGAGGGCAAGGTCAATATCACCCTGAACTCCGACGAGAACGGTCTGCTCGAGGTCTTCATCAACGTCGGCAAGGCCGGGTCGGACATCGCCGCCCTGGCCGAGGCGCTGGGCCGGCTCATCTCGCTCTGCCTGCGCCTGCCCTCGCCAATGTCGCCGGCCGACCGGGTGCGGGAGATCGCCGACCAGTTGCGGGGGATCGGCGGCAGCCGGGCGGTCGGGTTCGGCCCGGATCAGGTGCGGTCGCTGCCCGACGCCATCGCCAAGGCGCTGGCCATGCACCTGGGCGAGTATCCGGACAGCGGCAATGGCCACCGTCAGCTGCCGCTGCCGCTGGCCCAGCCGACCGGCAACCTCTGCCCGCGCTGCGGCTGCAACACCCTGATCAACGAAGAGGGCTGTCGCAAGTGCCACGCCTGTGGCCACAGTGAGTGCTGAAAGGCCCGGACCCAGTGGAGGGACGGGCGCGCGCGGTCTGACGGTGGACGAGGCCCTGGAGACCCGCTGGGGCCTCGTCTTCTGATCTCGCACGGCCGGGGGCCTGCGCCTTTACAGACCCCGTCCGGTCTGGTAGGCTGTACCCGAGGAGACCGATGGCCGAGAGCGTCCGCTTCTTCCGCTTCCCCCACCTGATGGCGGTCCCGGGGCTGGTCCACGGCGTCAGCCAGCGCCACGGTGGAGCGAGCCCGGCGCCCTACGCCAGCCTGAACCTGAGCCTGGCCGTCGGCGATGAGCCGGACCGGGTCGTGGAGAACCGCCGCCGGCTGGCCACGGCCCTGGGGATCCCGGTCGAGGGTCTGGTTTTCGCCCAGCAGGTCCACGGTCGAGGGGTCAGCCGGGTCACGGCCGCCGACCGTGGACGGGGCCTGACCGACCGGGGCGACGCCCTCCCGGCCACCGACGCCCTCTACACCGACACGCCGGGCGTCTATCTCTGTCTGCTCTTCGCCGACTGCGTCCCGGTTCTGGTGGTGGACCCGCGCCGGCGGCTGGTCGGGCTGGCCCACGCCGGCTGGCAGGGCACCGCCCAGGGCGTGGCCCGGGCGCTGGTCGAGACGCTCCGGGCCGCAGCCGGGGTGGACCCGGCCGACCTGCTGGTCGGGATCGGTCCCAGCATCGGCCCCTGCTGTTATACGGTCCGGGCCGAGGTGCTGCGGGCCCTCCAGGCTGAGGAGCCGGCTCTGGAGGCTGTGGTCCGACCGGCGGGGCCGGACCAGTGGCGGCTGGACCTCTGGGCCGCCAACCGGCGGCAGGTGGAGCGGGCTGGGGTCCCGCCCGAACGGATCGTCCTGGCTGGCCTCTGTACGCGCTGCCACCAGACCGACTATTATTCCCACCGGGCCGAGGGCCAGACCGGCCGGTTTGCGGCCGTTATCGGGTTCCGTCCATGAGCGAGAGCATCGCTGACCGGCTGGCGCGCGTCCGGCAGACGGTGGCCGAGGCCGCCCTGCGGTCCGGCCGCCGGCCAGAGGACGTGCTGATCATCGGGGTGACCAAGACCGTCCCGCTGGTGCTCATCGAAGAGGCCTGGGCGGCCGGCCTCCAGCACTTCGGCGAGAACCGGGTCCAGGAGGCCGAGGAGAAGATCACCGCCTGGCGGGCGGCCCACCCCGAGCGCCAGGCGACCTGGCACCTGATCGGGCACCTGCAGACCAACAAGGCCAGGACAGCGGTCAGTCTTTTCGAGATGATCCAGTCCATCGACAGCCTGCGGGTAGCCGAGGCGGTCTCGCGCCGGGCTGTCCAGGCCGGACGGACCGTGCCGGTCCTGCTCGAGGTCAACGTCGGCGGCGAGCCGACCAAGTACGGCTTTCACCCCGACGCGGTCATCGAGGCGGCGGGCCAGGTCGCCCGCCTGCCGGGGCTGCGGATCGTCGGGCTGATGACCGTGGCCCCGCTGGTCGCGGACCCGGAGGCGGTGCGGCCGGTCTTCCGCCGCCTGCGTGAACTGCGCGACAGGCTGCAGATTCACTATCCCTCGATCCCCTGGCAGCATCTCTCGATGGGCATGACCAATGATTACGTTGTGGCCATTGAGGAGGGGGCGACGATGGTCCGCCTGGGCCGGGCCATCTTCGGCGAGCGCCCGGCCTGAGCCAGGAACCTGGCGAGGCCCTCTTATGACAAGCGCTCGTCGCCGATAACGACGTTCGGCGTCGGGCCCCAGGGGCGCCGGTGATCGGTGGGGCCCCGGGCGGGGTGCCGGCCGCTCCGGTCGGGAGGTGGTCGCCCTTGACAGGGGCCGGCCGGGTCGGGTAGCCTGGGCGCTGGCCCGGGGTGCCGGGCCGAGTCTCGGTGGATTCGGGAGGGAGCATGCGTCTGGCCGGCAAGGTCGCCATCATCACCGGCGCGGCCACCGGTATCGGCCGGGCGACGGCCCTGCTCTTCGCCCGCGAAGGGGCGAAGGTCACGGTGATGACCGACAAGAACATCGTCAAGGGAGAGGAGACCGTCGCCCTCATTCGCCAGGCCGGGGGCGAGGCCCTCTTCGTCCAGGGGGATGTGGCGGTGGCCGCCGACTGTCAGCGGGTGGTGCGGACCACGGTCGAGACGTTCGGCCGGCTCGATATTCTGGTCAACAACGCCGCCTGGAGCCGGGCGGTTCCGGCGGTCGATCTGAGCGAGGAGGACTGGGACCGCACCATCGCCGTGACCCTGAAGGGACCGTTTCTGATGGCCAAGTACGCCATCCCCGAGATGATCCGGGCCGGGGGCGGCTCGATCATCAACATCTCCTCGGTCAACGGCTTCTTTGCCAACCCGGCCTTTCCGGCCTACGCCGCCGCCAAAGGGGGCCTGAACAACCTGACCCGGCAGCTGGCCCTCGACTACGGACGCTTCAACATCCGGGTCAACGCCATCTGCCCCGGCATCATCGCCAACGAGCGGACCCAGGCCTTCTTCGCCGAGCACCCGGAGGAGGAAGAGCAGGCCCGCCGCTGCGCGCCGCTGGGGCGCTACGGCTGGCCGGAGGACGTGGCCCGGGCCGCCCTCTTCTTCGCCTCGGACGAGTCGAGTTTCGCTACCGGGTCGATCTTCGTTCTGGATGGCGGGCTCTCGATCCAGTCGGTGGAGCCCTTTGTCCGCACCTCGTTCGCCCGGCGCCGGCCGTAGCCGGGCGAGACCGGTCAGAGGCCGGGGTCGCGAGCGACGGTGCCTCCGGGCCGGCGGTCTCCGGGAGCCTTCCGCCGGGCGGTCACCGTCCCGAGCCAGTAGCGGCTGAACGCCTCTCCGTCAACCGCCGTCACCACCGGTGTGGGACGGCCACGGTCGGTGGCCACCAGCCGACCGGTCGGCTGGTCGAAGGCCAGCGGGCGGGTCGCGATGGCGACCCCCGGCCAGCCCAGCGCGACCGCCACGGTCAGCGGATCGTGCTGGAAATTGATGAAGTCGGGCGGCAGTCCGGCCCAGGTCCGGCGGTCGCGCTCGGCCGGGCGTTCATCGGCGGCGAAGGCGCGGGCCTGCCGGGCGATCAGGCGGCCGAGAGGGCCGGATCGGTGCAGAGCCGGGAGGTGGGCCCGGCGGAGGGCGGTCTGGACCGTGACCGCCAGCGGGACGAGGGTGGGGGTGGCGCTCTGGAGGACGATCGCGGCAGCCTCCGGGTCGGCCTGGAGGTTGTAGTCGACGAGGGCGCGGTCGTCAGGGAAGCCGGGTGGCGGCGAATGAATGGTCCCGCCCATAAGATAAAGGCGGGTCTGGCCCAGGAGGCCGGGGAAGCGCTGCTCCAGCAGCGCCAGGTTGGTCCAGGGGCCGATTCCGACGACCACCGCTCCCTGGGCGATGCTCTGGGCGAGGAGATCGAGCGCGGCGGTCAGCGGACCGGGGGCTGGTGGCACGGGCTGTGGCCAGTAGCGGTCGGCCGGAGGCAGGCCGGCCGGCAGCCGCCAGCGGCCGAGGGAGAGGTCCGCGCCGGCCGCCACCGGGATAGCGGTCCGGCCGGCCAGGGCGAGGACGTAGCGGGCGTAGCCGGCTCGCTGGCCCTGCTCCTCCAGGACCGTGGTGATCCCGGTGATCGTCACCGTGGGGGCGGTCAGGAGCAGGGCCAGGGCGCAGAGGTCGTCGATATCACCGCCAATATCGGTGTCAAGGTGCACGCGGAGCAACAGCCGGCCCTCCCCCGCCCGGGTTTCTCTGTCTGGCTGGCCATCGCTCGTCCGGCCCTTCCGGTCAGCCGGCGGCGGTGGCGGCGGCCGGGCGCAGGACGCGGCGCAGGAACTGGCCGGTGTAGGAGGCCGGGTTCTCGGCCACCTGTTCGGGGGTGCCCTCGGCCACGATCCAGCCGCCGGCGTCGCCGCCCTCCGGTCCCAGATCGATGATCCAGTCGGCCACCTTGATCACGTCGAGATTGTGCTCGATGACGACGACGGTGTTGCCGGCCTCCACCAGGCGGTTCAGCACCTGGAGCAGCCGCTCGACGTCGGCGAAGTGGAGGCCGGTGGTCGGCTCGTCCAGGATGTAGAGGGTGCGGCCGGTGGCCTTGCGTGAGAGTTCGGTGGCCAGTTTGACCCGCTGGGCCTCGCCGCCGGAGAGGGTGGTGGCCGGCTGGCCGAGTTTAATGTAGCCCAGGCCGACGTCGGCGAGGGTCTGGAGTTTGACCCGGATGGCCGGGATGTTCTCGAAGAAGGCCAGGGCCTCGTCCACCGTCATCTCCAGGACGTCGGCGATGGTCTTGCCCTTGTAGCGGATCTCCAGCGTCTCGCGGTTGTAGCGCTGGCCCTTGCAGACCTCGCAGGGGACGAAGACGTCGGGCAGAAACTGCATCTCGATCTGGATGATGCCGTCGCCCTGGCAGGCCTCGCAGCGACCGCCTTTGACATTGAAGGAGAAGCGGCCCGGCGCGTAGCCGCGCAGCCGCGCCTCCGGCACGCTGGCGAAGAGTTCGCGGATCGGCGTGAAGGCGCCGGTGTAGGTGGCCGGGTTGGAGCGCGGGGTCCGGCCGATGGGCGACTGGTCGATGGCCACCACTTTGTCCAGGTGCTCGATCCCCAGGATGGCGTCGTGGTCGCCCGGTCGCTCGCGCGCTTTGTAGAAGACCTGAGCCAGTTTGCGGTAGAGGATGTCGTTGACCAGAGTGGACTTGCCCGAGCCGGAGACGCCGGTGACGGCCACGAAGCAGCCGAGCGGGATCCGGACATCGATGTTCTTGAGGTTGTTGGCCCGGGCGCCTTTGATGATGAGGGCCTGACCGTTGCCGGGTCGGCGACGGGGGGGCACCGGGATCTGCCGCTCGCCGCGCAGGAACTGGCCGGTGATCGACTCCGGGCAGGCCATGATGTCGGCCAGGGTGCCGGCGGCCACCACCCGACCGCCGTGCTGGCCGGCGCCGGGGCCGATGTCGATGATGTAGTCGGCCGAGCGGATGGTCTCCTCATCGTGCTCGACCACCAGGACGGTGTTGCCCAGGTCGCGCAGGCGGAGGAGGGTGTTGATGAGGCGGCGGTTGTCGCGCTGGTGGAGGCCGATGCTGGGCTCGTCGAGGATATAGAGCACGCCCATCAGGCTGCTGCCGACCTGGGTGGCCAGCCGGATCCGCTGCGACTCACCGCCCGACAGGGTGCTCGACTGGCGGTCGAGGGTCAGGTAGTCCAGGCCGACGTCGCGCAGGAAGCCCAGCCGGGCCTTGATCTCCTTCAGAATCTGCCGGGCGATGGTCCGCTCGCGCTCGCCGAGCCGCTGCTCCAGGTCCTCGAACCAGGCCAGGGCCTCGCCCACCGCCATGCGGGTGACCTCGACGATCGATTTGCCGCCGACCTTGACGGCCAGGCTCTCGGGCTTGAGGCGGGCCCCCTGGCAGGCTGGGCAGGGACGGTCGGCCATGTAGCGTTCCAGTTCCAGGCGCTGGTAGTCTGACTCGCACTCGCGGTAGCGACGCTCCAGGTAGGGGATGACCCCTTCGTAGGTGACCTCGTACTCCCGGCGGCCGCCGGACCGGTCGCGCAGGGCCAGCCGCAGGCGTTCGTTCGGGCGGCCGTAGAGGATGAGGTGGCGGTGCTCCTCGGCCAGCTCGCGCCAGGGGGTATGGAGATCGAAGCCGTGGCGGCGGCCCAGCGCCTCCAGAATCTGGAGGTAGTAGGTCTGGAGCGAGGCCGGGCGCGACCAGGGGTGGATGGCCCCCTCGGCCAGCGACAGTTCCGGGTTGGGCACGACGAGGTCGGGGTCGAACTCCTGGGCGGTGCCCAGGCCGCTGCAGGCCGGGCAGGCGCCGTGCGGGCTGTTGAACGAGAAGGTCCGCGGCTCGATCTCGCCCAGCGAGACGCCGCACTCGACGCAGGCGAAGTGCTCGGAGAAGAGGAGCTCCTCGCCGCCGACGATGGCCACCCGGACGATGCCCTGGCCCAGTTTCAGAGCCGTCTCGACCGAGTCGGCGATGCGGGCGTGGTCGTCGGCCTGGCCGTTGGGCGAGCCGTGGCGGATGACCAGCCGGTCGACCACCACCTCGATGGTATGCTTCTTGTTCTTCTCCAGGGCGATCTCTTCGCTGAGATCGCGGACCTGGCCGTCCACGCGCACGCGGGCGTAGCCGGCCCGGCGGAGGTCCTCCAGGAGCTGGAGGTGTTCGCCCTTGCGGTCGCGGACCACCGGGGCCAGGATGAGGAGGCGGCTGCCGTCGGGCAGGGCCAGGAGGGCGTCGACGATCTGCTGGACGGTCTGCTGGCTGATGACCCGGCCGCAGCGGGGGCAATGGGGGACGCCGATGCGGGCGAAGAGCAGGCGCAGGTAGTCGTAGATCTCGGTGACCGTCCCCACCGTCGAGCGGGGGTTGTGGGAGACGCCCTTCTGGTCGATGGAGATGGCCGGCGAGAGGCCGTCGATGTAGTCGACGTCGGGCTTCTCCATCTGGCCGAGGAACTGGCGGGCGTAGGCCGAGAGCGACTCGACGTAGCGCCGCTGGCCCTCGGCGTAGATGGTGTCGAAGGCCAGGGAGGACTTCCCCGAGCCGGAGATGCCGGTGATGACCACCAGCCGGTCGCGGGGGATCTCGACGTCGATGTTTTTCAGATTGTGCTCACGGGCCCCACGGACGATGATACGGTCGAGCGGCATCGCCTCGCCCCTCGAACAGGTGTCCGATGTGTTATTGTACAGTACCGGCTGTTAAAGAGGCGTAAGATTTCGCCCCGGGGGCGCCCCTTCCGGAATTTTACCAGGGGCATCGCCCGGGTGGCCTCGCCGGATCAGAGCGGAGAGGCTGCCCGGCCGGGCGGCAGGTCGGGTAGGCCGGCCCGGGAGGCGGCTGACCCGGCGCTGTCTCTTCCCTGGCGTTCGCCGGCGCCTTCGGAGGCGCCCGACGCGGGTTGCCGGACGGCGGGGGTTACAGACGGGCTGGCGACCAGTAGGGCAGGGCGGCCAGGTAGGCCTGGACGCGCGGGCGGATCTCCTCCAGACTGTCGCCGCCGAACTTCTCCAGGAAGGCGTCGGCCAGGACGAAGGCCACCATCGCCTCGGCCACCACCCCGGCCGCCGGCACCGCGCAGACGTCCGACCGCTGGTACTGGCTGGGGACGTTCTCGCCGGTCGCCAGGTCCACCGATGGCTGCGGCGTCGGGGTGGTCGAGATCGGCTTCATCACCGCCCGGACCACCAGCGGCTGGCCGTTGGTCACGCCCCCCTCCAGCCCGCCGGCCCGGTTGCTCAGCCGGACCAGCCGCCCGTCCACCAGCCGCATGCCGTCGTGGGCGTAGGTGCCCAGCGACTCGCCGATGGTGAAGCCGTCGCCGATGGCCACCGCTTTGATGGCCGGAATGCTCATCACCGCCTGGGCCAGGCGGCCGTCCAGTTTGCGGTCCCAGTGGACGTAGCTGCCCAGACCGGGGATGACATTGCTGACCACCACCTCGAAGACGCCGCCCAGTGTCTGACCCTGGCGCTTGGCCTCGAGGATGGCTTCGCGCATGCGCTGCTCGGCCTCGGCGTCGGGGGTGCGCAGCGCCGAGGCCTCGGCCCGCTCGACCACCGCCGGGTCGGTCAGGTCGCCGGGGGTGGCCCGCACCGGGCCGATCTGCAGGACCTGGCTGGCGATGGTCATGCCAAACTCGGCCAGCAGCCGCTTGCAGATGCCGCCCACCGCCACCCGCATGGCCGTCTCGCGGGCGCTGGCCCGCTCCAGGGCCAGGCGCAGGTCGCGGTGGCCGTACTTCCAGTAGCCGGTCAGGTCGGCGT
This sequence comes from Chloroflexota bacterium, assembly GCA_034433795.1. GTDB lineage: Bacteria > Chloroflexota > UBA6077 > FW602-bin22 > DAOUAE01 > DAOUAE01. The sequence goes on from DAOUAE010000096.1 coordinate 41,822, forward strand.
GGCCGGGCCGGGGCACCGTCAGCGGCGGCAGGTCTTTATCCTTCCAGTTGGGCCAGTCCTTGTTCTCGATCCGCAGGCCGATGGGCCCACCGGTCGTCCGCCCGTGGGCCACGCCGCTCAGGATCTCGGCCTGATCCGCTTCGATTTTCATGCGCCCGCCCCGGCCGTAGCCGAGTTGCCGGCGGCGGAGGTCGCGGAGCAGGTCCTCTTCGGTGAGGGGGAGACCGGCTGGCATCCCCTCCAGGATGCCCAGGAGACAGGGACCGTGGGACTCACCGGCGGTGAAGAAGCGCAGCGGCACGGCGGTCTCTCCGTCAGAGCGTCCGGCCGACGGCCCGGGCGATCTCCCGCAGTTCCTGCATGAGTTTGCTGAAGGTCTCTGGCTTGAGCGACTGGGCGCCGTCCGAGAGAGCCCGCTCCGGGCACGGATGCACCTCGATGATCAGGGCGTCGGCCCCGGCGGCCACGGCGGCGCGGGCGGCGGCCGGCACCAGCGACCATTTGCCGGTGCCGTGGCTGGGGTCGACGACGATGGGCAGGTGGGTGGCCTCGCGCAGGACGGCCACCGCGTTGATGTCCAGGGTGAAGCGGGTGGCGGTCTCGAAGGTGCGGATCCCGCGCTCGCAGAGGGCCACGTTGTAGTTGCTGTTGGCCAGGATGTACTCGGCGGCCATCAGCAGTTCGTCGATGCGCGAACTCATGCCGCGCTTGAGCAGCACCGGGTGGCCGGAGCGGCCGACTGCCTGGAGCAGGCTGAAGTTCTGCATATTGCGGGCGCCGATCTGGAGCATATCGGCGTACTGGCAGACCAGCTCGAGGTCGGTCGGCGACATCACCTCGGTCACGACCGGCAGCCCGGTGGCCTCACGGGCCTCGGCCAGCAGTTCCAGCCCGCGTGGCCCCAGGCCCTGGAAACTGTAGGGCGAGGTCCGGGGCTTGTAGGCGCCGCCGCGCAGCATCTTGGCCCCGGCCTCCTTGACGGCGAAGGCGGTCTCCAGCAGCTGCTCCCGGCTCTCGACCGCGCAGGGACCGGCGATGACCACGATCTCCGGGCCGCCGATCCGCACGCCGTTGATGGTGATGACGGTGTTCTCCGGCTTGAAGTCGCGGCTGGCCAGTTTGTAGGGCTGGAGGATGGGGACCACCCGCTCGACGCCCGGCAGCCGCTCCAGTGGCTGGGTCGACAGCGGCCGCTCATCGCCGATGATGCCGATGATGGTGCGCTCGACCCCGCGTGACAGGTGGGCGCGGAACCCCAGTTCCTCGACGTGGGCCACCACGGCCTGGACCTCGGCCTCGGTGGCGTCTTTGCGCATGACCACGATCACGGTCTCCCTCACCTCACACACAAACCCTGCCGGCTTCTGTGGCGGGCCATGATAGAGAGTCCGGTCGTTATTGTCAATCCCGGTCGTGCTCCCGGCCGCCCGCTGGCCGCTGGCGGAGGCGGGTGACCACCCAGCCGACGGCCCAGAGGGCGGCCAGCGCTCCCAGGCCGATGGCCGGGGCCCAGAGGCGGCCGCTGTAGGCGGCGTCGTCGCTGTAGTCCCAGGCCCGCCAGGCGGCGCCGGCCAGGATGGTCAGGCCGGCGATGAGAAAGACCCGGTTCATTCGCTGCCGGGCGACGACCCAGAGGACGATGAGGGCGCTCACTCCCAGGAGCAGCAGCACGAATTTCAGGAGCGACACGGCTCTCCCGCTCCGGCCCGTGGCCGGTCTGCCCGAAGATTATACCCTTTCCCGCTCAGGACTGCAGGACCCGGCGGAGTTCGATGATCTGGTCGCGCAGCAGGGCGGCCCGCTCGAACTCCAGCTCCCGCGCCGCCTGCTTCATCTGCATCTCGAGGTCTTTGATCAGGCGGGCGATCTCCTCGCGCGGCAGCTCGGCCACGGCCGGGCCGGCGGCGTAGCTGGCGCGGGCCTCGGCCACCTGGCGCACCCGGTCGGTGATATCGCGGATGGCCTTGCGGATGCCGGTCGGGGTGATGCCGTGGGCCTGGTTGTACTCCATCTGGATCTGTCGCCGGCGGTAGGTCTCCTCGATGGCCCGGCGCATCGAGTCGGTGATGACGTCGGCGTACATGATCACGTGGCCGTCCACATGGCGGGCGGCCCGGCCGATCATCTGGATGAGCGAGCCCTCCGAACGGAGGAACCCCTCTTTATCGGCGTCGAGGATGGCCACCAGCGAGACCTCCGGCAGGTCCAGCCCCTCGCGCAGGAGGTTGATCCCCACCACCACGTCGTAGACGCCCAGGCGCAGGTCGCGCAGGATCTCCACCCGCTCCAGCGTCTCGATGTCCGAGTGCAGGTAGTGGACCTTGATGCCGATCTCGCGCAGGTAGTCGGCCAGGTCCTCGGCCATCTTCTTGGTGAGGGTGGTGACCAGAGCCCGCTCGCCCCGAGCCACCCGTTTGCGGATCTCCTCGATGAGATGGTCGATCTGGCCCCGCGTGGGGCGGACCTCGATGGTGGGGTCGAGCAGGCCGGTCGGTCGGATGATCTGTTCGACGATCTGGGCGCTGACCGCGCGCTCGTAGGGGCCGGGGGTGGCCGAGACGAAGATCACCTGGTTGATGTGCTGCTCGAACTCCTCGAAGGTCAGCGGCCGGTTGTCCAGGGCCGAGGGCAGGCGGAAGCCATACTCGACCAGCACCTCCTTGCGCGAGCGGTCGCCGTGGTACATCCCCCGGATCTGGGGGATGGAGAGGTGCGATTCGTCGATGAACATGAGGAAATCGTCGGGGAAGTAGTCGAGGAGGGTCCAGGGGGTCGAGCCGGGCGCCCGGCGGGAGAGGTGGCGGGCGTAGTTCTCGATGCCGGGGCAGTAGCCGGTCTCGCGCAGCATCTCCACATCGAAGAGGGTGCGCTGGCGCAGGCGCTGGGCCTCCAGCAGTTTGCCCTGGCTCTCCAGTTCGCGGACGCGCTCCTCCAGTTCGGCCAGGATGTCGGCGATGGCCAGGCGCAGTTTCTCTTCGGTGGTGATGAAGTGCTTGGCCGGGTAGATGGCGATCTCGTCACGCTCGCCCAGGACCTCGCCGGTGAGCGGGTCGATCAGGGTGATGCGGTCGACCTCGTCGCCCCAGAACTCGATCCGGACGACCAGTTCCTCGTAGGCCGGGAAGACCTCGAGGGTGTCGCCCCGGACCCGGAACTTGCCGCGGGTCAGGTTGTGGTCGTTGCGCTCGTACTGGATGGCGGTGAGGAAGCGCAGGACGTGGTCGCGCTTGCGGACCTCGCCGCGCCGCAGGCGGACCACGGTCTGGTTGTAATCCTCGGGCGAGCCCAGGCTGTAGATGCAGGAGACCGAGGCCACGATGATGACGTCGCGGCGGGTGAAGAGGGCCTGGGTGGCGGCGTGGCGGAGCCGGTCGATCTCGTCGTTGATGGTGGCGTCTTTTTCGATGTAGGTGTCGGTCTGGGGGATATAGGCCTCGGGCTGATAGTAATCGTAGTAGCTGACGAAGTACTCGACGGCGTTATCGGGAAAGAAGTCGCGGAACTCGCTGTACAGCTGGGCGGCCAGCGTCTTGTTGGGGGCGATGACCAGCGTCGGGCGCTGGACCGCCTCGATGACCCGGGCCATGGTGTGGGTCTTGCCCGACCCGGTCACCCCCAGGAGGGTCTGATAGCGGTAGCCCCTGCGCAGCCCCTCGACCAGTTTGGCGATGGCCTGGGGCTGGTCACCGGTCGGTTCGAACGGCGCGACCACGCGGAAGGGAGGCATCGTCTGGGCTCCGGCTGTCCCCGGTCTCCTCTCTCGATTATACTGCCGGCCTGGACCTCCTGGCCATCGCCGGCGGGGCCAGGCGGGCGGCGGACCCGTGGGATTTCGTGGTTTCGCGCTCCCGGAGACGACGCCGGCGGCTCAGGCGGCCGGGAGCGGGAGCTGGACCACGGTGCCGGTCTCAGCTGCCCGGTAGATGGCCAGGATGACCTCCAGGGCGGCCCGCCCCTCCTCGCCGGGCACGGTCGGGGGCCGGCCCTCGCGGATGGCTGCCAGGAACTCGGCGATCTCGGCCTCGAAGCCGCCCGGCCACGCCGGCGGCACCGGCACCTCCTCCCAGACGCCACCGCGCCGGCAGAGGCGGACGCCCTGCCAGGTGTCAACCTGGAGGATCCCGTCGGTGCCGACGAATTCGACCCGGCAGCGGCTGGCCGCCCGGGGGACCCCCAGAACCTGGTGGAGAGTGGCGGTCAGACCGTTGGCGAAGCCCAGGAGGGCCGTCCCGTGCTCCTCGCCCTCAAGGAGTCCCCGTCCCCGACCGGTCCGGGCCGCCACCCAGGTCACCGGGCTGCGCAGCCACCAGCGCAGACGGTCGGCGGCGTGGACGCCGTTGTCCATAAAGATGCCGCCGCCGTTGAGGGCCAGGCGGCCTCGCCAACCCAGCGGACGGTCCTCGTCGTGGCCGGCCCAGATCGTATCGGTGACCGTGAGGACCTGGCCGATGGCGCCCTCGTGGAGGAGCCTGTCGGCCAGCCGGTGCTCAGGGTAGAAGCGGTGGGTCTGGCCGACTATCAGGACGACCCCGGCCTGGCGGCAGGCGGCGATCATCCGGTCGGCGTCGGCCAGGGTGGTGGCGATGGGTTTCTCGACCAGGACGTGTTTGCCGGCCCGGGCCAGGGCCACCACCGCCTCGGCGTGGAGGGCATGAGGCAGGCAGACGCTCACAGCCTGCACCCGTTCGTCGGTCAGGAGGGTCTGGAGATCGGGGTAGTAGCGGGCGCCCAGGGCGTCGGCCAGGGGCTGGCCGCGGGCCGGGTCGAGGTCGGCGATGGCCACCACCTGGCAGTCGGGCTGGCGGGCATAGACCTCGGCGTGCCGGCGGCCGATGGCACCGGCGCCCAGCACCCCAACGCGCAGCGGCATAGACCGTTTCCCTCCAGGTGTTCGGTGTGCCGGCATTGTAGCCGGCCGGCCGGGGGTGAGCAAGAGCCACGCGAGCTGGCGGCATTGACATAGGTCGTTGTCTCTAAGTACAATACGGCCGACGACACTGGTGCCGGGGAAGGCCTGGGATGTCGCTTGTCTCCTCTCCGTCCCCTGTTGTCCGCCCGGCCGAGGACTGGCTGGAGGTCGATCGGGTCCTGCTGGTCCTGCGCCAGCGGTGGCGGTTTCTGGTGGTGGCGACCCTGGTGGGGCTCCTGAGCGCCCTGCTCACCGCCCGGTTTCTATTGACCCCCGTCTACCAGGTGACGGTCCGCATCCTGGTCGAGAGCGGTCTCCCCGGCCAGCCTGGCCCCCTCCCCACCGGGGGGGGGGGCAAGCGCTCCTCTGTACGCCCAGATTGCCGCCGGTGAGGAGCTGAAGCGGGCGGTGGCCCAGCGGCTGGGGCTGCTGCCCGCCGAGGTCGCGCCGGCGGCGCTGCCGGACCTGCCCTTCCGGGTCCGGGCTCGCGCGCTGAGTGGCACCCCCATTGTGGAGATTCAGGTGGAGAGCGCCGACCGGACGCTGGCCTTCCGGGCCGCCGAGACTCTGACGGCCGTGCTCGTGGAGGGCACCCGCCAGCGGCAGGCGCAGCGGTTTGCCGCCGTCCGCGAGCGCCTGGAGGAGCAGATCGCTAGTCTCCAGGCGGAGGTGGCGACGCTGCGGGCGCGGCCGGGGCTGACCCCGACGGAGACGGAGCAGCTCACCCGGCTGCAGACGGCCCTGGCGCAGCTGCAGGCCAGTGAGGCCACCCTCCGGCTGGCCGAGGCCCAGATGACGGATCTTTTGACTGTGCTGGAGCCCGCCCGGCTGCCGCTCCGGCCGGCCTGGCCCAGTCTGCCGGTGGCCGCTGGACTGGGGGCGGTCCTGGGGCTGGCGCTGGGGGGTGTGGGGATCATCCTGGCCGACCAGCTGGACCGGCGGCTGCGGACCCCGGAGGCGGCCGAGCAGGTGCTGGGGCTGCCGGTGCTGGCGACGCTGGTGCGGGTGGCGGATCCGGCGACCCCGCCCTGGGATCTGACCGGGCCCAACGGCGAGGCCTTCCGGCTCCTGCGGACGAATCTGCGGTTCGCCAGCGGGGGCCGGCCGGTGCCGGTGCTGACCGTCACCAGCAGTCAAGCCGAGGAGGGGAAGTCGACCGTGGTCCTGGGGCTGGCGGGGGCGCTGGCGCTGCTGGGCCAGCGGGTGGTGGTGGTGGATGCCGACTTGCGGCGCCCGGTGCTGCACCGGGTGCTGGCGCAGCCCCGGGCGCCGGGGCTGGCGGACTGTCTGGCCAACCCGGACCTCGACCCGGTGGCCCTGCTCCAGGCGGTGCCGGTGGCGGGCCCGGGGAGTCTTCAGGTGCTGCTGGCGGGGACGCCGCCGCCCAATCCCGGGGAGCTTCTGGCCTCGGCGCGGCTGGAGGCGGTGCTGACGCGGCTCCAGACCGGGGCGGACCAGGTGTTGGTCGACAGCCCGCCGGTGGCGGCGGGAGCCGATGCGCTGCTGCTGGCCAGCCGCAGCGCCGGGGTGCTGGTGGTGGTGGACGCCGGGGCGACCGACCGGCGCTGGGCCCAGGGGGTGGTGCGGCAGTTGCGCGAGCGCCAGGTCCCGCTCCTGGGGCTGGTGGTCAACAACCTGACGGCCGGCCCCGCCGACTACTACTATTACTACCGCTCGTATACCGACGGCCGGGCCTCCCCCCGCCCAGATGGTCGCGGGCTGCTGGGCTGGGTGCGCCAGCTGCGCCGGCGCTGAGCGTGTCCTCCGTCGGCGGCGATGGGGTAGAGGGGGCGACCGCACCGGACCGTCACGCGCGGCGGGGATAACGGGGGAGGCTGGCGTGCAGAGGGGCGGCAGACGGTATCTGCCGATCTTTCGGCGCTGGGTGCGGCTGAGCAGGCGCCTGGCGCCGGTCGAGCGGGTGCTGGTGCTGGGAGGGCTGGCGGCGGCGGTGGTGCGCCTTCTGGCGGAGACCCACGGGGCGGTCGTGGTGGGTCGGCATCGGGAGCGCATTGTGGCCATCCTGGCCCGGGCGGCGGTTGAGGAGCTGCGGCGTGAGGCGGCCGAGGGCGGCGAGACAAGAGAGTGCGCCGTAGAGGCTAGCGCGCCGGTGGCGCCAGAAGGCTGAATGACTGCTGTCCCACCGGCGCGCTGCGGGCTGGAGAGGCTCGGCGCGGGCTTTCGGCGTCGCCGGTCCAGCGGGCGCCAAGCCTGGCGCTCTGGCGTTGGGCGGGCGTCCCCGTCGACGCCGGCACGGACTGCGCGTGGTTAGACGTCCAGGTTGCGCACCTGGCGGGCGTGGGTCTGGATGAAGCGCCGGCGGGGCGGCACGTCGTCGCCCATCAGCATCTCGAACGTCTCGGCCGCCGCCAGCGCATCCTCGATGGTGACGCGCAGGATCGTCCGGCGGGCCGGGTCCATCGTTGTCTCCCACAGCTGCTCGGGGTTCATTTCGCCCAGGCCCTTGTAGCGCTGAATCGTCACCGGCTTGCCTTTGAGCTGGGCTAAGATCGCCTCTTTCTCAGCGTCGCTGTAGACGTAGTGGTGCTCCTTGCCGACCTGGATCCGGTAGAGCGGCGGCTGGGCGATGTAGAGGTGGCCGTGCTCGATGAGCGGCTGCATGTACCGGAAGAAGAAGGTCAGAAGCAGCGTGCGGATGTGGCTGCCGTCCACGTCGGCGTCGGTCATGATCACGATGCGGTGGTAGCGCAGTTTCTCAAGATTCAGGTGGGCCCCGATCCCGCAGCCCAGGGCGGTGATGATGGCCCGGATCTCCTCGTGGGCCAGCATCTTGTCCTCGCGGGCCTTCTCGACATTGAGGATCTTGCCCCGCAGCGGCAGCACCGCCTGGAAGCGGCGGTCGCGGCCCTGCTTGGCCGAGCCGCCGGCGGAATCGCCCTCGACGAGATACAGTTCGCAGCGGGCCGGGTCGCGCTCGGTGCAGTCGGCCAGTTTGCCGGGGAGGGTCAGCCCCTCCATGGCGCTCTTGCGGATGACCGTCTCGCGGGCCATCTGGGCGGCCTTGCGGGCCCGGGCGGCCGTCACGCACTTCTCGATGATCTTGCGGGCCTCGGCCGGGTTCTCCTCGAAGTACTGCCGCAGCCCCTCGCTGACCACGTTCTCGACCAGTGGGCGGACCTCGGCGTTGCCGAGCTTGGCCTTGGTCTGGCTCTCGAACTGCGGCTCGGGCAGTTTCACGCTGATAATGGCGGTCAGCCCCTCGCGGACGTCATCGCCGGTCAGGTTGGCCTCGTCCTCTTTCAGGAGGTTGTGCTTGCGGGCGTACTCGTTGAGCGTCCGGGTCAGGGCCGTGCGGAAGCCGGTCAGATGGGTGCCGCCATCGGTGGTGTTGATGTTGTTGGCGAAGCTGAAGACCGTTTCCGTGAAGGTGTCGTTGTACTGGATGGCCGCCTCAACCTGGATGCCGTTGACCTGCTTTTCGATGTAGATTGGGCGGTGCAGGACCTGGCGGTGCTTGTTGAGGTGGCGGACGAACGAGAGGATACCGCCCTCGAAGTAGAACGAGAGTTCGCGGTCGGTCCGCTCGTCGCGGAAGGTGATGGTCAGGCCCCGCGTGAGGTAGGCCATTTCGCGGAAGCGCTGGGCCAGGGTCTCGAAGTGGTAGTCCAGGGTCTCGAAGATCGTTCGGTCCGGCAGGAAGGTGGTGGTGGTGCCGGTGTGCTCGGCGGGACCGACCTCGGTGACCGGCATGGTCGGCTGACCACGGCGGTACTCCTGTCGGTAGCGCCGGAGGACGCCGTCGCGGCTGAGGGGGACGGTCTCGACCCGCAGCCATTCGGAGAGGGCGTTGACGGCTGAGACGCCGACGCCGTGCAGGCCCGAGGCGACCTTGTAGCCGCCGCCGCCGAACTTGCCGCCGGCGTGCAGCACCGTCATCACCGTCTCCAGGGCCGATTTGCCGGTCTTGGGGTGGATGCCCACCGGAATGCCCCGGCCGTTGTCGGAGACGGTCACGCTTTTATCCTTGTGGATGGTCACCACGATGTGGTCGCAGGCCCCGGCCAGGGCCTCGTCCACCGAGTTGTCCACCACCTCGAAGATCAGGTGGTGCAGCCCGCGGATATCGGTCGAGCCGATGTACATGCCGGGGCGGCGTCGAACCGCCTCCAGCCCTTCCAGGACCTGAATGCTTTCAACACCGTATTCCAGTGGAGCCTCCGTGGCCATACGTCCCTATCCCAACCCCCGCAACGTCACCGGTGGAGCCTCGGTCTGCTGGAGGAGACGGGTGCGATAGAAGACCATGCTGCCCGCCGCCAGCCCGCTGGCGATATAGGCGTTGCCGACCACGCCGATGGCCAGCCCCCAGTTCTCCCGCGCCAGCGCCTGCCAGATAAGGTGCATGCCCGTCGAGATGAGGAAGATAAGGGCGATGAGCCCCAGGGCCGGCCAGAAGTTGCTCCCGACCACCCGGACGCTGTTGGCGACGGCCTGGAGCGGCCCGACCTCGCTGATCACCACCGCGTCCACCAGGAAAAAGAGGTAAATGAGCAGCCAGAGCAGTCCCACCTGGAAGAGCACCAGGAGCAGGACGCTCAGGAAGGCGCCGACCGCCGGGGCCAGCAGCTGCACCAGGCCGACCAGGAGCGAGGTCGGCAGCCCGACGGCCACGATCCCGCCGAAGAAGAGGCCGATGAACTCGAGCAGGCTGACCCAGTAGAGCCAGACCCGCCGACGGAGGAGCAGTGTCAGGTCGACCCGGCCATCGCGCACCTGCTGGGCGAGCAGGCCGAAGTAGAGGCAGCCGAGCCAGAGGCCGACGAGCTGACAGAGGATCGCCAGGCCGACGACCTCCCCCAACCCGCGCAGCTGGTACTCGCCCAGAAGATGCCGGCCCGGCAGCCCGGCCACCGGCACGCCGGCCACCACCGCCACCAGCAGGCTCAGCAGATTGAACTCGCTGGCCCAGGCCCGGGCCAGGGTCAGCACCTGGGTGGCCTGGCCGGCCAGTGGCTCGCCCGCGCCCACCTGGCGGCTGTACCACCGGACGCTCTCCTCGTAGGCGGCCAGCAGCGGCTCGACCGCTGCCCGCACCGAGAGCCGGGGGCCCAGGATCAGCAGCAGGTCCAGTCCCACCGGGATGAGCAGGATCCAGGGGATGCGGTTGACCGCATCGAACCCGGCCTGGAGCGTATCGATCACACCCGGGACCGCTGACCGTCGTCCACTCATCGCAGGGGAATTCTAGCACAAAGCCGCCTCAGCGCGCCCGGAAGACCACCGGCCGCTGGCTCTCGTCGGCCACGACCTTCTCCAGGGCCACCAGCCGCTCCAGATGGCCGTTCAGGGCGTAGGCCAGTTCGATGTCCACGCTCCGTGGCCATTCGCCCAGGCGCGGGCTGAGCAGGGTGATGATCTCCTGGAGGGTGCGCGGCCGCTCGCGCAGGACCTCCAGGACCAGGCGGTCGGCCAGTTCGACAAACTGCCGGCTCTCGGCCAGGAACTGACCGACCTCGGGGCCGCGGAAGACCGGCCAGTGGCAGCCGCAGAGCATGGCCGCGCCCAGGTTCTCCAGGTAGCGGATGGTCTGGAGATACTGGTCGACGTAGAGGTAGGTCGGGCAGAGGGCCGGACGTCCTTCGGTGTCGCGGTAGACGCTGCCCTGGACGGCGTCGCCGGTGAAGGCGATGCGGTGGCGGGTGTCGAAGAGGGTGAGGTGGCCGAACGAGTGGCCCGGCGTGTGGTGGATCTCCAGGAGCCAGTCGCGGCCCAGGCGCAGGATCTCGCCACCGCGCCAGGTGAGGTCCACCGGCTGGGGGGCGCCCAGCGTCGAACGGATCCAGGCCCGCGTCGCCTCATCGTAGGCGATCCCGTGTCGGGCGGCGTAATGGTTGTAGCGGAACTCCAGCATGCGCTCCGGGTCCTCGATGAGGAAGCGGTCGGCCTCGCCGCAGGAGAGGAGCACCCCCGGATGGGCGGCCTTGAGGGCGCTGTTGCCGCCGCAGTGGTCGAGGTCGCTGTGGGTGTTGATGACGAGGTCGATGTCGGTCGGACGCAGGCCGATCCGGTCCAGGTAGGGGAAGATCACGGCCTGGGGGTCGCTGGCGGTGCCGGTATCGAGCAGGACGGTGCGCTCCGGGCCGCGCAGCAGGTACAGGTAGAGTGGCCGGCCACCAACGACGCCGGTGATCCGGTGCACACCGGGGACGATCTCCATCGCGCTCCTTTCGCCAGCCCGCCGGTGGTTTGGGCGCTACGACCTGGTGCTGGCCAGGTCGCGCAGGGCGGCCAGCAGTTCTTCGAGATGGTAGACCTCGTCCTGACCGGGCGTCTCGGCCCAGACATAGCGGGCCGTCCGGTCGCGGTCGATCAGCCAGAGCGAGCGCCGCCCGACCTCGCGGAAGTTGTAGGGCGCCGGGATCGAGCGGACGATGTCGTAGGCCTTGATGAGATCGCGGTTGAAGTCGCTGACCAGCGGGAAGTTCAGATTGAGCTGGCGGGCCCACTCGCGCTGGGCGAAGGGGCTGTCCACGGTCAGCCCCAGGATCTGGGCTCCCATGGTGCGGATCTGGTCGGCTGTGTCCCGCAACCGGGACAGCTCGTTCCCTCAGCCGCCGGTGAAGGCCAGGCGGACCGTGCCGAGGACGACCGGTCCGCGGCTCAGCCAGTCGCTTAAGGTGATGAGACCGCCCTCGCTGCTGGGCAGGGTGAAGTCGGGCACGGGCTGACCGACAGGCAGTGCCATGAACCCTCCTTTGGGAGATAAGCGTGGGCGCCCGGTGGTCTCCGGGCTGAGGCCATTGTACACGGCCGGCCGGACGCTGACAATCAGGGCTGCCCCGCTATCACCGGGTCCAGACCGCAGTTTCGCCCGGACCGGGCGCGATCCCGGGTGGGGAAGCGACCGCCTCTGCCCGCGCCGGCGGATGGTGAATGGGGCCGGACGGCTCAGTCGGGCGGGGGCTCCTCCGGGGGCAGCCCCAGGGCCCGGAGCAGTTCGTCGGCGGCGTGGTGGGGGTCGGTCTGGCGGGCGGCCACCGCCTGGACCAGCGTCGTCCAGCGGTCGGGGGGCAGCGCCGCCTCCAGCCGCCGCCAGAGCCGGCGCTGGGCCAGCCGGCGGATGGTGCTGGCCGCCCGTCGCTCCTCGACCCGCGACCACTCGCCGCTGCGGAGAAGATGAGCGCGATGCTGGTCCAGCGCCGCCACCACCGCCTCGACGCCCTGGCCGGTGGTGGCCGTGGTCAGGAGGACCGGGGGCTCCCAGGGCCGGCGGGGCCCCAGGCGGAGCATCTGCCGCAGGATGGCCGCCGTCTGGGCGGCTCCCTCGCGATCGGCCTTGTTGACGACGAAGAGGTCGGCCACCTCGAGGAGGCCGGCCTTGAGGGCCTGGATCTCATCGCCCAGACCGGGTGGCTCGACCACCAGGGTGGTGTGGACCAGATCGGCGACCTCGACCTGGTCCTGCCCGGCGCCGACAGTTTCGATCAGAATCCGCTCAAAGCCGGCGGCCGCCAGAGCGGTGAGGAAGTCGCCGACCACGTCGGCCAGGCCGCCCCGACCGCCCCGGGCGGCCAGACTGCGGACGAAGACGCCGGGGTCGCCGGTCAGATCGGTCATGCGGACCCGGTCGCCCAGGAGCGCCCCGCCGGTCAGCGGACTGGAGGGGTCGATGGCCACCACCGCCACCGTCTGCGGGCGCTGGCGGAGGGCGGCCACCAGGCGGGCGATAAGGGTGCTTTTGCCGGCGCCCGGGGGACCGGTGACGCCCACGGTGTGGGCCGGGCCGGCCAGTCGGTGGAGCGCGGCGCTGAGCCGGCGGGCCTCCGGCTCCTGGCGCTCGAGGAGGGTCAGGATGCGGGCCAGGGCGCGCCGGTCGCCCTGGCGGAGGCGGTCAACCAGTTCCACCGCTGGCCTGCCGGAGGGGAGCGTGCTGGCGGATGAAGTCGATGATGGTGGGCAGGGGCGTGCCGGGGCCGAAGACGGCGGCCACGCCGTGCTGTTGCAGGAGCGGAACATCGGTCTCCGGGATGATGCCGCCGACCACCACCAGGACATGGTCGAGGCCCCGGGCCCGCAGTTCGGCCATCACGCGGGGCACCAGTTCCAGGTGAGCGCCGGAGAGGATGCTCAGGCCCACCACATCAACGTCCTCCTGGGCGGCGGCCTCGGCGATCATCGCCGGGGTCTGACGGATGCCGGTGTAGATGACCTCCATCCCGGCGTCGCGCAGGGCCCGGGCGATCACTTTAGCACCCCGGTCGTGGCCGTCGAGGCCCGGCTTGGCGACCAGGACGCGAATGCGTCGCTCGCTCATCGTGCTCACCCGGTCGGCCTGGTGTCCGGAGTCCGCGCGCTGGGGCCAGGCTGATGGGGCACCCAGCCGGATGGACCCCCCAGGGATCGTACCAGATGGTCAGGCGCTCAGCAACCGGGTCCCACCCGCTCTCCCCTGCGCCCAACGAGGGCGGCCGTCGTCGGTCAGGAGCCGGGACAAAACACGCCCGCGACAGACAGAAGCGGTGGCCGCCGCTGCCCGAACAGGCGGCGTCTGAGGCGCATGTTCCCGGATCCGGGGGCCGTCGTGCCGATCGTTATCCTCGGTGAAACGCCGCTGGGTGACGCGCTCGAGGAGCCAGAGGGATGCTTGTCCGCTAGGGCCTCGACGGCGGGCCGGTCGGTATGGCCTTCCTGAGGGCGGTGGCCCGGGGTTCGTCCGGCCGGACGAATGGCGTGTGCCCCTGGAGACCGGTGCCACCGGGGCGCGCTCGTACGGGCGTCCGGCTGAGGCTGGTGGAAACAAGGGCTGGTCTTGAACGCGCAGCCCGGCCGCAGCACCGGCGCCGGAGAGCACGGAGGGCCATCGCCGCGCCGGGCCGGTGCTCAGGGCACGACCGGGTGCTGGCGCGAGCCAGCCTGGTAGAGTTCGAGCAGAACCCCGTGGGCTGACCTGGGATGGATGAAGGCCAGTTCCTCTCCGTGCAGCCCGCGCCGGGGCTCGCGGTCGAGCACCTGGAGACCGGCGGCCTGCAGGTGCTGGATGGCCGCCCGGAGGTCAGCCACCTCATAGCAGAGATGGTGCAGGCCCTCGCCGCGTTTCTCCAGAAAGCGGGCCACGCCGGTGGTCGGGTCGGTCGGCTCGATGAGTTCAAGAAGACTGTCGCCGGCCCGCAGAAAGGTGATCTTCACCCCCTCGCGGGGATGAGGGAGCGTCGGCCCGGCCGGTAGACCGAGGAGATCGCGATAGAGGCGCAGGGCGGCTGCGGTCTCCCGGACCACCAGCCCCACGTGGTCAAGCCGCCGGAACACCGGTTCCTCCCACCGTTTTTCCCGTATGATACCCGAGACCAGCCCTGGCGGTGCCGCCGGCCGCAGGCCCAGGCCGGACGGGATCGCGACCGGCGAGGGCGCTCCCGGGCGGTGGGACGCGGCAGCGGCTGCGCAGGCGCTGGCTGGCCGGCGGCTGGTTGTGTGGGCGGTTCGGACAGCGTTTCCCCGATTGTTTGTCGTCTCTGGCTCTGTCGGAGCGGAAAAGTAAGATGGGTGAAAGCGCAGTGGGCGGTGGGCGCCGCGATCGCCGCCGGGAGGGGTGGTCCATGGACCGTTCCCAGCCTCTGAGACCGGGTCTGGCGCTGGTCGGGTGTGCTCTGGCTCTCCTGCTCCTGGCTGGTCCGGCGTCCGGACTGGCAGCCCCGGCGGGACCGGCCACCGTGACCGTCACGGCGAGCGCGACGCCCACGGCCACCATGTCGCCGTCGGTGACGCCCCCGACGGGCGTGTGGCCGTCGGCAACGCCCACGGCCACCGCAACGCCGGCCTTCCGGCCGGCCATCCAGCGTCCCCGACCGACCCGGACCCCGTTGCCCGGCGAGGCCGCGCCAGACCGCCTGCTCGTCACTTTCCGCTCCGCTCTCTCACCCCAGCGCGAACGGGCTCTCCACCTCCAGGCGGGGGGAGAGGTGCTGCAGGAGATCCCGGCCCTGCGGCTCCGGGTGGTGCGGGTGCCGCCGGCTGGTCGGGCGGCGGCCATCGCCGCCTACCAGGCCGACCCGGCGGTCCTGGCGGTCGAGCCCGACCGCTATCTCACCGTCCAGGAGGTGCCCAACGATCCGCTCTTCAGCCAGCAGTGGGCCCTGGCCCGCGTCCAGGCGGCGGCCGCCTGGGACATCACCCGGGGCAGCCCGGCGATCACCATCGCCATCCTGGACTGCGGCATCTTCGACGAGGCCTCGCGCTTCCTGGCACCGGACGGTCTGCCGGGCCATCCCGACCTCCGCGGCAAGGTGGTGGCCCGGGCCAATTTCAGCGACAGCCTGGACACCGACGACTACTGCAACCACGGCACCCACGTGGCCGGGATCGCGGCGGCCACGGTCAATAACGGCCTGGGCGTCGCCGGCCTGGGCCGCGAGGCCCGGCTGCTCAACGGCAAGGTTCTGAACGACACCGGCGTCGGAGCGACCTCGTGGCTCATCAACGGCCTTATCTGGGCGGCCGACAGCGGGGCCCGGGTCATCAACCTGAGCCTGGGCGGACCCGGTCCCTGCCCGGTGGCGTTGCAGAGCGCCATCGACTACGCCTGGAGCCGGGGAGCGGTCATCGTGGCCGCAGCCGGGAACGGCGGGAGCGACGGGATCGGCGATCCCCAGGCCGAATCACCGGCCAACTGCCAGCGGGTGCTGGGGGTGGCGGCCACCGACCAGTCTGACAGCCGGGCCAGTTTCTCCAACTACGGGCTCGATGTCGACCTGGCCGCGCCGGGCAAAGATATTCTGTCAACCGACTATATCGGCGGCTACCGGACCATGAGCGGGACCTCGATGGCGGCGCCGCTGGTCTCGGGGCTGGCGGCGCTGGTCTGGACGACCGGCTGGGGCACCAGCAACCAGGCGGTGGTCGACCGGATCAAGGCCACCGCCGACCGCATCGCCGGCACGGGCAGTCTCTGGGAGAGCGGGCGGATCAACGCCTGGGCGGCGGTCCAGCCCGCGGTGCTCACCCCGACGCCCACGGCCACGCCCTCGCCGACCGGCACCCCCACCCCGACGCCCTCGTTCACCGCCACCCCCACGCCAACCCTCACGCCCACTCCCTCGCCGTCGCCGACCCCCACGTCCACCCCTACCTTCTCGCCGACCAGCACGCCCACCAGCACCCCGACGCTGTCGCCGACACCGTCACCCACCCCGTCGCCGACGGCCACGCCGTCGCCCACGCCGACCCCAACCCCGCCGGGTCTGCCGCTGCCGGGGGGCCAGCCAGCCCAGGTCACGCTGGACAGCGGGCGGGTGACCATGGAGTTCCCGGTCGTCCCCGCCGGCGACGTGCGCCTCGTGGCCACGCCCATCGCGCGCAGCGCTCTGCCGACGCTGCCGGCGCCGGCCCGTCCGTTCTACGGGCTGCAGGCCAGCCTGCTGGTCAACGGGATGGCCAGTGAGGCGCCGCTCCCGGCCCCGGCCCGTTTCAGCCTGACCTTCACCGCCGCCGATCTCCCGCCCGGCGAGCGGCCCGGGGCGGTGCGCCTGTACGTTCCCAGCAGTCTGACCGGCGCCTGGCAGCCGGTGGCCGACAGCCAGGTCAGCGATCTGGGGGGACAGATCTACCGCCTCACCGCCTCGCTGGAGCGGATCACCACCGTGGTGGCGGCCAGCCGGACCTACCGGGTGTATCTGCCGGCCGTGATCCGGGCGGCCGAAATCGGGCCGCCGACCGCTCCTCTGCCCACGCCAACCCCGACGCCGTGCAGCACCCGTCAGCAGCTGCTCAGCAACCCCAGTTTTGAGGGCGGCCTGGCGCCCTGGGAGGTTCTCTGGGGGACCCCGCTCCGGACCACGCTCTTCGCCCGGACCGGTCTCTCCTCGGTGCTGTTCGGCGGCTATAACAACGCCCTGGATGTCCTGGTTCAGAGCTTCACCGTGCCGCCCTGGGCCGAGACCGGGGCGGTCTACGTCTCGGTGCTGATGTTCTCCAGCGATTCCCTGTATGTCAACTTCGACTGGCTGGGGGTCGAGGTCTACGCCCCGACCTCGACGGTGCCCATCGCCGCCGGCAAGGTCTGGAACACCGCCCCGCGCGGTCTCTGGACCACCTGGCGGCTGACGATTCCCAACCTCGCCGCCTACCGGGGGCAGGCGCTGAGTCTCTGGCTCGGGGGCGTCACCGACTTTTCGCTGACCACCAGCTGGTATGTCGACGACGCCGAACTCTACGTCGCCTGCGGACCGCTGGTGGCCGCTCCGGAGAGCCCGACGGTGCGACCGCTGGCTCCCGCCGGGTCGTCCACCCTGGCCGCGCGGCGGGCCCGCTAGGGAGCCAGCCTGACGGGGCTGGTCGTGAGGCTGCGCTCAGAACCGGATCTGTCCGACCGGGCAGTGATCGCCCGGCGGGCCGGTCGGGGTGGTCGCTGTCAGCCGCTGGTGGGTCAGGGTGTCGTAGACGACCACCAGCAGACGGAAGGGGCCACGGCCCGCCGGCCTGTTCAGACGGTGTTCGTCGCGGACGCGGTCGCCCGGCTCCCAGAGCGGGGTGGGAAAGAGTCCCTGGACGGGCTCGCTGTCGTGCTGAGCCACCAGCCGGCCCGGCTCATCGAGGACCTGGACCGAGACGGTCAGCCGCCGGTCGAGGGCCTGGTGGGCCTCCCAGACCAGGGCGACGTCCAGATGCGTGCTGGTCGCCGACCATGTCAGGTCGCGCAGGGCCAGCGACCGGCCGAAGAGGCAGAGCGCCGGCCCCGGCGGGAGGGCCACCGGCGGGAGGTAGCGCCAGCGGGCCAGGACGGCCCGGTCGCTCTGGCCGCTGGCCGTGGTGGCCAGCACCCGCCGGGTCTCGCCGTTCTCGGGGTAGTAGAGCACCAGGGCCAGGGTATAGACCGCCGCCGGCAGATCGGCCGACCAGGGGAGCATGCGCTCCTCGAGGACGATCTCCCCGCGCTGCCAGAGGCGGGGGGGAAAGAGGTCGGCATGGGGGATGGCGTCGGCCCCGGTCCGACGCTCGCCGGTGGTGTCGAGCAGTTGCAGCGAGACCACGAAGTCGCGCTCCTGGTCCTGGACCACCCGCCAGACCAGGCGCACGGGCCGGGTCCAGCCGGTGGCCAGGTCGTCTGACAGGCCCTCGACGGTGAGGAGTTCCACCCCGTTGGCGAAGCGGGCCAGGGCGGGCCGGGTCCATTCTGCCTGGTCGCGGGCCAGGCGGGCCGGAACAGTCGGGGCGTTGATCTGCGGGACCAGGAGGAGCGGGGTCCCCAGGGCGAGGGCGAGCTGAACGCCCAGCCAGGCCAGGGCCAGCGGCCGGCGCCAGCGTCCCAGCGGCAGCGCCCGCAGGCCGACGGTCAGGAGCAGGGCCAGAGCGGGCGCCGCCGGCATCAGGAAGCGGGCGTGGGCGTCCAGAGCGACGCTGGCCACGGCCTGGCGGCCGATGACCGTGTAGGCCAGAAGGCCCGTTCCCAGGGCCACCGTCGCCAGCAGCCGGCGGTGGACGGCGGGCCGGGCCGCCCAGTCCCGGCCGAGAAAGAGACCCCAGCCGGCGATCCCGGCCAGCCCGGGCAATGCCAGCAGCACGAGCAGCCAGCCGGGCCAGGTGATATCGGCGTTGAAGCCCACGCCGCTCCACCAGGTCTCGTGGGCCATCCGCAGGGCCGGGCCCAGGCGGTCTGGCGCGAAGTCGTTGAGCAGGCGCCAGACCTGGATCACGCCGAAGCCGCCCTGGGCCACCAGCCGGCCCCAGAAATGTCGGCCGTGGGCCAGCCACCAGACCGCGACGGCCAGGAGCCCTGGCAGGAGGGGCAGTCCGGCGAGCAGCCAGCGCCAGGGGCGGGCCAGGTCGGGGCGAGTCTGGCGGATCGCCCCGACGGAGGCCAGCCAGACGACCGGCAGGAGGAAGGCGGTGTTGGCCTTGCTGAGAAGGGCCCCGGTCAGCGGCAGGGCCATCAGCGCCAGCCGGCGGGAGAGCGGCCAGTCGGGGAGGAGGCCGGCGGCGCTGGCGGCCAGGGTCAGGGCGCTCAGACCGATGGCGGCGGCGTCGTTGTTGACGCGGGCGCTGGCCAGCAGCATCCCCGGGCTGAGGGCCACCCAGGCGGCGGCGAAGAGGGCGCTGGCCCGGCAGCGCAGGACCAGCCAGGTGAGGAGGTAGGTCGCCGGGACGACCGGCAGTGTCAGCAGTCCGGAGCCGAGCCGGGCCAGGTGGACGTACCAGGCCAGCGGGCCGAACGGCCAGCTCTCGTCGAGATGGTGCAGGGCGACGGCGTGGGCGAAGGGGTGGCCCGGCCAGGTCACGTAGGGGTTGCGGTGCCAGTCGCCGACCGGGGGGAGCGGCAGCGGGCTGAGCAGCACCGCCAGGATGAGATAGTAGAGGGGGAGCTGGACGAACTCGGTTCCCGGCACGGCCGGGGGCGTCGGGCTCTGGACGCCCTCCGGCGGCAGGGGCAGGTGCCGGTGGGTCTGGAGATAGCGGATGAACTCCAGGTGGGCAGGCTCCTCCGGCGCCTCCCAGAGGGGGACCTGCAGATTGTACAGAAGGGAGAGAAGCAGAAAGAGCCCGCTCAGCCCGGCGACCAGCGTCCGATGGGGGATGGTCCGCAGAGGAGACGGCGGTGTGGGCAGCACGGACCTCCTGGGAGTCAGTTGTTGGCTGCCGCCGGCTCAACGGCGGGGGCAGCGCCTTTATTCTGCGGAAAATCAAGGAACTGTCAAGTTTTTTGACGGGCTCCCGTTTCGCGGCTAGACTGCAAGAGAAGGCTTGTCGTCGTGTCTGGCCATGGCCCGCCCGCTCGGTAGCGTGCTCCTGAGTTTTGTTCTCCTGGCCCTGGTCTACAACGTCTCGCAGCCGCTCTGGGAGGCGCCGGACGAGCCCGCCCACCTGGAGTTTGTCCGGTTCATTCAACAGCACCGGACCCTCCCGGTCGGCCGGCCCGACTGGCCGGCCGTCATGGCTCCCTGGGCGTCGGGGAGTGAGTTCAGCCAGGTGCCGCTGTATTACCTTCTCCTGGCCGTCGCCCTGGCGCCGCTGGCCGTGCCGCCGACCGACGACTGGCACCCCAACCCCTACGTCTCCTGGCCGGACCATCCGCTCCGCCGGGCGGTGGCCCTGCACCGCCTGGACGAGGACTGGCCCTACCGGGGGCTCGCCCTCTTCGTCCACGCCGGCCGGGCGCTCTCCCTGCTCCTGGTGCTGCTCGCGCTCTGGGCCACCCACCGGCTGCTCCTGACCCTGACCGACCGACCGGGAGCAGCCCTCTTCGGCACCGTCTGGCTGGCCTGGAACCCCGGCGTGATCCTGGCGGCGGCCCGGGTCAATAACGACGCGGGGGCCATGGCCCTGAGCGCGCTGACCATGCTCCTCAGCACCCGCCTGCTCCTGGGCCGGACCCGGCCGACAGTCCGGACCCTTGGCGGACTGGCCCTGGCGCTGGCCGGATCTCTAGTAAGCTCCACACCCTGGTCCTGGGGCCGCTGGTCGGGCTGGCGGTGCTGCTGGCGCCGGGCTGGCCGACCACGGTCCGCCCCTGGCGTCGGGGCGCCACGGCCGCCCTGGTGCTGGCCGGACCGCTCGGTCTGCTGGGCCTCTGGTGGCTGGGCTGGGGCCGGACCTTCGGCCCGCGCGTCAGGGCGGCGGCCGGGGTCGGGGCCCTGGACCCGCTGGCCCTGCTCAGCAGCCTGGACCTCGGTAGGCTCGCCGGCGCGCTCTGGACGCTCCACGGCACCTGGTGGGGAGGCGTGGGCTTCGGGGCCGAGACGCTCTGGCCGCCCGGCGTGTACCTGGCCCTGGCCGGGCCCTTCGGCGGGCTCCTGGCCCTGGGGCTGGCGGCCCTGGTCGGCGGCCGGGCGGACCTCAGGTCTGCCGCCCGGCGAACCGGCGGCCTGCTGGCCCTGGTGGGCGCGCCGCTGGTCTACGGTCTGGTGGCCCGGAACGTTGTCCCCGGCGTTGACCTCGACCCCAACGCCCGTCTCCTCCTGCCGCTGGCGCCGGTCCTGGCGCTCCTGGTCACCCTGGGCGGCCTGGCCCTGCCGGCCGGCTGGCGCCGGCCGCTGGCTCTGGTCTACAGCGCGGGGCTCCTGGCTCTGGCCGTGGCCACCCCGCTGGTGATCTTCCCCCAGATCAGCGCGCCAGTCGTCCCGGCCCGCCTGCCGGCGACGCCAGCCGAGCGGACCGGCCCGGCCGTGGCCGAGGTGGCGCCCGGCGTCGACCTGCTGCGGGCCGAGGTTCAGCCGACCGTCCTTCAGCCGGATGCGCCCCTTCATATCCGGCTGGTCTGGCGGGTGCGGGAGCGTCCCGCCGCTGATTTCACCGTCTTTCTGCACCTGGTGGGGGCCGAGGGGCAGCGGCTCACCGGCGCCGACGCGGTCCCGCTGGAGACGGTCTTCCCACCGCGCCTCTGGCAGCCGGGCGAACTGGTCGAAGAGGAGCGCCGGCTGAGCCCGCCCGCCGAACTGCCGCCTGGCTTCTACGCCCTGCGCCTGGGCGCCTATCGGTGGCAGGAGGGGAGACCGCTGCCGCTCGCCCTCCGGCAGGGCGACGGCACCGTCGCCACCCTCACTCTGGCCACCTGGCGCGTTCTGCCACCGGTGACGGCCGCCGACCTCCAGCCAGCGGTCGAGGCTCGCTTCGGCGAGGCTCTGATTCTGCGCGCCTACCAGGTCCGCCGGGAAGCCGGAACCCTGCGGGTCAGTCTCTTCTGGCAGGCTGAGCGACCGATCGAACGACCGCTGACCGTCTCGGTCCAGATCCTCGACGAAGAGGAGCGGCTGCTGAGTCAGCACGACGGCCCGCCGGTCGAGGGGCGGCTGCCGACGCCTGTCTGGGCGCCGGGCGAGATCGTCCGCGACGATCACTGGCTGCCGTTCCCCCCGGCGGCCGACGACCTCCGGCTCATCGTGGTGGTCTACGACGCCGAGACCCACCAGCGTCTGCCGGTCAGTCGCTGGGGGGAGTCGCTGGCCGACCATCTGGTTCTGGCCGAGGACCTGCCCGGCTAGGTCCGGGCGCTGCGTCGGCGGGGCCGGTATGCTACAATTCCACCACCACGAGCACCGGAGTCGCGTGCATGGTGGTCCGGATCATCACCGACCTCGCCGAGGCCCGGCGGACGGTCCTGCGGCGCGCGCCGCTCCAGGCCGCCGAGGTCCCCGCCGAGGTCCTGGATCTGACCGCCCGGGTCCTGGGTGAGCCGCTGCCGCCGGCCGCAGCCGTCGCCCGCATTCTGGCCATGGTGCGCGACGAGGGCGACCGGGCTCTCCTGGCCCTCAATCGCGCTTTTGAGGGCGCCGAGCGGACGCGGCTGGAGGTCAGTCGCGAGGAGATCGCCGCCGCCTACGCCGCCGTCCCGCCCGCTCTGGTCGAGGCCCTGCGCTTCGCCGCCGAGCGCATCCGGCGTTTTCACGAAAAACAGCTGCCGCGCTCCTGGGTCGAGTGGACGCCGGAGGGGACGCTGGGGACGCTGGTCCGGCCGCTGGAGAGGGTCGGCGTCTACGTGCCGGGAGGGATGGCCGCCTATCCCTCGACGCTTTTGATGCAGGTCATCCCGGCCCAGGTGGCCGGGGTCGCGGAGATCGTGGTGGTCTCGCCGCCCCGGGCGGCCGGATCGGTGCGGCCGACGACGCTGGTGGCAGCCGACATCGCCGGCGTCCAGCGCCTCTTCGCCGTCGGGGGCGCCCAGGCCATCGCCGCCCTGGCCTACGGCACCGAGAGCATCCCGCGGGTGGACAAGATCGTCGGCGCCGGCAACCTTTTCGTCACCCTGGC
Organism: Chloroflexota bacterium; assembly: GCA_034433795.1. Lineage (GTDB taxonomy): Bacteria > Chloroflexota > UBA6077 > FW602-bin22 > DAOUAE01 > DAOUAE01. The sequence continues at coordinate 64,425 of DAOUAE010000096.1, forward strand.
CAAGCAGCAGGTCTTCGGGCTGGTGGGGATCGACCAGACCGCCGGTCCGACCGAGACGCTGATCGTGGCCGACGAGACGGCCGACCCCGAGGAGGTGGCCGCCGATCTCCTGGCCCAGGCCGAGCACGATGTGCTGGCCGCGCCCGTGCTCATCACGCCCGTGCTGGCCCTGGCCCGGGCGGTGGCCGCCGCTATCGAGCGCCAGCTGCCGGCCCTCGAGCGGGCCGCGATCATCCGGGCGGCCTTCCAGAACCGGGGCGGTATCGTGGTGGTCCCGGACCGGGAGACCGCCCTGGCGCTGGCCAACGAGTATGCCCCGGAGCACCTCTGTCTGATGGTCCGCGATCCCTGGGCGGCGCTGGGGCAGGTGCGCCACGCCGGCGGCGTTTTTGTGGGGGCGGCCTCGCCCGAGGCCATCGGCGACTACACCGCCGGCCCCAGCCACGTGATGCCCACCGGCGGCACCGCCCGCTTCGCCTCGCCGCTCACCGTCTTCGACTTCCTGAAGTTCACCAGCCTCTTCGCCTTCACCCCCGACCAGGTGGCCCGGCTGGGGCCGCCGGCCATCACGCTGGCCGAGGCCGAGGGGCTGACCGCCCACGCCGCCGCCATCCGCCGCCGTCTCGCCCGGAGGGAGACCGCGCCATGACCGTCCCGCCCTGCGCCCGGCTTCTGCGGCCCGATCTGGCCCGCTTCACCGCCTACCCGGCCCCCGAGCCGGTCGAGGCCTTCGCCGCCCGCCTGGGTCTGCCGGTCGAGCGGGTCATCAAACTCGACCAGAACGAGAACCCCTACGGCTGCTCACCGCGGGTTCGGGCGGCCCTGGCGGCCTTCGACCGCTACCACCAGTATCCCGACCCGCATTCGCGGCTGATGCGGGAGCGGCTGGCCGAGTACGCCGGCGTTCCGGCCGAACGTCTGCTGGTCGGCCACGGCTCGGATGAACTCATCGAACTGCTGGTCCGGCTTTTTGTCGCCCCCGGCGACCGGGTGGTCATCCCCAGCCCGACCTTCGGCTACTACCAGACGGTGGCCGCTCTGGCCGGGGCGGAGATCGTCGAGGTGCCGCGGACCGCCGACTTCGACCTGGACCTCGAGGCCACGGTCCAGGCCGCCCGGACGGCCAAACTGGTCTTCCTGGCCTCGCCCAACAACCCGACCGGCAACCTGACGCCGCTGCCGGCGGTCGAACGGCTGCTGGCGAGCGGAGCGATGGTGGTGGTCGACGAGGCCTACTACGAGTTCGCCGGCCAGACGGCGCTGCCTCTGGCCGAGCGGGCCGAGAACCTGGTCATTCTGCGGACCTTCAGCAAGTGGGCCGGGCTGGCCGGCATCCGGGTCGGCTACGGTATCTTCCCGGCTTGGCTGGTGCCGGAGGCCCTGAAGGTCAAGGCGCCGTTCAACGTCAGCCTCCCGGCCCAGGTGGCGCTGCTGGCCGCGCTGGACGACCGGGCGTATCTGCTGGAGACGGTCCGGAAGATCGTCGCCGAGCGCGAGCGCCTCTTCCAGCGGCTGGCGGGGCTGAGTTACCTGCGGCCTCTCCCCTCGGCGGCCAATTTCATTCTGGTCGAGGTCCGGCGCGGCGACCCGCAGCGGATCGTCCGGGCGCTGGAGGCCCGGGGCATCCTCATCCGCACCTACCAGACCCCCCGTCTGGCCCGCTATCTCCGTATCTCGGTCGGCCGGCCCGAGCACACCGAGGCCCTGATGGCGGTGCTGAGCGCCCTGGAAAAGGAGATGGCCGCATGACCGCTGTCCGTCAGGCGGTGATCGACCGCCAGACCCGGGAGACGACCATCCACCTGGTCCTGACCCTGGACGGCCAGGGCCGGGCCGAGGTGCGGACCGGCGTCGGCTTCCTCGACCACCTGCTGACCGCCTTCGCCCGCCATGGCGTCTTCGACCTGGTCGTTCAGGCGACCGGCGACCTGGAGATCGACGAGCACCACACCGTGGAGGATGTGGCCATCGCTCTGGGGCGGGCCCTGAACGTCGCCCTGGGCGAGCGGCGGGGGATCGTGCGGATCGCCCACGCCTACGCGCCGCTCGATGAGGCCCTGGCGCGGGTGGTGGTCGATCTGAGCGGGCGGGGCTACGCGGTGGTCGAGACCGGGCTGGAGGGCCAGCGTCTGGGGCAGATGGACGGCGATCTGGTCCGTCATTTCCTGGAGACACTGGCCCTCGAGGGGCGGCTGACCCTCCACGCTCAGGTTCTGGCCGGGCGCAACGCCCACCACCGGGCCGAGGCCCTCTTCAAGGCCCTGGCCCGGGCCCTCGACCAGGCCTGCCGGATCGACCCGCGCATCGCCGACCAGGTCCCCAGCACCAAGGGCGTGCTGGACCGGGGGCTCGCCCCCTCATCCTAAGCGTCGTCCTGGTCGGCCGGGGCGACCTCGAAGCGGAAGTCCTCGACCACCGGGTTGGCCAGCAGCCGCTGGCACATCTCCCGAACGGCCCGTTCGGCCGCCTCCTGGCTCTCGGCGCGGAGGCGCACCTCCAGGTACTTCCCGACCCGGACCTCCTGGACCCCCTGGTAGCCGAGCTGGCGCAGGCCGTCGCGGACGGCCAGCCCCTGGGGGTCGTTGACGGTGGGCTTGAGGGTGACGTAGACGCGGGCCTGCCAGTTCACTGTGGCTCCCTCTCCTCGGCCCAGCGGAAGGGCTGGCCGGTCAGACGCTCGTAGGCCTCACGGTAGCGGCGGCTGGTCCCGGCCACCACCGCCGGCGGCAGGGTGGGCGCCGGCGGCTCCTTGTTCCAGCCGAGGCTCTCCAGATAGTCGCGGACGTACTGCTTGTCGAAACTGGGCTGGGCGCGGCCGGGCTGGTAGGCGGCGGCGTCCCAGAAGCGCGAGGAATCGGGGGTCAGGACTTCGTCGATGAGGATGATCCCCTCGGGCGTGAGGCCGAACTCGAACTTGGTGTCGGCGACGATGATCCCGCGCGAGCGGGCGTGAGCGCGGGCGAACTGGTAGAGGGCCAGGCTGAGGGTCCGCAGGCGCTCGGTGAGGTCGGGGCCGATGAGGGCCCGCATCGTCTCCAGGCTGATGTTCTGGTCGTGGCCGCTCTGGGCCTTGGTGGCCGGGGTGAAGATCGGCTCGGGCAGTTCGGCGCTCTCCACCAGCCCCGGGGGGAGCGGCTGGCCGCAGACGGTGCCGGTGCGGCGGTACTCGGCCCAGGCCGAGCCGGCCAGGTAGCCGCGGACCACGCACTCCACATCGATCCGCCGGGCCTTTTTGACCAGCATGGCTCGCCCCTCCAGGAGAGCGCGGTGGCGGCGCAGCCCGGCCGGGAATTCGTCCACCGTGGCGGTCACGAGATGGTTGGGCACCAGGTGTCCGGTCTGCGCGCACCAGAAGGCGCTCAGCTGGGTGAGGACCGCCCCCTTGCCGGGGATGGGGGTGGGCAGAACCACGTCGAAGGCCGAGATGCGGTCGGTGGCGACGATGAGCAGGTGGTCGCCCAGGTCGTAGAGGTCGCGCACCTTGCCCCGATAGAGGAGCGGGACGTCGGGCAGGTGGGTTTCAGTGACCACCATCGGTCGCTCCCTCCCCGGCCGGGGCCGGCTGGGCGGTGCCGAGCCCCAGCCGCTCGAAGGCCACCGGGATGTAGCGGAGGTAGTGGTTCAGGTCGAAGAGGGCCGCCAGTTCGGCGGGGGTGAGGTGCTGCTGGACGACCGGGTCCTGGGCCAGCAGCGTCTGGAAGTCCTGGTCCTCCTCCCAGACCCGCATGGCGTTGCGCTGGACGACGCTGTAGGCGGTCTGGCGGTCCAGGCCCTTCTCGATGAGCGCCAGGAGCACCCGCTGGGAGAAGACCAGTCCGCGGGTGAGGTCGAGGTTGCGGCGCATGCGCTCGGGGAAGACGCGCAGCCCCTCGATGATCCGGGTCAGCAGGCGGAGCATATAATCGAGGAGCAGGCAGGCCTGGGGGAAGGCCAGCCGCTCGACCGAGGAGTTGCTGATGTCGCGCTCGTGCCAGAGGGCGATGTTCTCCAGGGCGGCCAGGGCGTGGCCGCGCAGGAGACGGGCCAGCCCGCAGAGGCGCTCGGAGAGTTCGGGGTTGCGTTTGTGGGGCATGGCCGACGAGCCGGTCTGGCCCGGACCGAACGGCTCCTCGACCTCGCGGATCTCGGTCCGCTGGAGCCCCCGGATCTCGGTGGCGATCCGCTCGATGGTGCCGCCGATGAGGGCCAGGGTGGTCAGGTAGTGGGCGTGGCGGTCGCGCTGGATGATCTGGGTGGCGACCGGCTCCACCGCCAGGCCCAGGCGCTGGCAGGCGTACTCCTCGACGTCGGGGGGGACGCTGGCGTGGGTGCCGACGGCGCCGGCGATCTTGCCGACGGCCAGCTGGCGGGCGGCAGCCGCCAGCCGCTCCCGGTCGCGGCGCAGCTCGGCGATCCAGCCGGCCAGTTTGAAGCCGAAGGTGGTCGGTTCGGCGTGGACGCCGTGGGTCCGGCCGATCATGACCGTGTCGCGGTGCTCCAGAGCCCGCCGCTCCAGGACGGCCAGAAGCCGGTCCAGATCGTCCAGGAGGATGGCGCTGGCTTCCTGGACCTGGAGGGCCAGGGCGGTGTCGACGACGTCGGAGGAGGTCAGGCCGAGGTGGACGAAGCGGGCGTCCGGGCCGATCGCGTCGGCCAGGGCCCGCAGGAAGGCGGTGACGTCGTGGCGGGTCTCCTCCTCGTAGCGGGCCATCGCCGCCGGGTCGACCCGCGCCTGGCGGATCCGGTCGAGGGCCGCCGGCGGGATGACGCCCCGGCGGGCCCAGCCCTCGCAGACCGCGATCTCCACCGCCAGCCACTTGGCCAGTTTGTTCTCCAGCGACCAGACCCGGGCCATCTCCGGGTGACTGTAGCGTTCGAGCATGGGCGGCTCCTGGCGAAAGACACCTGCGCGTAAGGATTATAGCCGCGATGGCCGGGGGGGGACAACGGTCCTCTCCCGACGCCGAACCGTACACCATCCCCGGCCACCGGCACGACCGAACGCGGTGGTGGCGAACGCTCCGCGGTCCGCTTGGTGATCTGCACGCCCGGTCGGGGAAGAGCCATGATCCGCATGCTTATCGTCAAGGGCGACCGGAGTGTGGCGAAGAAAGTCGTTGACAGCGGGCAAAATTGAGTATAATTAGGGAGGTGTGCCGAGATGGCCCGACAACACAGGTCATAGGAGGTTCTGACCAATGCCGGCGTTTCGCAAACTCTCACCGGAGGAGATTGCAGGGTTGGCTCGCGGTCGAGTGGATCTCTCCAAGTACGTCGAATTCCTGAGCGCACTGCAGCCGGGTGAATGGGGTGAGGTCAAGCTGGAGCCCGGCGAGAAGAAGCCGACGGTCAAGCGTCGGTTGACGATCGCCGCGAACCGGCTGGGCAAGAAGCTGCGCTATCGGCGCACCGACCCGCAGACGATCCTCTTCGAAGTGGTGGGCTAGGCCCACCGGTCGGCGCACCAGGGGCGGTCGTCCGACGGGTGTGACCGGCCGCCGGTCGTCCGCCGCCGTGGCCCTGTGGGCGACGGCGGGGCGGGCCGGCGGCCGGTGCCTTTCGCCAGCCCTCTTGCCGCCACGGGGCCGGCCGGCTAGACTAGGACCCTGGTACGGGGTGTGCGGCTCCGCATCGTCTCCCGGTGCCGAAGGGGCGAACCCTGGTGGGAAGGAGTGACCCGTGGACGGTGCTGACCGGGTGGTCCGCTACGACCTCAGTCTCGTTCTCCCCTGCTACAATTCGGCCCATTTTCTGGCCGAGAGCGTGCAGGCTATCTGCCGCGTGCTCGACCGGACGCCGCTGAGCTACGAGATCATCTTCGTCGACGACGCCAGCCGCGACGCCACCGCCGCGCTCATCGCCGACCTGGTGGCCGCCCATCCCAACTGGCAGTTCGTCCGTCACCAGCGCAACACCGGTCGGGGGCGGGCGGTGATGGACGGCATGCGTCGGGCGCGGGGGCGGGTCATCGGCTTTGTGGATGTGGACCTGGCCACGCCCGCCCACTACATCCCTCTCCTCACCTACACCGTCCTGGACGGAGCGGACCTGGCCACCGGGCTGCGGGTCTACAGCCTCTCCTGGCGCATCCTGCACCGCTGGATCCTCAGCCGGGGCTACAACCGGCTGGTGCGCTGGCTGCTGGGGGTCCCCTTCCGCGACACCGAGACCGGCTGCAAATTCTTCCGTCGCGAGGCCCTCTGGCCGCTCCTCGACGAACTGGAGAGCCCGGGCTGGTTCTGGGACACCGAGGTGATGGTCCGGGCGGCGCTGCGCGGCTACCGGATCGTCGAGGTGCCGACCGTCTTCGTCCGCCGGCCCGAACTGGGCTCGACCGTGCGGCTGGTCCGGGATACGGTCGAGTACGCCCGCCATCTCTGGCGCTTCCGCCGGGTGGTGCGGGCGATCCGCCGGGCGGCGGCCGCGTCGCCGGCGGTCGCGGCCCACCAGCCCGCCTCGCCGGGCGAGCGGCCGGGCTAGTCGGGCAGGGCCCGGGCCACCTTGGTCACCGCCCGGACGATGTCCTCCAGGTCCTCGGGGGTCAACTGCGGATAGAGCGGCAGGCGGACCAGGCTGGCGCTGACCGCCTCGGTCACCGGCAGGTCCCCTGGCCGGTAGCCCAGGGCCTGCTGGCCGTAGGGCGAGGTGTGCAGCGGCAGGAAGTGGAAGGCGGCCTCGATCCCCTCGGCCCGCAGGGCCCGGATGAACCAGTCGCGGTGGGCGGGTGGCACCCGGATGGCGAAGATGTGCCAGCAGCTTTCGGCCTCGGGGCGGACCCGGGGCAGGCCGAGCCGGTCGGCCAGCGGCTGGAGCCGTTCGCAGAGGAAGCGGGCGTGGGCCGCCCGCTGGTGCGTGATCCAGTCGAGTTTTTTGACCTGTTCGCGCAGGATGGCCGCCAGGATATCGGCGAGCAGGTAGCTGGAGCCCGGCCCCTGCCAGGTGTAGCGGGCGGCCTCGCCACGCAGGAAGGCCGACCGGTCGGTGCCCTTCTCGCGGATGATCTCGGCCCGTTCGGCCAGGGCCGGGTCGCTGGTGGTCAGCGCTCTCCCCTCGCCGCAGGTCAGGTTCTTGGTCTGGTGGAAACTGAAGCAGGCGGCGTCCTCGATGGCCCCGACCGGCCGGCCCCGGTAGCGGGCGCCCAGGGCGTGGGCGGCGTCGGCGATGATGGGCAGTCCGTAGGCCCGGCCCAGGGCCAGGAACTCGTCCAGGGCGCAGGGCTGGCCGGCGTAGTGGACCGGCAGGATGGCCCGGGTGCGGGCCGTGATCCGTCGGCGGACGTCGGCCGGGTCCAGGTTCCAGGTCTCGGGGTCGATGTCGGCGAAGACCGGGCGGCCGCCGGCCAGGAGAATGGCGTTGGCCGTCGAGGGGAAGGTGAAACTGGGGCAGATGACCTCGGCCCCGGCGGGGAGCGGCAGGGCGCGCAGGGCCAGTTCCAGGGCCGCCGTGCCCGAGGGGGTCAGGAAGGCGTACCGCACCCCCAGGCGCTGGCAGAGCAGCGCCTCCAGGTCGCGGCTGACCGGGCCGTTGCCGGCGACGATCCCGGACCGGATCACGGCCGCGGCCGCCGCCACCTCACACTCGTCGAAGGCCGGCCGGTGCAGCGGCAGCCGGTGACGGCGGACCGGTGTCCCGCCCTCGAGGGCCAGTCGCTCGCCCATCACAGGGGATTGTCCTCCAGACGGGGCCGTTTGTCAAGAACCTGTCAAGGTCACTCGAGCGGCACCGGTCGCAGCGGCAGCCGTGGTCCGGGCGGTTCGGCGACGACCACCAGGCGGTGGCTGTAGTCGCGGGTCAGCGGATTCCAGAGGCCGGTGCAGGTGATGAGGGTCAGTTGCTCGGTCGGCGTGGGGTAGACGACGCTGATCTCGGTGTTGGGGACCACCCGTTTGCCGGCCACCCGGTAGACGAAGTCGGGGCCGCTGGTTCGGAGGGTGACGGGGTCGCCGGGCTGGAGACGGTCCAGGTGGGCGAAGACGTTGCCGGCCGAGAGGCTCTGGACATGGCCAGAGAGAACGATGTTCGACCCCTGGCCGGGGTAGGCGGTGCCCTCCAGGTGGCCGGCCACAAAGCGCGGCACCTCCCACTCGCCGTTGCGCAGGCGCGCCGGCACGACCGGGGCGTCGAGGCCGATGCTGGGGGCGACGATCCGGCGCGGGGCGAGCGGCGTCGGGGTCGGCGTGGGCGGCGCCGGGGTCGGGGTGGGCGTCGGCAGGCCCGGCCGGACGAAGGGGCGCCGGTCCGGCAGCAGATCGTCGGCGGTCGGCGTGGGGACCGGCGTCGGGCTGGCCGTCGGGACAACCGGGGTGGCGGTCGGGCTGGCCACCGTCTCGGCCATGGCCTGGCCGTTGGGCAGGTGGGCCTCTTCGTAGAGGCTGTAGAGATAAAGGAGGGCCGTGCCCAGGAGCAGAGCCGCTCCCAGGGCCATCAGAATGGTGCCCAGTGTGCGGCGCAGCGACCGGCCCATCCGCCTCCTCTCTCTAATTATATACCCGCGCCAGCGCGCCGGCGCGGTGAGAGCGGACGGCCGCTCGCCCTGCTGTTTGGAGCCGGCTCCCCGGGTATGGTACAATAGCGCCAGCCTCTCGTGCCGGGCCGACGCACCCCCGGTTGACCCGGCCCGGCCGCCCACCGCCCCGGTGGGCACCACCCTTCGACAACGGGGTGAGAGCACGTGAACTGGCGAACGTTCGTACGGCCGCTTCTGGCCGCCCTGGTCGTCGGCGGCGTCCTGGCGGCCAGCCTGACCGGTCTCTGGACACTGCACCAGTCCGGACCCGAGGTCCAGACGGTCCCGATCACCGTGGTGATGAACCGGGCCGAGGCCGGCGAGATCCGCCGGGTGGTGATCAGCGGGAACAGTGTGACCGCCATCGACCTGTCCGGCGGACGCTGGCGGGCCCTCAAGGAGGACCAGTTCCCCCTGACCGAGTGGCTGCGGCAGCGGGGGATCGAGGTGGTCGTCGAGCCGCCGGCCGGCCAGACCGTGCCCGGGATGCTGGCGGCGGTCCTGCCGGTCCTCCTGCTGGCGCTTTTGCTGACCGTGCTGCTGCGGCGGACCGGCTTCAACCACCCGGCTCTCTCCTTCGGCCGGAGCGGCGCCCGGCTCATCACCGGCCACCGCTCGCCGGTCACCTTCGCCGATGTGGCCGGGGTCGAGGAGGCCAAGCAGGAGCTGCGGGAGATCGTCGAGTTCCTCAAGCATCCCGAGCGCTTCACCGCCCTCGGCGCCCGCATCCCGCGCGGGGTGCTGCTGATCGGCCCGCCCGGCACCGGCAAGACGCTCATCGCCCGGGCGGTGGCCGGCGAGGCCGGCGTGCCCTTCTTCTCCATCTCGGGCTCGGAGTTCGTCGAGATGTTCGTCGGCGTCGGCGCCTCGCGGGTCCGTGACCTCTTCCGGCAGGCCCGCAAACACGCCCCCTGCATCATCTTCATCGACGAGATCGACGCGGTGGGGCGCCAGCGCGGCGTCAGTCTGGGCGGGGCCAACGACGAGCGCGAGCAGACGCTCAACCAGCTGCTGGTGGAGATGGACGGCTTCGACGCCCGGACCAATATCATCGTCATCGCCGCCACCAACCGGCCCGACGTCCTGGACCCGGCTCTGCTGCGCCCCGGGCGCTTCGACCGGCGCATCGTCCTGGACCCGCCGGACCTGCAGGGCCGCCGGGCCATCCTGGAGGTGCACGCCCGGGGCAAGCCCCTGGCCCCCGACGTGGACCTCCTCCAGATCGCCCGTCAGACGGTCGGCTTCTCGGGGGCGGACCTGGCCAATCTGATGAACGAGGCGGCCATCCTGGCCGGGCGGGCCGGCAAGACCACCATCGGCATGGCCGAGCTGGAGGAGGCCATCCTGCGGGTGATGGCCGGCCCCGAGCGCAAGAGCCGGGTGCTGACCGAGTACGAGCGCTCGATTGTGGCCTACCACGAGGTGGGCCACGCCCTGGTGATGAAGGCCCTGCCGCACGGGCTGCCGGTCCAGAAGGTCTCGATCGTCGCCCGCGGACCAGCCCTGGGGCTGACGGTCTCGGCCCCCCTCGAGGACCGGTATCTGGCCAGCCGGGCGCAGCTGCTGGCCCGGATGGCCGGCGAACTGGGCGGCCGGGTGGCTGAGGAGCTCATCTTCGGCGACGTGACCACCGGCGCCAAGCAGGATATCGAGGCGGTGACGACCATCGCCCGGCGCATGGTCTGCGAGTTCGGAATGAGCGATCTGGGCATGATCGCCTGGGGCCGGCGCGAGGACGGCCTGCCGGTCGTCAGCGAGGAGATGGCCGCCCGGATCGACCAGGCGGTCAAGGCCCTGGTCGATGAGGCCTACCAGATGGCCCGGGCGGTCCTGGTCGCCCAGCGCGACAAACTGGTTCAGATCGCCGAGTACCTCAAGGTGGTCGAGACCATCGACGGGGCCGAGCTCGACCGGTTGCTGGCCGGCGAGGTTCCGCCGCCGCCGGCGGCCAGCCCGTCGGCCTGAGCCGGCTCAGGCGACGACCCGCGTCTTTTTGAGGGTCTCCAGGACGAAGGCCAGGTCGGCGGTGTAGTCGGTCTGGCGCAGCAGCGCGCTCTCGATGTAGTGGGCGTAGCGCTGGTCCCGGCCGGTCAGGTGCTGGATCTCCTGGACCAGCTGGGTCTTCTCGGCCACCAGGGTCTGGTAGCGGCGCAGGGGCTCGGCCAGGCTGGTGAGCGTCGCCAGGATCGTCTGGCGCAGGGCGGCGATCTCGGCGGTGACGGTGGCGTGCTGGCGCAGGGCCGTGCTCAGGGCGGTCTCGACCGTGGTGGCCGGGGTGGCCTGCAGCTGCTGGGTGAGGGCCTGCAGGGCGCGCGTCTGGGCGTCGATCTCGGCGCTGAGGGCCTCGAGCTCCTGGCGGACCTGGCGGACCTGGGGGGCCGGGACCTGCCCCCGGCGGTGGCCGTCTTCGAGGCGCTGGAGCTGTTTGAGAAGTTCAGCCCGGCGGTGCTGGGCGTAGAGCAGCCCGATCTCGACCTGGGCCTTCTGGGATTTCAGGGCCAGCACAGAGACCTCGGTGGTCACCTCCACCACTCCTCAGCGGGACGATTCGGCGGGCATGATGCCATAACCGGCCCCGGCCGGCAAGGAGGCCCTCGCTCCCCCAAAAGTCCGGGGGGGGTCTCAGCGCTGGAGCGTGATCTTCCAGAAGGCCTCGGCCAGTTCCAGCCCGCCGCTCTGACCGGTCTGGCGGGCCCGTTCGCGCAGGCGGGTTGCCAGCTCGTCCGGGTTGCGAATCTGGGTCCGGTGGCAGCGCAGGGCGGCGATCTTGCGCTCGAGAGTCCGGCTGATGTCCACCCAGGTGTTGGGGTGCTGGCTGCCCCAGAGGTAGACCTCGCGGACCCTGTGGGGCTGCAGGCCGGCCCGTTCGTGCTCGGGGAAGTTCAGCCGGTCGCGGGCGGTCGGGTAGATGGCGTCGAGGGTGGCCTGGCCGACGGCCCGGTGGTCGGGGTGGTTGATGAAGGACTCGCTGTAGAGGGTGGCCGGGTCGTGGGTGGCCACGATCTGGGGGCGCAGGGTGCGGATCATCCGCACGATGGCCTCGCGCAGGCGCAGGTCGGGCTGGAGTTCCCCGTCGGGAAAATCGAGGAAGAAGACCTCACGCACTCCCAGGACGGCGGCGGCCGCCCGCTGCTCGGCCATGCGCAGGGCCATCAGCCGTTCGGGGGTCATCTCCGGGTCGCTGGTGCCTTTATCGCCGCAGGTGCAGAGGAGGTAGTACACCGCGATCCCCTGGTCGACCCAGGTGGCGACGGTGCCCCCACAGCCGAACTCGGGGTCGTCGGGGTGGGCGGCGACCACCAGGGCGCGGACCGGTTCGGTGGGCTGGCTCATTGAGTTCCTCCCGCTGGGCGAGATGGTGGTCGGGGGTGGGCCGGGTCAGGCCGGGGCGGGGACCGGGGCCGGTCCCCGGATACGGTAGGTGCAGCAGGGGTCGCCGTGCAGCCGGTGCTCCGGACGCTCGACGGTCAGGCCGTCGATCTCGGCGCCCAGCGCCTGGGTGACCAGAGCCTGCTCGGCCTGGCAGAGTTCGGGATGGTGCTCGGCGACCACCGTGAACGGGCAGTTGAGCGCGCGCAGCCGCAGGTCGGCCGGGGTCTCCTGGACCTCCAGCAGAAAGCCCAGGTGCTGGAGACAGCGGACCAGGGCCTGGACCCGTTCGGTCAGAGGGCGGTCGGTCTGCACGAGGTAGGGAGCCGCCAGCGCGGTCAGAGCCTCCTGGCAGAGGCGGGCCACCTGGTCGGGGCCGCCCTGCTGACGGAGGGCGGTCAGCAGGCTATCGGCCAGGGCGCAGTGATTGGTCGGGAAGAGGGCGTCGGCGGCGGCAGTCAGGCGGTAGCGGTGGTGGGGACGGCCGACGGGCTGCCGTTCCAGGCGCGCGGTGACGAGGCCCTCACGCTGGAGCCGGTTCAGGTGCAGACGGATGCTCATCGGCGTCAGACCGAGAGCCGCCGCCAGTTCGCGGACGGTCATGTCGCCGTGGCAGCGCAGGAGCCGGACGATCTCCTGGCGGGTGCGCGGCAGGCCCATGCTCTCGCCGCCTTCCAGGCTCAGTGCTTGTATTGTACCCGACCAGCCAGGAGATCGTAAAGGTCTGCTGCTCGGCGGCCAGCCCGCCAGGCGATACAGACGACCCGGCCCGACGCGGTGGATTTAGGGGAATATCTGATTAGCCCTCTCATGAGCGGTCGGCGCGGTCCTCGTCCAGGCTGGCCAGGGCGCGCGCCTGGGGATCGGCCGGCCGGGGATACTCCCAGAACTCAGCCGGGAGGGGCTGCTGCGGTGGTCGTGCCAGTCCGGCGGCGATCAGCGCGCGCAGCCGGTCGTCGAGAGCCGGCCGCTGGTCGTCAGGAGACAGCGGCTCGCTGTTGACAGGACATACAATGGCAGCAAGGCTGGCCGTTCGCGGGGGGCGCCCGCTTATGGCCGCGCCTTGTCGTGGGGCCCGGCCTGTGGTATAATCCTCTACGGTCTCAGCTGGAGGGATCGCATAGTGGTCTAGTGCGGCCGCCTGCTAAGCGGTTGGGGTGCCAAAAGCGCCCTCCCGGGTTCGAATCCCGGTCCCTCCGCCAGTCTCGCCCCATCCGGCTCTCCCGGATGGGGCAGATTGTTTCCCGAAGATTCCTCGGGCCTCTCTTCCCAGACCCTCTCCCGTAGGCCTCGTCCGGCCGGACACCCGGCCCCGCGGAGGGCCGGGGACCGGGGCCCACGACCCGGCAGGCCAGGCGGGGGAGGAACACGCCCTCCCCCCGACCCCGGCCCGGGCCGCCGTCTCCCGACCCCCGGCCCGGCGCCACCGGTTCCGTTACCCGCTCGCCCCGGCACCGGTCTCCTCGGGCGGCCGGCCCGCCTCCGGGACCCTCGCCGGAAGGCTCTCCAGGGCCCGGAGGACCAGCGGAAGTTCGTCCAGGGCCACCCACCGGACGAACTTTTTCCAGCCCTCTTCGCCGCTGAGGAGCGTGTGCCCCGGTTTGTAGGCCAGTTCGGGGTAGCCCCGCTGCTCGGCGGCCTCCAGCACGGCGGCAGTCAGGCGGGCACGGTCCAGCCTCTCCGAACCCCCTCCCTCTGCCAGCTCCTCCGACCCACACCGGCCAGGCGGGCTTTCCCAATTCCCACCCCCTAAGGAATTGGGAATTGGGAATGTCTGGCCGGCGGGGTTCCCGGCAGCCGGAGCCGGCGGGGTCCCGAAGCCGCCAGGCTGACTTTCCCGAGTCCCGGTCCCGCGGGCATCAGGAACGGTGCACGGTGGGCCGCCGGCTGTCTCCGACGGCGCCCCCGCAAAGCACCCAGGCTGGCTTTCCCGATTCCCGGTCCCTAAGGAATCGGGAAATCGGGAATGTCTGGCCGGCTGCTTCTCAGAGCGGCCAGACAGGCTTTCCCAATTCCCAGCCCGTAAGGATGTGGGAATTTGGGAAAGAGTGCCCGTCTGCTTTTGAAGGGCCTGCCAGCGGCCGTCACCGGTCGGCTCGGCCCGCCCCTGCAGCCGCAGGGCGCTCAGGTGGTTGCGCACCGTCTTGGGGCTCATTCCCAGGTCCTGGGCCAGCTGCTCCGGAGTGGCACCGTCCGCTGATTCCGCCAGCGCCCGGGCCACCTTCTCCAGGGCCGGCAGGTGCTCGGCAACCCCGGCCAGTTCGGGGGCTGACAGGGCGGTCCGGGTGATGGTCACCACCTGATTGGTGAAAGTGAGGGCCAGGGCCAGGGGCTCGGCCTTCGGGCCGAAGGTGCTCTTGGTCTGGCGCAGGACCAGTCCCGGCCCGTTCTCGGCCGCCAGCACCTGGACCACCGACCGGCCCAGGGCGTACTTGAACTGCGAGCCAAAGGGCCGGTAGGTGTGGAGCGGCACCCCGGGCTGGGGCTTGGGGATATGGTCCAGGACCAGCACCGTCCCCAGGCTCCGGAGCCGCTGCATGAGATCCGTGGCCACCGCCTGCCGCTCCAGGTCGGCCCCGGCGCAGGCCACCGAGAGGCTGTCCAGAATGACCAGGGGCTCGCCCAGGGAGTGGACCAGGGCCGCCACCTCCTCAAAGACCGCCGGGTGGGTGAGGGGACCGGGGAGGGCGAAGTAGTGGAGCCCTTCCGGCGGGCGCTCCAGCCCCAGCCCCCGGGCCACCCGGTAGGCCCGCCGCAGGAATTCCGAGGCGTCCAGTTCGGCGTCCAGGTAGAGGACCGGCCGCCGGCGCACCGGCTTGGTCCAGCCAGGGGCGGCCGGCGGCCACACAGCAGGCGATGTGAATGGCCAGCCAGGTCTTACAGACGCCGGCGTCCCCGTAGAAGACGGTCACCGCTCCGTCGGGCAAAAGCGGCAACACCCACGCCCGGGCCTCTGGCTCCGGCTGCTCCCAGCAGCGCACCAGAGCAGACGGGCTGGCTTTCCCGATTCCCGATGTATTATAGGACCGGGAATCGGGAATGTCTGGCTGGGTGGTTTCGAGCAGGGTGGGTGGGCTCTCCACCAGCCCCAGGGCGGCTCCCAGCAGGGTCAGGGAACCACCCACCCCGCAGGCGCCGGCGTGGCACCGGAAGGCCCAGCGGCCATCGTCGCCTTTGAAAATCGAGAGGCTGGGATGGCGGTCGTCGTGGAAGGGGCAGCGGGCCGAATAACTACCGCCGGGCTGTCGCTCGGCCTGCAGGCGGGTGACCAGGGCGGCCTGGAGATCGGCGGTGGCCGTGACCGGGACGGCCTGGTCCAGGCACTGGCGCAGCCGCGCCTGTCCCGGCGCCGGCTGGGCGGCGACGAGGCGCCCCGGATCTTTCGGTCCGCCCAGGTTATGGGCCACGAGGACGGCCGGTCCGTCGGCTGGCCGGCTCTGCCAGACCGCCTGCAGCAGCCGCAGCGAGCCCCCATCCTCCAGCCAGACGATCACCTGACTGAACTCTCTGAGCAGGTCCCACCAGCGGCCCTGCCAGTTGTCCGCCCCGCCGGTGGCCAGGGCGGGCCGGCCGCTTTCGGCCACCACCACCGCGTCGGTCTCGGACTCCAGCACGACCACCTGGGTCTGTCCCCGGCGGCGCCAGTGGGGCAGGAACGGACTGAGATAGGGCAGCAGCGTCGTCCGGTCGAAACCGGTCCAGGTCCAGCGCGGCCGACCGGGCTGGGGGTCGAGGCAGTGGCGCAGGTGCCAGGCTGGCCGTCCGGTGGTGGTCGGCCAGGGGATGGCGACGCCACCGGCGCGTTCGGTCCAGCCCAGCCGGCGCAGGAGCGCCGGGTTCAGGCCCCGGGCCCGGGCCAGACTGGCCAGGGTCAGCCGGGGGGCGGGGGGCACAGACGAGGGTCCGGGCGCTGTGGACATGGCAGACTCTCCCCAGAACGGGGGGCCCTGGTCGGCGGCCACGGGTCCACCGCCGACCGCTCGGGGACCGGCTCCCCGCCGGCGCATCACGACGCCGACGGGACCGGTCCGGGTTTTCTCCTCATCACCACACTGGTGCCCCGCTCACGCGGTCTCTGCGGACCGGATCCTGGCGGGAAAAAGCCCGTGCGCCGGCTATCGGCCGGCTCCTGCCCTCACCCGGGCAGCGCGGGGGTCTGGGGGCGTCTCCCCGGACAAAGGCCCACCGTGCGTCCAGCCTACCACGCCCCTGGTCCGCTGTCAAGAGGAAAATCGAACAGATGTTCTAAATTCGGCGTTGGGCGGACTCCCCGCCGGCGGAGGCGCCCCCCGGCGGCCAGGCTCCGGGGCCGTCTTAGAGGATGTCCTTATTGAGGGTGTTAAGGAACTCGCGATTGCTGGAGGTCTTCATCATGCGGTTCAGCATCAGTTCGATGGCCTCAGTCCCGCCGATGGCCGCCACCATGCGCCGCAGCGTCACCACCTGCCGCAGGGTGGCCTCATCCAGCAGCAGCTCCTCGCGCCGGGTGCCCGAGCGGGGGATATCGATGGCCGGGAAGATGCGCTTCTCGGCCAGTTTGCGGTCCAGCACCAGTTCCATATTACCGGTGCCCTTGAACTCCTCGTAGATGACGTCGTCCATGCGGCTGCCGGTGTCGATGAGGCAGGTGGCGATGATGGTCAGCGAGCCGCCCTCTTCCAGATTGCGGGCGGCGCCGAAGAAGCGCTTGGGCGGGTAGAGGGCCGCCGGGTCGATGCCGCCGGAGAGGGTGCGGCCGCTCGGGGGCACGATCAGGTTGTAGGCGCGGGCCAGCCGGGTGATCGAGTCGAGCAGAATGACCACATCGCGCCCGCCCTCGACCAGCCGCTTGGCACGCTCCAGCGTCATCTCGGCCACGATGCGGTGGTCCTCCACCGGCTCGTCGAAGGTCGAGCTGATGACCTCGCCGCGCACCGACCGTTTGACGTCGGTCACCTCCTCCGGCCGCTCGCCGATGAGCAGGAAGATGAGGTGCACCTCCGGGTATTTGGTGGTGATGCCGTTGGCGATGTGCTTGAGGACGGTGGTCTTGCCGGCCTTGGGCGGCGAGACGATGAGCCCGCGCTGGCCCCGGCCGATGGGGGCAATGAGATTGATCAGCCGCTGGGTCAGGTTCTTGGGGTCGGTCTCCAGGTCGTAGAGTTCGCGGGGGAAGATGGGGGTCAGCTGGTCAAAGTGGGGTCGGCGCCGGGCCACCTCCGGCTCCAGCCCGTTGACCGCCTCGACCCGCAGCAGGCCGTAGTACTTCTCGTTCTCCTTGGGCGGACGGATCTGGCCGATGACCATATCGCCGGTGCGCAGGCCGAAGCGTCGGATCTGCGACTGGGAGACGTAGACATCGGCCGGACCGGGCAGGAAGCCGTCCCGCCGCAGGAAGCCGTAGCCCTCCTCGACGATCTCCAGAATACCGCCGCCGAAGAGGTAGCCCTGCTGCTCGGTCTGGGCCTGGAGCAGGCGGAAGATGAGGTCCTGCTTCTTCAGGCCGGTGTAGCCCACGATCCCCATTTCTTTGGCCAGTTCCTGCAGTTCATCGCGGGTTTTGGTCTCAAGATCCGTCAGATTCACGGGCACTCACCTCTCTGAGGTCCTCCCTGCATGAGAAAATGGGGGTCAACGCCTGGTCTCGCCGGCCGGCGCCGCCCGGTGGGGGCACAGCGCACCGGCCCCGCCGTTCAGCGCGTCTCCGGGCGGTCAGCGGGTGAGACCGTCGGTATGCCAGCGGCCGCCTGCAAGACGGCGGCCACCACTGGTCGGGATCTGGCTGTCAGGCTGGACACACTCCGCGTCCGTAGCACCGGGGATGTCCTGCATCCCCCTGGGCGGGTTGAGTGTCGGGGATCGCCAGAGGTTGAACAGGAGCGACGCGAAACCAGAGGGCCCCGTGGGACCCTCTGCGTGCTTTAAGTATAGCACGGGGCCGGGATGGCGTCAACGGCCTCAGGTCAGCGCCTCCAGCGGCAGCGGTCGCTGGTCGCCCTCCAGCACGGTCTGGGTGGCGGCGGCAATGAAGTCGCGGAAGAGCGGATGCGGCCGGGTCGGCCGCGACTTGAACTCGGGGTGGAACTGGCAGCCCACCATCCAGGGATGGTCGGCCAGCTCGACGATCTCGACCAGTTTGCCGTCGGGCGAGAGGCCGCTGATGATGAGGCCGGCCGCCTGCAGCACCTCCCGGTACTCGTTGTTGAACTCAAAGCGGTGGCGATGCCGTTCGTAGACCACCGGCTGCCCGTAGGCCAGCGCCGCGCGCGTGCCCGGCACGATCTGGCAGGGGTAGGCGCCCAGCCGCATGGTGCCGCCTTTCTCCTCCAGGTCGCGCTGGTCGGGCATCAGATCGATGACCGGGCAGGGGGTGTCGGCGTCGAACTCGGTGCTGTTGGCCCGGGGGTCGCCCAGGACGGCGCGGGCGAACTCGATGACCATCACCTGCATGCCCAGACAGAGCCCCAGATAGGGGATGCGGTTCTCGCGGGCGTAGCGGGCGGCGGTGATCTTGCCCTCGATGCCCCGGGCGCCGAAGCCGCCCGGCACCACGATTCCGGCCGCCGTCTTGAGCCGCTCGTGGACCGTCTCGGGGGTGAGGGTTTCGGCATCGACCCAGTCGATCTGGATATCGCGTCCGTGGAAGAGCCCGGCGTGGCGCAGGGCCTCGCGGACCGAGAGGTAGGCGTCGGGCAGTTCGACGTACTTGCCGACCACCGCGATCCGCAGCGTGCGTTTGGGCTGTTTGAGGCGCTCGACCAGGCTCCGCCAGTCGTCGAGGTCGGCCGGTCCGGCTGGCAGCCGCAGTCGTTCGACGATGAAGGTGTCCAGCCCCTCCTGATGGAGGAGGAGCGGCACCTCGTAGATGGTCTCGACGGTTGGCAGGGCGATGACCGCCCGGCGCTCGACGTCGCAGAAGAGGGCGATCTTGTCCTTCAGGTCGTCGGGAATGGGGTAATCGGCGCGGCAGACGATGGCGTCGGGCTGGATGCCGAGGCTGCGCAGGTCGCGGACGCTCTTCTGGGTGGGTTTGGTCTTGAGTTCACCGGTGGCCTTGATATAGGGGAGGAAGGTGACGTGGATGTAGAGGGCGTTCTCCGGGCCGACCTCCCGGTGCAGCTGGCGGATCGCCTCCAGGAATGGTTCGTTTTCGATATCGCCGACCGTGCCGCCGACCTCGGCGATGACCACCTGGGCGCCGGTCTCGCGGGTGACCTTGCGGATGCGGTGCTTGATCTCGTTGGTGACGTGGGGGATGACCTGGATGGTCCCGCCGAGGAAGTCGCCCCGGCGCTCTTTGCTGATGATGGCCGAGTAGATCTGGCCGGTGGTGACGTTGGAGGCGCGGGTGACGTTGGCGTCGATGATCCGTTCGTAGTGGCCCAGGTCCAGGTCGGTCTCGGCCCCGTCCTCGGTGACGAAGCACTCCCCGTGCTGGTAGGGGTTCATCGTGCCGGGGTCGACATTGAGATAGGGGTCGAGCTTCATGGCCGCCACCGTCAGTCCCCGGCTCTTGAGCAGCCGGCCGATTGAGGCGACGGTGACCCCTTTGCCCACGGAGGAGACCACGCCACCGGTTACGAAGATGTACTTGGGTATGGACATCGCCCGGCTTCCTCCCCCTCTGGCGCCGGTGCGGCTGGCGTATGCCCGGCGCTGGCCTCTGCCCACCGTCGGACGACGCGTTCTGGCCCCTGACGCTTCCCCCGGCGCTGCGGGCGCGGGCCGTGGCCGGCGTGTTCGGCGCTGGCGCGCTGTGCGCCGCGTGAGTCTGGCCGGCGGGTGCGCGCCCGTTGTTCGACCGCCTTGCCCGTGGAGGGCGGTGGCTGGCTCTCCGGCCGGCGTGCTGGCCCGGTGGGGTTCAGGCGCTGTGTTCTGGCGTCGTCCGGCCGCGCTGGCGTGGGGGCCGGTCTGTACCCCCCGCCGGGTGCGCTGGGTGGTGGGGCCCATCTGGGGATGAGTGTAGCAGACGAGTGGTCTCCTCGCCAAGGGGCGCTGGCGGGCTGGTGGTGTTAGAAAGCGAGAAAAAATTTTTGCCGTCGATCCCCGGGGGTCTTGCGGGGGACCGGGGGTCGACGGTATAATAGAGCCAGCGAGCCCCGCTCCGACCGGCCCAAAAGGGGTGGGTCCTAATCGCACCATAGTGGGATTGAAACTCAAACAGCACGAAGAGGCCAAGCTCTCGGAGACCGAGTCCTAATCGCACCATAGTGGGATTGAAACAGCTGGAGAAGGAGCGGGCCCTCTGGGAGCGGGAGCGCGTCCTAATCGCACCATAGTGGGATTGAAACTCGC
>DAOUAE010000097.1:0-10812 GCA_034433795.1 Chloroflexota bacterium
CCTGCTGACGCCCGCCCCCACCCCGACCGCGCCCGTGCTCACCCCCACCCCCGCCAGCCCGGTTCCCACGCCCACCGCCGAACCGGCGCGCCAGACCGCTCGCGTCGGCAACACCGGTGGCGACGGCGTCTACCTCCGCCGGACGCCCCGGGCCGACGACCGGCTTATCGCCTGGCCCGACAACACCCCGCTGGTCCTGCTGGGCGAGGAGACGGTCAATGAGGGGCGGACCTGGGTCCGGGTCCGCGACCCGCGGGGCAACGTCGGCTGGGTCCCCAGAGAGTACCTGGTCGGCCCCTGAGCGGGCCTCAGCCGGTCGGCGGGTCCACCACCCGGAGGACCACCTGATGGTAGCCCGAGGCGCCGTCGGGGAAGGGGTCGCGGACCTCGGCGGTCTGGACCTGGCCGTCGTAGGCCCGGACCAGCAGGGTGTAGCGGTCGCTCTGGGCCGGCGTCCACTCATCGAGCCAGAAGACCCAGGTGTAGGGTGAGAGCGGCGCCTTGAGACGGGCCGGCCGCCAGGTCCGACCGCCGTCCAGCGAGTACTCGACCCGGCTGATCCCCCGGTCGCCGGCGAAGGCGATCCCGCCGACGAGCAGCGGCTCGCGAACCACCGTCCCCTGGCGGGCCGGCAGGAAGATCTGCGACATCGTCTTGATCACCGCCGTGTCGCTCCAGCCCTGGGCCTCCCAGAAGCCCATGAAATCGTGGTCCACCACCTCGATACGGGTCAGAAACTTGGCGTGTTTCATCCCGTAGATGCCCGGCACGATGGCCCGGGCCGGGAAGCCGTGCAGGACCGGCAGCGGCTCGCCGTTCATCTCGTAGGCGATGAGGGTGGCCGGATCCAGCGCCTTGGCCAGGGGGATGCTGTCGGTGTAGTCGTCGGCGCAGTGGAAGACCACATCCACCGCCCCCGGTTTGACCCCGGCCCGCTCCAGAAGATCGCGCAGCCGTACGCCTGTCCAGCGGGCGGTGCTGATGAGGTCGCCGCCCACCTGGTTGCTGATGCACTCCAGGGTGACGATCTCGCTGACCGCCGGCAGCGCCCGGAGTTCGGCCAGGGTCAGGCTGTAGGGGCGCTCGACCAGGCCGGTGATCTCCAGCCGCCAGGTGTCCGGGTTGACCCGCGGCTCGATGAGATTTTTCGAGACGGTGTAGAAGACCTCGTTCGGGGTGATCTCGGGCGGCAGCGCTCCCCGCGTCGGCGAGGGGGTGAAAGCCCGCCGCCAGAGGGCCAGCAGGGTGGACTGCTCCCAGAGCGCCCGCCAGAGAACGCCTCCGGCCAGCGCGGCCAGGGCCCCGATCCCCAGGGTCCGCAGCAGCCGCCGCCGGTCGCTCACCGGCCCCGTCGCCGGCCGGACGGTGGGGCTGGCCAGCCCCGCCCGCCAGGTGAGGCTGTAGGCCAGGGCCACCAGGCCGAGCAGCCCCAGGGCGACCAGGTCACTCCCGGTTCCGGCGCCCCGGGCCCGGGGCCAGAGAGGGAGCGCCAGAAGCAGCCAGAGGAGCAGACTGAGGCCCACCAGCCCTGGGCGGCGCTGCCCCCAGCCCCCTGGCAGCCGGGCCCAGAGGAGACCGAGCGCGCCGCCCAGGAGCACCTGACCGGCCAGGAGCGCCAGGAAGAGGAGCGGCTTGGCGGCGAAGCCCAGCCGGTCGATGAGAAACGAGAAGACCGCGCCCGGCAGGAGGCGGAGGAAGGCCTCTTCCAGAAGATCCGCCGGGGTCGGCAGCCCGACGGCCAGGCGCGCTCCCAGGAGGAGGGCGCTGGCCACCGCTCCCGCCCGCAGGCCCGCCCGCAAGCCCGGGTCCGTGCGCCACTGTCGCCGCATGGGTCGCCTCCGTATAGCGCCGGCGGCCCTGACCGGGCTCCGGCGCCGGAAACAGGGCGCGACCGCCAGCTCTCAGACGGTCGCGCCCGCGTGCCGAACACGCCGTTCCGGACGGCCGCCGGGTGGTTACCCTTTCACCGCCCCGGCCGCCAGGCCGCTGACCAGGAAGCGCTGGCTCAGCGAGTAGAAGATCATCACCGGCAGAGCGGTCAGGACCGAGGCGGCCATCAGCAGGCCCCACGGGAAGACGTCGCCGATCACCACGCGCCCCAGACCGACCGGCAGGGTGGTGGCCGAGTTCTTTGAGATCAGGATGAAGGCCAGCAGGAACTCGTTCCAGGCCTGGGTGATGGCCAGGATGGCCACCGCCGCCAGAGCCGGGGCCACCAGCGGCAGGACGATGCGGACGAAGGCCTGGAAGCGGTTGCAGCCATCGATCAGGGCGGCGTCCTCCAGCTCCTCGGGGATCGAGCGGTAGTAGCCCATCAGCAGCCAGCAGGCGAACGGCATCAGGAAGGTCGGATAGGCGATCATCAGCGAGGCCAGCGTGTTGGTCAGTTTCAGGGTGGCGAAGATCTGGTAGAGGGAGACCACCAGCATGATCCCCGGCATCAGGTAGGTGACCAGGATGATCGAGGAGAGCAGCCCTGCCCCCCGCCAGCGCAGCCGCACCAGGGCGTAGGCTCCCAGGGCCGAGGCCAGGACGCCGATGGCCATGCTGACCAGCGCCACCTGGACGGTGTTGCCCAGCCAGAGGAGGAAGTCGGTCTTGGTGAGAAGGTCGCGGAAGTTGTCCAGCGTCCAGGGGTTGGGCCAGAAGGGCGTGCGGAAGGTCCGGATCTGGTCGTTGGTCTTGAAGGCGGTGATGAGCACGAAGTAGAAGGGGAAGAGCTCGAAGAGGAGCACCAGCGCCGTCCCCAGGGCGATGCCCAGGCCGGCCAGCCGGCGGCCCAGCCAGCGAACCGTCCGCTCCCGCTGGGGATCGCCACCGCCGAGCACCCGATAGAGGAGATGGCCCAGCGCCCCGAAGGCGATCTCCAGGGCGTCGTTGACCAGCCAGAAGAGGCGGACCAGCAGCCGGATGGCCAGCCGGCCGGGCCAGAGAAGGGTCAGGAAGGCCCGCCAGGCCAGGCTCTCGCCCTCGCTCTCGCCGCGCTGGCCGATGCGCATGTAGCGGCCCAGGATGAAGATGGCCAGGAGCAGGAGGGGCGCCATCGTCAGGGCCACCGCCACCCCCTGGCTGTAGCGCAGGCCGCCGATCTTCTCGTAGGCCAGGACGGCGTAGACGCGGGTGGCGCCGCTCGGACCGCCGCCGGTGATGAGGTAGATCAGCCCGAAGGTGTTGAACGTCCAGATCGTCGAGAGGAGCGTCTCGACGATGATCACGTAGCGCAGGCCCGGCAGGGTGATGTGCAGGAAGCGCTGCCAGGCGTTGGCCCCGTCCACTGCGGCGGCGTCGTAGAGCTCTTTGTCGATGGCCTTGAGCCCGGCCAGGGCCAGCAGGGTGAAGAAGGGCACGCCTTTCCAGACGTTGACCAGGATCATCGAGGCCAGGGCCCAGCCGGCCTCACCGGTCCAGGGAATGCCCTTGCTCGTCCCGACGAGCCCGCCGCTGAGCTCGTAGAGCGTGCGCAGGATCAGGTTCAGCCCGCCGAAGACCGGGTCGAACAGAAAGCGCCAGGTCAGGGCGGTCACCACCTCCGGCACCACGAAGGGTAGAAGCACCAGCGGCGCCAGAATCCCCTGCCAGCGGGCAGTGTTGTGCAGGAGCATGGCGGCGCAGAGCCCGACCAGGAACTTGAAGAGGACGGCGAAGAAGGTGAAGCGGACGGTGATCCAGAACGAATCGAGGAAGACCGGGTCGCGCCAGAGGTCAAGGTAGTTCTGGAGGCCCCGGAACTGCCCCCAGTTGATGCCAATGACGTTGAAAAAACTCATCCAGACGGCGGTGACAAAGGGGTAACCGATCAGCCCCACCAGGAGCAGGACCATCGGTCCGGCGAAGAGATAGGCCGTCCGCCAGTCCCGTCCCAGGACCTGCTCGCTCCAGCGCTTGAGGACGACCGACCGGGGGAGCGGGCGGGCCACCGGCCCGATCGTCGGTGTGCTCATAGATCCTCTCCCTTACCACTCAACCGTGCGGCCGGTAAGACAGAGCGTGGGGAGGGCAGATGCCCTCCCCACGCCGGCCGTCTACTCGCCCTTCAGCCCGAACTCTTTGAAGATCTTGACGCAGCGGTCGTGGGCCTCCTTGACCGCCTGCTCAACCGGCTTGCCCTTGAGGATCTGGCCCATCATATCGGTAGCCACATTGTCGCGGCTGACCGCGTCGGCGGCCGCCGAGAGGGGACCCCGATGGGCCACGCCCCGGAAGGGCGGCTCGGTCCAGGCGATCGGCTCGAAGCGGCGGTTGTTCTCGTCTTCCCGCACGATCGGGTCGTCCCACATCTTGCGGAACGGCGGGATAACGTAGCCCTGGCTCACCTTCCAGAGCGGCCGCTGCTGCTCCGGCGACATCATGTGCTGGATGAGGGCGACCGCCGCGTCGCGGTTCTTGACGCCCTTGAACAGGTAGAAGTTGTTGCTGCTGGCGCCCTGGAACCGCTTACGGATCGGCCCGTAGGGGACAGGGAGAACCTTGATCTCCTGCCAGAAGGGTACTTTGTCAAAGACCGCCTTGGCGTAGAGCGTCCCGGCGTTCGAGGTGAAGGCGATGGTCCCGGCCAGGAAGGCCTCGTTGTTCGAGGGGTCGGTCCAGGAGTTGACGCCGGGCGGCAGCATCTTCTCCCACTTCTTGTCCAGGTAGACCTCGGCCAGCCACTTGATCCCGGCCACCGTCTCCGGCGAGTAGAGGGTCACGATCTGGCCCGACTCATCGGTCAGGGCCCCGCCCCAGTGCCAGATGATGTTCCAGACCAGGCTCTCGCCGTCGCCCGAGCGGTTGACCGTCATGCCCCAGCCCCACATCTTGTTGGCCGGGTCCGAGACCTTCAGGCAGGCCTCGCGGACCTGGTCCCAGGTCTCCAGGTCCTTGTCGATGTCGATGCCGTGCTTGGCGAAGACATCGCGCCGAGCCCAGTAGCCGCCGGTCCGCCCGTAGAACGGCACACCCCACCACTTGCCCTCGTGGAAGAGCGAGGCCTCGCTGCCGGGCATGACCTTGCCATATTTGTTGACGAGATCCTTGACGATATCGTCGACCGGCTCGCCGATCCCCAGCTGGTGGAGCTGGCGGACGCTCAGGCCATGGATCATCAGGTCGGGCGGGTCGCCGGCCTGGACCACCGCCAGCAGTTTCTGGTAGATGTCGGCGCCGGCCAGGAAGGCGGCCACCGGCGAGATCTCGATCGGCCAGCCCTGGGCTTTGGCGAACTCCTCGATGGTCTTCTTGACGTGGGCGTTGTGGTCCGGGTGGTAGTCGTCGATGAGGTAGACCTGGAACTTGCCCTTCACCGGAACCTTGGCGACCGGCTTGGGCTGGGCAGCCGGGGTGGGTGTCGGCTGGGCTGGCTGCGCCGGCTTGGCGGCGGCCGGAGTGGGCGTCGGCTGTGCGGCCGGCTTGGCCGGGGCCGGCGTCGGCGTGGGCTCGGCGGCCGGCGCGCAGGCGGCCAGGACCGATCCCACCGCCAGGAGCGCGCTCAGGCGCAGGACCGCCCGGCGGCTGAGACGAGATCCGGTGAGTGCTGAATGCGGCATGCAGTCCTCCCCCTTCTTCGCGCTGGCCCGGTCTCACCGGACCGGGCCCCTCGACCTCGACCGGTCCAGACGTCGACCGGTCTATTACTTGGCTACAGGTATTATAAGCCTCCAGGGCTCCGTGTCAAGGAGTCCCCGTCTACCTGGCAGCGATCTAGGTCTCAACATGTGGTAAGGCGGCCAGGGCCTGCGCGATCGCCGTGGCCGGGAGCTCGATGTCCACCAGCCGGCCGTGGGCGAAGTCGTCGTAGGCCTGGAGGTCGAAGAGGCCGTGGCCGCTCAGGTTGAACAGGATGGTCCGGCGCTCGCCGCGTTCGCGGCAGCGGATCGCCTCGTCGATGACCGCCTTGATGGCGTGGGCCGACTCGGGGGCCGGCACGATGCCCTCGGTCCAGGCGAAGAAGCGGGCCGCCTCGAAGACCGGGTTCTGGTGGTAGGCCACCGCCTCGATGATCCCGGCGTCGTAGAGCAGGCTGACCGTCGGGGCGTCGCCGTGGTAGCGCAGCCCGCCGGCGTGGATGCCGGCCGGGACGAAGGTGTGGCCCAGGGTGTACATCTTGATGAGCGGGGTCAGCCGGGCGGTGTCGCCGAAGTCGTAGAGGTACTTCCCCTTGGTCAGGGTCGGGCAGGCCGCTGGCTCCACGGCCACCACCCGCAGGTGGGGCTGGCGGCCGGTCAGTTTGTCGTAGAGGAAGGGGTAGGCGATCCCGGCCAGGTTGCTGCCGCCGCCGCAGCAGGCGATGATGACATCGGGGTAGGCGTCGGCCATCTCCAGTTGCTTTTTCGCCTCCAACCCGATCACCGTCTGGTGCAGCAGCACGTGGTTGAGGACCGAGCCCAGGCTGTACTTGGTGTCGTCGTGGGTGGCGGCGTCCTCGACCGCCTCGCTGATGGCGATCCCCAGGCTGCCGGGAGAGTCGGGCTGCTCGGCTAAGATCCGCCGGCCGGCGGCCGTCTGAGCGCTGGGGCTGGCGAAGACCTGGGCACCGTAGGTCTCCATCAGCAGCCGGCGGTAGGGTTTCTGGTGGTAGGAGACCCTGACCATGTAGACCGTGCACTCCAGCCCCAAAAGCCGGCAGGCGAAGGCCAGGGCGCTGCCCCACTGGCCGGCGCCGGTCTCGGTGGCCAGCCGGCGGACGCCCTCCTGCTTGTTGTAGTAGGCCTGGGCGACGGCGGTGTTGGGCTTGTGCGAGCCGACCGGGCTGACGCCCTCGTACTTGTAGAAGATGCGGGCCGGGGTGTCGAGAGCCTGCTCCAGCCGGCGGGCCCGGTAGAGGGGCGTCGGCCGCCAGAGGCGGTAGATCGCCCGCACCGGCTCGGGGATCGCGATCCAGCGCTCGGTCGAGACCTCCTGCCGGATGAGCGCCTCCGGGAAGAGCGGGGCCAGGTCGGCCGGGCCGATGGGCTGGCCGGTGGCCGGGTGCAGGACCGGCGGCAGCGGGCGCGGGAGATCGGGCAGGATGTTGTACCAGTGGGTGGGAAGGTCCGTCTCTGCGAGCAGATACTTGGTCGTCTCCACCGTGACTTCCTCCTCTCGTCGGCGTGCTGCCACTCAGGGCTGGGGCGGGCGGTCTGGCGGACGGCGCTGGCCAAAGAAGAGCCGCTGGAGTTCAGCGCCGGCGCTCGGCAGTCCCATTCCGGCGGCCGCCCGCTGCCCCAGCCAGGCGTCGCGCGCCTCTTTCACCTGGCGGAAGAACGTCTCCAGGGCCGGTCCCCCCTCGGCCACCAGCGCCCGGACGGTCTGCAGCTCCACAGCGAAGCGGTCCAGCCAGCGCAGGATGCTCTCGCGGTTGGTCAGGCAGATGTCGCGGTGCATAATGGGGTCGCCGCTGGCCAGGCGGGTGGTGTCGCGGAAGCCCGAGGCGGCCAGCCGCTCGAGATCGCGCCAGACGGGGCTGCCGCCGGCGGTCTGGAAGAGGGCGGCGGCCACCAGGAAGGGCAGATGGGAGATGGCGGCCACGAAGCTGTCGTGCTCGGCCGGGTCGAGGAAGTAGGGGTGGGCGCCGATGGCCTGGACCAGGGCGATGACGGTCTCCACCGCCGCCTCGCTGGCGGTCGGGGCCGGCATCAGGCAGTAGGTGCAGCCGGCGAAGAGGCGGGCGTCGGCCGCCTCGACCCCGGCCTGCTCTTTGCCGGCCATCGGGTGGCCGCCGATGAAACTGACGGTGGGCGGGAGGTAGGTCTGGGCCCAGGTCATGACCTGGGCCTTGGTGCTGGCGGTGTCGGTGACGATGGCGCCGGGCTTGAGAAGGGGGGCGAGCTGCTGGAAGACCTCGGCCACCGCCCCGACCGGGGTGGCGACGATGACCAGGTCGGCCCGCTCGACCGCCGCCGGCAGGTTCCATTCGGCCCGGTCGACCGCGCCGCGCCGCTGGGCCCGGCCGGCCGCTCCGTGGTCGCGGTCGTAGCCGATGATCCGCACCTCCGGCCGGGCCTGCTTGAGGGCCAGGCCCAGCGACCCGCCGATGAGGCCGGTCCCGATGATCGTTACCTGCCGCACGCTCTGGCTGCCCATCGCTGCTCTTCCCCCGGCGTTCGGGCGCTCGGGCTAGACGCCGTCGTCGGCCCAGCGGAGCCAGTCGACGCCCTCGGGCCCCGTGGCCGGGTCGCCGGCCACCAGCGCCACCACCTGCTCGGCGCTGCCGGTGCGGGCCAGAAGGCGGGCCCCTATCTCCTGGTGGTGCAGTAGTATATAGAGACTGTGGCGCCAGTGTCCAGAGGGGGCCGGGGCGGCCAGCCGGTCGAGCAGCCCCGGCCAGAGTCTGCGCAGGAGCACGTAGACCACCCGGTGCCAGAGGCGCAGGCGACCGGCGGTCTTGCCGATATCGTGGAGGAGAGCGGCGGCCAGCAGCGTCCGCTCGGTCTGGCCGGCCCGGACCAGCCGCCAGAAGACGTCCAGGCTGTGCCGCTGGTCGCCGGGGCTGAGCCGCCGGAAGAGGTCGGCCTCGGCCGGGGTCAGATAGGCGGTGACCACCGTCCATTCCCAGGGCCGGGGCGCGCCCCACAGGACGGTCCAGACCTGGCGCAGGCGGTGGGCCGGACGACTCAGAGCCCCAGGACGTGGTAGATGGGCCGGCTGAGAGCGGTCACCCAATGGTAGAGCGGACTCCCTCCGGGGAGATAGCCGCCGAAGAAGACCAGGAAGAGCAGGACCAGCGGGCCGTAGGGCTCCAGCGGCACGAGCGCCGCCGCCTGACGGCTGGGCAGGAAGCCCAGGAGCACCCGGTAGCCGTCGAGTGGCGGCAGCGGCAGCAGATTGAAGACCGCCAGCGAGACCGAGACGACGATGATGACCAGAGCCAGGCGGGCCAGCCAGGTCACCGGCAGGAGATCGGCCTGGAGCACCCCGGCCAGAAGGACGGCGGTGGCCAGGTTGGCCAGCGGGCCGGCGGCCGCCACCAGGGCCATCCCCGTCTTGGGGTCGGGGCGCAGCCGCCAGGGGGTCACCGGCACCGGCTTGCCCCAGCCGATGCCGATGCCGCCCAGGACGGTCAGCAGCATCATCAGCGTCCCCAGCGGGTCGAGGTGGACCAGCGGGTTGAGAGCCAGCCGCCCCTGCTGGCGGGCGGTGGGGTCGCCCAGCAGGGTGGCCATGGCCGCGTGGGCGGCCTCGTGCAGGGTCAGCGCGATGAGCAACGCCAGGATAAGGTAGAGAAAATGCTGCGGTGAGACCACGAACACTCCCGGCAGAACCGTCCGCCAGGGAGATTATAGCAGCTCAGACATCGGCCACGCCGCCGTCGGGGTAGTAGAGGCCGGGCCAGAGTTTGGGGCCGGTCCAGGGGTGACGCTGAAGGTACTCTTCATCCAGATCGATGCCCAGTCCCGGCCGGGTCGGCAGGGCGATCCGCCCGTTCTCGGCCCGCAGGACCTCGCCGGCCTGGCAGGCGTCGCGGGTCGGCGAGAGGGCGTACTCCAGAATAACGAAGTTGGGCAGACAGGCGGCCACGTGGACGCTGGCGGCGGTGCTGACCGGTCCGTTGGGGTTGTGGGGGGCGACGGCGATGTTGTAGGTCTCGGCCAGCGCCCCGATTTTCAGGAGCTCCTTGATGCCGCCGGCGTGGCAGACGTCGGGCTGGATGATGTCCACCATCTGGTTCACGATGAGTTCGCGGAAGCCCCACTTGGTGAAGGCCCGCTCCCCGGTCGCCAGGTCCATGGCCAGGCCCGCCGCCCGGACGGTCTGGAGGGCCTGGACGTTGTCGGGCGGGACCGGCTCTTCCAGGAAGAAGAGGTCGTAGGGTTCGAGCGCCCGACCCAGCCGGATGGCCACCGGCGGCCGGAAGCGGCCGTGGCAGTCGCACAGCAAAAGCACCTCGTCGCCGACCGCTCGCCGCAGGGCCTCGGCGATCCGGGCGGTTTCGCGAACGATCTGGCGTTCGTCGACGGTGGACTGGCCGGCCCGGGCGCCAGGGGGGCCGAATTTGAAGGCCCGCCAGCCCTCAGCCATCAGCTGCTGGGCCCGCTCGGGGTCGCCGGTGTGGGTGTAGCAGGGGATATGGTCGCGGACCGGCCCGCCCAGAAGACGGTAGACCGGCTGGCCGTAGGCCTTGCCGGTGATGTCCCAGAGGGCCTGTTCGAGGGCGCTGATGGCGCTCAGGACGGCCTCGCCGCCGCGCCAGAAGCTGTGGCGGTACAGGCGCTGCCAGAGGAAGTCGACGCGGGTGGGGTCCTCGCCCAGGAGGAAGCCCTCGAGGTCGCGGACGGCCGCGGCCACGGTTCCCTGTTTCATCTCCAGGGTGCCTTCGCCCCAGCCGTAGAGGCCCTCGTCGGTTTCGACCTTGACCATGATGTAGGTTTTGAGGGCGGTGATCTTCATCGGTGCGCTCCCTATCCGAACTGATCGCCGGGGCGGCGCCGGGGAAAGAGGACCACACCCGAGCGCACGTGTCAAGGGCTCTTCCCCCGGTGTTCGGTCTGCGCTATAGTCGGTGGCGCCACCCCATC
This sequence comes from Chloroflexota bacterium, assembly GCA_034433795.1. GTDB lineage: Bacteria > Chloroflexota > UBA6077 > FW602-bin22 > DAOUAE01 > DAOUAE01. The sequence goes on from DAOUAE010000097.1 coordinate 10,473, forward strand.
GCTGTCGTCGGGAGGGAGAACGGTGAAGGTGATGTTCCTGGGGACGGCCGCCGCCGAGGGTTTCCCCGGCCTCTGGTGCACCTGCGAGCGCTGCCAGGCCAGCCGGGCCGAGGGCGGCCGCAGCCGCCGCCTGCGCACCATGCTGCTCATCGACGACCGTCTGCTCATCGACTGCGGCCCCGATCTTGTGGCGGCGGCCATCGGGCACAATCTGGACCTCTCAGGCGCATGATGTGGGTTCGTTGTTCACACCAGGCGGAGGCGCAGAAGAGTATGGGCCAAGATCGTCGCGGCCGTGCGGGTGAGCAAGCCCCAGAAGGTCCTGGCCCCATGCCGGGCC
>DAOUAE010000098.1:0-2362 GCA_034433795.1 Chloroflexota bacterium
GCCGCCGCCCTCTCCGGGACGTGGAGGAACTCGCGCGGAGCATTGCCCGGATCGGGTTGCTCAACCCTATCACCGTTACTACGCAAGGCGTCCTTGTGGCAGGCTACCACCGCCTGGAGGCATGCAAGCAGCTCGGCTGGACGGAGATCCCGGTGGTTCGGGTGAGCCTGAGCGCGCTCCAGGCCGAGCTTGCCCAGATTGACGAGAACCTGGTGCGCCACGAACTGACCGTCCTGGAGCGAGCGGAGCAGCTCCGGCGCCGGCAGGAGATTTACGAGGCCCTGCACCCGGAAGCCAGGAAATTCAGTCCCGAGAAGCAGCGGCAGAGACGGCGGCAGGAACCAAGCGACACTGTGTCGCTTGGTTTCAGCACGGACACGGCGAGGAAGGTGGGACTTTCTACGCGGTCGATTCAGCGCTACCTGCAAATCGCCCAAAAGCTCGCGGCCGACGTTCGCGACGCCCTTCGGAACACACCCCTTGCCGACTCCCTCCTCGACCTTCTGGACCTGGCCCGAAAGGCAGGCACAATGTCGGTAAGTTACCCGCACCTACGGTGAAGGGCTATGCACGCGGCAGGTTGGCGCGCTATGGGGGCATGAGTGGGTGGAGATCTACGGGGCCCTGGAGGATCGAACCGGAGCGGGCCAGGGGACGGCAGCAAGCCGGACTGAAACGTGGGAGCGAGGCAGCCCGTGCAGGTAAGTTACCTGCACGGGACGAGAGAGGTAGCGGAGGTCCCGTCAATAGGTGTGTGTAAATGCATTCAGGCGGCGACCTCCTGAGGTTGGCTGACCTCGATCCCGTCCTCGAACCGCACGCCCGCATACACCTTCTCCAGCAAGCCCGGAGCGTTCAGGCGCCGAAACCGCTTCTCGGCGATCATCAGCATCTTCCAGATCACCGCCGTCGCCCGGTCCACCCGCTTGAATCGCTTGGCCGCATCCGTTCGCAACCGCAGCATCGCCAGGGGCGACTCCACCACGTTCGTCGTCCGCAGATGCACCCAGTGCTCCTTCGGGTAGCCGTAGAAGGTCACCATCCGCTCCCAGTCCCGCCCCAGCGTCTCGGCCGCCTTCCCATAGCCCTTCCGGGCACACCAGGCCTCGAACTCCCGTCGCCTCCGCTCGGCGTCGGCCCGGGTGGGCGCATAGGCGATGGCTCGCAGCATCGGCGTCGCGACCCCATGCTCGCGGCGGGGAAGCTGCTCCAACACGTTGAGCACCTTGTGATTCCAGCAGCGCTGCTCGTCTGCCTCCGGCCACACGTTCCGCAGGGCGCCCCAGATCCCCAGGTGCCCATCCCCGATCACCAACCGGGGCGCGTTCATCCCCCGTTCCCGCAGGTCCCGCAACAGCTCCGACCAGCTGGCCACCGACTCCCGCCAGCCCGGCATCACGGCCACCACCACCTTCCTTCCGTCCGCCAGCCCCGCAATAGCCACCAGCAACGCCGCCCGCTCCTTCTCCAGCCCTGCCCGCACGTAGATCCCGTCCACCCACAGGTACACCACCCGCAGCCCCTCCAGCCGCTGAGTCCGCCAGGCCTCCCACTCGGCCTGCCATCGCTCCTTCAGGCGGGCCACGGTGCGGGCCGATACCGGAGCCTCCTCCCCCAGCAACCCCCGCAGGGCCAAGTCGAAGTCCCCCTCCGCCAACCCGTGCAGGTACAGCTCGGGCAAGAGCTCGGAGACCTCCCGGGTGCGCCGGACGAACAGAGGCAGAATCCGGCTTTCGAATCGTTCGTCCAGATCCCGCACCCGGGGTCGCCGCAAGGTGATGGTGCCCACGGGCAGGGTGAGCTTGCGGGGCTTGCCGTAGCCGTTGCGGGATCCCGGGGCGCCGTCCACGGTGGCTCGCCGCTGGTAGCGGGCTCGGCCCAGCAGTTCGGTCACCTCCTCCTCCAGCAGCTCCTGGATGAGGGCCTGGATCTTGGCCCGCAGCCACTCCCCGAGCGTCTCCCAGGTGGGGCTTGACGCGGGGGTCCGTTCCGTGGTCCGCTGATGCATGGCGGTGTCTCCCTCCTTGGGCCTTCATCGGCCCGTGTTGTCCTACCAGGAGGGTACACCGCCTTCGTGCATTTCCACACCCTTTGAGGTTACCTCGGACAGGCCGACCAGCACGGCCTGCCGACACCCTACACGGTCCAGAAGCGCTGCCAGGTCCTGCGCCGCCACCGGGATGGAGAACCCCCGGACCGCCGGTCGCGAACGGCCGTGGCCCCGTACATCCCATAGAAGCACGCGGTATCGCTCGGCGACCACCGGTACCTGCGGCGCAAACGTACGGTGATCAAGGCCCGCCCCGTGGGTGAACACCACCAGGGGTCCGTCCTCCGGGCCAAGCAAGGCGTAGTGGATTGG
>DAOUAE010000099.1:0-86013 GCA_034433795.1 Chloroflexota bacterium
CTGGTCATCGCCCAGGACCCGGAGCGGGCGGCTGAGCGCTTCCAGGCCATACGGGCCGAGACCGGCATCCAGTTTGTCGACTGCTTCCCCCAGTGGCCGGCCGACCCCTTCGCCACCACCCATCCCGACCCGGCGGTCCGGGCCGCGATCCGCCGGATGGTTCAGGGGATGCTGCGCTTCGCCCAGGCGCTGGGGCTTTCCGGGCTCACCCTCTCGCCGGGGCGCCGCTGGCCGGGCGAGCCCTTCCAGGCGGTCTTCCAGCGGGCGGTGGACGAACTGCGCTGGGCGGTCGAGGCCGGCCAGCGGGCGGGGGTGGCGGTGCGGATCGAGCCCCACATCGAGAGCGTGGCCTGGACGCCGGAGCTGACGCTCGCGCTGCTGGCCCAGGTGCCGGGGCTGGGGCTGACGCTGGACCACTCCCACTTCGTCTTCCACGGCCTCGTCTACGAGGACATCGCGGTCCTGCACCCCTACGCCACCCACTGGCACGCCCGCCAGGCCCGCCCCGGGGCGGCCCAGGCCCGCTTCGCCGAGGGGACCATCCCCTTCGACCGGATCTTCCAGGACCTGCAGGCCCAGGGCTACGGGGGCGTGGTCTGTCTGGAGTACGTCCACGGAGCCTGGATGGGCCAGGACAACGTCGATTGTCTGACCGAGACCATCCGGCTGCGCGACTTCCTGCTGACCTGGGGAGGGGAGGTCTGAGATGGCGCGGATTGTGGACCTGCGGGCCTACGTGGTCCAGAGCGGGCAGGGCGACTACCACGCCCAGGGGCCCGGCCACTGGCTGGTGGACAGCCCCATCGCCACCCCGATGGGGGTCTATCCGGCCTACCGGACCAGCCGGACGGCCTGGGGGATCGATGTGCTCAAAGGGGTGCTGGTGGAGGTGGAGACCGACACCGGGCAGGTGGGGATTGGGCTGAGCACCGGCGGGGAGCCGGCCTGCTTTCTCATCGAGCGGCATTTCCGACGCTTTGTGGTGGGGCAGGACCCGCGCGATATCGAGCGGCTCTGGGACCAGCTGTGGCGGGCCAGCCTCCCCTATGGGCGCAAGGGGCTGGCGCTGCACGCGATCAGCGCGGTGGACCTGGCGCTCTGGGATGTGCTGGGCCAGCTCCGCGGGGAGCCGGTCTACGCCCTCCTGGGGGGCCGGACCAAAGAGCGGCTGGCGGTCTACGCCACCACCCCCAAGCCCCAGGTGGCCCGGGCGCTGGGGTTCTGGGGGGCCAAGGTGCCGTTGCCGCACGGGCCTGCCGAGGGGGTGGAGGGCTTGCGGCGGAATCTGGCGGTGCTGGCGGAGGCGCGGGCGGCGGTGGGGGAGGACTTCCCGCTGATGGTGGACTGCTATATGGCCCTCACGGTGCCCTATGCCATCGAGCTGCTGCGGGGGCTGCGGCCGGTGGGGCTGACCTGGCTGGAGGAGCCGCTTCTGCCTGACGACTATGACGGGCTGGCCCAGATCAAGGCGGCGGTGCCGGAGGTGGTGCTGGCCACCGGGGAGCACGAGTACACCCGCTACGGGTTTCGGGAGCTCATCGCCCGGCGGGCAGTGGGGGTGCTGCAGCCAGACCTGACCTGGGTGGGCGGGGTGACCGAGGGGCGGCGGATCGCCGCCCTGGCGGCGGCCTACGACCTTCCGGTGATTCCCCACGCCGGGGGCGTGTTCAGTTACCATTTCTGCCTGGCCACCCCGAACTGTCCGCTGGCCGAGTACGTGATGATGGCCCCGCAGGCCGACCGGGTGGTGCCGACCTATGGCGGGCTGCTGCAGGGCGAGCCCCTGCCCGAAAACGGGGAGGTGCGGCTCCCGGACCGGCCCGGCTGGGGTGTGACGGTCGACCCCACCGCCCCCCTCGTCCGCCCGTATCCGGAAGGCCAGCCCGCCTCCCGGCCGGAGCGCGCCTGATCCTCTCCCCGCGCCTGGCGCTCCACCAGACACCCGGCTGTTCCGGGCTTCGGGCCCCGGACCGCCCTTCCTGGCTCAGCGCCGGCCTCCCTGGCCAGCCGGCCCCCGGATCGGCTATAGTGGAAGACGCGATGCAGCTCACTCTCCCCGCACTCGCCGGTCTGCTGGCCGCGCTGGCCGTCTACGCCCGCTACATCGAGCCCGCCCGTCTGGTGGTGCGTCACCACCGGCTCGCCCTGCCTGACTGGCCCGCCCCCTTCGACGGCCTGACCCTTCTCCATCTCTCGGACCTCCACGTCCGGGCCGGCGACCGCCGGCAGATCGCCCTGGTTCAGCGCGCCGCCAGTCTGCCCGCCGATCTGGTCTGCCTGACCGGCGACTTCGTCGAAGAGCTCACCGACCTTCCGGCCTGCCTGCAGGCGCTGGCTCCCCTGGCCGGGCGCCCCCATGTCTACGCGGTGCTGGGCAACCACGATTACGATCCGCTCGACCATCCCCCCAAGTGGGGACGTCCACGAATCGGCCGCCCGCCCACCTACTCGACCCGCCCCTGGCCCCGGCCCGCCGCCTTCCAGGCCGACCTCCTGGCCGACGCCCTGCACGGCCTGGGCATCCAGGTCCTCCGCAACCAGGCCCGTCCGCTGGAGCGGGCCGGCGCCCGGCTCTGGCTGGCCGGGGTCGAAGACCCCGACTCCGGTCGGGCCAACCTGGCCCGAGCCCTGGCCGGCATTCCGGCGGGCGAACCGGTGCTGCTCCTCAGCCACTCGCCGGACCTCTGGCCGCAGGCCCGCTGCGCCGGCATCCGCCTGACGCTCTCCGGCCACACCCACGGCGGCCAGGTCCGCCTGCCCGTGATCGGCGCCCTGACCACCAACACCGCCCTCCGCCTCCCGCGACCCCACGGCCTCTTCTGGTGGGACGGCGGCGCTCTCCACATCAGCGCCGGGCTGGGCGGCACCACCCGTCTGCGCTTCCGCTGCCCGCCCGAGGCCACCCTGCTCATCCTCCAGGCGGCCGCCCCGTAAAGCCCCTGCCCTCTGCCGGCGCGCTCGGCTGCCACAGGCAGTCGCCCGACAAGCCTGTCTTGCCTGGCCGGAATAGCGCCCGCGCCTTGCGACCGGCCGCACCGCCTGCTATCATAGGCACCAGCATCTGCCGAAGGTGGCTGCGGTGGCGGGTCACGCCGGGACATTCCACCAGCGTCTGGCCGAGGCCCTGAACTCGTCCACGCTGTCGCTCGCCCTCGACCGCGCCCTCCCGACCTTCCGCCAGCGCCGGGCCCTGGCCTTTCAGGGAGAGGACTTTCCGGCTCTCCAGGCCGACCTGGCCGCCCGTCGGGCCCAGCACGTCGCCCAGATTCCGGACCTGCTGGAGCGCTTCCAGCAGGCTGCAGAGCGCGCCGGCGCCGTCGTCCACCGGGCCCGCGACGCCGCCGAGGCCTGCGCTCTCGTCGGCGATCTGGTGGAGCGCTACGGGGTCCGGCTGGTGGTCAAGAGCAAATCGATGGTCACCGAAGAGGTGGGGCTGAACGCCTATCTCAGCGCCCGCGGGGTCCAGGTCGTCGAGACCGACCTGGGCGAGTTCATCGTCCAGCTGGCCCAGGAGCACCCCTCGCATCTTCTGGCGCCGGCCCTGCACAAGACGCGGGAGGAGATCGCCCGTCTCTTCTCGGCCCTGGCCGGCCGGGAGATCCCGCCCGAGATCCCCCAGCTGGTCGCCTTCGCCCGCGACCACCTGCGCCGCTTTTTCATCGAGGCCGGCATGGGGGTCTCGGGCGCCAACATCGCCATCGCCGAGAGCGGGACGCTGGTCATTCTCGAGAACGAGGGCAACGCCCGGCTGGTGACCACGCTCCCCCCGGTCCACGTCGCCCTGGTCGGGCTGGAGAAACTGGTCCCCACCATCGACGATGCCACGGCCATTCTCAAGCTCCTCTCGCGCAGCGCCACCGGCCAGCCGATCTCGACGTACATCTCCTTCATCACCGGCCCGAGTCGGAGCGCCGATATCGAACTCTCGCTGACCACTGGCGTCCACGGCCCCAAAGCCGTCCACATCATCTTCGTCGACAACGGCCGCACCGCCATGCGCGACGACCCGGAGTTCCGGGCCGCCCTTCAGTGCATCCGCTGCGGAGCCTGCGCCAACGTCTGCCCCGCCTTCCAGGAGGTCGGCGGCCATATCTTCGGGCACATCTACACCGGCCCCATCGGCCTGGTGGTCACCCCCTTCCACCACGGACTGGAGCACATCAGCGATCCCCAGCGCCTCTGCCTCGGCTGCAACACCTGCGATACGGTCTGCCCAGCCGGTATCCCCCTGGCCAGCCTCATCCTCTCCCTGCGCGAACGGGTGGTGGCCCGGAAAGGACTGCCGCTGCCGAAAAGACTGGCCCTCGACGCCCTGGCACAGCCGGCCCTCTTCGACCAGCTGTTCACCCTGGCCAGCTGGCTCCAGCGGCCGTTCACCGACGGGCCCTACCTGGCCCGTTGGCCCCTCGACCATCTGACCGCCTGGCGCCGGCTGCCAGCGCTGAATCCCCGCCCGCTGCGGCGCCGGCTGCCGGCGGTTCTGGAGCCGCTGGCGCCGCTCATTCCCGGCAGCCAGGCGGAAGGGCTGACCGTCGCCTATTTTGCCGGCTGTCTGACCGACCGGCTCTTCCCGGCCAGCGGCGAGGCGCTGGTCCAGGTGCTGCGGCGCCTCGGCTGCCGGGTCCTCTTCCCGGCTGGCCAGCACTGCTGCGGCCTCCCGGCCGTCAACGCCGGGGCCAGGGAGCACGCCCGGCGTCTGGCCCAGCAGACGATCCAGGTCCTGGAGGCCGTCCCGGCCGACTATATCGTCAGCGGAGCGGCCAGCTGCGTTGTCTCGGTCCGGCAGGACTACCCGCGTCTCTTCGCGGATGCGCCCGACTGGCAGGACCGGGCCCGCCGGGTGGCCGCCCGCCTCCTCGACTTCACCCACTTCCTGACCGAGGTCGCCCGCCTTCCGGCCGGGAGCCTGGCCGTCGGGCCGCGCTGGACCGTCACCTACCACGACTCCTGCCAGTCCCACCACTGCCTGCGCCTGACGCACGAGCCCCGCTGGATCATCCGGGAGGTTCTGGGCCTGGATCTGGTGGAGATGCCGGAGTCGTCCGCCTGCTGCGGCTTCGGCGGATCGTTTTCGCTGGAGTTCCCCGAGGTCTCGGCCCGGATCCTCCGGCGGAAACTCCAGGCTATCGCCGCCACCGGCGCCACGACCGTGGTGGCCGACAATCCTGGCTGTCTGATGCAGATCCGGGGAGGACTGGCCGCCGCCGGCCAGCCGATCCAGGTGCTTCACCTGGCCGAACTGGTCGCCCGGCGTCTGACGGCCGTGGCCTCCCCACCGTCCACCTAGGCTCCGGGTGGACGCCGTGTTCCACCCGATGCTCTAACAACACCGGGCCCGACAGGGCCCGCGGCTCTGGGTGAGAACGTCCGTGACACGCGCCGCCGTCCTGGCACTGGTCAAACGGAACGGGACCGTCGACAGCCGTCACTGGGGACACATCGTCGTGGCCGAGTCCACCGGCCGCTGGCTGGCCGTCGGCGACGCCACCACCCCGGTCTTCGCCCGCACTTCCGCCCACGCCCTCCACTGTCTGCTCCTTATCAGCAGTGGGGCCGCCCAGCGGTTCGGCCTGGAGAGCAGCGAACTGGCCGCCCTGACCGGGAGCCATCCCGGCAGCCTGCTCCACACCGGCCTGGTCCGCCAGGTCCTGGCCAAGGGCGGTATCGGCCCCGACGACCTGGCCGGTCACCTCACCTCCAGCCTGGACCTGGAGGGGATGCTCACCCCTGGTCCGGGCGACGCGCCCGACCTGGCCGGCTGTGCTGGCAAGCACGCGGCCTTCCTCTTACTCTGTCGCTACCTGGGCTATCCGTTCCAGGGCTACTGGCGTCCGGGCCACCCGGTCCAGCGCCTGGTCCGCGAGCGGCTGGCGGCCGAGGCCGGGCTGCCGGCACGCCGCCTGGCCGTCGGTCTGGCCGGCTGCGGCCTGCCGATCTACGCCCTGCCCCTTCAGAATCTGGCCCGCTTCTACGCCCGTCTGGCCAGTCCGGGCCAGGCGGCGGTCCAGACCCTGCAGATGGCGGTGGGCCGCCATCCCTACCTGGCTCTCCCCAACCAGCCGCTGCTGGCCCACCTGGTCGAGGTGACCCAGGGGCGGATTCTCCCCCTGGTGGCCCGCGAAGGGCTCTGCGGTCTGGTTGTGCCCGGCCAGGGCATCGGCATCGCCATCAAGGTCGACGACGGTAGCCCGCGCGCCCTGCTGGCGGTCGTCCCCGAGGTGCTGCGTCAGCTCGGTCTGCTGAGCGCCGGCGAGCAGACCGCCCTGGCCGAGCGGACCAGCCCCTACATTCACAGCGGACGCGGTGAGATCCTCGGCATGGTGCAGGCGGCCTTCCAGCTGACGCCGGATCCCGCTAGCGCCCGCACCACCGCGTCTGCCGGCGTCCGACAGCCCGGCTGAGCGCCTGGTAACAGGCCGCGACCTGGGCCGCCACCACCGGCCAGCCCAGATGGGCCACGCTGGCCCGGGCCGCCCCGGCCAGCTGCGCGCGCAGAGCGGCATCGTCCAGCAGCCGCTCGATGGCCTCGGCGAACGCCTGTGGACAGCGCCAGGGGACCAGCAGGCCGTTCTCTCCATCCCGGACGATGCTCGGCAGCCCCCCAACGCGCGAGGCGACGACCGGCGTACCGCAGGCCAGGGCCTCGGCCGCCACCAGCCCGAAACTCTCGTAGTGCGAGGGGACGACGCAGAGGTCGGCGGCGCTGTAGTAGCGGGGCAGGTCGGCGTGGGGCACCGCCCCCAGGAACCGCACCGGGCCGAGCACTCCCAGCGCCTCGGCCAGCGCCCGGTACTGCCGGTGCAGAGGGTCGTCGGGATCGCCGCCCACCACCAGCACCCGCAGCCGCTGACGCTCGCGCAGGAGCCCCACCGCCTTGAGCAGCAGCTCGAGCCCCTTGACCGGATCCATCCGGCCGACGAAGAGCAGCACCTCGTCCGCCGGATCCAGCCCACCGATCATCTGCCGGGCTGCCGGCCGCTCGAGCGGTCGGAACCGCTCGAGGTCGACCCCACCGGGAATGACCCGGATGCTCTGGCAGGCCCCACCGTAGAGGTCAGCGATGGCCTGGCGCTCGTGCTCGGTCGCCACCACCACCCCATCGGCCGTCTGCAGCACCCGTCGCTCGACCTGCAGACGCAGCGGGCTCTCCTGCACCCCGTAGCGCGCCCGCTCCTTGAGCAGCGCCAGGGTGTGGAACATCACCAGGTGGGGCACCCCCCAGCGGCGGGCCAGGTGCATCCCCACCCAGGCGCTCAACCAGTAGTGGCTGTGGACCAGGTCGTAGGCCAGACCCTCCGCCGTGGCGAACTGCTCGATCTGGCCCAGCAGAGCGGGCAGATAAACATGGGCGGTGTCCCTGGGGAGCGGCCCCATCGGCCCGGCCGGAAGCGAGACCACCCGCACCCCCGGCGCCAGCGCCACCACCGAGGCCGTCTCCGGCGCCAGCCGGCGGGTGAAGATGTCCACCAGCACGCCCAGCCGCCCCAGATGCCGGGCCAGCTCGCGGACATAGAGCTGCAGACCCCCGGCCTCACCCCGACCGGGAGCCGCCAGCGGGCTCCCGTGGGCACAGATCATCGCCACCCGCACGCGCCGTTCTCCTCCTCACCCGGCGGGAGCTGACCGACCACCAGCCGATAGAGCGGACGGTCCACACCCCCCAGGTCGTATTTGTAGGGCTCCCGCCCGCGCAGGAAGTCGAAGACCTCTTTCCCCCGCGCGATAGCATCCTGGATACAGAACGCCTTGAGCAAAAGCCCCACGCTCAACCGACCATAGGCCGGGTCGTAGCCGCTGTTGTAGAGCCAGACTTCGCCCGGCAGCTCGAAGCAGTAGGCGGTGGCCACCCGCAGCCCGTCCAGCTCGAGGAAATACAGGCGGACCAGCCCCTCCGGGGCCAGCAGCGCGGTCATCTCCCGGAAGAAACGCTCCATCAGCGGCGTCATGAAGGCGGCCTTCTCCGGGGTGCTCTGGCGGTGGAGGCGGATGAAATCGTCCATGGCCGGAAGGGGATCAGACGCCGCGTACCAGTGCACCGTCCCACTGCCGTACAGCCGCCGCAGCTTCCGCCGCAGCTCGTGCCGGTCCTTCTTGGTCAGGCCGGCCAGATAACTCTCGAAATCGCGCGGCAGCCGCAGCCGGGGACAGACGTCCTCGACCATGGTCTGGACCGGCCAGTCAGAGCGGGTCGCCAGCTCGGGCAGATAGCGCAGCGTCGGCGAATCCGGCTGCAGACAGTGCAGATCCAGCCCGCGCCAGCCCTGCGCCCGGGCATAGGCCAGAACCTCGGTGAAGAAGGCCTCCTCGCAGCCAGGCCGGACCAGAAAATCGAGGTAGTCGGCCACCGCTGTGCCCCCGATGAACAGGGCGACCCCGTCCCGGACCATCAGCGGGGCCAGACCGACCAGCCGCCCGGCCTGGCGCATCGTCAAAAGGTGCAGCGCCCACCCCTGACCGAAATGCCGCCACCAGAGCGACTGCCAGTCCCAGCGGGAGAAGAGGGTCGCCGACGGGCACTGCGTCCAGAGCCGCTCCCACTCCGTCGCCAGCCCGTCAAAGGTGTGGACAGGACTCACCTCCACCGAACAGGCGCTTGGCGTCACGCTTCCCTCTCCGGCTCTTGCTGCGGTTACCTAATTGTACCACGGCCGTCGGGGAGCGGCCATCCCACTGGCGTTCCTCGGCGCAGAGCCCGGTCTCCCGGGCTCGCGCCGGCTCCTCGCGGCCCAACGAAAGACCGCGCCTTTCCGTGGGAGACAGCGGTTGCGGCGGCGCTCAGGCGGTCACCACGTGGACCGGCACGCGGTGGACGGCGTTGTTGGCGTAGCCCAGGCGGTTCCAGGACGGACGGAGCGGCTGGCTCTCCCCCCGGGCGTCGGTCGCCCGGGCCCAGAGCTCGTACGCGCCCGGCTCGGCCACCTCCCAGTCGAACGTCCAGGGCTGCCAGGCGAAGGGCGAGACCGGCGCGCTGAGGGCGGCAGGGCGCCAGGTCGCGCCCCGGTCGGTGCTGACCTCGACCCGCACGACCGGCACTTCGCCCGACCAGGCCATCCCCCGGACCCGGTGCCGGCCCACCGGCAGGCGCTCACCCGCCGTCGGCCAGGCGATGTGCGACTTCACCCGCAGGCGGGTCAGCGGCGCCACCCCGCCATCGGGGGCGGGATCGAGGACGTAGCGGTCCCTCTGGAACCAGCCGTCGAAGGAGTCGGCCACCACCCGCAACCCCACCAGCCATTTGACCGAGGCCATCCCGTACCAGCCCGGCACCACCAGCCGCAGCGGGAAGCCGTGCTCGGGGGTGAGGGGGGCGCCATTCATCTCGTAGGCCAGCAGCGTCTCCGGCGCCAGGGCCTTCTCCAGCGGCAGACTGCGGCGGAAGTCGAGCTGCGCCCCGACCTCTTTCTCAAAGCCGCCGTCGGCGCCGATACAGACGACCTCGCGGGCCCCGGGTTGGAGCCCGGCCAGGTCGAGAACGGTCCGCAACGGCACGCCCCGCCACTCGGCCGTGCTGACGGCCCCGTAGTGGAACTGCAGCCCCGGGGCCGGCGGCTCGAGCAGCGCCCGGCCGTTCCCCGCGCACTCAAGGGTGGCCGGGAACGCCCGCGCCGGCAGCTGGCGGAGATCCGCCAGCGAGAGCGTCAGCGGCCGCTCGACCAGCCCGTCGACCCGCAACCGCCACTGCTCCGGGGTGAGGTCCGGGATCGGGAAGTGATTGCGGATGTAAAAAAGCGGTGTCGGGGTCAGGAACTCCTGCTGGGCCGGCAGCGGACACTCCGCCGCCAGGGGATCGGTCTGGAGGACCCGCAGGGCCTGACCGCTGGCGACCGGTTCGGACGTCTGCACCTGAACCTCCTGGGTGGCTGGCCGGGGGATCAGGCCCCCGGCCGCGGACTTACTCGACCCGGACGATGGTCAGCCGGCGGACGCCGGCCGGTGTCTTCACCTCGACCGTCTCGCCACTCCGCCGGCCCAGCACCGCCCGGCCGACCGGCGAGTCGACCGAGATCCGGCCGGCCAGGACGTTGGCCTCGGCGGCGGTCACCAGTGTGAACGTCTGCTCGCCCTCCTCATCGCGCACCGTCACCCGGGAGCCGATGCCGATCGTTCCGGTGGACGGGGCCGCCACCACCTTGGCCCGGGCCAGCGTGCTCTCCAGTTCGGCGATCCGGGCCTCCAGGCGCTCGACCTCGGTCTGGGCCTCCAGGACGGCGGCGCTCTCCGAGCCAGGGCCCACATCGCCCGGCGACTGCTCCCGCGCCCGGCGCAGACGCTCCAGGGCCTCGGCCAGGGCGACGTTCTTGAGGTAGGCCAGTTCCGCGCTGAGCCGCTCTTTCCCTTCCGGTGTCAGGACGATCTCCCGCGATACGCTCATCGGCTCTCTCCCCCTGCCTCCTCGGCACGTCGCTTCAATTATACGGTACGGTGGCAGCCTAGGAGAATAGCCCGCCTCTGTGGTACAATTGGCCCCGGAGAGGCTGGCGGGGCGCAGGGGACTTCTGCGCCCCGCAGATGGCCGTGGACCGGCGACAGGGTGGTGAGAAGGCATGCGGTACAACGCACCCGAGATCGAACGCAAATGGCAGGAGCGCTGGGAAGCAGACCGCCTCTACGAGGCGACCGAACGCAGCGACAAGCCGAAGTGGTACGCGCTGGTGATGTTCCCCTACCCTTCGGGCGATCTCCTGCACGTTGGCCACTGGTACAACTACGGTCCGGCCGATACCCACGCCCGTTTTATGCGAATGCGGGGCTACAACGTTCTCTTCCCCTTCGGGTTCGACGCGTTCGGCCTGCCGGCGGAGAACGCCGCCATCAAGCGAGGGGTCCATCCCCGCACCTGGACGATGCAGAACATCGAGAACATGCGCCGCCAGGTGCGCATGATGGGGGCGACCTTCGACTGGAGCCGGGAGATCATCACCTGCGAGCCCGAGTATTACAAGTGGACGCAGTGGCTCTTCCTGCAGTTCTACAAGCACGGCCTGGCCTACAAGGCCAAGGCCCCGGCCAACTGGTGCCCCAGCTGCCAGACCGTGCTGGCCAACGAGCAGGTCATCGACGGGCGCTGCGAGCGCTGTGAGAGCATCGTCTACCGCCGCGACCTCGACCAGTGGTTCCTGCGGATCACCGCCTACGCCGAGGAGCTGCTCAACTTCGAGGGCCTGGAGTGGCCCGAGAAGATCATCACGATGCAGCGCAACTGGATCGGCAAGAGCCACGGCGTCGAGGTGGCCTTCCGGGCCGAGCGTGGCGACCCGATCCCGGTCTTCACCACCCGCCCGGACACGATCTACGGCGTGACCTTCCTGGTCCTGGCCCCGGAGCACCCGCTGGTCCCGGTCCTGACCAGCCACGACCGCCGGGCCGAGGTCGAGGCCTACATCGATATGACCCGCCGCGAAACCGAGATCGAACGGCTCTCGACCGAGAAGGAGAAGACCGGCGTCTTCATCGGCCACTACGCCATCAACCCGCTGAACGGTGAGCGGGTGCCGATCTGGATCGCCGACTACGTCCTCCTGACCTACGGCACCGGCGCGGTCATGGGGGTGCCCGCCCACGACCAGCGCGACTTCGAGTTCGCCCAGAAGTTCGGCCTGCCCGTCCGGGTGGTCATCGCCCCGCCCGGCTGGCAGGGCGAGCCCCTGAGCCAGGCCTACGTCGATGAGGGGACGATGGTCAACTCGGGGCCGTTCGACGGCCTGCCCTCGGCCGAGGCCAAGGAGCGCATCGCCGACCACATCGAGGAGCTGGGCCTGGGCCGGCGGACGGTCAACTACCGCCTGCGCGACTGGCTGATCTCGCGCCAGCGCTACTGGGGAGCCCCTATCCCCATCATCTACTGTCCGCACTGCGGGATGGTGCCGGTGCCCGAGGAGCAGCTCCCGGTCCTGCTTCCGGAGAACGTCGAGTTCCGCCCCACCGGCGAGTCGCCGCTCAAACGCTGCCGGGAGTTCGTCGAGACGACCTGCCCGCAGTGCGGCGCGCCGGCCGAGCGCGAGACCGATACCATGGACACCTTCGTGGACTCGTCCTGGTACTTCCTGCGCTACGTCAGTCCCCACGAGAGCGACCGCCCCTGGGACCCGGAGAAGGTCCGCTACTGGCTGCCGGTCGACCAGTACATGGGCGGGGCCGAACACGCGGTGATGCATCTGCTCTACTCGCGCTTCTTTGTCAAGGCGCTCCGCGATATGGGGCTGCTGCACTTCAGCGAGCCCTTCACCCGCCTCTTCAACCAGGGGCTCATCATCTCCGGCGGCGAGAAGATGTCGAAGTCGCGCGGTAACGTGGTCATCCCCGACGACTACGTCCGCCGGCTGGGCGCCGACACCTTCCGGGCCTACCTGATGTTCCTGGGTCCCTGGGACCAGGGTGGCGACTGGAGCGATAAGGGGATCAACGGCATCTACCGCTTCTTCAACCGGGTCTGGAATCTGGTCCTCAACAGCGGGGTCGACCTCCGCCAGAGCCGGCCGGTGGTGGCCGAGACCCCGGCCGAGCAGGACCTGCGCCGGCAGACCCACCGCACGCTGCGCATCGTCACCGAGCACCTGGAGAAGTTCCGCTTCAACACGATGCTGGCCCACCTGATGACCTACACCAGCTAC
The DNA here is from genome assembly GCA_034433795.1 of Chloroflexota bacterium. Lineage (GTDB taxonomy): Bacteria > Chloroflexota > UBA6077 > FW602-bin22 > DAOUAE01 > DAOUAE01. The sequence goes on from DAOUAE010000099.1 coordinate 12,612, forward strand.
CTCAGCGACCATCAGGCCGAGGTCAAGGGCACCCCGGCCTGGGACGAGGCGATCCGGCTGCTCTTGCTGATGCTGGCCCCGACCGCGCCACACCTGGCCGAGGAGCTCTGGGCCCAGCTGGGTGGCCCCTACAGCATCCACCAGCAGTCCTGGCCGGCCTACGACCCGGACCTGGCCCGCGAGGAGACGGTGACGGTGGTGGTCCAGATCAACGGACGGGTGCGGGAGCGGCTGACCGTGCCGGCAGACACCCCCGAGGCCACTGTCATTGAGATGGCCAAGAACTCGCCACGGGTCCAGCGCTTCCTGCAGGGAGTGCGCATCGCCAACACGATCTACGTCCCGGGCCGCCTGCTCAATATCGTGACCGACCACCTGTGACGACGCCGGAGAGGCCCCGGCGGCTGGCCCTCTGACCCGGCACCGGTTCGGCGTCGCCGATCACCACCGGATGGCTGCGGCCGGTATTGCGGAGAGAGGACCGGGCCGCACTCAACCGTGGCGCGGTCGGCGATAGGGCCCCCGCCACGCCGGGTGCGTGGCCCGGCCCGTCGCCCTGTCCAGCCGCGCGCTCGGCACGCGGGCGCTCGTCTGGCCGCAGCATCCCATTCGCCGGGACGAATACACCGAGCTCCCGCCCGACCTGGCCCTGCTGCGGCCCCGGCCCGACCTCTCCGCCCACCGCACGCCCGGCTCCCGGCGACGTCCCCCTGCTCAGCGCGGTGGCCGGGGCCGCGCCCACCGGCGACCGCGCGGCCAAGATCCCCCTGTCCGCCACGGGCCGGGATACCAGAGGTCTGGCTGGTCGACCCGGCGGGTGAAGCGGCGACCAGCCACCGGGAGCCAGGACCCACGGGCTCCCATCCGGCCCGTCAGGCCCGGCGGGGCGACCAGGGCGCTCGGCTGGCCTTCCCCGACGGCCGGCTCACCACCGACCAGCGGCGCGGGTAAGACGCCGCCACGGGCACGGCCACCCCCCTGGAGCGGTTACTCGACCGGCGCCTGCTCCGCGCCCCGAGCCCGTTCCTGACGCTCCAGAGCGGCGATCCGGGCATCGATCAGGCTGCGGATCGCCAGCCAGAACTCCTTGCGGGCGGCCGTCAGGTGGCGGAAGAACTCCTCCGGGAACATCTGGCGAAAGCGCTCGCGCAACTGCCGCATCTCCAGAATCTCCCCACGGCTGGGCCGCTCGGTCTGGTCCCACTCCTCAGCCATCGCTCCCATCCTTCAGCGCGCACCGCTCACCCCTGACTATATACCGGACGCTCGGCTCCTGTCCAGCCGCCCGCCGACGGCTCCTACCCCAGGGTGCGCAACAGGACAAAATCGCCCCCGCCAACCACCGGCAGCCGCTCCCCGGTTGTCAGCAGGTAGAGCCCGGCGATGAGCCGGTAGGTCCCGCCCGGCGGGATGGTGGGGAGCGTCAGAACGTGCCGGTCGCGGACGATCTCGCCCGGCAGCCAGGCGCTGGTCGGCAGCGCCCCCGCCGCCGGCTGGCTGTCCGACTGGGCAACGACCCGGCCCGCCGGATCGAGGACCTGGACGAAGATGGTGTAGTCCCGGCCAAGCGGCCGGTCGGCCCGCCAGTGCAGGGTGACCGTCAGGCGCGGGCCGGCCGTCTCCAGATCGTAGCCGAGGAGGGTGACGCCGTCGCCGAGACGCTGGTCGAGGCGCACGGTCGGGGGTGGCGGAGGTGTCAGGGTCCGCACCCGGAGACCGCCCAGGATCAGGGCCTGGATCCCCGGCTGGCCTCCCACAACCGGCAGGCGCTGGCCGGTCCGCCGGTCGTAGAGCGCGGCCTGCAGGCGGTAGAGGCCCGGCGGCGTCTCCGGCGGCACACGCAGGTGGAAGCGACTCCAGACCACGTCGCCCGGCCGCCACTCCGCCGGCGGGTAGCCCAGAGCATCCACCCCGGCGACCTTCTGCCAGCGATGGTCGGTGAGGTGGACCAGCATCTGGTAATCGCCGGGAGGCGGCGCCTGACGCACCCGCCAGAGAAGAACCACCGACAGATCATCGCCGGGGGCGACCACCGCCGGCAGCTGGGCGCCCAGGGGTTCGATCAGATCGGCGATCTGGCCGGCGACCGGCTGCCATGGTCCCCGCTGAAGCGTCTCGACCTGGGCTCGGAGCGCCGCCGGGGTGAAACGGTAGGCGACGAAGAGAGGGGGTGGGGCTCCCCCGTCCACGCCTTCGGGGAAAAGCGCCTGGGCGACGCGGGCCGACGAGGGAAAGAGTGTGTCCAGGTCCGCGGGCAGAGCGTTGAAGGCCAGGACGTAGAGGACCGGCCGTTCCGAACCCAGGGGGAAGACCACGCTCTGACGTCCATCGAACCAGCGCAGGAAGGGGTAGACCGGCCGGGCCAGGTGCGCCAGGGTCGGGTGGTGATAGTACTCGCTGCCGACAAAGACCTCCTCACGGTCGGGCTGGGCCTGCTGGACCAGGAAGCGCGCCTGGGCCACCGCGTCGGCGTGGCCCTCGGCGTAGGCGCCGAAGCGCGGGGCCCAGCCCCAGAAGTAGTCGCGGGCGGTCCAGATCCCGTCGACGACCAGGAGCAGGCCCAGGAGCACGGGGGCCAGGCGCGCTCCCCACGCCCGCCAGCGCTCCAGCCAGCCCCAGAACGCGGCCAGCCCCAGGGCCGGGACCAGGTAGACCGCCGGCACCAGCCCCATCGCCCGGAGCGTGTAGGCGCCGACCTCCCAGGAGAGCAGGCTGGGGAAGAGCATCACCAGCAGCCAGACCAGAACCAAACTGCCGGCCGGATCGCCCCGCCAGACCCGGCGGAGCAGGACCAGAAGCCCGCCATAGAAGGCCAGGGCGACCGCCCCGACGAACATCGGCCGGCCGGGGATGTTGTAGCGCCAGAGCGGCTCGCCGCTCAGGGTGAAACTCCGGAGCAGCTTGCTCGTGCTCTCCCCCAGCAGTCCCCAGGGATCGCCCCGATTCACCTCAGGTCGGAAGATGAACACCTGCTCCATCCGGGCCGAGAACGTCCCCGGATGGGTGAGGAAGAAGAAGCCCAGCGGCGCCGCCACCAGAACGGCCAGGAGAGTCAGAAGCCCCACCCGGACGAGAGTCCGGCGGGAGGGCCGCTCACCGCGCCACAGACACCACAGACCGAACCCCAGGAAGACGCCCGGAAAGGCCCGCGCCCCCAGGTAGGTGTAGAGGGTCGCTCCCAGCGCCGCCCCGGCCAGGGCGAACCAGCCCCAACGGCCGGTCTGGCGAGCCCGCCAGAGGGCCCAGGCTGCCAGGGCCTCCAGGAGCGGCTGGGTGATCGAGCGGTAGCCGTTCCGGCTGGACATGACCTGCCAGAACGAGGTGGTCATCAGCCCCATCGCCAGAAGCCCCACCCGCGTCCCGAAGAGGGCCCGCCCCAGGACGAAGGTCAGCCCGACGGTGAGCAGCCCCACCAGGGCCGAGGTCAGCCGGAGGGGAAGCGGGTCCTGGTCGCGGCCGAGCAGAGCCATCATCCCGGCGGAGAGGTAGATATAGAGTGGCTCCTGGCCCAGGTACTGGGGGAAGAAGACAGGCCGGCTCTCTCCCCGGTAGACCTCGCCGGCCATCACCCCCATCAGCGCCTCGTCGTGGTGCCAGCCGGGGGGATAACGGTCGAGCCAGAGGCAGCGGAGCAGCGCCGCCCCGACCAGAAGAGCGATCAGCGCCACCACCAGGGCGGCCCGCCGACCGCCGAACACAGCGAGTCTGGGCATCGAGACAGGTCCGGATCCGGGCTCGCGAGGCATCGTAGCCGAGCCCGGGCGCTCCGTCAAGCGCCGAAGACGCCCCGATGCGACGCGCGCCGACCCTGCGCCGGCGCAAGGCCGACCACTGCCCTGGGCTCCGGGCCGGGCGGTACGTTCCTTGCAGGAACAGCCACAGGGGAGGCCACCGATGCGTCTGATCCCGGAGCGTGCCTTTCATTACGACGATGTCCAGTCGCTTTTCCGGCGGGCCCGGGCCCGCACCTGGGACGATCTCCTGCGCTTCCTCGACCTGGAAGCGCCGCATCTCGCCCGCTTCACCCCTGCCGAGATCACGCACCTGCGCCAGGCCATCACCACTCTTCAGGCGGCCGGCCAGCCCTTCCCCGCCACCGCCGAGGGCCTCTGGAACCTGCTGGCCCAGGCGGCCGGGAGCCCGCCGGCCGAGCCGACCGGCCGCTAAACGCTCTCGGGCTGACGCCCGGCCGGCGGGCGCGGCTCTCGCTCGCCGCGAGACTGGTCTGCCAGCCAGGTCTGGAGCGCCTCTTCGACCACCTGGTGCAGGCTGCGGCGCTGGGCCCGGGCCAGGGCCCGCAGGGCGGTGTTGAGCGGGGCCGCGAGCGGCACAGCCAGGGTCCGGTGGGCACGGTGTCGGGCGGCCGACATCTTCCCTCCCCACAGACAGTCTTCCGCCGATAGCCGGACAGATTCCGTACCAGGCCCGGCCCGCTGACGGGAGAGTTTGTTTGCTATACTATGGCCAGATACCGGGAGCCGGGTCGTCCGGCCCGCCTCCAGCAGGAGGAGAGACAGCATGGACCACCGCGGAGATCGCGCCGAACTGGGTCGCCAGCTGGCGGTCGGGGCCCTCGGGGGCGCCCTGGTCGTCCTGGCCACTTCGCCCGCCTTCTGGCAGACCGCCCGCCGGTTTCTGGTGCTGACCCTAGCTCGGGGGATCACGGTCAGCCGGGCGCTGGGACGTCTGGCGGAGGAGGCGCGGCTCGAGGCTGAGGATCTGCTGGCCGAAGCCCAGGCGGTGGCCGGGCCGGCCCCAACGCCTCCGTCTACCGAAGAGCGCCCTCCCGCCCATGAAGCCGGTGGCCACGCCCACTGACCCCTCCGGCCCGCAGCTCGTCTCGGCCCTGGCTGGTCGGCGCCGTTACCGCTGGCCACAGCTGCAGCGGGCGGAGGCCGCTGGCCAGCTGCTGGCCGAGCACCTGGCCAGGCTGCCCGGCGTTCAGGCTGTGCGTTTTTACCCCCTCAGCGGCTCGCTGGTGGTGCACTACGATCCCCAGCGCTGCGATGTCCAGGCCCTGGAGGCGGCGCTGACCGCCTGGCGGCCTCCGGCCGCCCTCCTGCAGACCCGACAGTTGCTGCCGCACCGGACCCACGATGTCTGGGGATGGCTGCTCCTGGCCCGCATCCTCTTCCAGCACCTGGTCCTGGAGCGCGACCGCCCGTTCCGCGGCCAGCGTCTGACGCACCTGTCGACCGCCCTTCTCCTGACCAGCACCCTGCCGCTCCTGCGCGGGGCGCTGGGCCGTCGGGAGCCGGGCCCCCACGCGCTGGAGATCCTGCTGAGCCTGGCCAACCTGCTCAGCCAGGAGCACCGTCGGACCACCGCTCTGCTCTGGCTGTTCCACCTGCCGGAGGTGGCCACCCTGGCTCGCTGGCTCTGGCAGCAGATCGCCCGTCCGGCCGCCGTCACCGCCGAGGAGGTTCCGTGAAAACAACTCTGGCCCCTCCGATCCGCCCGCGTCTGGTCTCCGCAACCCCTGGCCGTCTGCGCCTGCGCCTGGAGCCCTGGCCGGCGCCGCTCGACCTGGCCGCCCTGAGCGCCCACCTGCGCCGGCTGCCCGTGGTCCGGGAGGTGGCCACGTACTGGCGAACCGGGAACCTGGTCATCCACTACCAGGGCCCCGACCCGTGGGTGGTCCTCCGGGCCCTGGAGACCGCTCTGACCGGCGAAGAGACCGGCTCGCCCCCTCCGGCTCCGCCGCGCTACGCCCTGGCTGAACGGGTGCCGCCGGGCGATCTCCTGCGGGTGGCCGCCGGGGGGCTGGCCCTGCTCTTTCTGGGGCTGCGCCGGCTCCGGCGCCCCACCGCCCCTCTGCTCGGTCCTCGCCTCCAGCTGGCGACCGCCCTGCTCACGCTGGTGACCGGTTACCCCTTCTTCCGGGGAGGCCTGCGGACGCTGCTGGGACGAGCCGCGCTGGATACTGATGCCCTTATCTCGGTGGCCACTATCGCCTCGGTCGCTCTGCGAGAGAACGTCGTCGCGCTGGTGGTGCTCTGGCTGCTCAACATCGGCGAGACGCTGCAGGGCCTGGTCCTCCGGCGGACCCGCCGGGCGATCGCCGCCCTCGTCTCCGTGGGCGAGCCCGAGGTCTGGGTAGAGGTTGAGGGCGTCGAGGTCCGGGTCCCGCTGGGCCAGGTCCAGCCTGGCGATCTGGTGGTCGTCTACCCACACCAGAAGATCCCGGTCGACGGAGTGGTCATCGCCGGCAGCGCCGCCGTCAACCAGGCGCCGATCACCGGCGAGTCGCTGCCGGTGGACAAGAACCCGGGCGACTGGGTCTACGCGGGCACGCTGGTCGAGGCCGGGACACTGCGGATCCGGGCCGAGCGGGTGGGCCAGGAGACGACGCTGGCTCGTCTCATCCAGCGCATCGAAGAGGCAGCCGCCAGTAAAGCCCCCATCGAACTGGTGGGACAGCGTTTTGCCCGGCGCTTCGTGCCCCTCTCGTTCATCCTGGCTGGGGGAGTCTTCCTGGCGACGCGGGATGTCCGCCGGAGCATGACGATGCTGGTCATCGCCTGCCCCTGTGCCGCCGGGCTGGCCACGCCAACCGCGATCAGCGCCGCTATCGGCAGTGCCGCCCGCTACGGTGTCCTGATCAAAGGCGGCACCCATCTGGAGATGGCCGGATACATCACGACGGTTATCTTCGACAAGACGGGGACGTTGACCGTGGGGCGTCCCCAGGTCAGCGACGTGGTGACGCTCCGTCCGGAGATCGACCCGGTCACGCTGCTGCAACTGGCGGCCAGCGCGGAGATCCACTGTCAGCACCCGTTGGCCGAGGCGGTGGTCCGCTACGCCCAGGCTCAGGCCATCTTCATCCCGCCGCATGAGGAGTGCGAGATCATCGTCGCCTTCGGCGTCCGGGCCGATGTCGACGGCCACCGTCTTCTGGTCGGCAACGCCGACCTGCTCCAGCGGTTCGGCCTCGCCATCCCGCCGGCCGCTCAGGCCCAGGCGGCGGCGTTCGCCGCTCGGGGGCAGACCGCCCTCTATGTCGCTCGCGACGACGAGGTCCTGGGGCTGATCGCGATCAGCGACACCATCCGGCCGGAGGCCCCGGCGGCGGTGCGCCGTCTGCGGGCAGTGGGCGTCCGGCGGATCATCATGCTCACCGGCGATATCCCGGAGGCCGCCGCGGCCGTAGCCACTCACCTTGGCCTGACCGAGTACCAGGCCCGGATGCTTCCCGAGGCCAAGCTGGAGTTCATTCGGGCGCTCCAGCAGGCCGGGGAGCGGGTGGCCATGGTCGGCGATGGCGTCAACGACGCCCCGGCCCTGGCTCAGGCCGACCTCGGGATCGCCATGGGCACGGCCGGGTCGGATGTGGCCATCGAGGCCGCCGACATCGCGCTGGCGGGTAACGACCTCCGCCAGATCGCCGACATCATCCAGCTGGGACGACAGACGCTCCGGATCATCCGCCAGAACTACGGTCTGGCCATCGGGGTCAACGCCGGCGGACTCCTGGCCAGCGCGGCCGGCCGGCTGAGTCCGGTGCTGGCGGCCGTTCTGCACAACGCCAGCAGCCTGGCCGTCGTTCTCAACTCCGCCCGTCTGGTCGGCTACCGGCTCGATCCGACGCGGGCGCTTCCACCCCGGGCCTGACGGGGCGGCCCATCGGCTATAATCTTGGCCGGTGCGCCGCTCACGTCCGGGCTCTTCCCGGCTGTGCTGATCGCCGCACCAGCACGATTCGTCCCCTGGGCAGCACCGGACAGGCGAAGGCGGGAGCCGATGGAACTGGGACAGCGCATTCTTTTCGATCTCTTTCTCCTTTTCAGCTTCGGCAAATTGTTCGGCTGGCTGGCCGTCCGTCTGCGTCAGCCGCCGGTGCTGGGCGAACTGGTCGCTGGCATGATCATCGGCCCCTACGCCCTGGGGCTGGTCGGCCACCCGGGCCCGGAACTCATCGCCCAGCTGGGCTCCTACGAGGCGGCCAAAGCGGCGCTCGACGGCGCCTACCACACCGTCTCCGAACTGGGGCTGATCTTTCTGCTCTTCTTCATCGGCCTGGAGACGCGGGTCGAAGACATCTTCGATGTCGGCCGGCGGGCGGTGGTTGTGGCCACGTTAGGGGTAGCCCTGCCGTTTCTCTTCGGCTACGGCTTCATGCGCCTGACCGGCAGCACGGAGGTCGAGGCGCTCTTTGTCGGGGCGGCCCTGGTGGCCACCAGCACCGGCATCACCGCGCGGGTCCTGCGCGACCTGGGGGTCATCCGCACCACCGCCGCCCGCGTCATCCTGGGGGCGGCGGTCATCGACGACGTGCTGAGCCTGCTCCTTCTGGCGGTGGTGGCGGGCCTGGCCGGCGCTCGTCGCAGCACCCCGCTGGATATCGTCGTCCTGGTCGTCGAGGCGCTCCTCTTCGCCCTCTTCGTCGTGCTGGTCGGCACCGGGCTGGTCCGGCGCTATGGACCCCATCTGCGCGAGACCCCGCTGGTCAACGTGCCCTTCGTGGTCGGCGTGGGGGCCTGCCTGGGACTGGCCGCCCTGGCCGGCTTCGTCGGCCTCTCCCCGCTGGTCGGGGCCTTTCTGGCCGGGATGGTGCTGGCCGAGGCCCGGGCCCACTTTGATATCGAAAGCGCCGCCCTGCCGGTCTACGAACTCTTCGTCCCCTTCTTCTTCGTGGTGACCGGCACCCAGGTGGACATCCGCCTCTTTCTCCGGACCGAGGTCCTGGGGCTGACGGCCGTTCTCACGCTTCTGGCCATCGCCGGGAAGTTTCTCGGCTGCGGGCTGGGAGCGCTGGGGATGGAGTGGCGCGAGGTGCTGGTGGTGGCGGTGGGCATGGTCCCGCGCGGCGAGGTTGGCCTCATCGCCGTGAGCATGGGCCGGGCCCTGGGGACGGTTCCGGAGGAGGTCTTCGCCGCCGTGGTGGCGTTGAGCGTGCTGACCACTCTGCTCGTTATTCCGATTCTCACCCGTCTCTACGCCGGGCCCCCATTGCCGGAGATCTTCGTCGAGCCCGACGATATGGCCCAGACCGGCTACCTGCCCAACCTGGGGGTCGGACGCCCGATGCTGGGGAAGTAGGCGTCCGGCCGGTCTTTGGCGTCGGCCCACTGCCTGCGGTATAATCAGCGGTGGCAGACCGCCCGACCCGGGCCAGAGAGGAGAGACGCGTGGCCAAGAAAGGCAAGCACCGCCCCCGGCGCCATCGCCCGGTGGCCACCATGCGCCCGCCAGCCTCCCCGGCTGCGCCGGCGGCCTCCCCCTCCACGCCCGCCGAGCGACCACCGGTCGCCCTCCGACCGCCCCGGCCAGCCGGCCCTGCTCTGCCAACCGACTATACGTATGTCAAGCAAGACCTGCGCCGGATCGCCCTCCTCTCGGCCGGCGCCTTCGCCATCCTGGGGCTGCTCAGCCTGGTGATCCGCTGAGGAACGGCCGGAGATACCGGGCCGCCGCCGCCACCACCATCTCCGGCGAGATCAGGTCCAGGCAGTCGCGGGTGGCACAGCCCTCGCGCCAGCCCAGACGATGCCCCCGGTAGAAACAGGGACTGCACGGCAGATCCACCCGCACCACAGTGTGCCGCTTCCCCCCGGCTCCATCGTAGGGTCCCCAGGCCCGGTGGTTGGAGAGACCGAAGATGGCGACCACCGGCGTCCCGACCGCCGCCGCCAGGTGCATCACCCCGCTATCGTTGCCGATGAAAAGGTCCACCCGGGCCAGCAGCGCCGCCAGCTGCTTGACGGTGGTCCGACCGACCAGGTTGAGCGGGGCCGTCCGCATCAGCCCGGCCACGGTCTCGCCCAGTTCCTGCTCCTCCGGCCCGCCGACCAGAACGATCCGGGCGCGGTAGGCCTCGACCAGCCGGTCGGCCAGCCGGGCGAACCGGTCGGCCGGCCAGCGCCGGGCCAGGCTGTAGCGCCCCGACCCGGGGTGGATGGCCACCGTCGGCCGGTGGACCGGTTCCAGCAGGCGGGCGGCCATGGCCGCATCGGCCGGCGAATAGGTGATCTCCAGCGGCCGGGGGCGCCCGTCGGCCCCGGCGCACGCGGCCAGGGCCAGCCAGTACTCGGCCTCGTGACAGGCCCCAAAACCCTGGTCCGGGACGCGGTCGGTCAGGAACCAGCCCCGACCGTTGTCGAGGCCGATCCGGCGGGGCGCCCCGCTGGCCAGGACCAGGGCCGCGAACTTGAGGGTCCCCCAGCGCGTCGTCAGGTGATGGCAGAGCAACAGGACATCGTAGCGTCGAGCCCGGAGCCCCCGGCAGAGATCCAGCACCGCCCTCAGGCTGCCCGGGGTGAAGGCCCGCCAGGGGGTGTCGTAGCGGAACTTATCGAACGGCAGCAGCCGGTCGACCAGCGGCGAGCCTTCCAGAACCGGGACAGCGCGGGCGGTGAGAAGAACGTCGATCGTGGCCTGGGGGAACGCCTCGCGCAGCGCCCGCAGGGCTGGCGTGATGGTGAGCACGCCCCCCAGGTCGTCGAATTTCACCACCAGGAACCGCACCGCCTTCTCCCCGTGTCAGAGCCAGCGCGGGAGGCTGGTCGCCGTCGACAGCGCGCGCACGGCCGCCAGCACCATTTCGGGCGTGATCGCGGCCATGCAGATATGCGGATGGTCCTGGTCCGGAGTGTAGCCGTAGCGCTGGCAGGCCGGGCAAGCGACAGCGGCCCGAACGACCAGGTGGCGGTCGGGAGGACCGTAGGGCCCGAAGCGCGTGGGGTCGCTGGGCCCAAAGAGATGGACGGTCGGCGTCCCCAGCGCCACCGCCAGATGAAGTGGCCCGCAGTCCGGACCGAGGACCAGGGCCGCCCGCTGCAGCACCGCGGCCAGCACCCCCAGCGAGGTCTGACCGGCCAGATCGACGACCGGCCGGGTGAGTTGAGCCTGGATGGCCGCCGTCAGGGCCCGCTCAGCCGCTCCCCCCGTCAGGACCACCCTCCACCCCTCGGCCTGGAGCGCGCTGACGACGGCCGCCCAGCCCTCGACCGTCCAGTGCTTGCCGTACCCTCCTGCCCCGGGGTGGACCACGAGGAAGGGCGCGCCCGGTGGCACCCCAGCCCGCGCGAGCAGGTCGCGCGCCGCCTGACGCTCGGCCCGGCTGGTCACAAACTCCAGCGGGCCCGGCGCGGCCGGCACACCCAGACTGGTCAGAAGAACCAGGTTGCGCTCGACCTCGTGGAGCGGTCCGGGGCCCAGACAGCGGTGTGTCAGCAGCGGGGATACCAGCGGGTGGGCGAAGCCGACCCGGACCGGGATGCCGGCCAGAGCCAGAGCCAGGGCCCCCCACCAGAAATCGGCCCGGAAGTTCAGGGCGCAGTCGAACCGTTCGTCCCGGAGCCGGCGGACCAGTTGCCAGAGGCGATGGGCGGCGTCGAAGGCCGACCGGCGGGGCCGCCGGTCGAACCAGGGGAAGGGGAAAGCGAGAACGCGGTCCACCCAGGGGTTGTGCTGCAGAACCTCGGCCCCCCAGGGGCCAACCAGCGCGACGATCTCGGCCCGGGGAAAGGCCGCCCGCAGCGCCCGCAGGGCCGGGGTGAGAAAAAGAAGATCGCCCAGGTGATCGGGACGGACCACCAGGAGCCGGCGCCAGGGCCGGGCCGGTTGCCGGGCGAAGAGCGGGCTGAGCGTGGCCCCCAGACGGACCAGGAGACGCCGATGGTACGCCATCGCTCTCTACCTCAGCGAGCAGGCCGGGGTGGCCCGGCCCAGACGCTCGACCGCCGCCCAGACCTGGTCCACCGTGACCGCGGTCAGACAGCGTCGGTGGGGACAGGTCGCCCACCAGCCCCGGTCGAAACAGGGGCTACAGGGGACGCCAGCCCAGACCGCCTGGCCGCCGCAGTAGGGGCCGTAGACCCGCGGGTCCGAGGGGCCGAAGATGGCCACCGCCGGCGTCCCCACCGCCACCGCCAGATGCATCGTCCCGCTGTCGTTGCCCAGAAAGAGCGACGCCCGCTGGAGGAGAGCGCCGAGCTGACCGAAGGTCAGTCGCTCACTGAGGTCCAGAGCCGGCACCGTGAGATGCTGGCGGACGGCCTGGACCACCGCGCGGTCGGCGGCCGCGCCGACCAGCGCGACCTCGTAGCCGGCGCGGTGCAGGCGGGCGATGATCTGGGCGTAGCGGTCCGGCGGCCAGCGCTTGGCCTCGAGAACCATCCCCGGGTTGCTTCCGCCGCCGGGATGGACGACCGCCAGGGGACCGCCACGCCAGCCGGCCGCCTGGAGCGCCGCCAGCGCCGCCGTCCGGTCAGCGGGGGCTGGGAAGAACTCCGGGCGGGCGCCCTCGGTCGGCAGACCGAGGGCCTGCAGACAGGCCAGATAGCGGTCCACCTCGTGCGCCAGACCGGTCACCGGCACGGCCACGGTCAGAGTCGCACCGCGTCCGGCGCTGTCCAGGCCGACACGGTGGGGGATGCCGGCCAGCCAGGGCAGTAGACACAGCCAAAATGAGCGCTCAAAGACCAGTGCGCAGTCGTAGCCTCCCTGGCGCAGGCGCCAGGCCAGGCGCAGGTACTCGCCCAGCGTGTAGCGGCCGGCGCCGGCCACCCGTCCGGCCTCGATGAGGCGGTGGACATGGGGGTTGTTCTGAAGGGCTGGCCGCGACCAGGCGCCGACCACGAAGTCAATGGTGGTCTCGGGCCAGGCCCGGTGGAGGGCGGCCAGGGCGGCTGTGGCCGCCAGGACATCGCCCAGGCAGCAGGGTTTGATGACAACCACCCGGCGCGGCGGGGTAGGAGGGAAGGGGCGTCGGAAGAGGGGGGCCAGCCGGGGCGCCGCCGCCTCAAAGAGACGAACCGCCAGCGGTTCAGGCAGAGGGAGCGGTGTGGCCGGCACGGTTCGCCTCCGCGGGTGAGGCTGTGCCGGAGGCGCGCGGCCAGGGCGTCAGAGCGAACGTGATCTCCCCCTCGGCCACGACCTGGCCGTCGACCAGAGCCCGTCCCTGGAGTTTGCCGACCGAGCCCCGGAAGCGGGTCAGCGTCACCTCCAGGCGGAGCGTATCGCCGGGGACCACGGGCCGGCGGAAGCGGAAGCCGTCCACCCCGGCCAGGACCGCCAGTTTCCCGGCGGCCTCGGCCCGGCGGAGGAGGGCGGCCCCGCCCGTCTGGGCCAGGGCCTCGATAATGAGGACCCCCGGCATAATGGGATAGCCGGGGAAATGTCCCTGGAAGAAGGGTTCGTTGATGGTCACGTTTTTGAGGCCGACCGCCCGGCTGCCATCCTCGGCGACCTCCAGAATGCGGTCGACCAGCAGGAAGGGGTAGCGATGGGGCAGGACAGACTGGATGGCCTCGATACCCAGCACGCGCGCCTCCGCCAGGGTGATCCGGCTACCGGGATTATACGCGGACCCGCTCTTTCCCGACAACCATGGGCGCCCACCCCAGCGAGCCAAGAGCCGGGCGGAGGTACCTCCGCGCACCACACCGGACAGGCCGCCTAATGCTAGCTCTCTCTCCATCATTTCCCATCGGGGCCGCTCTGCGGCCTGCTCGCCCTGGGTTTCTGCGTCCACGGGACCGGTCACTTGTCAGCGGCTCCGGCGCGTCATATACTCTGGTCAAACCCTGCGCCGAGCCTGCGGCGATGGACGACCGCCCGTATCTCCCCCCTTACAGCGGTCCGACAGTGACCATCGAGATCGCCTACTACCCACCGCTGTACGAGGAGGCGGCACTGCTTCTCGCCCGTCAGCTCTTCGCCGAGCTGGACCTGGCCATCGCCGCGCTGACGCTCCGGCCGCTAGCCCAGCCGGAGTTCGCGGTCTGGATGGACGGTGAACTGGTCCACTCGCTGCGGGAAACCGGTCGGCCACCGGTGAGCAGCCGCTGTCTGGCTCACGCCCGCACCCGACTGGGTCCACGGGCCGGAGACGATGGGCCGGAAGCGCCAGAGCGGCCAACCGATACGACCGGATGCGGATAGCCCGGGAGGGCTCGGCTAGGCGTCGTCCTGGGGCCAGAGAAGAGTCCGATAGATCCGGAGGCGACCGTGGGGCGCCACATTGTCGCCCGAGTTGAGGAGATCCCGCCCGGCGGGCGGAAGATCGTCAAAGTCGCGGGGCGGGAGATCGGCCTTTTCAATCTCAACGGCGTCTTTTACGCACTGAAGAACGTCTGCCCGCACCAGGGAGCGCGGGTCTGCCTGGGAAGGGTGACCGGGACGACCCTCCCCTCGGCGGTCTATGAGTACCGTTACGGCCTGGAGGGACGCATCCTGCGCTGCCCATGGCACGGCTGGGAGTTCGATATCACAACCGGCCGATCGATCTTCGATCCGACGGTACGGGTGGTGACCTACCCTGTCGTCGTCGAAGACGGCTGGGTGGTGGTCGAAGTCCCCTCCTAGGCCTTACCGTGGCCGGCAACCGGCCGGATAGAGAGGACAGAGGCCTCCCGGCAGCAGGAGAGGCCGGCGCTTTTCGCGCAACGCGAACAAAGCAAAAGCCATCGAGCGATTCCGGAGGGGAAACGATGCCGGAGGCAACAGCCCGACCCCGCGAACGTCTGCCGATCATCGACTGCGATGTTCACAATAGCTTCCGGTCCTACACCGAGCTTCACCCGTATCTGCCGGCGGTCTGGCGAGAACGGGTAACCGAGCGAGGGTTCGGTCAGCCCGGCACCGGCTACTTCAGTCCGGTCGGGATCATGCGGCGGGACGCCATCCCGCCCGACGGCGGCCCGGCCGGCTCCGACCCCGACTTCCTGCGCACTCAACTCCTCGACGCCTACGGCATCGCCTACGCGATCCTCAACGGCTCGGGGATCCTGGGGATCTCGGTTCTCACCGACCCCGATTACGCCGCCGCCCTGGCCAGCGCCTACAACGACTGGCTCATCGAGCGCTGGCTCTCCGCTGACCCCCGTTTTCGCGGGTCGCTGATCGTGGCGACTCAGGACCCGCTGCTCGCCGCGAAAGAGATCCACCGTGTCGGTGACCACCCGCAGATCGTCCAGGTGCTGATGGCCAGCGCGGCCCGCGCCCCCTACGGCCAGCGCCAGTACCACCCGATCTACGCCGCCGCCGCCGAGCACGGTCTGCCGGTGGCCATCCACCCCGGGACGGAGGGGGCCGGCATCGCCAATCCGCCGACCGCCGCCGGCTACCCCACCCGGTATATCGAATGGCACACCTGCCTCTCGCAGAACTACCAGGCCCACCTGGTCAGCCTGATCTGCGAAGGGGTCTTCGTGAAATTCCCGAATTTGAAGTTCGTTCTCATCGAGGGCGGCTTCTCCTGGCTCGCCCACGTCATGTGGCGACTGGATAAAAACTATAAGGCGCTGCGCTCCGAAGTGCCCTGGCTCACGCGTTTGCCCTCAGAGTACATCAAAGAGCACATCCGTCTCACCACCCAACCGGTTGAGGAGCCACCGCGGCCGGAGTACCTGCTCCAGATCTTCGAGATGATCGACGCCGAGCGGACGCTGATGTTCTCCAGCGATTACCCCCACTGGGACTTTGATTCGCCTTTGACGGCTTTCCCACCGCTGCCCGAGAGATTACGACGCCGGATCTTCTACGAAACCGCCCGTGAACTCTACCGGCTTTAAAGGCCGCTTGCGGCCGACCGGTTGTGTGGTAGAATAGAGGCCATCTTAGTGACGAACGGAGAGGGAGACGATGTCCAGGACCACGTCCACAGTTGCTCAGCCCATCTCCCGCCGCCGGCTGCTCAAGGCCAGTGCGGCCGGGTTCCTGCTGCTCCCGGCCCTCAGCGCCTGTCAGGGGGGTCTTCCGGTTATCGGTGGCAAGACGACGGTGACAGCGCTTCTCCAGAGCGGCCAGATCTCCGAGGCCCGCTACAACCCGGTCCTGGAGAAGTTCCGTCAGCGCAATCCTCAGATCGAGGTGCAGGTCAACTTCGGTGGGGCCTCGGCCGCCGAGATCCAGCAGAAACTGCTGACCCTCATCGCTGGCGGCACCCCACCCGACCTCTTCTGGACTCACACCTACATCAACGGCAGTCTGGCCAAACGGGGCGTGACGTTCGACCTCAATACCTACATCAAAAGCGACAAAGAATTTCGTATCGACGACTACTTCCCCACGACCCTCAAAGAGTTCGAACTCGACGGCAAACAGCACGCGCTACCGCGCGAGACCACCAGCACGGTTCTGGTGTACAATAAAACGCTCTTCGAGCAGCAGGGCGTGCAGCCGCCCCAGCCGACCTGGACCTGGGAGGACTTCCTCAAGGCGGCCCAGGCGCTGACGAAGGGCGAAGGGGCGACCAGACAGTTTGGCGCGGCCGGCTTCCAACAGCAGGGCTTCGCCTGGTACACCTTCATCCGGGTCTGGCACGAGGGCGGCGATGTTCTGAGCCCCGACCGGACCCGCTACACCATGAACGAGGAGCCGGGCGTCCGGGCGGTCCGCTGGATCCAGGACCTCATCCACGTCCACAAGGTTCACGCGGCGGCGGCCGATCTGGCTGGGGTCGGTGTTGACCAGGTCTTCAAGACCGGCCGGGTGGCCATGCTCATCAATATCTCGGTCTACAGCGCCTTCCAGGGCGCGCCCTTCGAGTGGGACATTCAACATCTCCCCCGGACGGCCGACGGCCGCCAGATCACCCGCAACGCCTCGGCTGGCCACAGCCTCACGGCCGCCTCCCGCAACCGCGACGCCGCCTGGACGCTGCTCAAGTACCTGGCCAGCCGCGAGGTCTTCGAGCACATGGTCTCACAGGGACTGACGATTCCCGCTCACCGGGCGGTGGCTGAGAGCCCGCTGCATCTGAACCCTGATAAGCCCCCGCGCAGCCAGAAGATCGCGGTCGATGCCCTGGCCTACGCTCGCCCCGAACCCGTCGCCGGCGATTGGATCGCCGTTCACCGCGAGATCGCCACGGCCCTGGAGGGGGTCTACGGGATCAGCCGGCGCGATCCGAAAGAGGCGCTGGATGCCATCGCCGGGCGTGTTAACGAACTCATCCGCAAAACCTGAGGGGAGACAGCGATGCCTCTTTGCCGCGTCCGGCGCAGCCTTCTTTGGAACGAGTACCGGGACGGCTACCTCTTCATCGCCCCCTGGCTGCTGGGGTTTCTGCTTTTTACCGCCGGGCCGATGATCGCCTCGCTGTTCATCGCCATGACCGAGTGGGAGATCGTCACTCCCCCGCGCTGGGTCGGTCCCGGGCAGTTTCTCCGTCTCCTGACCGACGACCGCTTCTACCTCTCCCTCTATAACACGGCCTACTACGTGGTCCTGGGGGTACCGACCCATCTGCTGCTGGCCCTGCTGGCAGCCCTCGCCCTGAACCTGCCCATTCACGGGGTGTCGTTCTGGCGCACCGTCTACTACCTGCCCTCGGTCACTCCGGCGGTGGCGATGGCGATCATCTGGCTCTGGATCTTCAACACCGACTTCGGGCTGCTCAACATGCTCCTGGCGCTCCTGGGCCTACCCAAGATCGCCTGGCTCCAGGACCCGCGGGTTGTGAAACTGGCCTTCGTGCTGATGAGCTACTGGACCATCGGCGGGCAGATGGTGATCTTTCTGGCCGGGCTTCAGGCTATCCCCCAACACCTCTATGAGGCAGCGGCCATCGACGGCGCCGGCCGCTGGGCCCGCTTCTGGTACATTACTCTTCCCCTCCTCACGCCCTCGATCTTCTTCAACCTCACGATGGCCATCATCGGCGCCTTCCAGGTCTTCACCTTCGCCTATATCATCACCGGCGGCGGCCCCGAGAACGCCACGCTCTTCTACGTGCTCTACCTCTACCGGCAGGCGTTCGAGAGATTTCAAATGGGCTACGCCTCGGCCCTGGCCTGGGTTCTCTTCGTCATCATCCTCCTCGTGACCGTGCTCCAGTTCCGCACAGCGGAACGCTGGGTCTTTTACGAAGGGGAGTTGCGACGGTAGCCATGAGCACCCGACCGCAGGAGATCGTTCAGCGTCGCCTCCAGCCCCGAGCCCGCTGGATCACCCTGGCCCTCCGCTGGGGCGGGGAGCTGCTGGCCCAGGCGGTGATCGCCGTCTTCGGGTTTGTCCTGGCCCTGCCTTTCCTCTGGATGCTCTCAACCTCTCTCAAGCCCGAGGGCCGCGAGTTCGTCTATCCACCCGAGTGGCTGCCCAATCCCGTGCGCTGGGATAACTACCTCACCGCCCTGACCGCCCTGCCTTTCGGCCTCTACTTCTTCAACACCCTCGTTATCACCCTTTCGGCTCTGGCCGGGACGCTGCTGACCGCCTCGCTGGCCGCCTTCGCCTTCGCCCGGCTGCGCTTCCCCGGACGAGAGTTCCTCTTTCTGCTGGTGATCTCCACACTCATGCTCCCAGGCATCGTGACGCTCATCCCGCGCTTCATCCTCTTCCGCCACCTGGGGTGGATCGACACCTTTCTGCCGCTGATCGTCCCCTGGTGGTTCGGCGGCGGCGCCTTCAACATCTTCCTCATTCGGCAGTTCTTTATGACGCTGCCCTTCGATCTCGACGACGCCGCCCGCATCGACGGAGCCAGCAACTTTCAGATCTACTGGCGGGTTCTCCTGCCCCTGGCCAAACCCGCTCTGGCTACGGTCGCCGTCCTGGGCTTCCTGCACCACTGGAACGACTTCCTTGAGCCGCTCATCTACCTCCAGTCACCCAACAACCGTACCGTAGCCCTGGGGCTGCGGGGTTTCCAGGACCTGTACCACACACAGTGGACCCTGATGATGGCTGCGGCCGCCACGGCCATCTTCCCGGTTCTGGTCCTCTTTTTCGTCGCCCAGCGTTACTTCGTCCGGGGGATCCATCTCACTGGCCTGGCGGGCCGCTAGCGGCCGCCCGCGCCGTGGCCGGCCAGAAGCGTAGCCGGTCGGCCCGCCGCCCCCGCACGGAGACGACTTCCAGCCGGTGACCATCCAGCGTCATCACATCGCCCACCTGCGGCAGACGCCGCAGCCGGGTCAGGATCAGCCGGCTGAGCGTCATCTGCTTCGGCGCCGGGAGGTGAACGTTGAGGGCGTCGACCACATCGTCGACGGTGGCCAGCGCATCGACCAGAGCGCTCCCATCGGGCAGAACCTCGATGAGCGCCTGGGGCGGCTCAAACTCGTCCCAGACCTCGCCCACCAGCTCCTCAATAAGGTCCTCCAGCGTCACCAGACCGGCCGTCCCGCCAAATTCGTCGGCCACTATGGCGATCTGGGTCCGCTGACGCTTCATGGCCGACAGCACCGCGTCCAGATGGGCGCTCTCCGGCACCACGAGCGGCGGCCGGGCGATGGCGCTGACCGGCCGGTCAGGCGCCCCCTCGACGACCACGACCCGGCAGAGATCGCGCAGATGGGCGATCCCCACAATCCGGTCAAGGTCGCCCTCGTAGACCGGTAGACGGGTGTGACCGCTCTCGACACAGACCCTGATCGCCCCGACGGCCGTGGTCGCCGCCGGCACCGCCACGATGTCGACCCGTGGGGTCATCACATGACGGACCTGGAGATCGGCGAACTCCAACCCCTCGGAGACGATCGCCTCCTCGGCCGGCTCCAGAACCCCCGCCTCCTCGACCGTGGCGACCAGCATCTTGAGCTCCTCAACCGACATGACCAGTTCGCGGCCAGGGGCGACGGTCAACCCCAGGAGCCGCAACGTGGCGTTGCCGATCCCGTTGAGCAGAAGAATGAACGGATAGAAGAGGGTGAGAACGAGACGGGTCGGGTAGACGGCGATCATGGCCGCCAGCTCGGTGCGCTGGAGAGCCAGGCTTTTGGGGGTGAGTTCGCCGAAGACGATGTGCAGAGCGGTGATGACCAGGAAGGCCAGGGTCAGCGCCAGCGAGTGGGCCCCGACGCTCGCCCAGGGAGCGGGCAGGCCGGCGAGGAGCGATTCGAATAATCGGGCCAGGGCTGGTTCGCCCACCCAGCCCAGGGCCAGCGAGGCCATGGTGATGCCGAGCTGGGTGGCTGCCAGATAGGCGTCCAGCTGCGCCTGGGCGTGAGCCAGCGCCCCGGCCAGCGGGTGCCCCCGAGCCCGCAGCATCTCCACCCAACTGCGCCGGGCCGCGACCAGGGCGAACTCGGCCATGACAAACAGGCCGTTGAGGGCGACCAGCCCCAGGATAACCGCCAGACTGAACTCCGGGGGAAGAGTGACGGTCGGCAGCGGGACAGGCTCGCTCATCGGCGCTCCGGATCAGACAGGGGCGACCGTCCCACCCGCACCGGCGGGGGCCGCTGCCACCACGGCCACACCGACCGGTCAGGGACCACCGCCCTGCCCACATTCAATCACCGGGCGCCAACTCTCGCAAGCGCCGGACCAGGAGGGATCCGACCGGCCGCCTCACCCCACCGCCCGGGCGTGGTGATGGGCCAGCGCCCGGGCCAGCCGGTGACGAAAACGGCGCGCCAGCCGCTGATGATACCGGAGCGCCGGGGAATCGCTGCCCGCCTCCAGATGGGCGATCAACCGGTCGAGCGCCTGGATCATCATGACCAGTTCGGCCGGACTGTAGGCCTTCGGTCGGCGTCTGGTCCCGAACACTGTGCCCCTCCGGTTCAAAAATCCCCTCCCCAGACCATCGGCCAGCGGGGACGCCAGGGAGTGTAGCCGGCGGCGCCCCCGCCGGCAAGGGGCCGGCGGCCGACCGAACGGCCACGGCAAAAACTTTTACGCCTTCTTAACACCCCGGGCCGGCACGGAGATTGCCATCCTGACCATCGAGCGGGAGAACGGGAGCATGGCGCGCGCTCTCCTGGTGCTGCCTCCACGCGACTTCGCCGACCGCCAGTACGTCCTGGTCCGCGAGCGGCTGACCGCTGCGGGCGTAGCGGTCGACACCGCCACCCTCGACGGCCCGGCCCGGAGCCTGGCCGGCCAGCAGGTGGCACCATCGGTCGCACTGGAAGAGGTCCGGGCCAGCGCCTACAGCGCGGTGGTTTTCATCGGCGGCCGGGGCGTCCACCGGGTCAGCACCGAGCCCCGCCTCCAGCGGCTGGCCCAGATGGCCGCCGAGTCGGGAGCGGTCGTCGGGGCCCTGGGGGCGGCCACCCTCCTCCTGGCCCGGGCCGGCGTCCTGCGGGGACGCCTGGCCACCGGTCCGACCAGCCTGGCCGGCGCCCTGCGAGCCGCCGGCGCCACCTACGACGCGGCCGAGGTCGTCTGGGACGCCCCGATCCTCACCGCCCGGCGCTGGGAGGGCATCGCCACCTTCGCCCAGCGGCTGGTCGAGGAGGTCCAGACGCGCACGCCACGGCGTCCGCCGGCCGGGCTCTAGAAGCTCAACCGGTGCGGTGAAAGAGACGATGCAGCCGGCGCCAGCACCCCCCGACCGCTCCGTGGCGGGTGGCCTGCACCACCGGGTTCCAGGTGCGATGAAGAGACCAGGCACCGGAGGTCAGGCGCCCCTGATGAAGCGCCTCACGCGCCTGCCGGCGCCGCTGGCGCAGCTGACGCCGCGCCTCTTCCAGGGCCGGGGTCGCCCCCTGGCGGGCGAGCGCCCGAACCAGCCGTCGCAGGGTCTTGATCTGCATCGTCAGGCCTCCGCCTGGGGCTCATGACCCGGTGGCCGCAAGACGCGGGCCAGGGTAAACTTAAGACCACGGCGCTGTGGAGGGAGAGATCATGGTTGAAGAAGATGCCCTGGGACCGCGAGAGGAGGCGCTGGGCGACCTCTATACCCCCTGCGTCCGCTGCGGTCGGCTGTTCCTGCGACGCTACGCTCGCCTGGTTCCGCCCGAAGCCCTCGGGGGCCCCGAGGACGAGATCCGCTCCGAGCAGGCCGAGGTCTGCGAGGAGTGCTGGCGGCTGCTGACTGTCGGCGAGGAGAACCCACCCCGCTGACCGGAGGAGGACGATGACGGAGGACCGGTTCTTCTGCCCTCAGTGCGGTTTTACCAGCTCCGCCGTCCACTGGTGTCCCTACTGCCAGCGGCCGCTCCTGCCGCGCTGGCCGCGGACGGCTGTTGGCCGCCGGAAGTAACGGGCTCAGGGCCAGAGCGGGTCCCGCAGAAAGGCCAGGTGCACGACCGCCCCGTCCTCCGCCTGGACGAGCGCGGTGTAGGTGGTGGCCAGAGCCCCCAGGCCCAGCCCCTCGAGCAGACCGACCAGCCGGTCGGCCGCAGCGAGATCGGGCCGGTCGACCGACGCCGGGTCTGCCGTCGGGACCAGGGCCGTCAGCGCCCCCACGGGCAGCGGCCCCGGCTGGTCGCTGGCGAAGGCCACCACCTCCTGCCCGGCTCGAAACAGGCTGCCGCCGAAGACCTCGCCGGCCTCCAGCCACAGGTGCAGAACCGGGCGCCCGAGGCGGGCCGAGAGCAGCCCGGCCACTGTTCCATCGTCGCAGGCCGAGGGGAAAACGCCCACCCAGTCCGGACCGGGAAGGAGAGCAAAGCGCATCTCGTCGCCGTCCAGCAGCGGCACCTGGTCGTCGGCCACCAGCACCAGGTCCGGCGCCACCGGCTGGAACCCGGCCTCGCGGGCCAGAACCTGCAGAGCGTCGACGACGGCGGTCACCGTCGCCCCAAACACCACCAGCATCTCGGTCGTGAAGAGCGGCGGACGCATCGCGGTCCCGTCCAGCCTGCACGGGGCGACGCTCATCGCCTCTTTAAAGCCGGCCGGCGAAGAGGCGATAAATGGCGAGCGCGACCCCATCCTCAGCGTTCGAGGCGGTCACCCAATCGGCCACCGCCTGGACCTCCGGCGGCGCATTCCCCATGGCCACCGCCAGGCCAGCGTACTCCAGCATCTCCAGGTCGTTGACATTGTCGCCGATGGCCACCACCTCCGAACGGTCGATGCCGTAGACCGCACAGAGGTCCGCCAGCGCCGCCCCCTTCGAGCAGGACCGCTCCAGCAGCTCCAGGAAGCGCCCCTCGGGAGTGAGAGTCGTCCGCGAGACGATCGTCCGCCAGCGGTCCTGGCCCAGAGCCGCTACCAGGCGGGCGATCTGCTCGGCTGTGTCGAGGACCCCGACCTCGACCGGATCACCGGGCAACAGCCAGCGGCTGTCCGGCCAGCGCACCAGCCCTGCAAGCCCCCGCACCGCGAGGTAGCGGGCGGTGAGGGGACTGTCCCGGTCGCTGGGGCCGGTGAAGATGCGGTCCTCGCCGGGCACGCCCTCGTAAACGAGGGGCTGGCAGCCCTGAGTCCAGATGATCTCCACCGCCTCCCGGGCCAGGGCCCGGGGCAGCGGACGACGGGCCAGGAGACGCGGCCCGGGCACCTCCAGGACCACCGCGCCGTTGTTGAGGATCAGCGCTCCGGCGAAGTCGAGGTCGGCCAGCAGGGGCTGCAGACTGCGCAGACGGCGGCCGGTCGCCAGCACCACCGTCACCCCGGCCGCCCGGACCCGGGCCAGCGCCGCCCGGACCGCCGGGCGCAGCTGGCCCGTGGGATCGAGCAGCGTGCCGTCGACATCGAGCGCCAGGAGACGGTGCACGGCTCCCTCGCGGTCTCAGTTGGGCTCCGGGTCGTAGAAGTGGAAGGCCAGTGGATCGGCCCAGCCGTCGAGCTCCTCCAACGCCTCGGCAGCCGCCTCGCGGACCTCCGGATCGGGCGCCTGGCGCAGCTCCAAAAGGGTCTGCCGGGCCAGCCGTCCGCCGATCTGGCCGAGGGCAGCGATGGCCGCCAGCTGCACCTCCCGGTCGGCATCGCCACGGGCCACCGGCACCAGGTGCGGCACCGCCCGGCGTTCGCTCAACTCCCCGCAGGCCCGGGCGGCCTCGAAGCGGAGCTCGGGCAGCGGGCTCTGCAGTTCGCGGAGGAGGACCTCCAGCCAGCGCGGGTCGCAGTTCCGGCCCATGGCGAAGAGAGCGCTGGCCCGCATCCGCACGTCGCTGTCGCGGTAGGCGCTCTCGATGATCGCCGTCACCTCGGGACGGCTCAGATAGGCGATGGCCTCGACCGCCCGCCGACGTACCACCAGCGGCTCGGCCGGGTCCCGAATGACCGCCAGCAGCCCCTCCCGGACCAGGTCGGCGGTGCGCCGGTCCAGGCGGTCGAACTCGATGAGGTACACGAAGCGCCCCAGGCCGCTGGCCGCCGCCGCCCGGACCTCCGGATCGGGGTCGTCTTTGAGCAGGCGCAGCAGCGCCAGGGCCGTGGTCCGGCTCTCATCCTCGCACAGGCCCTCGACCGCCGCCAGCCGAACGGCCGCGTCCGGATCGGCCAGCGCCAGGTGAAAGACGGCCGTGTAGTCGAGATCGATATTGTCCTCGGCCAGGTCGACCAGCCAGCGCACCACCGTCCGCCGGCGCTCGACCGGAATCTGCTGCCAGCGTTCCCGGACCAGCTCGAGATCCGGGCCCAGCAGACCGGAGAGCTTCACCAACTGGCTGGGGTCAATCGGCCAGGCCGGATCGGCCAGCCTGGTGAGAAGCCGCTGGAGTGTCATCGGCGTCCTTTTCGCCTCTGCTGTCGGAAATTATATCAAACGGAGAACCCATGGCCCTCGACGGCGTTCCGGAGAAGCGTGCAGCGCCGGACGCTTCCATCGGACCCCACCTCGATGGCCACGAGATCGATCCGACAGGCCAGCGGCGGCTCCGGCAGCCCGGCCAGGTACTCCTCGGCCAGCGCCCGGAGGCGCTGGCGCTTGCGCGCCGTCAGCGACTCCTCCGGGGTTCCATAGCGGGGGCTCCGCCGGGTCCGCACCTCGATCAGGCAGAGGACCTCCCCCTCCCGGGCCACGATGTCGATCTCGCCCTGTGCAAGGCGGACGTTGCGCCCGGCGATCAAATAGCCCTGGCGGCGCAGGAAGTCGACCGCGTACTCTTCGCCCTGCCGCCCCAGGTGCCGACGGCGGTCAGCCATCGCCGGCCCGCCGGACCGCCCCCGTGCCCGGCGCCAGCAGGGCCCGGACCGGGGCGAACGAGCGCCGGTGGACCGGCGAGGGGCCCAGGCGGGCCAGCGCCGCCCGGTGCTCCGGCGTTCCATAACCCTTGTGGATGGCGAAGCCGTAGCCGGGGTAGAGGGCGTCGAGAAGGCTGCACAGCCGGTCGCGAACGACCTTGGCCACGATCGAGGCCGCAGCGATGGTGAAGCAGCGCGCGTCGCCGTCCACGACCCCTTCCTGGGGGCAGGGACAGTCCGGGAGGGTGAAGTAGTCGACCAGGAGGTAGTCCGGGGGCACCGGGAGAGCCCGCAGCGCCCGGACCATGGCCCAGCGACTGGCCACCCCCAGGCCCCAACAGTCGATCTCGGCCGCCGTGGCCTGGCCCAGACCCACCGCCACCACCCGGGCCAGGATCTCCTCGGCCAGAGCCAGTCGCTGGTCTGGAGCCAGCAGCTTGGAGTCAGCGACCCCGGGGAGCGGATCGGGGGCAGCCAGGAGATCGGTGGGAAAGAGGACCGCCGCCGCCACCACCGGGCCAGCCAGGCACCCGCGCCCGACCTCGTCCAGACCGACGATGCGCCGGTAGCCCTGCGCCAGCAGCGCGCGCTCGCGGTCGGTGGTCGCACTGGCGCGGGACATGCCACCCGATCCGGCCCGGACTCAACCGGCTGTCTCGGCGGAGGTCGTCTCCCCAGCGGCTGTCCCCGCGGTCGTCACCGCCGCCCGCGGCCGGCGCTCCTTGATGCGGGCGGCCTTCCCACGCAGCTTCCGCAGATAGTACAGCCGGGCCCGCCGGACCACCCCCCGCCGGACGACCTCGATCTTCTCGATGCGCGGCGAATGGAGGAAGAATGTTCGCTCGACACCGACGCCGTAGCTGACCCGGCGCACGGTGAAGGTCGCGCTGGTCCCGCTGCCGCGCCGGCGGATGACCACGCCCTCAAAGGGCTGGACCCGCTCGCGACCAGCCTCCACCACCCGCACGTGCACCCGCACGGTGTCGCCCGGCTCGAAGTCAGGGATGTCGCTCCGCAACTGCCCTTGCTCGACGGCCCGAATCAGGTCCATCATGGGTGTGCCCTCGTCCTCTCACACAACGGTCCGCGAAAAAGCCGCTAGATTGTACCATACCCCCGGAGCCCCGCGCAAACGCCACGCCTACGGGATCACCGGCTGGGAGGCGAACTCGTCGACGACCTCCAGCACCCCCTCCCGGACGATCACATCCTCCAGGCGGCGGTCGCGCACCCGCAGGTCGACCCGGGCCCGTCCGATCCGCAGGCCGTGGAGAGCGACCCAATCGAGCCAGGGGGGCAGGACCGGCCGCACGTAGAGACGCTGGTGGGCGGCGTCGGCCCGCAGCCCCAGCATGGTCGTGACGAAGAAGATCACGCTGCCGGCCGCCCAGGCCTGCGGGCTGCAGGAGACCGGGTGCTCGGCCGGCGTCGAGCGGTAGCGCTCATCGCGGTCGAAGCCACAGAAGAGTTCGGGCAGACGGTAGAGCGGGAAGCGCAGTCCGGCCTGATAGATGGCCGAGATCACCTGCAGGGCCTCCTCGTCGAACCCGTAGCGCCGGAGTCCGTTGGCGATGATCGAGTTATCGTGCGGCCAGACCGAGCCGTTGTGGTAACTCATCGGGTTGAAGGTCGGGTAGGCCTTGGAGAGCGTGCGGACGCCCCAGCCGCTGAACAGCTGGGGGGAGAGCAGCCGGTCGCGCACCAGCTCCGCCCGGTCAGGCGCGATGATCCCGGACCAGAGGCAGTGGCCGGGGTTCGAGGTGACCGCCGGGATCTGCACCTTCTCGCGGTCCAGCCCCTGGGCGTAGAAGCGCTCGTCCGGCATCCAGAAGCGCTCCTCGAAGCGGCGTCGCAGCTCCTCGGCCTCGCGCTCCAGACGGTCGGCCAGGTCGGGCTCGTCTTTGCGGCGGAAGAGGGCGGCCAGACGCCGCTTGGCGTCGTAGACATAGCCCTGGACCTCGACCGGGGCGATCGGCGGCTCGGCCCAGCGGCCGTCCGGGAAGGCGTAGGCGTCGTCGGAGTCCTTCCAGGCCTGGTTGCGAATGCCCCGTGGTGAACGGGTCTTGTACTCGACGAAGCCGTCGCCATCGAGATCGCCGTAGCGGTCGACCCACTCCAGCGCCCGCAGGACGGCCGGCTTCAGTTCGCGGTAGAGGGCGTCATCGTCCAGCCAGTCCATCGTCTGGGCGAAGAGAATAAGGAAGAGCGGGGTGGCGTCGATGCTGCCGTAGTACGGTGTATGGGGGATCTCGCCGCGCCGGGCCATCTCGCCGGCGCGGAGCTCGTGCATGATCTTGCCGGGGTCTTCGTCGCGGAAGTCGTTGACCTCGCGCCCCTGGTGGGCCGCCAGAAAACGGAGTGTCCCCACCGCCAGGTCCGGGTTCAGCATCAGGCACTGGAGCGAGGTGATGGCCCCATCCCGACCGAAGGGGGCGGCGAACCAGGGGATTCCCGCCCAGATATACGGGCCGGTCTCGTACTGGCTGAGCAGCGCCCGCAGGTCGAGAACGCTCCGGGCGAACATCGTGTCGAAGATCTTGTTATTGGTCTCGACCTGGGTGCACCCCTCGTACCATTCGTCGATGGCCCGCCGGAGACGAACGGCCGCCATATCAAAGATGATGACCGGATCGCGCCGGGGCGGCTCCGGCTCCTCCAGCCGGGGGGTCACCGACAGGGTCAGCGACTCCGGCTTCTGCGGCTCCAGTTCGAATTCGTAGACCAGCCGGACGCTCGGCGGCGCCGGTTCGATCTCGGGGATCGGCACGATCATCCCCGCCGAGGGGGCGCTCAGGGTGAGCCGCAGCTGTCCGCCGGCCAGCATCTCGACGATGTGTGGCGTGCGGTCGAGGATCACATCGCTGTGGCGGGCCACCCCGTCCAGGCCCCGGTAGTTCAGCGAGAAGCGGTTATCGACCAGAACACCGTCCAGGATGTGCTCGCCCGTCGTGGGCGGCAGGAGCTCCCCACGGGCGACCCGGCGGATGCCGCGGACATCGAACATGTCCTTAAAATCGGCCCCCACGATCAGCTCGACCTTCACCGGGACCCGGAAGCGGTTGTAGTTGAAGAAGCCGATCCGCTCCTGCAGGCTCCGCTCGCCGATGAAGCGGTTGCGGCGGATGCTGATGGTCAGCGCCGGGACCACCGTCCCGTCGGCCAGGACGTAGGTCGGATTGGCCAGCTGCAGGTTGCCCATAAAGTTCTGCTCGACCGACGAGGTCAGTTTGCTCGGCCGCAGGCCGTTGACCAGCAGCTCGTAGACGCTCAAGAAGCGGGTATCCTGGTAGTAGAGTCCCAGCCCCTCCGTGTTCCCGTAGGGGATGTCTCCCAGATCATCGGCCGTCAGAAAGACCTGGTTTTCGATCAGGACCTGGCGCATCGCCCGTCACAGCCCCTCGACGTCTCTATGGCCTAAATTGTATAAACCCGCGCCGTCTCCCTTCAACACTGGCACAGACCCTGCATCCGGGGGCAGACCACCACGAGGAGATGGCCGATGGCCCGCAGACATCGGTACCACATCGTCACCGACCCCAACGACCGTGGCTGCCGGCCGGGGGAGACGCTGGCCACCCGCGAGCTGGCCGTCATCCAGCGGTGGGCGGCCGAGCGGGGCGCCGTCCCGGCCACCGTCCCGGGGACCGAGCACGAGGGCCGCCCCGGCGTCCTGGCCCTCGATTTTCCGGGATTCAAGGAGAAAGGCCTGCAGCCGATCTCCTGGGAGGAGTGGTTCAAGACCTTCCAGGTCCGTCATCTGTGGTTTCTCTACCAGGAGAGGCTGCGCGACGGCCGTCCCAGCAACTTCTACAAAGTGGTCCCGGCCCAGTACGTCGAGGAGGCCGCGCCCGCTCAGTCCATGTAGATGCCGCCATTGACATCGAGGTGGGCGCCGTGGATGAAACTGGCGGCGTCCGAGGCCAGGAAGACAATCGCGTTGGCCACCTCTTCCGGTCGCCCCAGCCGCCCCAGCGGCGTCTGCTGGACCAGGGCGGCACGGGCCTCCGGCGGCCAGGGCTGGGTCATCGGTGTGTCGATGACACCGGGGTTGACGCAGTTGACCCGGATGCCAAAGGGCCCGGCGTTTTTGGCCAGCGACTTGGTGAGACAGATGATTCCGGCCTTGGAGGCGGCATAGTTCGCCCCGGCCACGATCCCGCCGACCTGCCCGGCCAGCGATCCCAGATTGATGATCTGGCCGGAGCGCTGGGCCTTCATCGGCCCCAGGGCCGCCTGGGCGCAGAGGAAAGCTCCCCGCAGATTGACCGCCATCACCCGGTCCCACTCGGCCGCAGTGAGGTCATCGAGCGGCTTGGACTGGAAGATGCCGGCGTTGTTGACCAGGACATCGATCCGCCCGAAGTGCTCGAGGGTGGTGGCGATGAGCCGCTGAGCGTCCTCGGGGTCGGCCACATCGGTGCGCACGGCCAGAGCCGGGACGCCCAGCGTCCGGACCTCCTCGGCCACCGCCTGGGCCGCCTCCAGGTTGATGTCGCTCACCACCACCGTCGCTCCCTCGCGGGCGAAGGCCAGGGCCGTGGCCCGGCCGATGCCGCCACCGCCGCCCGTGATGACCACCACCTTGCCGCGCAGTCCGAGGTCCATCGGTCGCCTCCTCTGGCTGTCAGCGTCGGGTACCTCCCGGTACTCCGGGCCCTACTATAGCGCAGGCCGGGCGGCCCGACCAGAGGGCGAAGGCGGCCTCAGGCTCCGTCACGCTCGCGGTAGCGCCAGGGTGGGGGATCCGGGACCTGGCAGAGCGGCTCCCGGCCGACGATCTTCCAGTCGTACGCGCCGCAGACCAGACCGTACTCCAGTCCGTCCGGGATCGGGAAGGGGCGGGGGGGCAGGTTGAGGTGCTGATGGGCGGCGATCATCACCTTGTGCCAGATGTGGCCCGCCGAGAGGACGCCGACGATCCGCTGCATGCGGCTGCCGTCGCTGTTGCCCACCCAGACCCCGACCACCAGGTCGGGGGAGTAGCCGATGGTCCAGGTGTCCTGCATAAACTCGGTTGTCCCGGTCTTGGCCGCCGCCGGACGGTCGATCTCCAGAACGCCGTGGCGGCTGAAGGTGAAGAGGCGCGCCTCGTCGTCGCTCAGGCTCGAGGTCATCAGATAGGCCACCTGCGGCGAGAGGACCTGGGCTCCCGCCCCCGGCTGGTAGCGGTAGACCACCCGTCCGTCCGGGGCGGTGATCTCCAGAATGGCCACCGGTTCGTACTGGCGGAAGCCGGGCTCGCGCTCGGCCGGCGGGACCGGGGCGCCAACCTGCCGGCCCAGGTTGGCGAAGACGCTGTAGGCGTAGGTGAGGTCGAGCAGCGTGGCATCCACTGAGCCCAGGGTGACCGAGAGACCGTGGGCCCGGTAGTCGCGCAGGGTCGTGATCCCCAGCCGGTGGGCCAGGGCCACCATCCGGTCGGGTGTCACCACCCGGACCACCTTGACGGCCGGAACGTTCAAGGAACTGCCCAGGGCCTCGCGCAACATGACCGGGCCGTTGAAGGCGCCGTTGTAGTTGTGCGGGGCGTAGGGCCCCAGCCCCGGCCCCCGGTCAAAAAGAGTGAAGGTGTCGTTCACCCGGCTGGCCGGCAGATAGCCGTCCTCGTAGGCGGCGGCGTAGGTGAAGACCTTGATGGCCGAGCCGGGCATGCGGGGGGCGACGGCCACGTTGACCTGACCGTCAATCGAGGGATCCCAGTAGTCGATGCTGCCGACCATGGCCAGGATCTCGGCCGTCGGGGCGTTCAGAACGACCACGGCGGCATTATGGGCGTTCATCGTCTGGCGGATCTCGGCGATGCGCTGGGCCGCCAGCGCCCGCGCCTTCTCGGTCAGGGCGAGGTCGACGGTCGTGCGGACCCGCCAGCCGTTGTAGTAGAGGGCCTCGCGCCCGTACCGCCGGCTGAGGAGGTCGAGGACGTAGTCCACGAAGTGCGGGGCGCGCTTGTGGACCCGCTGGTCGGCGAACTGCAGCGGGGCCTGGTAGGCCGCCACGGCCTCGGCCGGGGTGAGATAGCCCAGGGTGACCATCCGCGAGAGGACGTACCACTGACGGGCCTTGGCCAGCGGCAGGTGGCGAAGGGGGTCGTACTCACTGGGCGCCTGGGGAAGACCGGCCAGCAGGCTGGCCTCGGCCAGAGTGAGGTCGCGCGGCTCCTTGCCGAAGTACCAGCGGGCGGCTGCGCCGATGCCGTAGGCCATGTTCCCGTAGTAAACCTCGTTAAAGTACATCTCCAGCACCTCATCTTTGCGGAAGTGCCGGGAGAGGCGAACGGCGTAGATCATCTCTTTCAGCTTGCGCTCCAGGCTCCGTTCGTAGCGGAGATCGGGTGGGAAGAGGATGTTGCGGCTGAGCTGCATGGTCAGCGTGCTGGCCCCGCTGACCACCGCCTGGCCGGTCAGGTTCTGGCCCAGCGCCCGGAGCACGGCCAGGGGGTCAACACCGGGGTTCTGATAGAACGAGGGGTCCTCGGCGGCCAGGGTGGCCTGGAGGAGAAAGGGTGGCAGGTCGCTCAGCCGGACCAGCTGGCGGCGCCCGCCTTCAGGCGGGACGACCTCGTAGAGCAGCTGCCCATCGCGGCTGAGGATCTGGGTGGACTGGAAGACCGGACGCTCACGGGCGTAGGTGGCCGGGGGAAGGTCGTGGGTCAGAGCGAGCCAGAGCGCCCCCAGGACCAGCGGGCCGGCCAGGCCCAGGACCAGAAGTCCCAGGGCGAACGCGGTCAGGAAGAGGCGGCTGGCGCCGCCGAACTCATGGACCAGCCGCGCCAGGCGACGCTGATGGTCGTGGAGAACGGTCTGGCGACGCCAGCCGGTCAACCGGCGGTGGGGCATGGGCGACTCCTTCCCGGCCGGTCCCGGACAAGTCGCGTGCCAGGGCCTGTGCTATAATTCGGGCGCCATGCTGCTGGCCATCGACATCGGCAACACCAACATCGTCTTCGGCGCCTATCAGCAAGACCGGCTGGTGGGCACCTGGCGGGCGGCCACCGCCCCGGAGCGCATGCCCGACGAGTACGCCATGCTGGTCCACCAGGTCCTGGCCTACCACGGCCTGGGGCTGCCGGCGGTCCGGGCGGTGGTCATCGGCAGCGTGGTGCCGCCCCTTACCGCCACTTTCACCGATCTCTGCCGGACCTACCTCCGCCTGGAGCCGCTGGTTGTCGGTCCGGGCATCCGGACCGGCATCCGCATTCTCTATGAGAACCCCAAGGAGGTCGGGGCCGACCGCATCGCCAACGCCCTGGCCGCCTACCACCGCTACGGCGGGCCGGCCATCATCATCGACTTCGGCACCGCCACCACCCTCGACGCCATCAACCGCGACGGCGACTACCTGGGCGGCGCCATCGCCCCCGGGCTGCTGATCGCCGCCCAGGCCCTCTTCGAACGGGCCGCCCGCCTCTACCGGGTCGAACTGGTCAAGCCCCGGACGGCGGTCGGCCGCAACACCGTCCAGGCCCTCCAATCGGGCATCCTCTACGGCTACGCCGGGCTGGTTGAAGGGCTGGTCCGACGCTTCCAGCAGGAGATGGGCCCGGCCCGGGTCATCGCCACCGGCGGACTGGCCGAGATCATCGCCGACGAGGTCCCGGCTATCGAGGTGGTCGACCCCCACCTGACGCTGGAGGGGCTCCGGCTGATCTATGAGCTCAACCGGGAGGAGAGCCGGTGATCGCCGGACGGCGCATCCTGCTGGGCGTCAGCGGCTCCATCGCCGCCTTCAAAGCGGTGGCCCTGGCTTCGGAACTGGTCAAAGGCGGGGCGACGGTGGACGTGCTGATGACCCCGGCCGCCACCCGCTTTGTCAGCCCGCTCTCATTTCAGGCGCTGACCCACCGTCCGGTGGTCACCGATCTCTTCGACCCCCAGAACGACCTGGCCATCGAGCACGTCGGCCTGGCCCGGGCCGCGGATCTTATGGTCATCGCCCCGGCCACCGCCAATCTCCTGGCGCGTCTCTCGCTGGGGCTGGCCGACGATCCGGTGACGGCCACCGCCCTGGCCCTGACCGCCCCTCTGGTGGTCGCGCCGGCGATGGAGACCCACATGTACGAGCACCCGGCCACCCAGGAGCACCTGGCCCGCCTGCGGGCGCGCGGCGTGCATATCGTCGAGCCGGCCGAGGGGCGCCTGGCCTCCGGCCAGGTTGGACGGGGGCGGATGGCCGAGCCGGCCGAGATCATGGCCGTCGTCCAGCGCCTGCTCAGCCAGCGCCAGGACCTGGCCGGCCGGCACCTCGTCGTCACGGCCGGGGGGACGCGCGAGCCCATCGACCCGGTGCGCTTCATCGGCAACTGGTCGTCGGGCAAAATGGGCTACGCCATCGCCGAGGCGGCCCGCGACCGGGGCGCCCGGGTCACCCTCATCAGCGGCCCGACCGCCCTCACCCCGCCGGCCGGGGTCACCGTGATCCGGGTGACCACCGCCCAGGAGATGCTGGCGGCCGTCCAGCAGGCGATCCAGACGGCCGATGCGCTGATTATGGCCGCCGCCGTGGCTGACTACCGGCCGGCCGAGCCGGCCGGCCAGAAGATCAAAAAAAGCGCCGGCGAACTGGTCCTGCGGCTGGTGCCCACGCCCGACATCCTGGCCAGCCTGCGCGACTGGCCGGGGGTGAAGGTCGGCTTCGCCGCCGAGACCGGGGACCTCCTGGCGAATGCCGAGCAGAAGCTGCGGGCCAAGAACCTGGATCTCATCGTGGCCAACGACGTCACCGCCCCTGGGAGCGGGTTCGGCAGCGACACCAACCAGGTGGTCTTTCTTCAGCCCGGCCGCCCACCGGAGCCGCTGCCGCTTCTGCCCAAGCGGGCGGTGGCCGACCGGCTGCTGGACAAAGTGGTTGAGATTCTGGCCCGGCGGTGGTACAATGCTGGGGAAGGCACCGGGGACCAGGCGGCCCCGAGTGCTGGCGACCGACGGCCAGACCCCGACTGACAGTCACAGCGCCCGCTCGGATCGTCGGCGACCGAGACGGGAGAAGGCCTCTGACCTCCGAGGGCGCAGGTGACTGCGCCCTTTTCTCTTCGGCCGGCGGCGCGACCAGCCCGCCCCCGGCCCCGGCCAACCACCCGCCGAGGAGCGCCCATGGTCCGTCCGACCGACTGGCCGCCGACCGGCTTCATCGGCGCCGGACGCCTGGGCTGGGCCCTGGCCACTGCCCTGGCCCGCCGGGGCTGGCCGGTGGTGGCCTGCGCCAGCCAGCAGGGCGAGAGCGCCCGGCGCCTGGCCGCCGCCATCCCCGGCTGCGTCGCCACCACGGCCACCGGCGTGGTCGAACGCAGCCGGCTGGTCGTCCTGGCCGTGCCCGACCGGGCCATCGCCCCGCTGGCCGCAGCCCTGCCTTGGCAGCCCGGCCAGGGGGTGGTGCACCTGAGCGGGGCGCTGGGCCTGGAGGTCCTGGCGCCGGTTCGCGCTAGAGGCGGCGCGGTCGGCCGGCTCCATCCGCTGCTCAGCGCCCCACCGGTGGGGAGCGCCGACGACCCGTTCGCGGGGATCTTCTGCGCCGTTGAGGCCGAGCCGGCCCTCCAGCCGGTGCTGGCCGATCTGGTCCAGACGCTGGGGGCGCACCTCCTCCGGCTCCCGGCCCTCGACGCCACCGGCCGGGCGCTCTACCACGTCGCGGCCGTGCTGGTCGGCAACTACAGCCTGACGCTCCTGGCGCTGGCCAGCGATCTCCTGGCCCGCCTCGGCCTGCCGCCTGCGACCGCCCGGCCGGCGCTCCTGGGGCTCTGGCGCTCGGTCCTGCGGAATCTGGAACAGGTCCCGCCGGAGGCGGCCCTGACTGGCCCGGTGGCCCGCGGGGACGTGGCCACCGTCGCCCAGCACCTGGCCGCCCTGGGCCAGACCGATCCCACCCTGGCCCGGCTCTACGCCCTGCTGGGCCAGGCGACCCTCGGGCTGGTCTGGTCCCGGCTGCCGGCGACCGCAAGGACAGTGCTGGCCGCCCGGCTGGCCGAGGCGCATCAGGACCCCTGGCCCAACATGGACCAGAAAGGAGAGGGGCATGCGGATCACGACCGCGACTCTGCGCGAGTACAAGCAGCGCGGCGAGAAGATCACGATGGTCACGGCCTATGACTATCCGACCGCCCGCCTGGCCGATGAGGCCGGGGTCGAGGTGATCCTGGTCGGCGACAGCCTGGGGATGGTCGTTCTGGGCTACGAGTCGACCATCCCGGTGACGATGGCCGATATGCTCCACCACACCCGGGCCGTCACCCGGGCTGTCCGGCGAGCGCTGGTGGTGGCCGACCTGCCCTTCCTGAGCTACCACGTCTCGCCAGAGGAGGCGCTGCGCAACGCCGGACGGCTGGTCCAGGAGGGCGGGGCCCAGGCGGTCAAACTGGAGGGGGGAGCGCCGGTGGTCGAAACGGTGCGGCGGCTGGTCCAGGCCGGGATCCCGGTCCTGGGGCACCTAGGACTGACGCCGCAGTCCGTCCACCAGCTCGGCGGCTACCGCGTCCAGGGGCGGACGGTCGCGGCAGCCCGCCAGCTCCTGGCCGACGCCCTGGCCCTGGAGGAGGCCGGCGCCTTCGGGATTGTCCTGGAGCTGGTCCCGGCCCAGCTGGCGGCGGCCATCACGCGCCGGCTGCGTATCCCCACCATCGGCATCGGCGCCGGCCCCGACTGCGACGGCCAAGTGCAGGTCCTGCACGATATGCTCGGCCTCTCGGGCGAGCGGCTGCCCCGCCACGCCCGGCGCTACGCCGACCTGGCCACCGCCATCCGCCAGGCCCTCACCACCTACTGCCAGGAGGTCAAGCAGGGAGTCTTTCCGACGGCGGCCCACAGCGTGAGCGCTCCCCCCGAGGTGCTGGAGTTCCTTCAGGAGGTCTCGCCGGCGGTCACGGTTCCATCCGAGGGGCGCTGAGGCGCCTGGCGGCCATCCGGACCGGTCGGTCATTCCCACCTGTTCTGCGGAGGCACCGATGGAGACCGTCACCACCATCGCCGATCTGCGGGCCCGCCGGGCCCGGCTGCCCAGTCCGGTCGGCCTGGTGCCGACGATGGGGTACCTGCACGCCGGCCACTGCGCTCTCATCGCCCGGGCCCGGGCCGAGTGCGCTTCGGTTATCGTCACCGTCTTCGTCAACCCCACCCAGTTCGGCCCCCACGAGGACTACGCCCGCTACCCGCGCGACCTGGCCCGGGACCAGCGGCTGGCGGCCGAGGCCGGGGCCGATCTCCTCTTCGCCCCATCGGTCGAGGAGATGTACCCGCCCGGCTTCGCCACCTTCGTCGGGGTCGGTCCCCCGGCCCTGCGCTGGGAGGGCGAGCGCCGGCCGGGCCACTTCCGGGGGGTGGCCACCATCGTCACCAAACTCTTCGCCCTGACCCAGCCCGACCGGGCCTACTTCGGCGAGAAAGATTACCAGCAACTCCTGGTGGTCAGGCGCCTGGTGGCCGACCTCAATCTGCCGGTGACCATCGTCGGCTGCCCGACCGTCCGCGAGCCCGACGGCCTGGCCCTGAGTTCCCGCAACGTTTACCTGAGGCCGGAGGAGCGCTCGCGGGCCGCCGCCCTCTACCGGGCCCTGCAGACCGCCCAGGCGCTGCTGGCGGCCGGCGAACGGCGCGGCGCGGTCCTGGTCGACCAGATGGCGGCGGTCATCGCCGCCGACGGGCTGGACCTGGACTACGCGGCCGTCGTTGACCCCGAGACCCTCGAGCCGCTGGACCTGGTGACCGGTCCGGCCAGGGCCCTCATCGCCGCCCGGCTGGGGGGTGTCCGCCTCATCGACAACCTGGCCCTTTTGCCCCCGAGCGGCTAAAATAACCGGCAGACGCATCTCGGAGGCCCGATGCCGCCGTTCCGCTACTGTCCGCTCTGCGCCAGCCCGCTGGTCCGTCGCCGCCCGCCCGACGACTCCCTGGAGCGTCAGGTCTGCCCGGCCTGCGGCCGGGTCTGGTACAAGAACGCCAAGCCCTGCGTCGGTGCTCTCATCACCCAGAACGGACGGGTGCTGCTGGCCCGGCGGGCCGGGCCCCCGGCCGCCGGCGCCTGGGACCTCCCCGGCGGCTTCCTGGAGGCCTGGGAGCACCCGGAGGCGGGGCTGGTCCGCGAGATCCAGGAGGAGACCGGGCTCACCGTCCGCCCGGTCCGCCTCCTGGGCATTTTCCCGGATCGCTATGGGGCCGATGGCGACTACACCCTGAACCTGCACTATCTCGCCGAGGTCGTGGCCGGTGTCCCCACCCCGGCCAGCGATGTGGCCGCTCTGGCCTGGTTCGGCCCCGACGAGATCCCGGCCGACCTGGCCTTCGCCAACGTCCGCCAGGCTCTGGCCGCCTGGCGGGAGTGGGTGACCCGGCCGCCCGCGTGCTCCAACTCCCCGGAGGCCGGCTGCTGATGTCCCGCTCCGCCCGTCCGGCGACCGCCAGAGCCGCCGTGACCACGCACCTGACCGCTCGCCAGAAACTGGCCACCCGGCTGGCCGTTTCCGGCCAGTATGGCTACCGCTCGGCTCTTCGCCCTCTTCTCTTCCGCCTGGACCCGGAGCAGGCCCACGGGCTGGCGCTCCGGCTGCTGGCCCTGGTCCAGCGAACCCCCGGACTCTGTTCGCTGCTCCGGTGGCTCTTCCTGGCGCCGGCGCCCGAACTGGTCGTCACCCTGGGCGGGCTGACCTTCCCCAACCCGGTCGGGGTGGCCGCCGGCCTCGACAAGAACGGCCTGGCGCCGGCGGCCCTGACCGCCCTCGGCTTCGGCCACGTCGAGGTGGGCACGGTGACGCCTGCTCCTCAGGCCGGCAACCCCCGCCCCCGGCTCTTTCGCCTGCCCGAGGACCGGGCGCTCATCAACCGGCTGGGCTTTCCCAACGATGGGGTCGAGGCGGTCGCCCGTCGTCTGCGTTCGGTCCGGCTGGCCCCAGCCCGTCTGGGCCTCAACATCGGCAAAGGGCGCGAGACCCCGCTGGAGCGGGCGGCGGAGGACTATCTGCTGCTCCTGGAGCGGCTCTTCGACCGGGCCGACTACATCGTCCTCAACGTCAGCTCGCCCAACACGCCGGACCTGCGTCAGCTGCAGGCCCGGCAGTGGCTCGACCCGCTGCTGCAGGCGCTCCAGGCGCGCAACCGGGCGCTGGCCGCCGCTCGTGGCCGCCCGCCGCGCCCGCTGTTCCTCAAGATCGCCCCCGACCTCACACCCGCCGACCTGGAGGCGATCGTGGCGGCCGCCCTGGCCCACGATCTGAACGGCCTCATCGCCACCAACACCACTGTCCGCCGTCCCTGGCTCCAGAGTCCGGCCCGGCGGGAGACCGGCGGGCTGAGCGGGCATCCCCTCCGCGAGACCGCCACCGCCCTGGTCCGGCGTCTCTACCGACTGACCGAGGGACGCCTGCCGATTATCGGCGTCGGCGGCATCCTCAGCCCGGAGGACGCGCTGGAGCGGATCCGGGCCGGGGCCAGCCTGGTCCAGGTCTACACCGGCCTGGTCTACGAGGGACCCTTCCTCGGCTGGCTGATCGCCCAGGGGATCCGGGCTCATCTTCACCGGACCGGTCTGCCCCACGTCGCCGACCTGGTCGGCCAGGATGTCTGACCGACCAGGCCCCGCCACGGCGCCGGTGGAGGGCGGTTTGACAAGCGGCCGGGGCCGGGCTAATATTCTGTCAGGGCCGCTCGCCGCGGGGCGCCCGACGAGGAGCGATGGCCGCCCAGCGCTACTATCCTGTCTATCTTGATCTGGCCGGGAAGCCGTGTCTGGTGGTCGGCGGCGGCACCGTGGCCGAGGGCAAGGTCGAGGGCCTGTGCGAGTGCGCGGCTGCGGTGACCGTGATCAGCCCGACCGTTACCCCCCGGCTGGCCACGCTGGCTGCCTCCGGCGCGATCACCGTCCTCCGTCGTCCCTACCAGACGGGCGATGTGTGCGGCTACCGTCTGGTCATCGCCGCCACCGACGACCGGGCTCTGAACGCCCGGATCGCCCAGGAGGCGCGGGCCCAGGGGATCTGGGTCAACGCGGTCGACGACCCGGAGCACTGCGATTTCATCGCCTGCTCGGTCGTCCGCCGGGGTGACCTCACCCTGGGGATCTCGACCGCCGGGCTCAGCCCGGCCATGGCGCGCTGGGTCCGGGAGGAGCTGGAGGCGTTGATCCCGGAGGAGTTCGGGGCGCTGCTGGAGCTGCTGGCCGAGGCGCGGCGGGAACTCAAGGCGCGGGGCGCCATTCCGCCGTACTCTGTCTGGCGGGCGGCGATCTCCCCGACGGTGCTCGAGGCGCTGGCCCGGGGCGACCGCGCCACGGCCCGGACCGCCCTGTGGCGTGGCCTGGCCCTCCCGGCGGTCTGACCCCCCACCGGCCCGGTGTGCTCGCTCCGGCAAACCGACCCTCAGCGGAGGAGAAACAGACAGCGCGATGGTGATCCTGGCGCTGGGCGTCCACTACAAGAGCGCGCCGGTGGCGGTGCGCGAGCGCGTGGCCTTCGCCCCCGACGACCTGCCCACGGCGCTGGCCGCCCTGCGGGAGTACGTCGCCGAGGGGGCCATCCTCTCGACCTGCAACCGCACCGAGATCTACGCCCTGGTCGGCCACGTCCATTCGGGCGGCAAGAACCTGCGCCGCTTCCTCAGCGAGAGCCGGGGCGTGCCAGCGGCTGATCTCGACTCCTATCTCCGCTGGTACTGCCAGGAGGAGGCCGTCCGTCACCTCTTTCGGGTGGCCGCCGGTCTGGACTCGATGGTCCTGGGCGAACCCCAGATCCTGGGGCAGGTGCGTGAGGCCTGGACGCTGGCCCGGCAGGCCGGAAGTCTGGGGCCGGTGCTGGAGAACCTCTTCCGCGAGGCGGTGGTGGTCGGCAAGCGGGCCCGTCGGGAGACCGGCATCAGCCGGCACGCCGTCTCGGTGAGCTCCGCCGCCGTCGTTCTGGCCCGGCAGGTGGTGGGGGACTTCGCGGGCTGCACCGTGGCGGTCATCGGGGTCGGCAAGATGGGCGAGCAGGCGGCGGAGCTGCTGGTGGAGAACGGCGCCCGCCGGCTGCTGGTCCTCAACCGCACGGCCGCCCGTGCGCAGGATCTGGCCGACCGGCTGGGCGGCCAGGCTCTCCCGCTCGACCGGCTGGCGGAGGCGCTGGTCCAGGCCGATGTGGTGATCACCTCGACCGGGGCGCCGACGCCGATCGTGACCGCCGCGCTGGTCGAGAGTCTCCTGGCCCGGCGCGCTGGCCGGCCGCTCTGTCTCATCGACATCGCCGTGCCCCGCGATGTCGAGCCAGCGGTCGGGCGTCTGCCGCGCGTTCGCCTTTATAATATCGATGATCTGCAGGCGGTGTGCACGGCCAACCTCGGCGAACGGGCCCGCGAGGTCGACCGGGTCGAGGCTCTGGTCGCCGAGCACGTGGAGCGCTTCCGTCTGTGGTGGCAGGCCCGTGAGGTCGTGCCGACCATCGCCGCCCTGCGCCAGCGGGCCGAGGAGATCCGCCAGGCCGAGCTGGCCCGAGCCCTGGCCCGGCTGGGTCATCTCTCGGAACGCGATCGGCAGGTGGTCAGCGCCCTCTCGGTGGCCATCGTCAACAAACTGCTGCACCGGCCGATCACCCGCCTGAAGGAAGTGGCCGACAGTCGGAGCTACAGCCGGGCCCTGCGCGATCTCTTCGGGCTGGACCCGCTGCCGCTCGACGGCCCGGCCGCCCAGGAGCAGCCCGACGATGCCGACCCTGCGCGTGGGAACACGGGCCAGCCGGCTGGCCCTGACGCAGACACAGTCTGTTGTTGAACGGCTCCGCCAGCGCTACCCCGACCTGACCATCACGCTGGTGCCGATCACCACGCGCGGCGACCGGGACCACCAGACACCGTTCGAGCGCCTGGGCGAGAGCGGCCTCTTCGTCAAAGAACTGCAGCGGGCGCTCCTGGCCGGCGAGATCGACCTGGCGGTCCACAGCCTCAAAGACCTGCCGGTGGCCCCACAGCCCGGACTGGAGATCGCCGCCGTTCCCCTCCGTGAGGACGCCCGTGACGCTCTGGTCAGCGCGACGGGCCAGGGGCTCTTCGCCCTGCCGGCCGGCGCCCGGGTCGGGACCAGCAGCCCCCGGCGGAGCGCCCAGGTCCGGGCCGCCCGCCCGGACCTGGTGATCCTGCCCCTCCGGGGCAACCTGGACACCCGCCTGCGCCGGCTCGAGGCCGGCGAGTACGACGCTATCATCGTGGCCGCCGCCGGCCTCCACCGCCTGGGCTGGGCCGACCGCATCACCGAGTACCTGCCCTTCGAGGTCTGCCTGCCCGCCGTCGGCCAGGGGGCCCTGGCCGTCGAGGCCCGCGCCGGCGACCCGGCCGCCATCCTGGCCCGGACGCTGACCGATCCGCTCGTCGAGGCGGCGGTCCGGGCCGAGCGGGCGCTCCTGGCCGCCCTGGGCGGCGGCTGCCACCTGCCGATCGCCGCCTATGCCACCCCGGAGGGCGACACCCTGTACCTGCGGGCGCTCATCGCCCAGCCCGACGGCCGCGCCCTGGTCCGGGCCGAGGGCCGCGGTCCGCGGACCGCACCGGAGACCCTGGGGCACACGGTGGCCCGGCGGCTCCTGGCCAGTGGCGGCGCCGACCTCCTGGCCGCCCGTCCCAGCGGGCGAGGGTGAGGCGAAACGATGGCGGGCAAGGTCTACCTGGTCGGCGCCGGCCCGGGCGATCCCGGCCTCCTCACCGTCCGCGCTCAGGAACTCCTGCGCCAGGCCGAGGTCGTGGTCTACGACCGGCTGGCCGAGACCTGCCTGGCCGGCAATGTCCGGCCCGACGCCGAACTGGTTTACGTCGGCAAGCAGCCGGGCCAGCCAGCCCTCAGCCAGGAGGCCATCAACGCCCTGCTGATCGCCCGGGCCCGCGAGGGCAAGCAGGTGGTGCGGCTGAAGGGGGGCGATCCCTTCCTCTTCGGACGCGGGGGCGAGGAGGCCGAGGCCCTGGTGGCGGCCGGCATCCCCTTCGAGGTCGTGCCCGGGGTGACCTCGGCCCTGGCCGTGCCGGCCTACGCCGGCATCCCGGTCACCCACCGTGGGCTCTCCTCCTCGGTGGCCATCATCACCGGCCACGAGGACCCCAGCAAAGGGGAGACCAGCGTCCGCTGGGAGCACCTGGCCCGGGCGGTGGAGACGCTGGTGATCCTGATGGGGACCGAGAACCTGCCAGCCATCGTCGAGCGGCTGCTTCAGGCCGGACGCTCGCCCGACACGCCCGCCGCCGCCATCCAGTGGGGCACCCTGCCTCACCAGCGGGTCATCTCGGCCCCGCTGGCCCGACTGCCGGCGGTGGCCCGCGAGGCCGGGCTGGGGGCGCCGGCCGTGATCGTCATCGGCCCGGTGGCCGCCCTCCACCCCTATCTCCGCTGGTTCAGCCGGCCGCCGCTGGCCGGCCGCCGTATCCTGGTGACCCGCGCCCAGGACCAGGCCGGGGCCCTCGTTCAAGCTCTGCGGGCCGCCGGAGCGGTGCCGATAGAACTACCGACCATCGTCATCGTCCCGGTCGACGATGAGACGCCCATTCGCCAGGCCATCGCCCGGCTGGCGGAGTACGACTGGGTGATCTTCACCAGCCAGAACGGGGTGGCCCGCTTCTTCGCCGTGCTCCAGGCCATGGGGGGCGACGCCCGAGCGTTCGGCCGGGCCCGCCTGGCGGCCATCGGGCCGGCGACGGCGGCGGCCCTGGCCGCGCGCGGCCTGCGGGCGGATCTCGTGCCGCCCGCGTACGTCGCCGAGGCGGTGGCCGAGGCCCTGATCGCCCAGGGGATCGCCGGCCGGCGGCTGCTCCTGGCCCGGGCGGCCGAGGCCCGGCCGGTTCTGCCCGAGCGGCTGCGGGCAGCCGGGGCGACGGTCGAGGTGCTGCCGCTCTACCGCACGGTCCCGCCGCCCGATCTGGCCGAACGGGCGCGGGCGCTCCTGACCGCGGAGAAAATCGACATCGTCACCTTCACCAGCGCCTCAACGGTCCGACACCTGGTGGCCGCCCTCGGTGGGACGGACCTCCTCCGTTCGCTGACCGTCGCCTGCATCGGTCCGGTCACCGCCCAGGCCGCCGCCGAGCTGGGCCTGCGCGTTGATATCGTGGCTCCCGAGCATACGATCCCGGGGCTGGTTGAGGCCCTGATCGCCCATGAAAGCACCCGGACTCTCCCGGAAGGAGGTGTGGTCCAGTGGAGACGGTGACCGCTCCCGTGACGGCCGGTTTCCCGACCCGCCGGCTCCGCCGCCTGCGCCGGACCGAGGCCCTGCGTCGCCTGGTCCGCGAGACGCGGCTGGCGCCCAGCGATCTCATCTACCCGCTCTTTGTGGTCCACGGCCAGGGCGTCCGCCAGGAGGTCGCCGCGATGCCGGGGGTCGCGCGTCTCTCGCCCGATCTGGCCGCCGCCGAGGCCGAGGAGGCCTTCGCCCTGGGCCTGGGTGGTGTTCTCCTCTTCGGCCTCCCGGCGAGCAAGGACCCGCTGGGCAGCGAGGCCTACGCCGATGACGGCGTTGTTCAGCAGGCGGTGCGGGCGATCAAACGGGCCGTGCCCGACCTCCTGGTCATCACCGACGTCTGCCTCTGCGAGTACACCGACCACGGCCACTGTGGGGTGGTGCGCGACGGCGTCGTGGACAACGACCAGACGCTGGACCTCCTGGCCCGGACGGCCGTCTCCCAGGCGGCGGCCGGAGCCGACGTCGTCGCCCCGTCGGACATGATGGACGGCCGGGTGGGGGCCATCCGGGCCGCGCTCGACCGGGCCGGCTTCACCGAGACGGCCATTCTGGCCTACTCGGCCAAGTACGCCTCGGCCTTCTACGGTCCCTTCCGCGAGGCGGCCGACTCGGCCCCCCGGTTCGGCGACCGCCGCTCTTACCAGATGGATCCGGCCAACGCCCGCGAGGCCCTTCAGGAGATCGCGCTGGACATCCAGGAGGGGGCCGATATGATCATGGTGAAGCCGGCCCTGGCCTACCTGGACGTCATCGCCCGGGCCCGGCAGGCGTTCGGCCTGCCCATCGCCGCCTACAACGTCAGCGGCGAGTACAGCATGGTCAAGGCCGCCGCCCGGGCCGGCTGGCTCGACGAACAACGGGTGGTCATGGAGATCCTCACCGCCATCAAGCGCGCCGGGGCCGACATCATCATC
The DNA here is from genome assembly GCA_034433795.1 of Chloroflexota bacterium. Taxonomy (GTDB): domain Bacteria; phylum Chloroflexota; class UBA6077; order FW602-bin22; family DAOUAE01; genus DAOUAE01. The sequence goes on from DAOUAE010000099.1 coordinate 56,445, forward strand.
ACCTACCACGCCAAAGAGGCCGCCCGCTGGCTGCTGGCGAGAAAGGACTGAGGACCCGATGCCCAGAACCCGGATCACCACCCGCTCCCGCGAACTCTTCGCCCTGGCTCAGCAGTACCTGCCGGGCGGGGTGGACAGCCCGGTGCGGGCCTTCAAAGCGGTCGGGGGCGATCCCCTTTTCATCGCCCGGGGCAAAGGCTCCCGCATCTGGGACGTGGACGGCAACGAGTACATCGATTACGTCTGCTCCTGGGGACCGCTTATCCTCGGCCACGCCCCGCCGGCGGTGGTGCAGGCTATCCAGGCGGCGGCCGAGAACGGCACCAGTTTCGGCGCCCCCACCGAACTGGAGATCGCACTGGCCCGCCTCATCACCGAGGCCATGCCGGGCGTCGAGATGGTGCGCTTCGTCAACTCGGGGACCGAGGCCACGATGAGCGCGCTCCGGCTGGCCCGAGCGGCGACCGGCCGGCCGCTGGTCATCAAGTTCGCCGGCTGCTACCACGGCCACGTGGACAGCCTGCTGGTGGCAGCCGGCTCGGGGGCCATGACGTTCGGCATCCCGGACAGTCCGGGGGTTCCCCCGGCGGTGGCCCAGACGACGCTGGTCCTCCCCTACAACGACCTGGCCGCCGTCGAGCGGGCCTTCGCCAGCCACGGACGCGAGATCGCCGCTGTCATCGTCGAGCCGGTGGCCGGCAACATGGGCGTCGTCCCGCCCCGGCCCGGCTTTCTCGAGGGGCTGCGCCAGCTGACCCGCGATCACGGGGCCCTCCTCATCTTCGACGAGGTCATCACCGGCTTTCGCCTGGGCTACGGCGGGGCCCAGGCCCTCTACGGCATCACCCCCGACCTCACCTGCCTGGGCAAGATCATCGGCGGAGGGCTGCCGGTCGGGGCCTACGGCGGCCGACGCGACCTGATGCGCCTGGTGGCCCCGGTCGGGCCGGTCTACCAGGCCGGGACGCTCTCGGGCAACCCGCTGGCCATGAGCGCCGGGATCGCCACGCTCCAGGCCCTGCGCCAGCCAGGCGTCTACGCCCAGCTGGAGGAGCGCGCGGCCGCCCTGGCCGAGGGACTGACGGCCGCGGCGCGCGCGGCAGGGGTGCCGGTTCACTGCGCCCGGGCGGGCTCGATGCTCACCCTCTTCTTCACCGACCAGCCGGTGGTGGACTACGACACCGCCCGTCAGGCCGATACCCGCCGCTACGCCGCCTTCTTCCGGGGGATGCTCGCTGAGGGCGTCTACCTGGCGCCCTCGCAGTTCGAGGCGCTCTTCGTCTCGCTGGCCCACACGCCGGACGACATCGCCCAGACCGTGGCCGCAGCCGAACGGGTGCTGCGGACGCTGGGCGCCTGAGGAGGGAGAGCGATGTTCCAGCGGATCGGGTTTATCGGCGGCGGGGTAATGGGCGAGGCCATCATCCGGGCCCTGCTGACGCGCGCGGTTCTGCCGGCCAGCGCGCTGATGGCCAGCGACCCTCTGGCCGAGCGCCGGCGGCTCCTCGCCCAGACCTACGGCATCGCCGTCACCGAGAGCAATCTGGCCTGCGCGGCCGAGGCCGACCTGGTGGTGCTGGCCATCAAGCCCCAGCACGCCCCGGAGGTCCTGCACGAACTGCGGGGACGGCTGGAGAGCGCCCAGACCGTCCTCTCCATCGTGGCCGGGCTGACCATCCCGACGATGGTGGCCGGGCTCCAGCACGAGGCGGTCGTGCGGGTGATGCCCAACACCCCGGCGCAGATCGGCGAGGGGATGTCGGTCTGGACGGCCACGCCGGCGGTGACGGCGCCGGCCCGGGAGGGAGTGCGCCGGCTGCTCCAGGCCCTGGGACGGGAGGTCTACGTGGCCGACGAGCGCTACCTCGACATGGCCACCGCCCTCTCCGGCTCGGGGCCGGCCTACGTGTTTCTGTTCATGGAGGCGCTCATCGACGCCGGCGTCCAGATCGGGCTGCCGCGCGCGCTGGCCGAGGAACTGGTCCTCCAGACCACTCTGGGGGCCGCCCGGATGGCCCAGGAGACCGGCCGGCATCTGGCCGAACTGCGCAATATGGTCACCTCGCCCGGTGGGACGACGGCCGCCGCCCTCTTCGCCTTCGAGGAGGGCGGCCTCCGAGCGACGCTGATGCGGGGGGTACTGCGGGCCTACGAGCGCAGCCAGGAACTGGGCCGGGGTGCCCACTGAGCCCCCGGCTGTTGACACCGGCGCTTCTTCTGGCGTATGATGGAGGCGAAGCGGGCAAGCGATGTGGCTTGCCGGACACCGAGGAGGGTGCGATGCCGACGCTGGCGCCGGCCGACCGGATCCAACTCGAGGTCCTGTACCACGACCTGCAGGACCAGTTCGCCGAGGAGATCACCAGCGGCGACCCCGAGACCGCTCTGGACCTGCTGGACCGTCGTCTTCTTCCCCTGCGGGCTCTTCTGCGCCAGGACAGGGAGGCCTGGCTGACGACGACACTGTAGGAGCGATGGTTATCGTTGTCTCATCCTCGCCACTGCTACGGGCCGGGCTGCGACTGCTTCTGGCCGAGGCCGGTGAAACCGCCATCCACGAGGCGCCGACGCTGGCGGCCCTGCCTATCGCCGACGCGCACGACCAGACGGTGCTGCTGCTGGCCGCCGAGCCCGACGAAGCCACCCTGGACGCCCTCGCCCAGGTAAGCCAGACCACCAGCGTGATCCTCATCTGCCCACACTGTCCGCCGGCGGAAGTGACCGCGGCCCTGCGGGCCGGCGTCCGGGGCGTTCTGCCGCTCGACCTCTCTGCCGAGCGCCTGCGAGCCGCTCTCCAGGCTGTGCGCCAGGGCCTGCTGGTCCTCGACCCGGCTCTGAGTCCGGCCGGTGGCCCCGGAGAGACGCCCCTGGCCACCGAGGCGGGCGATCTCACCCCGCGCGAGCGCGAGGTGCTGGCGTATCTGGCCGCCGGCCTCGCCAACAAAGAGATCGCCCGCCGGCTGGGAGTGAGCGAGCACACCGTCAAATACCACCTGACCGCCCTCTTCCACAAACTGGGCGCCAGCAGCCGAACCGAGGCCATCCATCTGGCCGCCCGCCGGGGCTGGCTGGTCTTCTAGGCCAAACGTCCAGGGCCGTCCTCCCCCTCTGGCCGAGGGCGGCGAGCGCCCTGACCGCTATCCTTCCCTCTGCCGGGAGCAGAGCCTTCCGGCGAACCGCACCGCGGAGGCGAGAAGGATGGCGGAGGAGAGGGTGAGTGTCCTGCGACAACTGTCCGACGAACTGGCGGCGCTGGTCGCCCAGGCGGGCTCGAGCGTGGTTCGGGTCGAGGGCCGACCGCGCGGCGGGGCCAGCGGCCTGATCTGGTCGGCCGAGGGTATCATCGTCACCGCCGACCACGTTCTGGAGCGCGACGAGGATATCACGGTGGGTCTCCCCGATGGCCAGGAGGTCAAGGCGGCGCTGGTCGGCCGTGACCCGGCCACCGACATCGCCCTGCTGCGGATCCCGGCCACGGGGTTGCCGCCGGCGCCGCTGACCGAGAGCCGGCCGCCCGTCGGACATCTGGTCCTGGCGCTGGCCCGACCGGTCCCCGGTGGCCCGATGGCGACCATCGGTGTTGTCAGCGCCATCGGTGGACCCTGGCGCAGCCGGCGCGGAAGCGCGATCGAGGGGCTCATCCAGACCGATGTGACCATGTACCCCGGCTTCTCCGGGGGGCCGCTGGTCGGCGCCGACGGGCTGGTCCTGGGGCTGAACACCTCGGCCCTGGTCCGCGGACTCAGCCTGACCATCCCGACCGCAGCGCTCCGGCCGCTGGTCGACGCGCTGCTGACCCATGGTCGGGTCCGGCGGGGCTTTCTGGGCGTGAGTGTCCAGGTCGTCTCGCTGCCGCCGGCCCTGCGCGACCGGCTGGGGCAGCCCACCGGGCTCCTCGTCGCCGGCGTCGAGCCGGGCGGACCGGCCGAACAGTCCGGGGTGCTGCTGGGCGATGTGCTGGTGGCTCTGGCCGGACAGCCGCTGCGCACCCTGGACGATCTGCAGGCGGCGCTGAGCGGCGAGCGGGTGGGGCAGACGGTGCCGGCGCTGGTCGTGCGGGCCGGACAGGTGATCGAAGTCGCGGTCCGGATCGGCGAGCGTCCCTGAACCTCCGGAGCGGACCGATGCGGACGCGTCTGGCTCAGGTTCTGGCTGCGGAGATCGCCCAGGTGGCCGCGCGGGCTCGGGACTGGGTGGTGGCCGTCCGGGCTGGTGGCCACGGTGGGGGATCGGGGGTGATCTGGAGCGCCGACGGCCTGGTGGTCACCAACCACCATGTCGCCCGTTTCAGCCGGGCCGAGATCGTGCTTCCCGACGGGCAGCGGGTCAGCGGCCAGGTTGTCCAGCGGGCCCCCGAACACGACCTGGCCGTTCTGCGGATCGCGGCGCCCGGACCGCTGCCGCCGGCCCGACCACGCGCTGTCGAGACGCTGCGGGTCGGCGAGATCGCTCTGGCAGTCGGGAACCCCTTCGGCCAGCGGGGGGCAGTGGCGTTCGGACTGGTGACCGGGCTGGGCCGGGCCACCTGGACCGGTCAGCAGCCCAGCCCGGTTATCGTGGCCGACCTCACCCTCTACCCCGGCAACTCCGGCGGGGCGCTCCTCGACGCCGAAGGGCGTCTTCTCGGCCTCACCACGATGGTCATGCCACCGGGGATCGCGCTGGCCATTCCGGCCTCGACCGTGGCCGCTCGGCTGCGCGAGTGGGGTCTGGCCGAGGGCTAGCCACCTATCTTACTGGTGACCGCTCGTCTGACTGGCGGATGGGTGAGGCGTTCAGCGGTAGAAGGCCTCGACCTCCTCGACGGCCACGGTGTGATCGAAGGGGAGACCGACCTGCTCGTAGAGGCGGCGCCGGGTCTTCATATCGTCAATCAGGATGGCGCTGGCGATCTCGACCACCTCGGCGGCGATCTCCTGTGGGACCACGATCACCCCGTCGTCGTCGGCCCCAACGATATCGCCTGGTCGGACCAGGGCGCCGCCGCAGGAGATCGGCACATTGACATCGGCGAAGATAACGCGGCCGGGGATGATCGTGCGTCCCCGGGCACGGCAGCAGATCGGCGTCTTCTGGAGGGTGAGTTCGTAGGTATCGCGGGCGTAGCCGTCGGTGACGATGCCCACCGCTCCACGGGCGATCATGCTCAGGCTGTTGGCCGAGCCCCAGATACCGGTCTCCCGGCAGCCGTGGGCGTCGGTGACAATGACGGTACCGGGTCGGACCAGGTCCTGGAAGGTGGGGCGACCGACCTGCTCAAACCAGAGTCGGTGTGATTGGAGGGCCTCCTCTTTGGAGAGGGGCGGCATATGGCGGTTGGCCGGGACGACGCGGATCGTCAGGGCCACGCCCCAGAACTTCATCCCCGGCCAGAGCGGGCGGATCTCCGGCGAGACCAGGCAGAGGTCCTGGCGGCCGAGCGCATCCAGGGCGTCGGAGACGTCGACCACCCGCAGGTACTTGAACTTGGGCAGGATAGCGTAGGCGTCGGCGATCTGTGTGCTCACCCGAAGAGCCTCCCTTCCCGACAAGATGCGCCTCGGATTGTACGAGAAAGCCCACACGCAAAACAAGCCTTGACAGGCTGCTTCCCCTCAACTATGATCAGAAAGCCAGACGCGCTCACGAAGCAAGCAAGAGTTCTGGAGGTCATTACCTATGCTCAGGACTGCTTTGAGCCGGCGTCGTTTCCTCGCCGGGCTTACGGTTAGTGCTGGTATGCTTCTTCTGGCTGCCTGTGCCCCCTCTGCACCCTCGCCCACACCGACACCGGCCCCAGCAGCGGAGAAACCGTCCGAAAAACCGGCTCAGAAGCCAGCCGAAGCGAAGCCGCAACCGGCCGGATCAAAGATTGAGCTCTTCTGGTTCCTCCCGCTCTCAGCTGCTCCGGAGATCAAGATCTGGGAAGACTTTGTCAAACGGTTCCAGGAGGCCTACCCAAATATCACAGTCAAAGGCTCCTATGAGCCGTGGAACGATTATTGGGTGAAACTGCAGACAGTGATGGCTGGTGGAGCTGTTCCGGACGTTATCTGGCTTCATTACACCCGCATTCACGAATGGGCCTCGAAAGACGTGATGCGCCCGCTTGACCCACTACTGCAGACCGATAAAATCGATCCCAATGAGTTCGTCTTTATCGAAGGATTTAAGTACAAAGGCAAGATTTATGGGCTACCAAAGGATAATGGTATCACGGCTCTCTGGTACAACATTGACATGTACCAGAAAGCTGGTGTTCCTCTGCCCACTAAAGAGATGACTTGGGAGGAGTTCCTTGAGCGGGCGAAGCGGTTGACGATCGATGATAAGGGTAAGACGGCCGCTGACCCGGATTTCAATGCTCAGAAGATCGTCCAGTGGGCAGTGACGATGGTAACCACCTCACCGCGCGGTGAGGGTTTCTGGACCTGGTATAAGTCGCTGGGCGGTAAACTGTACGACGACGAATTCAAACACTGTCTCATTGACCAGCCGGAGTCCATCGAGGCGCTGCAGTTCATGGCCGATTTCCGCGCCAAGTACCGCGTGGCCCCGATGCCTGGGGCAATTACTGAGCCTGGCGATCCGTTCCGAATTGGTAAGACCGCCGGGACCCGGGGCCACCATGCCACCGCTTTCTTCCTGCGCGAAGAAAAGCGTACCTTTAAGTGGGACGAGACGTTCTATCCACGGGGCAAGGGAGGCCTGGTGATCAGCGGCGGAGCCACGGGCTTTGCCATCCCGAAAGCCACCCGCTACCCTGACCAGGCATGGATTCTGACCAAGTTCATGACCAGTGAGGAGCAGCAAAAGATCATTATCGCCCAGAAGCGCTGGGCCTCCGGTCTGCGCAAACTGGTTCCGCTCCAGTACGACCCGGAGTACCATACACCGAATTACAAGATGATCCACGTCGATCCCCTGACAGGGGTAGGACCACAGGCTGAGCCGGCGCCCTCGCCCGCTGCTCTGGCAGAGATCGAGCAGGTCTGGAACTCGGCGATGGACCCGGTCTGGCTGGGCAAGGTCCAGGTCAAAGACGTGGTCCGCGACCTGAAGGCTCAGATCGACCAGCTGCTGCAGCGGCCAACGCGCATCTAATCCAGCCGGCTGTTACAGCAGCCTTTCCCCTAAATTAGGGATAAGACGATGGGTAGACGTCGCTTCGCGCCTTCACGACTCCTCTGGCACGAAGCCATGTGGGGATATGTCTTCATATCCCCGTGGTTAGTCGGCTTCGTCCTCTTCACCGCCGGCCCGATGCTGGCTTCCATCGTGCTCAGCCTCATGGAGTGGGAGCTCATTGTCCCCCCCACGTTCGTCGGGCTGGGCAATTTTCGGCAGCTAATGGCCGACCGGTATGTCAGTATCTCACTCTATAACACTGCTTACTATACGTTTCTTTCGGTTCCTCTTCATCTTATCACCGCCTTGATCGCAGCCATCCTGATGAATCAGCGAGTTCGTTTTATATCCTACTATCGCACTCTTTACTATCTACCTTCTGTTACACCAGCGGTGGCCAGCGCTCTCCTCTGGTCCTTTGTCTTTAACCCCGACTACGGTTTGGCCAACGCTGTCTTGCAAATGTTTGGTCTCCCTGCTCAGGGATGGTTTTTCGATCCGGCTCTGGCCAAACCGACATTCATTCTCGTCAGCTTGTGGAACCTTGGTTCTGCTATGGTGATTTTCCTGGCCGGGCTTCAAGGCATTCCGGACACTCTCTACGAAGCCGCAAGTATTGATGGAGCCAACTGGTGGGCCAAGTTCTGGTCTATTACGCTACCGATGCTCAGCCCGGTAATATTCTTCAATCTGGTTATGGGGATTATCGCTAGTTTTCAGGTTTTCACCGGCGCCTACATCATTACTAATGGTGGACCGGCCGACGCGACTCTCTTCTATGTTCTTTATCTTTACCGAAATGCTTTTCAATTCTTCCGTATGGGCTATGCTTCGGCTCTAGCGTGGGTCCTCTTTCTTATCATCCTTGTATTCACGCTGCTCCAACTTCGTCTAGCCCGCCGGTGGGTCTACTACGAAGGGGAGCTACGTGAGGCCGGGAGGTAGATCGTGCTCAACTCAGCAGTACGAGTCGAACGCTCTTTACTCCTTCGGCGCACCGTCCGCCGTGTGGTGCATACCCTGGTGGTCCACGCTCTCCTTTTAACCGGTGGCGTGATCCTCCTCGCGCCCTTCGCCTGGCTCATCAGCGGATCGTTAAAGGAGCCTGGGCAGATCTTCGTCCTACCACCTGTATGGATTCCTAACCCTGTCCGTTTCGACAACTATCCGCGCGCTTTGACCATTCTCCCTTTTCATCTCTTCTTTCGGAATACTATGATCGTCGCTAGCATGGAGGTCCTTGGCACTGTTCTCTCCTCGACCCTGGTTGGCTACGGCTTCGCCCGTCTACGATTTCCTGGCCGGAACTTCCTTTTTGTCTTGCTGCTTTCAACGATGATGCTTCCGTGGATCGTCACGCTCATTCCCCGCTTTATTCTCTTCAAGCTGCTCGGCTGGGTAGACACTCTTCTACCGCTCTTTGTCCCTGCCTTTTTCGGCGGTAGCCCCTTCTATATCTTCCTAACACGGCAATTCTTTATGACCATCCCCTTTGAGATCGAAGAGGCAGCACGCGTAGATGGGGCACATTACTGGCGCATCTGGTGGCAGATTATGCTCCCACTCTCCAAACCTCTTCTGGCAACAATCGTCATCTTTACCTTCATTCATGCCTGGAATGACTTTATGGGCCCTCTCGTCTTTCTGAACTCAATGGATCGCCGAACCGTAGCTCTGGGACTCGCAACTTTCAAAGGGCTTTACTCGACCGAGTGGAACTTAATGATGGCGGCCTCGACAGTGGCCACTCTACCGATTCTTATTCTCTTCTTCTTCTGCCAGCGCTACTTTATGCGCGGGATTGTGATGACCGGACTCGCCGGTCGGTAGTCGGCTGCTACACCAGTAATGGATGGAGGAGACCGTGCGACTCTACGACAGCGGGGAGCAGGCGCTGATCCTGCAGCTGCACCACGGCGATTATCTCCTGGAGAGCATTCGCGAGGCCATCGCCCAGGCCCGCCTGGACACCGCTATCGTCACCAGCGGCATCGGCTGCCTCAAGCGCGGCGTCATCCACACGGTAGCCACCAACGAGTACCCACCACGTGACGTCTTTCTCCACCTGGAAGGACCGCTCGAGATCGTCTCGCTGCAGGGGATCATCGCCAACGGCGAGCCTCACCTCCACATCGCCCTCTGGAACTGGCACAACCAGCAGGGCACCTTCTACGGCGGCCACCTGGAGGAGGGCTGCGAGATCCTGACGCTGGCCGAGATCAGCCTGCTCCGCGTCCCCAACCTCCGGCTGATCCGCCAGCCCCTGCCTGAGAGCGGCATCCGGGTGATCGTCCCGCGCGAAGGCTAGCGACCACCGGCCGCCAGCTCCAGTTCGGCCAGGAACGCATCGATCATCCGGGGAAGCGGATACTCCACCCGCCAGCCCAGGTCGCGCTCGGCCCGCCGACAGTCCTGGACCACGTACCGCCAGCGGCGGACGACCTGGCGAACTGTCTCTCGTGGCTCGAAGGTGATCCGGGCCGACGGAATCCGCTCCCGGATCAGGCGGGCCAGTTCGCCCGCTGTCACCTGCCCGGCGCCGAAGTTGTAGATGCGCGCCGGCACCGTCTCAGCCCGGGCCAGCCGCCAGAGCCCCTCGACGATGTCCCGGTGGTAAATAATCGGGCTGGCGTCCTCCGGCAGCAGCGGACAGACGTACGGCTCTCCGCGGGCGGCCGCCTCGACCATCTGGGCGGCAAAGCCCCCTGCCGCCCCCCAGGTTCGCCCCGGTCCCAGGACCGCCGCCGGCCGGGCGATGCGCGCGTCCAGGCCGTAGCGCCGGTGGTAGTACAGGCACCAGGCTTCGCCGGTAGCCTTCTGCATCCCATAGGCGCTGTACGGCTGGAGCGGCACATCTTCCGTGAGCGGCGGCACCGGCTCCACGGCATCGTAGACGGCGGCGCTGCTGGTGAAGACAAAGCGCCGGACACCAACCCGTCGCGATCCCTCCAACGCCAGAAAGGTCCCCACCACGTTCACCAGAAACGCCCGCACCGGCTCGATCTCGGCCTCTTCGGAGAGCAGAGCGGCCAGATGGACCACCACCTCCGGCTGAACCGCAGTCAGGACCGCCCAGAACCGCTCCTGGTCGGTGAGGTCCACCTCCTGGTAGGCCACCCGGTCGCCGAGACGCGCCCGCACCGTCGGGGCGAAAAACCGGTCGAGGACCACGACCTCTTCGCCCGCCGCGATCAACCGCTCGGCCAGCCGGACCCCGAGAAAGCCTCCACCACCGGTGATAAGATAGCGCATCGCACCTCCTCAGCCCGAACTGTCGAAACCCCGTCCACTCTTCAGGCGTGACCCAGGAGAAAGGCCGAGGCCACCACCAGCCCGCCGCCGACGGTCACGTGCAGGAACGAACGCAGCAGGGGAACACCCATAAACCGGTGACGGATCAGGGCGATGACCACCAGTTCGACCGCCACCACCACCGAGGCCAGCGTCAGCGCCAGGACGTAGTGCGGGATGAGGAAGGGCAGGGTGTGCAGAACCCCCCCGATAAAGGTGGCGATGCCGGTGATCGCTCCCCGCTGGACCGGGTGTCCCCGGCCGGTCAACTCCCCGGTGTCAGAGAGCCCCTCGGCGAACCCCATGCTGATCCCGGCCCCCAGCGCCGAGGCCACCCCGACGATGAAGGCGGTGTGGGGATTGCCGGTGGCGATGGCCGTGGCGAACAGCGGCGCCAGCGTCGAGACCGAGCCATCGACCAACCCGATCAGAGCCGGCTGGACCACCTGGAGGAGAAAGGCCCGCTCCGCCGGCGCCATCCGCTCCGAAACCAGAGACAAGGCCTGACGCTCCGGGGCGTGGTCCATCGCTCACTCCCCCCGCTCGCGGTGATCGGCCACCTGACAGGCCGGGCACAGACCGGTGAAGCGAAGATCACACCCGCTCAGAGTGAAGGCCGTGGTCCGCTGGACCTGGGCCAGCACCTCGCCCAGCGCCGGCAGGTCCACGTCCTGCACCCGGCCACAGCGCTGGCAGACCACGTGAGCGTGTGGCTCCAGGCGCCGATCAAACCGGGCCGGCCCCTCGCCCCACTCCAGCCGGCGCACCAGCCCCATTGCCACCAGCCGGTTCAGGGCGTTGTAGATCGTGGCGTAGGAGAGCGGCTGGGAGCGGGCACGGGCCTCCTGATAGACCTCGGCCGCCGTCAGGTGCCGGCCGCTCTCCTCCAGAATGCGCAGCACCAGACGCCGGGCCGGGGTCAGACGCGGTCGCGGGACCATCGAGAGCACCATAATCAAGAACGATTCTAAGAATTATTCTGGCTAAGAGTATACCGGCCGCGCTTGCTCCTGGCAAGCCCCGCGCTCGCCGGCCTCTCCCCCGACCACGGTCTCCCGCCGCGCCGGCCGCCTCTCTGGTCTCCCCAGGCTCTCCAGGTCCGACGGTCCCGGCCGACCGTGCCCGATCTCCCTCCTCCCGGGCAAAGCGGTCGACACGGGCTCAGGCCCCGACCGCCTGCCGCAGGTGCCGCAGGGCGATGAGCAGCCCCTGCTCCTCCAGGGCATCGCGGTAGACCGGGTCGTGCCGGCCCTCGATATCCAGATTCCCCCGGTAGCCGTTCTCGACCAGCGCCGAGGCCAGCCGGGCCCAGTTGACCTCGCCCAGACCCGGCATGCGGTGGCGGACCGCCCCCTCTTCGAAGATACCGTTCCGGCGGACGTTGCGCCAGCAGACCTCGGCATCTTTGGCGTGGACGTGGAAGATCCGGGACCCGTAGTGATAGACGACCTCCAGATAGTCGATGAGCAGGCAGACCAGATGCGAGGGGTCGTACTCCAGCCCCAGCGCCGGCGAGGGCACCGCGTCGAACATGAGCTCCCAGGCCACCGGCGTGTAGGCGATGTTGATCCCCCGGAAGGGGAAGGAGTGGAACATCGGGCAGTTTTCGAAGGCGATCCTCACCCCCAGGTCCTCGGCCTCCCGGGCCAGCGGAGCGAAAAACTCTTTGAAGGCGGGGATATTGTCCGCGATACTGCGCTCAGGGTCGCGGCCCGCAAAGGTGCCGACGACCGTGGTGCCCAGTTTGGGCGCCAGCCGGAGGAGCCCCCGCAGGAACTCCTGCCGCTCGGCCCGCCTGGCCGGGTCAGGGTCGAGGTTGTTGCCGTAGTAGCCCAGGGCCGAGAGTTCGATCCCCAGCTCCTGCAGCCGGTCGCGCACCCGCTTGATGGTGTCGTCGGTGACCAGACGGGGGTCAAGCAGGCCACCGGGACGAACGACGATCTGACAACTCTGGAAGCCGTGTCGGTGCAGGAAGGCGAACTCGGCCTCCGAGGCCTCGTAGATGAGCAGTCCGATTTTCACCGTCCCTCTCCCGCCAGCAACAGTCTCGCCGCGACCCTATTGTAGCGCGGGCGAGGGCCGGTGGGAACGCGGGGAAACGGCGCTCAGAACAGACGGCCGCGCTGCCGACTGCGCCGGCCGTGCCGCCAGCGCGCGGTCCGGTGGTAGCGGTGGCGCGGTGTCGCCACCGGCTGCTCCACCAGGGCGTAGTCCCGCCCCCGAAAGGTGATGACCCAGTAGCCATCGCGCTGGATCGCCCCGTGGGCCTGGAGATCGCCGGCCGAGAGCCGCCGGCCGATGAACTCCTCGACCAGGGCCTTCGGCACCGCCAGCGGCGTCGGTCCGTGGAATCCGGCGGGCCGTCCCCAGGGGTAGATCGCGCGCACAACGAGATGCTCCATCGCTCCCCCCTCCGGCTCTCCACCCCGGCTGGCTGCAGGCTCCGTGCCAGCGAGCACCATCTCCCTGGCACGCTCTCTGCCGGCCAGCGCGGTTGAGACCCTGGCGGAGGCGGCCATGGCCCAGCTGACCGACTACATCCACCGCCCGGACCTGCGGACGATCGAGAGCCGCAACGACGTCATCCGGCTCAACCGCTTCCTGCGCACCCAGCTGCCCCTGGCCCGGACACCGGCCGAACTGACCGCCCTGGTCCGCCGGGCCCACCATCTCTGCGCCCTGCTCTACGGCCCGCTGGCCCGGCAGCACTGGACCAAGGGCGAACTCAACCGTCTGCAACAGCGAGCGCTCGTGGAGAACCGCCGGACCGTCGCTCTGGCCAACCAGATCGCCCGCGACAACGGCTGGGACCTGACCTACGAGCCCTGGGACCAGTTATCCACGTGGTGAGGCCACCCGATCGGGGGCCAGAGCGGCCAGCGCCCGCTCAAAGCGGGCCACCGTTTCGTCGATCTCCTCGGCCGTGACGTTGAGCGGCGGCAGGAACCGGATGGCCGACGTCCCAGCGCCCAGGAGAATAAGGTGGCCGTGGCGGACGCAGAGCCGCAGGACCTCGTCGCGCAGAGCGGGCGCCGGGACCTCGGGCCGGGCCGGATCCACGATCTCGACCCCAACCATCAGCCCGCGTCCCCGAACTTCGCCGATCCACGGAGAGGAGGCCGCAAGACGCCGGAGCCCGGCCATCAGCCGCTCACCCATGCGGGCAGCGTTCTCCAGCAGCCCCAGCCGCTCGATCTCGCGCAGGAGAAAGAGGGTGAGGAGCGCCTGGGGCGGCTCGGCGGCGAACGTCTCGGAGTGACGCCCCCCGCGCTGGAAGAGCGGGCTCCGCCCGATGACCGCCCCGAACGGCCGCCCCACCCCCAGGGCCTTGGCCGTACAGAGGGCGTCGGGCACCACCCCACTGTGCTCGATCGCCCACCAGCGGCCGGTGCGCCCCAGCCCGGTCTGGACCTCGTCGACGATGAGCCAGGCCCCGTAGGCGTCGGCGACCGCGCGCAGCCCCCGGAGGAAACTGTCCGGCGGCACGATGATCCCGCCCTCGCCGGCGATGGGCTCGACCACAATGGCGGCGATGTCGGTCCCCTCCTGCTCGATGGCCAGCCGGACCTCCTCGGCGCACCGCCACCCCCACTCCTCAGCGGAGAGACCGGCCGGGCGGCGGGCGGTCTCCGGATAGGGCAGACGGATGACCGGCAGGGCCTGAGGGAAGAGATTGCGCTGGACCGCCTTGCCGGCCGTCAGCGCCAGGGCGTAGCCGGTGCGTCCGTGAAAAGCCGGCCGGAAGGCCACGAACCGGGTCCGGCCGGTGTTCTCGATAGCCGCCTTGACCGCGCTCTCGACCGCCCGGGCACCGCTGGTGGTGAAGAAGACCTGTTTGGGGAAATCGCCCGGCGTCAGGGCGATCAGGCGCTCGGCCAGCAGCGTCTGGGGAATGTGGTCGAAATCCTGGCCCGGCAGCTCCTCCAGGATGTGGGCTAGGGTCTGCTCGAAGGCCACCAGCGGCGGATAGCGCCAGCCCAGGGCGCGGACCGCCACCCCGCTGGTCATATCCAGGTAGCGGGTTCCTTCGAGGTCGTAGACCCAGCAGCCCTCGCCCCGGCTGTGGTCCAGAACCGGATAGATCTCACGGGCCTGAGTGCTGGCGGCGATGACCTCAGCCGAACGGGCCAGCCAGTAGGCGCTGGTCAGCGGGCGCGTGCGGAAGCCCGGGACCAGGCTCTCCAGAAGGTCCAGATCGCTCTCGCGCATCCTTGTTCTTCTGCTCCCCGGCAAAATCCTCGCCTTATTATAGCCGGTGTCGCCGGCGGACGACGGCCGATGTCGGAGAATTTCGGACAGAGAATCCCCAACGCTCCCGATTGACCAACCGCCCTGCGCCACCCCATACTGACAGTGCGCGGCCGATCCGGCCGCCAGCGACAACTCAATACCGGTTCCCAGACCGGCGCGGGAAGTGGGGGGCTCGCGCCGGTCTCGCTTTTTCCGGCCGCGACCGCAGCTCCCCGTCCATCTGCGCCCACGGCACTGAGGGACGTGATCCCTCGTCTCTCGGTGATCCCCTCCCACAAGCCAGACGCTGGTCATCTGACCACGCCAGTTTGCGCCCCCCTCACCCAAAAGGGCTAGGGAAAATACGCCGAACATCCTTGACGGGGCCGTTAAAGCGTCGTTATAATCGGCGCCGGTGTCCGCTCCGGCGGGCGGTTGGCCGAACCCCTGTTGAGGAGGTGCGTCCATCGCCACCCACCACTCCTGCCCACCATCCGACCCGAGGCGCTCGGAGTCCCCATCAGCGGCCCGGCCCCGCCCCTCCAGGCCAGAACCCGCGCCCGGATTGCTCAGCCAGGTCGCCGCGCACCTGACCGCCATCGGACTCGTCGCCCTGATCGTCACCGCCACGAGCGCTCTCCAGACCGGACGCTGGCCGCTGATCCCGCCGCCGGTTCCGGCCGCTCCCGCGGCCCCGGCGACCCCGTCGCCCGAGCCCGTCGCGCCGCCATCGACCGCCGAGCCCGGTCCCCCCGCGAGCGGTGACGAGCTGCCCCTCGCCACGGAGCTGGCGCTTCTGACCACACCGCCCGAACCGACCGCCACCCCGCCCGCCGAGGACGAAGCTCTCGACCCCCGGCGGGCGGTGCTCAGCGTCCGGGGCAATCTGCGCGACCTGGCCCCGACGCCGACGCCCCGGGCGGGGATCGTGACCTACACCGTGGTCGAGGGCGACACCGCCAGCGCGATCGCAGAGCGCTTCGGCCTCAGTCTCGAGACCGTCCTGCAGGCCAACAGCCTCGCGCCCGACCAGCCGCTCTCCGTCGGGCAAACGCTGCTGATTCTCCCGACCTCAGGGGTGCTGCACACGGTCGCCCCCGGCGATACGCTCTGGGATATCGCCAGCCGCTACGGCGTTATCCCGGAGGATATCCTGGCCGTGAACAAACTGGCGAACGCTGACCTTCTCCAGCCGGGCCAGCGGCTGATCATCCCGGCGGTCCCCCCCGAGCGCCGCCAGGCGGCCGTGCCCGGCGCCCCGACCCGCCCGCTGGAGCCGATACGCTACACCGTCCAGCCCGGCGACACCCTGAGCGGCATCGCCGGCCGCTTCGGCCTCCGCCCCGAGGCCGTCCTCTGGTCAAACGACCTGGCCGACCCCGATCTGCTGCCAGTCGGCCGGGAACTGCTGCTGCCACCGGTGGACGGGGTGCTGCACCGCGTCCGCGAGGGAGACACGCTGAGCAGCATCGCCGGCCTCTACGGCGCCAGCGCCCTGGCGATCGCCCAGGCCAACGGGCTGACCGAACCATATACGCTGTCTGTCGGGCGCCTGCTCGTTGTCCCCGGTGGCGAGCCCCCGGCCCGGCCGACTCCGACGCCCCGACCAGCCCCCGCCGCGCCGGCCGCCCCAGCGGTGGCCGCCCGACCGGCAGTCGCCGCCCGGCCGGCTCCGCCGACGCCCACCCCAGTGCCGCCCACCCCCACCCCGGTGCCGCCGACCCCGACGCCCGTGCCGCCGACGCCCACTCCCAAGCCAGCGCCGCCGGCCAGCGACGGGGCCACCATCGCCGCCATCGCCCAGCGCTATCTCGGCTACCGCTACGTCTGGGGCGGCACCTCGCCGGCCACCGGTTTCGACTGCAGCGGGTTTGTGTTCTACGTCTACCGTCAGGCCGGCAAATACATCCCGCGCGATCTCTGGGGGCAGCTTAACGCCGGCCCCCGCATCAGCCGGAACAATCTCCAGCCGGGCGACATCGTCTTCTTCCAGAACACCTACACCACCGGCCTCTCTCACAACGGCATCTACCTGGGCGGCGGCCGCTTCATCCACGCCGCCACCGAGCGCACCGGGGTCATCATCAGCCGGCTGGACGATCCCTACTGGGGGCCACGCTACGTTGGGGCCAGCCGACCCTGACCGCCCGGCCCGCCGTGGCCGGTGGGGGAACAACCGGCCGCTGTCTCCCGTGGCTCAACCTGGGGGAACGGCCAGGCCGGGCGCCTCGGGGCGGTGGTGGGCCACCACCCGCCCCTCCTCCCAGGTGAGGATGGCGTGCTCGAAAAGTTGCGATCCATCGGGCGCCGGGTCGCTCAGCGGCAGCCCGATCTCCGGGTGCTCCCGCCAGTACGCATAGTAGGCGCGGGGCACCCGATAGCCGTTGAGGACCTCAACGGCGGCCTCGGTTCGTCGCGGCATCGTCTGCCCCCTCCTGACCGGCAACTCTCCCTTCCGGGCAAACCGCGTACCGCATCCGGCCGATAGAGCGGGGGAGGTCCCGCCTGGCCTTTACGCCGGCTCCGCCACGGGAGTAAGATACAGGTGAGAACGACGCGGTGGAGGCCAGAGATGGCAGTGGCTGCGACGGCGCAGTACAAGAACTACATCAACGGCCGGTGGGTGGACGCCCTGGACGGACGGACCATGGAGAGCCTCAACCCGGCCACCGGCGAGGTCCTCGGCATCGTGCCCCGCTCGACCGCCCGCGATGCCGTCGCCGCCATCGAGGCGGCGGCCCAGGCCTTCCCCAAGTGGCGGCGGGTGCCCGCCCCCCGGCGGGCCGAGATCCTCTTTCGGGCGGCCGAGATCATGGTCCGGCGTAAGGAGGAGCTGGGCCGCCTGGTGACGATGGAGATGGGCAAGGTCCTGAAAGAGGGACTGGCCGATGTCCAGGAGGCCATCGACGAGACCTACTATATGGCCGGCGAGGGCCGCCGCCTCTTCGGCCAGACAACCCCCTCGGAGCTGCCCGACAAGTTCGCCATGGCGATCCGCGAGCCGATCGGCGTGGCCGTGGCCATCACCCCCTGGAACTTCCCCCTGGCCATCCCCACCTGGAAGATCGCCCCGGCCCTGGTGGCCGGCAACACCGTCGTCTTCAAGCCGGCCAGCGACACCCCGATCCTGGCCGCCACCCTGGTCCAGATCTTCGAGGAGGCTGGGCTGCCGCCGGGCGTGCTGAATCTGGTCATCGGCAACGGCGACGAGGTCGGCGAGCCGCTGGTGACCCATCCCCAGGTCGGGGTAGTGGCCTTCACCGGCTCGACGGCGGTGGGACGGGAGATCGCCCTCAAGGCCACCCAGCACCTCAAGCGGGTCTCGCTGGAGATGGGCGGCAAGAACGCCATCATCGTTATGGATGACGCCGACCTCAACCTGGCCCTGGACGGTATCGTCTGGAGCGCCTTCGGCACCAGCGGCCAGCGCTGCACCGCCGCCAGCCGGATCATCGTCCACCGGGCGGTGGCCCGGGAACTCACCGAGCGGCTGGTCGAGCGGGCCCAGCGGCTCCGCCTGGGCAACGGTCTCGACCCCACGGTGGACATGGGGCCGGTCGTCAACGCCCGTCAACTCCAGCGTATCCACCAGTACGTCCAGATCGGCGTTCAGGAGGGGGCCAAACTCCTCTGCGGCGGCACTATCGTCCGCGAGGGCGACCTGGCCCGCGGCTTCTTCTACGCCCCCACGGTCTTCGGCGACGTGCGGCCCGAGATGCGGATCGCCCAGGAGGAGATCTTCGGCCCGGTCACAGCCATCATCACCGTCGACAGTCTGGAGGAGGCTATCGCCGTCAACAACGGCGTTCAGTACGGGCTGGTGACGTCGATCTACACCCGCGATATCAACCGGGCCTTCCGGGCGCTGCGGGAGATCGACACCGGCATCGTTTATGTCAACGCGGGGACCATCGGCGCTGAGGTCCACCTGCCCTTCGGTGGGACCAAGAACACCGGCAACGGCCACCGCGAGGCCGGGGTCCAGGCGCTCGACATCTTCACCGAGTGGAAGACGGTCTTCATCGACTACTCCGGCCGGCTCCAGCGGGCGATGATCGATATCGCCCCATTGCCCTCCTGAACCGCTCCGGAAATACGAAGCGGCCCGGTCTGCCCAGCGCTGAGCAGACCGGGCCGGCCGGCAGCGACCAGACCGCCAGCGGGCCGCGCGACGCCGTCTGCGGTCAGACGGACCGGAGAGGTACTCAGCTGCCGGTTTCGATGGGGTTGCCGGTCTGGGCCCAGCGCTCGGTGCCGCCCTCGAGGTTGTACAGCTCGCTCAGGCCCACCGCCGCCGCCATCTCGCAGGCCAGAGCGCTGCGCTGGCCGACCTGGCAGACGAAAAGGATCTTCTTGCCGGCGTACTCCTGCAGGAGTTCGCGCGGCTGGGCGAGCAGGGTGAAAAGCGGGATGAGTTTGGCGCCAGGGATATGCCCGCGGGCGTACTCATCCGGCTGGCGGACGTCGATGATCACGACCTCGCCCCGCCGGATCATCTCCTTGGCCTCTTCCACGCTCACCCGCTTGAACGGCTCGACAACAGGCTGTGCCATCGGTCTCCCTTCGGCTGATATAATCCCCACACAAACAGAGAACCGGTGCTCCACCCTGTTTTACCAGAAATTCCTGAGTGATGCAATGAGCGCACTCAGGAATCCGGTGGGTGGTGGATAGAGGCGATCATGATCCGACGCTGGGGCTGGCTGCTGGGATTGGGACTCGTGCTGTACCTGGGGCGAGCGGTCCTGCCGCCGTTCGTCCTGGCCATTATTCTGGCCTACCTGCTCAACCCGCTGGTCGATGGGCTGACCCGTCGCCTGCGCCTGCCCCGCTGGACGGTGATCGTCGGCCTCTACCTTTTTATGCTGAGCGGGCTGGGAGCGCTCCTGGCGGTGCTGGTGCCGGCTTTCGTCCACGAGACGCGCGCGCTGGCGCAGCACGCCCCCGCCATTCTGACCGCTCTCTTCATCCAGATCACCGGCACCCCGGCGCTCGACCTCTTTGGCCGCTCCATCACTCCCGATTTGCTGCTGGCCTACTTCTCCCGGAGTCTCGACGAGGCGCTGGGCCGGCCGGGCGAGGCGCTGCACGTGGCGGCCCTGCTGGTCGAGGGCGTCCTGGGGATCCTGGTCACCCTGGTGGTGACCTTCTACCTTCTCCTCCACGGGCGGGCCTTTCTGGCCTACCTTCTGCACTTCGTTCCGGCTGAACACCACGACCGCGTCCGTCGCCTCGGCCGGCGGGTCAACCACGTGCTGGGCAGCTATCTGCGTGGACAGCTCTTTCTGGTCGTGCTGATGGCCAGCGCCACCTATCTGGCGCTGGGGCCGGGGTTCCATCTGCCCTACGCCCTGCCCATCGCCCTGGCCACCGGGATCCTCGAGGTCATCCCCTTCGTCGGACCGGTGGTGGCTGCCACCATCGCCGCCGGCGTGGGGCTGGTCCAGCTCGGTCCCCAGGCGGCCGTCGGCATCATCCTCGTCTATTTCGTCCTGCGGCAACTGGAGGACCACGTGGTGATGCCCATCGTCCTGGGCCGGGCGGTGGCCCTGCACCCGGCGGTGACCATCTTCGCCGTTCTCACCGGTGGCACCCTGGCCGGCGTCCTCGGCGTGCTCCTGGCGGTGCCGGTGGCGGCCACGGTCAAGGTCGTCCTCGAGGAGCTCTACCCGCCAGAGCCCGCCGGCAGCTGCCTCGCCGACCCCGCCCGACCCGGCCAGCCCGCCAGTACTCTCGGAGGCGAACGACAGTGAACGAGCCGTCTCAGTCGGAAACACCCGGCCAGCCGGTCGGCCGGACCCGCTACGGGGAGCTAACGCTCGACCAGATCGCCGAGGTCCAGCCCGGCCTCGGCCGGCTCATGCCGCTGGTCAGCGACCGTTACTGGATCATGTACTACGCCGCGCGGGGCGGGAACTGGGCGCTGGCCCGCTACTGCCTCGACCAGATCCGGGCCCTCTTCCGGGTGGGGGCCACGACCCGTCCCCAGTTCCGGTCGTTCCTCGAGGCCTTTGACCGGGGACACCTGACCGCCCTGGAGGGCGCCATCCAGGCCCGGGACTTCCACGCCTTCGAGGTCGCCTACCGGCGGGGGATCGAGGGAGCCAACGCCATGCACGCCGCCACCGGCCACCCGGAGATCGTCTGGCAGCTGCCGCCGACCCCGCCCCAGCATCTCTATCTGGGACCGCTGGGCGCGCCCGGCCACGCTCATCCGACCACCGAGGAGTAAGGCCGGCCTCACCCGTCAGGCGACGGCTGCTCGGCCAGCCGCCGGACGCCCAGCCGGATCTTGTAGCTATCGATCCGCAGGTCGGCGCTGTGGGCCTCGGGCGGCGGCGGCCCCTTGATGATCTGTCGCGAGAGCGTCTCGTGACGGATGTAGTCGGCGAACCGCTCGATGACCTCCTCCAGCGCCCGCTCGGCCTGGTAGTAGGTCAGAATGCGGTCCTCGATCCGGAAATTGGCCTCTTTGCGCAGCGCCTGGATGTGCCGCACGATCTCGCGGGCCAGCCCCTCGCTGAGAAGATCGGGCGTCAGCCGGGTGTCCACCGCCACCAGCGTCCCGAACTCCTCGGCCACCGCGTAGCCCTCGCGCCCGGTGGCCTGGACCTCCAGATCGGCCGGGTCGAGAGCCAGCCGGGCGCCGTCGGGCAGCGTCACCTCGACCGGCGTGCCGGCCTGCTGGGCCGCCAGGACGGTCCGGCCGTCCAGTTGGGGCAGGATGGCCAGGACCTGCGGCAGGCGCGGCCCCAGTTTAGGGCCCAGCTGGGCCAGTTTCGGCCGCACCTGGTAGGTGGCCACCGCGCTGGGGTCTTCAGCCAGCCGCAGCCGTTTGATGTTGAGCTCGGCCAGGATCTCCTCCTGCAGCCGCTCGACCACCGCCCGCTCGGCCGGCGGCACCACCACGACCAGCTCGGCCAGCGGCTGGCGGACCCGCAGCCGGGCCTTATTGCGGGCCGCCCGGCCCAGGGCCACCACCCGCTGGGCGACCGCCATATCGTGAAGGAGAGCCCGGTCGACGAGGGCCGGGTCGGCGGTGGGGTAACTGGTCAGGTGGACGCTCTCCGGGGCGGTCGGGTCGACCGACCGGACCAGGTTCTGATAGAGGGCCTCGCTCAGGAACGGCATAAACGGGGCGATGAGCCCGGTGAGGGCCGTCAGGCACTCGTAGAGCGTGAGGTGGGCGGCCACCTTATCCGGGCTCAGCCCGCTCCGCCAGAACCGGTCGCGGCTCCGACGGACATACCAGTTGGAGAGGTCGTCGACGAACTGCTCGATGAGCCGGCCGGCCGTCGTCACGTCGTAGGCGTCGAGCAGGCTGTCCACCTGACCGATGGTCTCGTGCAGCCGGGCCAGGATCCAGCGGTCGAGGACGTGCCGCTCGCGAGCCGGGAGCGTATGCTCGCGCGGGTTGAAGCGGTCGATGCGGGCGTAGGTGACGAAGAAGGCGTAGGTGTTCCAGAGGGTCAGAAGGAAGCGCCGGACGACCTCGCCGACCAGGCCGACCGAGAAGCGTTTCTCCATGCCGGGATGGCCGGCGGTGTAGAAGTACCAGCGGGTGGCGTCGGCCCCGTGAGCCTCGATGACCGTCCAGGGGTCGACCACATTGCCGCGCGACTTCGACATCTTGACGCCGGTCTCGTCCAGGAGCAGTCCCAGCGAGATCACGTTGCGGAAGGCTGGCTGGTCGAAGAGGGCGGTGGCGATGGCGTGCAGGGTGTAGAACCAGCCGCGCGTCTGGTCGACGCCCTCGCAGATGAAATCGGCCGGGAAACTGCGCTGGAACGTCTCCTGGTTCTCGAAGGGATAGTGCCATTGGGCCACCGGCATCGCCCCGGAGTCGAACCAGACGTCGATGAGGTAGGGCACCCGCCGCATCTCGCCCTGGCACTCGGGGCAGGTCAGGATGACCTGGTCGATGTAGGGGCGGTGCAGATCGAGGTGGGCCAGGTCGAGCGTCTGGCCGTCGCCGGCCGGCGACGGCGCCCCCCGGCGCAGGGCGTTGAAGGTATCGCCCCGGGCCATCCTCTGGAGTTCGGCCACGCTGCCGATGCAGTGCTGGTGGCCGCAGGTCTCGCACTGCCAGATGGGCAGCGGCGTCCCCCAGTAGCGCTCGCGCGACAGGGCCCAGTCGACCACGTTCTCCAGGAAGTTGCCGAAGCGCCCGTGCTTAAGGTGCTCCGGGTACCAGTTGATCTGTTCATTGTTTTTGAGCAGGTTCTCCCGCAACTGGGTCATGCGGATGAACCAGGAGCGCCGGGCGTAGTACAGGAGCGGGGTGTCGCAGCGCCAGCAGAAGGGATAGGTATGGTCGATGGTGCCCGAGCGCAGGAGCAGACCGCGCCGCTCGAGGTCGGCGATGATCTCGCCGTCGGCGTCCTTGACGAAGAGCCCGGCCCAGGGCGTGACCGCGGCGGTGAAGCGCCCCTGGGGGTCCACCGGCTGGAGGATCGGCAGGTTCTCCTGGCGGCCGACCTCCAGGTCGACCTCGCCGAAGGCCGGGGCGATGTGGACGACACCGGTCCCCTCCTCGGCGGCGACGAACGTCGCCCCCACCACCCGGTAGGCCGGCCGGTCGGGCTGGACGAAGGTGTAGAGCGGCTGGTAGCGGCGGCCGATGAGATCGGTCGGGGCCACCGGCCCCAGCACCTCAAAGGCCAGGCCGTGCAGGGCCCGCTCCAGCGCCGCCTGGGCCAGAATGAGGACCTCCTGACCGACCCGCACCCGCACGTACTCCAGGGTCGGATTGATGGCCAGGGCCACGTTGCCCGGCAGCGTCCAGGGGGTGGTGGTCCAGGCTAGGAGAAAGACACCGGGTTCGTCGGCCAGCGGGAACTTGACGTAGATGGAGGGGTCGGTGGCGTTCTCGTAGCCCAGGGCCACCTCGTGGCTGGAGAGCGGCGTCCCGCAGCGCGGGCAGTAGGGGACGACTTTGTAGTCCTGGTAGAGCAGACCCCTGTCCCACAGCTGGCGCAGGATCCACCAGACCGACTCGATGTAGTCGCTGCTCAGGGTGATATAGGGGTGGGCCATATCCAGCCAGAAGCCGATGCGGTCGGAGAGGCGCTCCCACTCTTTGACATAGCGGAACACGCTCTCCCGACAGCGGTCGTTGAACCGGTCCACCCCGTACTCTTCGATCTGGCTTTTGGTGGTGAAACCCAGTTCTTTCTCGATCTGCAGTTCGACCGGCAGCCCGTGGGTATCCCAGCCCGCCTTGCGGGGCACATTGTAGCCCTTCATCGTCCGGTAGCGCGGGATAAGGTCCTTGAACACCCGCGCCAGGACGTGATGGATGCCCGGCGGGGCGTTGGCCGTTGGCGGGCCCTCGTAGAAGGTGTACTGGGGCCGGCCCTGGCTCTGGGCCATGGACTTCTCAAAGATCCGGTTGGCTTTCCAGAACTCTAAAATCTGCTCTTCCAGCCGCGGAAACGAGACCTGACTGCTCACTTCGTGAAACATGGGCGCTTCCCACAGGCAGCATTATCTTTCCAAATATACCCTCCGGGGACGGCCACCGTCAAACCACGGCACCGGTCAGGGGACCGGATGGAGTGCTCCCGGCGGGGCCCAGGCGGCGAACTGGTCCTGGACCGCCTGGAGGACCGCCATGGTGGGGCGGACCGCCCGGCCGCTGATGGCCGGCTCGCGTCCCTCACGGACTGCGGCCAGGAATTCGCGGTCCTGCTGGACGATGGCGCTCTCCAGCGGGTCGGCGGTCGCCTGGTCGTAGAGGAGGCCGGCCTGGTGCTCTAGACGCCGGGGCGTCACCAGGAGCGTGTCCTGCTCGCCGATGAGCAGGTAGTCGTGCAGCGCGAGGTGCGAGTTATAGGAGAGGGCGATGGTGGCCAGCTGGTCCTGAGGGGTGCGCAGGACGATGGCGATGTCCATCGGAATGCCCAGATGCCGGCTGGGCAGGGCGACGTGGCCGCTCACCGTCACCGTCTCGGCCCCGAGCAGCCAGAGAACCGTGTCCACGGCGTGGCAGCCGTGGTGCCAGAGGAGATTATCGGTCCAGCTGCGCCGCCGGCCCCGCCAGTTGACATTCTCCCGTCGCAGGAAGAGATAGCGAGCGACCATGTGGTGGACAAAGAGGCCGTCGGCCACCGCCTGCCGGGCCCGCTGGACCGTGGGCCAGTAGCGCTGGGTGTGGCAGACCATCAGGCGCCGGTCCTGGCGGTCGGCCAGGGCGATGAGGCGGTCGGTCTCGGCTAGGCTGGTGGCCAGCGGGATCTCGCAGAGGACGTGCTTGCCGGCCTCCAGGGCCTGGGCTGTCTGCTGGGCGTGGAGGTCGGTTGGCGAGCAGACCACCACCGCCTCGACCATCAGATCGCTCAGGGCCGTGGCCAGGTCGGTGGTGTGGAAGCGAAAGCCGAAGCGCTGGGCGAAAGCGGCCGTCGGCTCGGGCAGCCGGCCGACCACCACCCAGAACTCGACCCCGCCAATCTGCTGCAGGGCCTGGACGTGGGCCTCGGCGATGGAGCCATAGCCGATCAGCGCGATTCTCATCGTGCGGTCTCCCGGTGTGAGATCACGGCGGTGGTGAGAGGGCGGGCGCGAGCGAGAAATGGCTGTGGATCGCCTGGAGACGCTGGCCGGAGCGTTGGAAGATGAGGGTGGCCCGCCCCGGACGGGGGAAGAGCGTTCCGTCGGGCCGCCGGCCGCGCGAGGTCCAGGGCACAGCCGCCCAGACCAGGTCGCCGCTCTCGCCCCAGCGCAGCCGCGCCAGGTCGAATGTAAAATCGGTGATGGTCGGCCAGACCTGCCGCCACTGCGCCTCCTCCAGCGCCGCCAGTCCCGCGACCAGCGCGGCCGCCGTGCCGAAGGCCACGACGGTGGGGGCAAAGAGGGGACGGGCGGCGACGTAGTCCTGCCGTCGGACACATTCCTGGAGAGCCAGGAGCCAGGCCCGCACCTGCTGCTCGGTGGAACTGACCGGCTCGGCCACGCTTCTCCCTTCAGGCCGCCCGGCGGGACCATCTCCGTCTGTCCCGGGATCCCGCCGACGGCAGCGCCAGTGTAGCGGGCCCACCCGGCGGCCGTCAAGGCAGCGGGCTCGCCGGGCGAGCTCTCGTCGCCGAGAAGTGCGGCGGTGCGGTGCCGCTCACCTTCCTGGGGCCCTCAAAGCATCGGGAGACTCTCCGTGGGGCGCGTCGGCCTCGGCGGTCAGACCGTAGGGCGGGAAGCGGAAGGCCATCTCGGGCCGGAGAAGCCCGCCGTGGCCCAACGCCGCCAGGTCGGCCAGGGTGATGACCTCGCCCGCCAGGACCCGCGGCAGGAGGAGGTCGGCCAGCGTGCCCTCCGCATAGAGGCCGCAGGAGGGCAGCCCGAAGACGGGAACGCCCTGCCAGTAGGCCAGCCAGAAGAAACTGCCAGGGTGCGCCGGCGCCCCGTGGCGCAGGAGGGCCGCCCCCAGGTGGCGCAGGGCCACGAAGAAGGCGTCGTCCGGATCGGCGGCGTTGGTGCCGGCCGTCAAGAGAATCTCGGCGCCGGCCGCCCGCTGGGCGCGCAGCGCCTCGGCCACGGCCTCCGGCGTGTCGGCCACGTAGACGATACCACCGACGGTGGCGCCGAACCACTGGACCTTCCGGGTCAGCACCTGCTCGAAGCGCTGGCGCTGGCGGTCGTCGATTACCTCTTTGACCACGACGCCAACACGGGCTGGCCGGAAGGGGCGGACACTGACGACCGGTCCCTCAGCGGCGCAGAGAGCCTCGACCGCCCGGATCGTGGCCACGGGCACCGCCAGCGGTGTCACCTTGGCCCCGGCCACCAGTTCCCCCGCCGGCACCACCTGCCGGTCGAAGAGGGTGAAGACGGCCACCCCGTCCAGCCGGTTGAGCCGTTCGAGCAGTCCGACCTCAACCCGGAGCAGGCCCGGGTGGGCCGCCAGCAGGTTGAAGCGGCTCTGGCTGGGCCCGGTGATGGTCACCCCCGGTCCGGCGATGGCCTGGGCCAGCCGGCGGCCGGCCTCGTCCTCATGGAGATCGTCCGGCGCCAGTTCCAGCACCCGCAGACGGCGCGGTCCGAGCGCCGCCAGGGCTGGCAGGTCCTCCGGGCGGAAGATATGCCCCTTACGGAAGGCTATGCCGCGGCCGTCGGCCGTCCGAGCCACCGTGTGACAGAGCACCGTCCCCACCAGGTCCGCTGGGGCCGCCCCGTTGATCTCGACCGTCCGCACCCGCATGGTTCTCCCTCATCAGCGCTCTGGCGCCGCAAACACCGGCCTTATCATCTCAAGGGTAGCGCTCGGCGGAGGCTTCCGTCAACCATCCGGTTGCCAAACGGTGGTTTTCGCCGCATCGCCAGGGCCAGGCCGGCCTCCACCGGGTCTTGCGCGGGCGGCGGGTGGCCCGGTATAATCTCTCACTGGAGAGGTGTCCGAGTGGTTGATGGTGCCGCTCTCGAAAAGCGGTAGGCCGATGAGGCCTCGTGGGTTCGAATCCCACCCTCTCCGCCAGCGACGCAGAGGTTCTCTGCGCCGCTATTCATTTATGGAGAGATGCCCGAGAGGTTGAAGGGGCACGCCTGGAGAGCGTGTAGACCGCAAGGTCTCGTGGGTTCGAATCCCACTCTCTCCGCCCGGCCCGCGGAGGGTGCTCCGCGGGCCATGCTACGCCTGCGTGCCGCTTGCCCCGCTCATTGACGGCCGGTTATCGGCCGTGCTATAGTGGAGCCAGAGACCGGATCGCCAAATTCCACCAGGAGGACACAGGACTGCATGGCCTTGCGTATTCGTCTTCGCCGCATGGGCAAGAAGAAGCGGCCCTTTTACCGGATTGTGGTGGCTGAAGCGCGGGCGCCCCGCGATGGTCGCTTTGTCGAGACGCTGGGCTGGTATAATCCGCTGACCGAGCCGCCCAGCTACCAGGTCGATGTCGAACGGGCCCGGTTCTGGCTGGAACGGGGAGCCCAGCCGACCGAGGCGGTCGCTCGTATCCTGCGCAAAGTCCACCTGCTGCCGCCCGCGCCCTGGGAGAAAGAGACGGCCCCGGCCCAGGCTGCCCCGGCCACCGGTGGCTAACAGACAGGAGACCCATGCCCAGCCCGACACCGCCCCCGAAGGAGAAGTCAATGAAGGAGCTCATTGAGTACATCGCGCGGTCGCTGGTCGACCACCCTGAGCAGGTGAAGGTCACCCAGGTGGAGGGCGAGCAGTCGGTCATCCTGGAGCTCCAGGTCGCCCCCGAGGATATGGGCAAGGTGATCGGCAAAGAGGGGCGCATCGCCAACGCGATGCGCACGCTGCTCAAGGTCGCCGCCGCCAAAGAGGGCAAACGGGCGGTCCTGGAGATCATTTAGCGCGACACGCTCTGGCACTGGCGATGGAGCCGCCGGCTGGTCCCCCCACCGAGGCCGCGCCCGAGACTCCGTCGGCTGGTGAGCCTCCGTTTCTGATTATCGGGCGCATCGTCGGTCCGGCTGGTCGCCGGCCGGTTCTGCGTGTTGTGCCGCTGACCGACTTCCCCGAGCGCTTCCAGCGGCTGCAGCGGGTCTACGTGGGGGAGACCCTGCGGCCCTACCGCGTCCGCCGGGCCGCTGTGCACGGCCGGTACATCCTGCTGGAGCTCGAAGGGGTTGAGACGCTGGCCGAGGCCGAGCGTTTGAGCGGGGCCCTGCTCTGGATCCCCCGCTCAGAGGCCATGCCGCTTCCCCCTGGCCACTACTACTGGTACCAGATCATCGGTGCCGAGGTTGTGACCACCAGCGGTGAGTCGCTCGGCCAGGTGGTCGAGATCCTGCGCACCGCCGCCCACGATGTCTACATCGTCCACGGGCCCCGTGGCGAGGTCCTGCTCCCGGCCATTGAGCCGGTGATCAAAGAGGTCGACGTCGTCAACCGGCGGCTCATCGTCGAGCCGCCGCCGGGCCTGCTGGAGGAGAAACCCCGCCCTCCCCGGCCGCGCCGGACTACGAGAAGCGGGGAACGCGGTGGGCATTCAGGTTCCCCATCGTGATGGGCTCGTTCATATAGACGTCGCCGTTGCGGATTTTGATGTTGAATCCACAGGAGGGGTTGGTACAGACCCAGGCTTTATAATGGATCGGCGCGCCCTGGCTCCCAAAGTCCGAGAGCGGCACCAGGTCCCCGGCCTTGCACTTCTGGCATTTCGGAAAGCAGAGTTCCATCCCAGCAACCTCCCACACAAGACTCATCCGGAACACGCCTGGGCGCCGGGTCGGTCGCATGTACTGTCAAGTATAGGGGAAAAAGCGCCCCAGGGCAACAGGGGAAACCATCCTTTCTGGGGACCAGTTAGGCCACCCCCGCCCCGACGCGCTCCAGCGCCAGCAGGCGCTCCTTGAGCCCCAGACCGCCGCCGTACCCGCCCAGCCCCTGGCAGCCGACCACCCGGTGGCAGGGCACCACGATCGGCACCGGATTGGCGCCGGTGGCCTGTCCCACCGCCCGGGCCGCCCGTGGTCGCCCGATGGCCCGGGCGATCTGACCGTACGTCCGCACCTGACCGTATGGGATCGCCCGGATCGCCTGCCAGACCGTCCGCTGAAAAGGCGTGCCCCGCAGGTCCAGCGGGATCTGGGCGAAGTCCTCCGGCTGGCCGGCGAAGTAGCGGTCCAGCGCCTGGAAGAGAGGGGTCAGGGGCGCGGGCTCCTCGACCAGCGTGGCCCGCGGTCCAACCGTCAGGGTCTGCCACGCGGCCTCCAGGGTGGGAGCCGGCAGACTGAGGGCCACCAGTCCGCGCTCAGAGGCTACAGCGACCAACCAGCCGAACGGTGAGAGGTAACAGGCGCTGGCCAGACGCTCGCCAGGCATCTTTTCCTCCTCGCCGCCACAGGCGGCACCCGGATCGCGTAAGGTTATGGCAATCAATCGACCTTCTCCTGGATCGTAGGCGCCGGCGGGAGCCGGGTCAACCCCTGGAGAG
Source organism: Chloroflexota bacterium (assembly GCA_034433795.1). Lineage (GTDB taxonomy): Bacteria > Chloroflexota > UBA6077 > FW602-bin22 > DAOUAE01 > DAOUAE01. The sequence goes on from DAOUAE010000099.1 coordinate 85,964, forward strand.
GCACGGCCTGTCCGGGCGACGCACCCGTCCCCCGGACGGGCGAGCGCGGG
>DAOUAE010000100.1:0-6667 GCA_034433795.1 Chloroflexota bacterium
CGAACCACCGGTCCGCCTCCCGAGCAATCGTGGCCGAGAGAATCCGCGCCTTCTGCGCGGTGAGCAGGGTCAGCAGCCTGTCCGTCCGCTCCTTGGTGCGCACTTTCCCGAGACGCGGCAGCTGCACCTGGCGGGGGAAGACCCGAATGGAACCGGTGAGGCGGGCCTTGTTGTCCTCCAGGCTCTTCTTGCGCTTGAAGCGGGGTCTTCCCGCCCGGCCCTCTCGCCAGTTCCGGAAGGCCTTCTCCAGGTCCCGGAGGGCTTCCTGCGGCGCGCACTTCGAGACCTCCTGCCACCAGAGGGCGTGCTGCCTCTTCCAGCGGTTCCATTCCTTGTGGAGTTGGACGGCGGTGGGAAGGGGGTGACCCTGCGCCAGCGCCTCCCGGCAGCGAGAAAGGCCCCAGTTATACGCGAAGCGGGCGGCCCCCACGTGTTTGGCCAGCGCCACCCGCTGCGCCCGGTTCGGGTCCAGTTCGAAACGGAACGCCTGCGGAATCTTCAGACAATCGCACATCCGTTCGCCTGAGTAGATGATAATAAAAAAGGCAACTGCTGTCAACCCCACCCATTTCCCCGACCTGGAGACCGAGGACCCGCGACTCTTCGACGGGAGGTAAGGTGTCAACGACCGCCGACTTGTGCCTTTGGCGTGCCCGCGCCCGGCCAGCCGGACCGGAGGACGTTGGCCCACCGCCCCGCAGGACGGTCGAGCGGCAGCGCATGGGGTGGGCGGCGTTGCGAGAGGGAGCGGAAGGTGGCTTTTTGCCGGCGCTCTCGGCGTGGGGTTGCCAGCAGCTGGCGATTTTGTTATCATCTATCCAACCGAACGTATGTGCGGTTGAATGAGGGTTAAACAAGCCTTTCGGTTTGAAATCGACCCGAATCGTGGGCAGCGGGTGGCTCTGGCCAAGCACGTGGGGGCCGCCCGCTTCGCGTACAACTGGGGCTTGCAGCGGTGTCTTGCGGCGCTGACGCAGGGCCAGCCTCTTCCCACCGCCGTCCAGCTGCACCGGGAACGGAACCGCTGGAAGCGGGAAAACGCCCCCTGGTGGGTCGAGGTCTCAAAATGTGCCCCGCAGGAGGCTTTAAGGGACCTGGAACGCGCTTTCCACAAGTGGCGGGCGGGTCGGGCCGGAAAGCCCCGGTTCAAACGCAAGAAATGCCTCGATGACAACAAGGCTCGACTGACCGGGTCAATCCGGGTCTTTCCCAGGCATGTACAGCTTCCCCGGCTGGGACGGATACGGACCAAAGAGCCGACGGAGAAGCTCCTTGAGCTACTAGGGGAAAAGAAAGCGCGGATCCTTTCGGCGACTATTTCCCGGGAGGCGGACCGATGGTTTGTGAGCCTGACCTGTGCGGTGGAGCGGCCGGATCCCCCACTTCGACAGCCGGATGAGGCGGGAGTTAGCGGCATCGACCTCGGGCTGGACTGTTTTGTCGTCCTCTCTGATGGGACCCGGATTGAGGCACCGAAGCCCCTTAAGAAGGCTCTCACGCTTTATAGGCGTCGCTCAAGGCAACTTTCCCGCAAGCGGAAGAGGTCAAACAACTACCGTAAGGCTGCCGTTAAGCTGGCGAGACTTCACCGGCGTATCCGCAACATCCGCCGGGATTTCCTGCACAGGCTCACCACCTGGTTGGCGAAAACCAAGCCGGTCCTGGTGGTGGAGGACCTGAATGTACGCGGTCTTGGGCGGGGAAGACTTTCCCGGTCGGTGGCCGATGCGGGTTGGGGGACCTTTCGCCGGATGCTGGAATACAAAGCCAGCTGGTATGGGGCCCGGCTTATCGTTGCGCCCCGGAGCTTTCCGTCAACCCGGATGTGCTCGGCGTGCGGGTGGGTGGGGCCGCGGCTTCCGCTGTCCTGCCGGGTCTTCCGCTGCGCGGCGTGCGGGCTGGAGCTGGATCGGGACCTGAATTCCGCACGGAATCTGGAACACTACGGGCTGGCCACCCTCAACGGCCCTACCGGGAGTTCCCCGGGAAGTGACGCCTGTGGAGATCGGCTCTGCGGCGGACCAGGACGGTCTCGGACCGTCCTGGTCTACGAGCACCCGGTCGGTGAAGCAGGAAGCAGAACATAAGTCGGTGAAACAAACGACTATGTTTTGCGGAACGGCGTCTGGCCGTTGAGACGCGGTGGCGCTTCCGCACCCCGTCTGTGCCGCACCGCCTGCAGAGCCGGCAGGTAGTCTGCTGGTCCACCGAGGTGACCGGAACTCCCAGACGCGGCGCTTGGTGCTCGACGACCGTGCGGATTGCCCGCCATGGCCAGAGACTGAGCGGCTGTCGCCAGGCTTTCCCCCGGATGCTCGCCCAGGTGGGCGGGCAAAGGCCGCGCCGATCCGCGCAGACGAGGAGCGCGGTGGGAGACGTCCAGCAGAGGGGAATGACGGCCGTCTGCTGGGCGAAGGTGGGGGTGCGGTTGTGTTGCCGGCGGCCAGGCTGTTTGCGCACGCGGCGGACGCTTCTCGTGTCCGTGCGCTCTGCCGTGCGGGCTGCACGTTTGGCGTCCACCGCGCCCAGGGCGGTGATCTCGTTCAGGTCGATGTCGACCGGGACACCTCCCCTGGGCTTGAGGACCTCCACGGGGCCGAGGAGCTGCCCATTGCGCTCGATGGCGGTCACACTGTGGCTCTGGAGAAATCAACGGGGATGAGGTCTCCGTGGGGCCGGAGCAGCGCCGTGTCTGGCGGGGCGGGATTTCCGCCGTGCGGGTGGTCCCGCTGGCCCGGGTGGCACGGGGGGACACCGGTGAGACAGTCCGGTGGACTGCCTCACAGGCGGTGCCACGGCCGAGACTGTGCTCCCCCGCCCACCGGACGGAGGCACGGGCTCCCGCGGCCCGGGCGGCCGGCCCGCCGGCGCGCGCTGACCGGAGGCGACGGCCACTCCCTCCCGTGCGTTCCCCGACACCTGTTCCCGTCTCCACCCCTCCCCGCAGACCCGCGAAAAGCCGCGGGCCAGAGACAGACGCGCACAGGTCTGCGCCAGCGCCTCTCGGAGTGAGGAATTCCCATTTCGCCCCCGGGGAGGCGCGTCGCCGTGCGTGTGGCCTCCTGGGGCAGGAGAGGGCCGAAAGGCGTCCCGGTCACGAGGCGAAACGGAATGAGGCCGGGGAAGCCGACCGTCGGTGAGCGCGGACGCCTGGACGGTCTGGGGTGGGCGGCGCGCGGCACAGGGGAGGGTGGTTGCCAATGGAGGCAGATTCGTGCGGAGGGTGTGGCCGGAGAGAGGTGCAGAAATGGGCAAGAGGCGGCGGAGAGAGGGTGCCGCAAACCTTCGGTCGGTCGGCGTGAACCGTTCTGCCCGGTCGCCTGGCCCGGGGAGGTTTTCACGCCCGGGCGGCCATGGAAGTCCCGGCTGGAGAGGCGCAGGCGGCCGGCCTCCAGATGGGGGGCGTCTGGTCCTCCAGGCAGGAGAGGCGAGGACTGAGCCCTTAGAGAAAAAACGGGCGCAGGAGACTGTCGGCTTTCGCCGGCAGAGGAATGCCGCCCGTGACGCCTCCCTTCCCTTTTGCGATAGAACCCTCAACGGGTCGAGAACTATGCGCCTGACGGCGGTGGTCCCGCTCCTCCCGGACGAGGCCCAGGCCCGGGCTCTGATGGATACCATCCGGGCGGTGAATGCCGCCTGTACCTACGCCTCCCAGGTGGCCTGGGAACAGAAGGCTTCTGGCCGGAAGGCCCTCCACACCCTCGTCTACAGGGAGGTACGGGAGCGCTTTGGCCTTCCCGCCCAGCTCGCCGTCCACGTGATCAGCAAGGTGGTGGACGGCTGCAAGGGGCGACGGGAGAGTCTCCACACCGTCACGGAGCTCGGCGCGATCCGCTCCGACCGCCGCATCCTCACCATCAAGCCGGAGAGGCGTATTGTTTCTCTCCACCCTCCAGGGCCGTCTCACGGTTCCTTTCGCCGCCGGCGAGCCACAGCGTCGCCTTCTGCAACGCCCGGTCAGGGAGGTGACCTCCTGGCTCTTCGTGCGCAAGGGGAAGTTTTCCCTGGCGGTGGTCTGCGCGGTGGACGACCCCGAAGCCCTAGAGCCTGAGGGCGTGCTGGGCGTGGACCTCGGGCAGGCCAACCTGGCCATGGACAGCACCGGAGAGCGCTTCGCCGGCGAAGCGCTGGAACGGCCCCGTCTGCGCTACGCCCGGCTCCGGAGACGCCTCCCCAGTCCGCCCGGCGGCACCTGAGGAAGCTTTCCCGCAAGGAGCGGAACTTCCACCCGCACCACGCATCACACGATTGCCCGGCGTTTGGCGGAGGGCGTTTGGTGGAGAAGGCCCGAAGGCACCGCGCGGCGCTGGCCCTGGAAGACCTCACGGGACTCCGCCGCCGGACAACGGTTCAAAAGGGACGGAGACTGCTCCACCACGCCTGGCCCTACGCCCAACTCCGCTCTTCTATCGCCTAGAGCGAACGCCAATCGAAACCTTACGCTCCCCTGAGCGAATGCCAATTGCGACCTTACGCTCCCCGACAAGGCCACTCTTACGGGGGGTGCAGGCGCTCTGGGTGGACCCGAGGAACACGTCCAGGACGCGCCCCCTCTGCGGGCACTGCAAAAAGCGAAACAGGAGGTCCCAGGCGGAGTTTGTCTGCCAGTCGTGTGGCTTCTCCGACCACGCCGACCAGGTGGCGGCGTGCAACCACGCCGCCCGGGCCAAAGTCCTCCGGCCTGGAGCGACTGCCAATTACCACCCTGCGCTCTCTCTTGTCGGGTGGGATGTCCCTCTGACGGACCGTCTCGCCACGGCAAGCCGTCGGCTTTAGCCGACGGTCGTTGACAACTCCCATCGGTCCTGGGAAAAAGAACCGGCTTGAGGTGGCTCTGACGGCGCCGGTGGCTCAGGACGGAAGCCCGGGCCAGCGCTCGCTCTCCGGCCAGATCACTCCTCGGCCCCGGCCGTCTCGCGGATGCGCTGCTCCAGCAGCTCCAGTTCGAACTCGATCCACTGCAGGCGCCGCTGGAGAGCGGGGTCGGTGGCCAGGCGCGGGTCGGCCTCCAGCCGCGCCTTCTCCCACTGTCGGGCCGCTCGCCAGGCCAGAAGATGCTCGATCTGCACGCCCGCGCTCCTCGCTCGCCACCTTACCACTAGATTATACATCCTCCACCCTCTGGAAGGGCGAGGGGCCTCGCCAAAAGATCTTGCGCGAGGCCGGCGCTCCGACTCCTCTCCTCGCGCCTCTCAGATAGCCAGGAAAGGCTATTGATCCGCGGGTTTTCCGCAGATATTCTTTGCAAGTCTTTTTAATGGCGGACTTCGCTTCCCGCCGGAGAGCCCGGCGGCCGGTCGCCGGAAGACGGCGACCCGGCGATTCCCCCGGAGCATCTGGCCCCGCTGCCCTGTGAGCCCCGCCGGTGTGAGCCGGTCGGGCGAGAAGACGAGCCCTCGCGGTACCCCGCTTCACAATAACACCCAGGGAGGTTACAACGGATGACACCGCGAAACGGTCTCTGGTGGGGGCTGGCCCTGCTTCTCGTGGCCATGGGACTGCTGGCCGCCTGCGGCCCCGGGGCCGCGGGGGCGGTGCCGGCCACAGTCAAGGCTCCCGGCCCCGGGCCCATCGACGGACTGACGCCGACCCTCACGGCCACGCCGGCGGGAACGACGCCCACGGTCACGCCGGTGCCGACCCTCACGGGGACCGCCATCCCCAGTCCGACCGGCACCGCCACCCCGACGGCTGTGGCGGCCGCGACCGCCACCCCGACGGCCGCGGTGGCGCCGACCAGCACCGCCACGCCGACCGTCCCGGCGGCGCCGACCAGCACCCCGACCCCAGCGACCACGGTCAGCACCAGCACCCCGACCCGGACGGCGACGCCGACCGCAGCGCCCCCGCCGACGCCCACGGCCAGCGGCGCGACCGGCGCCTTTGATATGGCCATTCAGAAGACGGCCCAGTGCGACCCGGCCACCCAGAAGTGCACGTTCACCATCGTCGTGACCAACAACGGCCCGGGCACCTTCAACGGGAGCCCGAACGTGCAGGATACGATCTCCCCTGCGATTCCCTTCACCCTCACCGCCTTCGGGGGAGCCGGGGGCACGCTCTGCACCGTGAGCGGCCAGACGATCACCTGCGCTCCCCATTACCCGCTCACCCTCGCCGCCGGCGCGACCTACACGCTAACTATCACGGTGCAGCTGGGCAGCACGACACCGTTTCAGAACTGCGCCGCGCTGGTCTTCCCGCCAGACACCAACGCCGCCAACAACCAGTCCTGTGTCACCGTGACGCTCACCGGGGCCGCGCCGACCGGCATCCCAACGCCGGCGGGGGCCGCCGACCTGGCAGTGCAGAAGACGGGGCAGTGCAACTGGCCCTACACCTGTGCGTTCACCATCACCGTGACCAACACCGGCACGGGCCCCTACAGCGGCGCGCTCACCGTCTCCGACCAGACCACTCCTCCCTGGGCGACGCTCCTGGCGGGCGGCGGCAGCACCTCCGGGCCCGCCTGCACCTTCTCGGGGACGGCGGTGGTCTGCTCGGCGCCCTCCGTCACCCTGGGACCGGGGCAGAGCCAGACCTTCACCTTCAGCGTCTACTTCGGACCGACCGGCTACCGGCAGCCCTTCACCAACTGCGCCAGTCTGCCGTCGAGCATCGACGGCAACCCGGCGAACAACCAGAGCTGTCTCACCCTCCAGCCGCC